>DKZL01000002.1:0-20221 GCA_002493635.1 Ruminococcaceae bacterium UBA7075 | reverse complement strand
GAGCTTATGAAACAGGCAGTTGAGATTACAAACGGCAGAGCTTTGCTTGAAGCAAGCGGCGGAATAACTGACGAAACTTTGCGTGAAATTGCAGAAACAGGCGTAGACATCATTTCAATGGGTGCTATTACTCATTCTGTAAAGGCTTTTGACATTTCACTTAAAATTGCAGACTGATTTTTTGTAAAGCTAATACATGGTTTTTAAGTGTATTGGCTTTAATTTTTAATTAATTAAATGTTTAGCATATGTTTAATCCATGTTATCCGAAAACGCTTGCATTAATATGAACAGGTGATATTATGAAGCATAAAAACCTTGTTATAATTTATTGTGTATGTATATTTATTGCTCTTGTTCCGATTGCCTACTGCTTATTTTACTATCTGGATATTCCAAATATAAAAAGAAAAATAGATTTTACAGCAGAATATGACAGTGAAAGCAACAACATTTATGTTGAAATAACAAACAACACTAACGATATGGCTGTAACATATTATGAAAATTATATTATTTTTAAAAAGGAAAATTCTGTTTGGTATCAGATAATGGAGGATAAGGGATTAAGCTTGTTTCGTGCCGAATGCTGGATTATGCCGCCGTACAGCGGTGATAATATAGAGAAAGTTAAATTTCCTGCCTATAAAGGGGTGTACGATCAAGATAAGAAGCTTGAAAGCGGATTATATAAATTGCAAATGAGAGTTAATGTATATGATTCTTCTCAGTTTTCAATTCTTTCGCCTGAAAATTATAAAAATGACGGAACATTTACGATAAAAGCATCGCCTCGTTCAAGGTCATTTGATATTGAAACCGAATTTACAGTAGAATAAAATGAATATGCGTAACAGAGCGTGTTTGGATATTTTTCAAATACTCTCTGTTTTTGTTTTATATATAACAGCTTTCGGACTGCTCGGCTATGATTTTGAGTGCTTAATGCACATCCTATTTTTATTTGCTTTTGTTGAATTTTATTGTCAGTTGTGTTATTATAATAAAAACAAAGGAGGACGCAGTCGTGGAAGTATTTAATGAACAGGTTGTAAAAAGGGCGAAAAAGCCAAAGAATTTAATTATAAAAATCATAGCGGTTATGCTGCTTATATTAGTTCCCGTTCTCTGCATAATGCTTGCATATGTTATTACCTCCTATCTGATTTACGTGGGATTTTTCATATTTTTAATTGGAATTTATATTGTGTGGTATGTGTTCACGAGCCAGAAGGTTGAGTATGAATACTCGGTTGTAGGTGACGAGCTGGAGATTTCAAAGATTATTTCTCTCAGAAAGAGAAAAAGAATGTGTAAGGTTAAAATTCGTGAGATTGAGAAGCTTGAAAAGGGTGAAAAATCAATCGACGGAATGCGTTTTTCAAAGAGTTTTATTGCTGCTGCCGATATTGACCGTGACGAGGATAACTACTATGCCGTGTTCAATGATCCTGCTTATGGCAAGTGCCTGCTCATTTTTACACCTAATGAGCAGATTTTGCAGGGGATGAAGGGCAGTCTTAATAAAAATATTATGCTTAAAATATTTTATAATAAGAACGTGTAAACACTATGGAACGAACTGATAAGAATTTTGTGAAAAGGGCTGTATTTCAACGCCCTGATGACGCAAACAAGGGAACCTGCGGTTCACTTTTGAGTATCTGCGGCTGTTACGGAATGGCTGGTGCTGCCGTTATGGCCGGTAAGGCTGCGCTCAGATGCGGTATAGGACTGCTTAAAATGGCTTTGCCTGAAAGCATTTATTCTATTGCGGCGCAGAATATACTTGAAAGCGTCTATTTTCCGCTTTCGGAAACGCAGACCGGAAAAATAAGTGCCGATAACACAGAGTTTTTGCTTTCTCAGACTGAAAAATCAAATGCCGTATTAATTGGCTGCGGTCTGTCTGTATGCAACGATACAAAACAGCTTGTCACTTCTTTTGTTCGTAATTGCACAAAGCCTATGGTACTTGATGCAGATGCACTTAACTGTATTTGTGACAGTCCTGAAATTCTTAAGAATGCCAAATCACCTGTTATTATTACACCTCATCCCGGTGAGATGTCAAGACTGACAAATTTAAGTGTTCAGGAAGTAAATCAGAACAGGAAGGAAACTGCATCTGATTTTGCAAAGAAATATGACGTTGTTTGTGTGCTTAAGGGTGCAGGTACGGTCATTGCCGATAACAGCGGAAGAGTGATTATTAATACAACAGGCAATTCCGGAATGGCAACCGGAGGAAGCGGTGATGTACTTGCAGGTATTGTGTCGGCATTTCTGGCGCAGGGTGCAGATGCTCTTGACGCTGCTGCTGCCGGAGTATATCTGCACGGACTTGCAGGCGATATTGCAAAGGACAGATTCGGCAAAATATCAATGCTTCCGACCGATTTAATCGACTGTATTCCCCTTGCATTCCAAAATTGCGGTGTATAGCTCGTTTTCGTAATTTTAAAAAAATAAAAGACATATAATATATCAAAAACAGGAGGTGCCTATGTGCAAGAAGTTTTTGAAAATATTATGTGTCTTTTTTGTTTTGCCGATGTTTGTTATGAACGGTTGTCAAAATGAAGAAAAACAGGATTATAGTATCAGAACGGACTTTTCGGCTGATTTTGAAGCAACTTACAGAAACGGCGAATACAAAGGAAAGTTAAGCAGCAACAGGCAGGGGGTTCTGACGATTGATATTACATATCCTCAGACTATTGAGGGACTGAGCGTCCGCTATTACAGCGGAGAAATGCATCTTGCAAGAGAAAATATTGATTCAAGCGCAGATGAGGCATATCTGCCTGCCCAAAGCTTTCCACGTGTCGTTAAGTCAGTATTTGACGGTATTAACAGTGACAAATCAACAATAGTATCTATAAGTGAGGAAGAATGTGAGCGTACTCTGAATACAACAATGGGAAATGCGGTAATAATAACAGGAGAAAACATTGTACGGCAAATCAGAATTGAAGAAATTGATTTTTTCATTAGTTTCAGCAATATCAGTCTGTCAGAATAAAGTATATTATTCACAACTTTTACGCTCAAAAATAAAATGTAATAACTGTATAAAAGCTTTAAGAAAGGCAAAAATAACAGTAACAAACATTTGGAGCGTGAACACCGTGAACATAAAAAGAGGAGATATTTATTATGCGGATTTAAGTCCTGTTGTAGGTTCGGAACAGGGAGGTGTAAGGCCTGTTCTGATTGTGCAAAACAACGTAGGCAATAAATTCAGCCCTACGGTAATCGCCGCAGCCATAACAAGCCAGCAATCCAAGGCAAATCTTCCTACACACATACCGCTGCATGCAAATACATCAGGACTTGCAAAGGACAGCGTTGTTCTTCTTGAGCAGGTGCGTACAATCGACAAAAAGCGCTTAAAGGAAAAAATGGGGTCAATAGATGATGACTCAATGAGCGCAATAAACGATGCCATTTCAATTTCATTCGGATTATAATTTTATTTATGCCATATCCAAAAAGCAGCCGGTGGGCTGCTTTTGCTTTATACGAAAATTATCGGGTTATCAGTATTTATTCATATTTTGCATAATGTAATTCACAAATTTAGAATTTTGCATTATGGCAAGTATTGTTAAATTTAATTTGCGGGGGTATAATAATATCAAACTGGTGACGACCAGTTTGATATGAACTGTACAGTCATAATTATTTCGTAGTTTAAGGAGAATAATTATGCAGTTATTTAAAAATTTTTGCGAAACACAGGTTGATGAAAACGGAGTATTAATTGACTTTAAATTAAAAGTACCGGAAGATTACAATTTTGGCTATGACGTTGTCGATGAAATGGCACGGCTTGCACCGAATGATATTGCTCTTGAATATACAAATCCTTCCGGTGAAAGCAGAACATTTACTTTTTCTGATATAGGAAGATTAAGTAATAAAGCGGCTAATGCGTTGAAGAATTTCGGAGTAAATAAAGGCGATAAGGTTCTTGTGATTTTAAAGAGAAACTATGAATATTGGTATGTAGTTCCGGCACTTCACAAGCTTGGAGCCATTGTTATTCCTGCTACAAATATGCTTACTGTTGATGATATTGCCTATCGCATTGAAACTGCTGATATTAAGTTTGCAATTTGTACGCCTGACGGCACAACAGCTGATGATATGGTAAAGGCAAAGGAAATCAAGCCTCAGCTTGAAAAAATCTTTGTTGCAAGAAAAGATGTTGAGGGTACTGTTAATATTACAGAAGAAATCGAAAAGGCTGATGAGTGTTTTGAAAAAATCCCTACTTTGGCAAGTGAACCGATGCTGATTTATTTTACTTCGGGCACAACAGGTTATCCGAAGGCTGTTATGCACAATCACACCTATTCATTATCGCACATAATTACCGCTAAATATTGGCAGGATGTCAAGGAAAAAGGTTTGCATCTTACAGTTGCGGAAACAGGCTGGGGCAAGGCAAGCTGGGGGAAAATTTACGGTCAGTGGCTTTGCGGCTGCGGTGTAATGGTTTATGATTTTGATAACTTTTCACCACACAAGCTTCTGAGAATTATCGAAAAATATAAGGTTACTTCATTCTGTGCTCCTCCGACTGTTTACAGATATTTTATAAAAAGAGATATGAGCAAGTACGATTTATCTGCTCTTAAGCACATAACTACTGCCGGTGAAGCACTTAATCCTGAGGTGTTTGAACAGGTTTACAATCAGACGGGACTCAGACTTATGGAAGGCTTCGGTCAGACAGAGTCAGTGCTTATGCTTGGCAACCTTGTCGGTACGGATTCTAAAATCGGCTCACTCGGAAAGCCAACTCCTTTGTATGATACAATGATTGTTGATGAAAACGGCAATGAGCTTCCTGCCAATGAGGTAGGAGAAATCGTAGTAGTCCCTAAAGAAAATCAGTATGGTATTTTTATGGGCTATTGCGGAGATGAAAAGCTCTATGAAAATGTATGGAGAAACGGTGTTTACCATACAGGTGATACAGCGTATAAGGATGATGACGGTTACTATTGGTATGTCGGCAGAACTGATGATCTTATCAAAACAAGAGGATTCCGTGTAGGACCGTTTGAAATTGAAAATGTTCTTATGGAACATCCGGCAGTATTGGAGTGTGCTGTTGTAGGTGTGCCGGATGCATCCAGAGGTCAGGCTATTAAGGCAACTGTCCATCTTGCGGACGGATATACTGCAAGCAAAAGCCTTGAGAAGGAAATTAAAAGCTTTGTAAATAAAAAGGTTGCTTCATACAAGCATATCCAGTTTTTACAGTTTGTTGAAGAAATGCCTAAGACAATCAGCGGCAAAATCAAGCGAATAGATATAAGAAATCTTGACAGAGATAAGATTTGCTGAGGTGAAATTATGAGCTGGGAGTATAGTCGCAGAGTCAAATATTATGAAACTGACAGAATGGGCGTGGTTCACCATTCCAATTATCTCAGAATAATTGAAGACGCCCGAATGGAATGGTTAAGGGATAATTTTATGAGCTATAGTGAACTTGAAAAAATGGGCGTGATTATTCCTACGGCTTCAGCATCGGGCAAGTTTGTTTCATATCTCCGCTATGACGACGAATTTAAAGTAATTATAAGGTTGGTGCAATTCAAGGGAGTCAGGATGGAGTTTGAGTATGAGATTATAAATTCCGTGAATGGACAGCTTTGTTATACAGGTGAAAGCACCCATTTCTTTGCTGTTGACGGGAATTATAAACCGTATCTTTCTTTTAGGAGTAAGTTTCCTGAGTTATACCAAAAGATGTGTTTGCTGCACGAAAAAGATACAAAAATTTAAAAAATGCCCTTGTTTTGCCTTTATACTGCAAAAACAAGGGCAAATTTATTTGAGATTAGTATTACATATAATACGACGCAATGTGTTTTAGCTTTTCCTTTGCTTTGGTTATGTGTCTTGAAACGGTTGAAGGGTTCAGGTTTTGCTCAAGGGCGATGTCCTTTTCCTTTTTGCCGTTGAGATAATGCTCAATAAGGCAGGTGCGTTGTCTGTCGGTCAGTTCGCTTTGAAGTGCGGAATAAAGAATTTTTTTCATTTTGTTTCTTGATTCCTCGTTTGTGTGACCGCCTTGCGCTTGTGTTCCGAAAAATAATCGGTTCATATTATTGGGTGTAATATGTATTATCTTTGTTTTCAAATAATCAACTCCTAATCTAATCCATAATATCTGTTCATAAGATGATTGGCAATACTCATACAATCATTATAAATTTTCTTGTATTCGGTAATTCGGCTGTCAAGCTCCTTAACAATTGACTTTGGGGCTATTTTGCGCTGATTTTTAAGCTTTTCAATGCTGTCGTTTACCTCTAAAGCCGATTTATAATACTCATTTGACCATTCGTAATAATTCATAGTGTTTCCTTTCATTTGATAATAATTTTATTTATTCGTTGAAACAGGAGGGGCTTGCCTGTCTCTATATATTATTATAAAAGGAAAAATCTGAAATTTCAAGATTTTTTAGAACATTTGTTCTAAAATTGTTCTGATTTAACAGCAAAGTCCCATTGTACGGTCTTTGCTGTTAATTTTTAACGATTTTTAGTTATATGTGACTAAGAGGTGCAAAATGTTATGATTAGTGTATGGTTAAATTTTATAATTCCAAATCAGAATTATAAGGATATATTTGTTTGAAAAATGGTTTTATAAAAAATAAACAAAATGTAATCAGGCACTTTTTAAATGAAATTGAATAATTCTAAATAAGAAAAAATATTCAACAAAATGTTTTTTGAATATTGTGCAATTTGTCTTTTTATCAGTTAAATTGAGCAAAAAAGGGCATATGACCTTGAAAAAACAGATTTTAGATAGTATAATATTCAAAAATGAACGAGCAAATACTTTCAGTTCGAATTATGCAAAATTCGTTCATTTATGAATTTCGGTTAATGTATGGTTCAAATAATGAAGCATTCATTTTCATAAAACACACAATCGCAAAAAAGGCTGTCATATGACAGCCTTTTTTGCATTTCTATTTGTTTATAAATCATTAAGCAAGAGTCGGCAAAACAAATAAATATTGCATTTTAAAATACTTGAAAAGCAGAGGGATTAATGATATAATAATTTAGATTATAGATAATTATGTAAAACTATGAGAATTTGTGAAAGGAAGTAGAGCTATGGCTATAAAAGTAAAACTGCTTGCACACACGCCTGATCCTGAGCAGACGGTTGCTATGGCGGCAAAGCTATGTTATTCACCGTCAGGCATTGAGGACATTCGTGACGGCTTGACAGAGGAAAAGACCGCTTCCTTTATTAATATGCTTGCTGATTTGGGACACGCAAGTCCTACCGAACATACATCGTTCACCTTTGGCATTGAGGGAATATCAAGAGCTTGTTCGCACCAGCTTGTGCGCCATAGGATTGCATCTTACAGTCAGCAGTCACAGAGGTATGTTGACGGTACAAAATTTGAGTTTGTAACTCCGCCTGAAATTGCCAAAAACGAGAAGGCGTTAAAGGCATATGAAAACGCTCTTGATATTCAGGCAAAGGCTTATAAAGAAATCAGAGATGCGCTTGTTGTGGGGTATATTACCGATTTCACCGACAAAGAATATGTGGGTACAGATTGCGAAATTATCGAGCAGTTTAAACTTGACAACAAAAAGCAGTGCTCTGCATTTATTAAAAAGGCAAACGAGGATGCAAGATTTATTCTGCCTAATGCCTCAACCACTAAAATTGTATGCACCTTTAATGCAAGAAGCCTGCAAAACTTTTTTGCTCACCGTTGTTGTAACAGGGCACAGTGGGAAATCAGAGAGGTTGCCGAGCAGATGCTGCTTCAGTGCCTTGAGGTTGCTCCCAATCTGTTTAAAAACTGCGGACCGTCCTGTTTGTTCGGTCCCTGTCCAGAGGGCAATATGTGCTGCGGAAAGCAAAAGGAAATGCGTGAAAAATACGGAAAAAACAAGTGATATTATGAATAGTAAAATTATAGTAATTGAAGGTCTTGACGGAAGCGGCAAGGCAACTCAGACAAAAATTCTTGCTGACAAGCTTTCTGCCGAAAAGAAAAAAGTGAGAAAGCTGGAGTTTCCCGACTATGCAAATCCAAGCTCGTCGCTTGTAAAAATGTACTTGAACGGTGAATTTGGCGACAAACCCGAGGATGTTAATGCCTATGCTGCGTCGGCATTTTATGCAGTTGACAGGGTAGCAAGCTATATGCAATTCTGGAAAGAGGACTATGCCGAGGGTGCTGTCATTCTGAGTGACCGTTATGCAACTTCAAATATTATCTATCAGATGTCCAAACTGCCCGAAGATGAGTGGGACGGTTTTATTGAGTGGCAGGCTGATTTTGAATATAAAAAGCTTGGTATCCCTCAGCCCGACATCGTTGTATATCTTGATGTTGAGCCGGAGGTTTCACAAAAGCTAATGGAAAAGCGGTATAACGGAGACAATTCAAAAAAAGATTTACACGAAAAAAACCTGAATTATTTGTTTGACTGCCGCAAAAGTGCTCTGTATGCCGCAAAAAAATGCGGTTGGGTTGTAATTAATTGTTGCAAAAACGGAGAAATTAAAGCTATAGAACAGATTTCTCAAGAGATTGAAGAGGCGACACAAAATATTTTATGTTAAATTTCAAGCTGATTGAAAAAAACGATATTAATTATTTTAAGCAGTTTTATGATTATTCTGAGGCTTTCGGGTGCGATGTCAATTTGCTGAATGCCTATTTGTGGAGAAATGAATATAATATCAAATTTACCGTCTTTGAAGATACCCTTATAAAGGCTTATTTTAACGATGACGGGACAGTCTGGGGTTATTGTATGCCTACGGGCAAAAATGTGAAACAGGCTTTAGTACAGATTCTGACTGACGCACAACAGCGTGGACAAAAGGCTCACATTGTTATGCTTACCAACGCTCAGAGGGCTATGCTTGAAAGTACATTTCCGTCTGCATTTGAATATGTTCGCTCACCTGAAAATCAGGACTATATATATCTTACCAAGGATTTAGTAATGCTTGCGGGAAAGAAATTTCACGCCAAGCGCAACCACATTTCAAAATTTTACAGAACATATACCGATACAAGGTTTGAAACTATTGACGATTCAAATGAGCAGGACGCTTTGCAGGTTGTCAGGGATTGGTGCGAGGAAAACGGCTACAATCCCAAGGGGTATGAAGAGCTTGCCGTAATTGAAGAGGCACTTGAAATGCGCAGGGATTACGGCCTTAGCGGTGCTGTGCTGTATGTTGATAATAAGCCGGTTGCAATGACGCTTGGCAGTCAGATTTCCGAAAAAGTGTATGATGTAAATTTTGAAAAAGCTTTAAGAGAATATGACGGTGTGTATGCAGTTATTAACAATGAATTTGCAAAAACACTGACAAAATATGAATATATCAACAGAGAAGAGGATATGGGCATTGAGGGCTTGAGAAAATCCAAGCTTTCTTACAATCCTATAATGATTCTTGACAGATTTAACGCAATACCGAGATGATTAAGTTTTTCAGAGCAGATAAAAATGATGTTGCACAACTGAAAAAATTATGGCTTGAATGTTTTGATGATACAGAAGAAGCCACAGACTTGTTTTTCGATAAAAATTGGCGTTGGATGCGAGCATTTTGTGCAAAGGATAAAAATAAAGTTATATCGGCACTATATTTGATTGAAGCTGCCCTCAACGGATGCAAGGCACATTATTTGTGCGGTGCGTCAACCAAATCGGATTACCGTAAAAGGGGCATTATGGCAGGACTGATTGATTTTGCACTTGAAGCAGCAAAGCACGACGGCGACAAATTTTCAGTGCTGATGCCTGCAAATTTATCCTTGTATGATTATTATGCAGGATTTGGCTACATGGCTCAGTGTTTTGCAGAAAAAAGAATATTTTCAAGAGATGAGCTTTTGGCTGTTTGCGATTGCAGTTCAGAATATAATTACAATTTTGAGCAGCTTCAGGCGGTTAGTTTTAACAAAAATTTTCTTTTATGGAATAATGAGTACAGAAAATTTGCCTGCGATTATTACAGGCTGTATGGTGCAGTTGCTATTTCTACAAATGACTGTTTTGCACTTTTTGAAGAGGAAAACGGCTGTGCCGAGGTGTTTTATGCAGTAAGTGCAAATGAAGGTGTGCTTGCAAAAAGGCTGCTTGAAAACAGCAGTGCCGAACGCTTTATTATTATTGGAAAAGCAAACGAAAATTCAAATAAAGAAAAATACGGGATGATAAAATCCCTTGACAATAATATGAAAATTCCAAACGATGTTTTTATCGGAATAACTTTAATGTGAAAGGAAATACGATATGTTTTATGTTTTTTTAGCTGATGGTTTTGAAGAAGTTGAGGCTATGGCTCCTGTTGATGTAATGCGCAGAGCAAAGCTTGATGTAGCGACTGTCGGTGTTACAGGCGGTGAAGTTACGGGTTCTCATAACATAACAGTCAGGGCGGACATTGCATTGGATGATGTTCAGCTCGAAAATATTGAGGGAGTGATATTACCCGGCGGAATGCCCGGAACTATCAATCTTGAAAAATCACAAGGCGTTATAGATGCCGTCAGATATGCGTATGAAAACGGAAAAATTATTGCTGCTATCTGTGCAGCCCCCTCAATTTTCGGACATCTCGGTTATCTTGAGGGCAGAAAGGCTACCTGCTTCCCGAGCTTTGAAACAGAGCTTAACGGTGCGGAATACACTTCGGCTCACACAGAAACCGACGGCAATGTGATTACTGCCAAGGGTGCAGGATGTGCAGTTGAATTCGGACACGCAATAGTGTCAAAGGCTGTGTCAAAGGAAACAGCCGACAAAGTAATCGGTGATATGCAGTGCCTGTAATTAATGTGAAAGCATTAAAGGCTGACTTGCGTGCAAAGTACAGGAAAATCCGGGAGTGCTGTCCTGCTGATGTGAAGAAATCACTCGATCAGAGCCTGACTCAGATTTTTTTGAACCTTCACGAGTACAAGCAGTGTGAAAAATTATTTGTCTTTGTGTCATCACCGATTGAAGTAGATACAACTGATATTATCTGTCAGGCATTAAGTGACGGCAAGCAGGTTGCAGTACCAAAATGTACGGATAAAAACGGCAAAATGGAGTTTTATTTTATAAAATCCCTTAATCAGCTCGAAAAAGGCGCATTCGGAATTATGGAGCCGAAGGAGAATATTTGCGAACAGGTAAGTGATTTAGGAAACGGTTTGTGCATTGTTCCGGGAATTTGCTTTGATATGTTCGGCTACCGTATCGGCTTCGGAAAGGGTTATTACGACAGATTTCTGGAACGCTTCGGGGGCACAACAGCAGGGCTTTGCTATTCAAAATGTACGGAGCATGAGCTTCCCAGAGGAAACCACGATAAACGTGTGGATATTTTAATTACTGAAAAATTTATAAATCATACAAACAATTTGTATTCAAAGGGATGATTTTATGAGCTTGGACAACTACAACGAAACTGAAAAAAAACTCGAACAACAGCGTCGTCGCAGGGCAGAGCAGTTTAGGCTTAACATTGAAAATAATCAGCAAGAACCTGTTTGGGATGATGATGTTTCCGAACTGAACTCTTTCAGTGGTGAGGATGTTAAAGAAGAGCTTGAACGCAATTCAAGAAAGGCTCTTAAGAAAATTAAAAAGGCTGAAAAAAAGGCGAGAAAGGCAAAAGATAAGCGCAATCGCAGAATTTTTAATCTGATTTGGCTTGTGTCGGTTATTATAGTTGGTGTAACTGCTGCAATGTTTATAATTACCGGTATGAATGATATGCTGGCTATCAATCGTACGGACAGTGGTACTGTTCATGTTGATATTCCTGAAAATCCTACTCTTGAAACCGTAACGGCTGCGCTTGTGCATAAGGGTGTTATTGATGAACCTACATATTTTAAGCTATATGCCAAGCTTACAAAAGCAGATGATGACTTTACGCAGGGCTCATATGAGATGCGTAAGAATATGGATTATGAGGCAGTAGTAAACTATTTGCTCAGTTCATCAAACAGAACCGATACGGTATCTGTTACCATTCTTGAAGGTCAGAATGTGCTCGAGATTGCAAATACACTTGAAGAACAAGGCGCACTTAATGACAGAGAAGAATTTTTGCGGCTTCTCAGTTCTGACGATTTTGATGAGGATTTTGATTTTCTCGCCGCAATTACAAATAAATCGGACAGATATTATAAGCTTGAGGGTTATTTATATCCCGATACATATGAATTTTACGCAAATGAAGATCCAAGTGCGATTATCTATAAATTTTTAAACAACTATGAATCAAAAGTAAATGAAAAGCAGGAAGTCAGCGGATATTCAAAGAAAACTACTGTTCTCAAAATGGCAGAAGAACAGAAGTCGGAATATTCTTTGGACGATATTATGATTATTGCTTCAATTATTCAGGCTGAGGCAGCCAATGTTGATGATATGTATGTTATTTCTTCGGTTCTTCACAATCGTCTTGAATCCGGTGCTGATATAGGCGTAAATACACTCGGACTTGACTCAACACAGTTCTATCCTTACAGAACGGCAAAGGATGTTCCTTCGGGTGAGGGTAATAATTATGTGAGCAAATATGATACATACGAACACGAAGGATTGCCTGCCGGTGAAATATGCAGTCCCGGTATGGACGCTATTCTGGCGGCACTTAATCCGTCATCGACAGGATACTATTTCTTCTGCCACGACAGTCAGGGTCAGGCGTATTATGCGTCAACACTTTATGAACAAGAAGCTAATTTGGAGTATATAGAGAGCTATGATAAATAAACCTGAAATTTTAGCTCCTGCAGGCGATATGGAATGTCTTAATTCTGCACTGAATTTCGGTGCGGATGCGGTGTTTCTTGCAGGAAAAATGTTTGGTATGCGCACTGCATCCAAAAACTTTGATAATACACAGTTGAAGCAGGCTTGTGAACTTGCCCACAGCAAAGGTGCAAAGATTCATATGACTGCAAATATTCTTCCACGTAATCACGAGGTCGCAATGCTTCCTGATTTTCTGAGCTATGCGCAGGAATGCGGAGTGGACGCTCTGATTATTGCTGATCTCGGCATTATGGATTTAGCCAAGAAGTATGCGCCCAATGTAGCACTTCATGTATCAACACAGGCAGGTGTAACGAATTATCAGACTGCTAATGTGCTCTATAATATGGGTGCTTCAAGGGTTGTGCTTGCCAGAGAAATTCCTATTTCAGAGATTGCCGAAATGCGTGCAAAAATCCCCAAGGAGCTTGAGATTGAGTGCTTTGTACACGGCGCAATGTGTGTGTCTTTTTCAGGCAGATGTCTGATTTCGAGTTATATGACAGGCAGAGATGCCAACCACGGCGATTGTGCACAGCCCTGCAGATGGAAATATCATTTGTATGAGGAAAACCGAGAGGGTCAGTATTTTCCTGTTGAAGAGGAAAACGGCGGCACTTTCCTTTATAATTCACGTGATTTGTGTATGATTGAACATCTGCCCGAGCTTATTGAAGCAGGCGTATCAAGTCTGAAGATTGAGGGAAGGGCAAAGTCGGCTTACTATACAGCGGTTACGACTAATGCTTATCGTCATGCGGTTGATGATTATATCGCAGAGGGTAAAAATTTTGTTCTTAAACCGTGGATTAAGGAAGAGCTTGAAAAAATAAGCCACAGAGAGTACAACACAGGCTTTTACCTCGGCGGCGAGCCGGGACAGGTTACAGGAAACGGCGGATATATTCGAAAATATGACGCCGTAGCTGTTTGTGAGGAAGAGGTCGATGACACGACTTGTATTATCACACAAAGAAATAAGTTCTTTACAGGAGATACTCTTGATGTTTTGCCGCCCTGCGGTGTTCCTTTTAACATCAGGTGCATTTCGCTTGAAAATCAGTACGGTCAGATGGTAGACAGTGCGCCTCACCCTGTTGAAAGACTTACGATGAAGTGTGATGCTCCCGTGCCGAAGGGATCGGTAATCCGCAAAAAACGAGCTTAACAAATTATCAATTTAAGCTTGTAAGACATGGTGCAAAACGCAAACAAGAAAACAATTCATACATTCAGGTTTGACAGCAAATTTTGATAGTGAATTATGAATTGTTACCATACAGCAGAAGTAAATCTTCGGGTCGCAACGGTCATAATCATATAAAACTTGTGAAGCGACTAAAAAATTATTGACAAGCAGAGAAAACGGATTTATAATTTAGGAAGATTAATATATTATTTGGCTGTGACGGGATTAGTCAGCTTTTTAGCCTTTTCAGAGAAAAGTCGTTAGGTGCAAGACTTAAGGCGGAATTCTGACGTGCTGCCCCTGAGCTTTGTGTGACTAAGCACAACGTATGCCTGCGTTAAAGGCGTGTAATCTGACGATTACTCAAAGCGGACATTTAAAAGTAAATGTCAATTTGGGTGGTACCGCAGGAATTGTTTTATCCTGTCCCATTGTTTATCAGTGGGGCAGTTTTTTTGTAATTATGTAAAGGAGAGATATATATGGAATGGACAGGTCTTAATGAATTGAGAGAAAAATTCCTGTCATTCTTTGAAACAAAGGGATGTCTGCGTTTGCCGAGCTTTCCGCTTGTTCCAAAGGACGACAACAGCCTTCTGCTTATTAATAGCGGTATGGCGCCTATGAAAAAATATTTTACAGGTGAGATTACACCTCCCAGAAAGCGTGTGACAACTTGTCAGAAGTGTATCCGTACACCTGATATTGAGCGTGTAGGAATTACAGCTCGTCACGGTACTTTCTTTGAAATGCTCGGTAACTTCTCATTTGGCGATTACTTCAAGCACGAAGCTACTGCATGGGCATGGGAGTTCTTTACAGAGGTTCTCAAAATGCCTGCGGAAAAGCTTTATGTTTCTATCTATCAGGATGATGACGAGGCTTACAAAATCTGGACTGAGGAAGTCGGCGTTGACCCAAGTCATATGGTTCGTCTGGGCAAAGAGGATAACTTCTGGGAGCACGGATCAGGTCCGTGCGGTCCTTGCTCCGAGATTTATTTTGACAGAGGCGATGAAAAGGGTTGCGGCAAGCCGGATTGCCATGTAGGCTGTGAATGTGACCGATTTGTTGAAGTGTGGAATCTTGTATTTACACAGTTTGAAAACGACGGAAAGGGAAATTACACTCCGCTTGACCACCCGAACATTGATACCGGTATGGGACTGGAAAGACTTGCGTGTGTTATGCAGGGCGTTGACAATCTCTTCCTTGTTGACACAATTCAGAATATTATGAAGCATATTTCGCAGATTACAGGCGTTGAATACGGCAGAGACGACAAGAGTGATATTTCACTCCGTGTAATTACTGACCATATCAGAAGCACTACATTTATGATTGGCGACGGTGTTATGCCTTCAAATGAAGGTAAGGGCTATGTCCTCCGCCGTTTACTCAGAAGAGCTTCACGTCACGGCAGACTTTTAGGCTATAAGGAGCCGTTCCTCTATAAGGTTTGCGATACCGTTATTAAGGAGAATCTGACTGCATATCCTGAGCTTAAGGAAAAGCAGGAGTTTATTACAAAGGTTATCAGAGTTGAGGAAGAAAGCTTTGAAAAGACTATTGATCAGGGCTTCAGAATGCTTCAGGATATAATTGATAAGGGCGATATTAACACATTAAGCGGCGAGGATGCTTTTAAGCTGAACGATACATTCGGTTTTCCTATTGACCTTACAAGAGAAATTCTTGAGGAAAAAGGAATCAATGTTGATGTTGAACGCTTTCACGACCTATTAAAGGAACAAAAAGCACGTTCAAGAAATGCTCGCAAAAATGCAGGTGCAGATGCGTGGATTTCAGATTCTACAGACCTTTCTGATATTGCAAAAACTGAATTTCTGGGCTATGATGACCTCAAAATAGACGCAAAAGTTATGGCTATTGTTAAAGATGGAGAGCGCATTGAAAACGCAGGCGAGGGCGAGAGTGCGATTATTGTCCTTGACAGAACTCCTTTCTATGCTGAGAGCGGCGGTCAGGTTGGTGACACAGGTGTAATTACAGGCGGCAATTTCACTGCTGATGTTGACAATACAACAAAAGATTCAAACGGTGTGTATCTGCACGCATGCACAATTACAAGCGGTATGGTAAGCGTCGGTGATACTGTTGATGCAACAGTTGACGATGAACGCCGTGATGATATAACCCGCAATCACACAGCGGCACATCTTTTGCAGGCTGCTTTGCGTGAGGTTCTCGGCAACCATGTTCAGCAGGCTGGTCAGCTTGTAACAGATTCATATTTCCGCTTTGATTTTACTCATTTTGAGGCACTCACAGCAGAAGAACTCATAAAGGTTGAAAACCTTGTAAATGCAAAAATTCTTGATGGAATCAGTGTTGTTACAAAGGAGATGCCTATTGAAGAGGCAAAAAAACTCGGTGCTATGGCTTTGTTTGGCGAGAAGTACGGCGATGTTGTCCGTGTTGTCAGCGTTGATGATTTTTCTGTTGAATTCTGCGGCGGTACTCATGTTAAGAATACATCAAACCTCGGACTCTTTAAAATCCGTCAGGAGGGTTCGGTTGCTTCGGGCGTAAGAAGAATTGAAGCAATTACAGGAATAGGTGTGCTTGAATATATTAACCGTGCAAATGCGGCAATAGTTTCAGTCTGTGAAGCTCTTAAGATTAACAATCCAAAGCAGCTTGTTGAGGGTGTACAAAAGGCAAGTGAGCTCATCAAGTCACAGCAGAAAGAGATAGATGAGCTTAACAAAAAGCTTGCTGTTGCACAGATAGACGACCTGTTTACAGGAACAGAGGTTGAAAACGGAGTAAGAATTGTTACAGGCAAAATTGATTCTGCAAATGCTGATGTTTTGCGTGCAATGTGCGAACGTGCAAGAGATACTGCTCCGAAAAGCGTTGTTGTGCTTGCAGCAGTAAATGACGGCAAGGTAACATTTGCTGCTTCGTGCGGAATTGAGGCAAGACAGCTTGGTGCTAATGCAGGAAAAATTGTAAAGTCTGCAGCTCAGATGGCAGGCGGAAACGGCGGAGGTAAGCCGGATATGGCTATGGCAGGAGCAAAAGATGCCGAAAAAGTTCAATTTGCTCTTGACAGCGTTAAAGCAATTGTTTTTGAAATGTTAAAGTAATAAAAGGTATTACAATTATTTCAATTACTGATGTACCGTTTATCGGTATGCTTCTCACAAAAAAGCAATAATGATTATTGGAACTGACACTTCATTATGTATTTATGATAATAATGTAATCTTTTGAGGTGGTAAAATTTGTTTTTTGAATGTACAAATTTTTATTTTCTAATATTTATTGTGAAATATCAACAAACGTAGAAACAAAACATTGTGCAAATAATTTTTTTTGAAATATTGAAATTTTATTTGAATTAATGTATAATATCTATACTAAGGTAAATATATTCCTTGGAATATAATGAACAATTTTAGGAGGAGATTAAAATGTTCAAGAAATTTGCAAGTATTGCTATGGCAGCTGCTATGGTAGTTGGCACAGCTGCATTTTCTGCAAGCGCTGCAGAGATTGAAGATGCAACAGTTGGAGCAGATATTGACAGCTCAGCAGTTGCAGCTGATGAAAATTCTGAAACTGTAGGTGCAGATCAGGGATCAGAAACAACAGGTTCAGGTAAGACAATCAGCTTTGATGTAAACAGTGCAAAGTGGGGCGACGGTGTTAAGGCTGTTTACTGCCATATTTTCCGTAATCCAAGCGTTCCTTCAGACGGTAAGAAATATACCAGCTGGCAGCTTAAAGAAGAAAAGTGCGAATATGACAAGAATACAGGTATTGCTACTTATGATCTTCAGACAGGTATTGATAAGGGTGCAGACGGACTTTCAACAATCAACGAGAAAAATGAGTGGGTTGTAATGTTCTCAGCTAATACAGGTGCAGAGACATACCATCTTGTTTTTAACTCAAATTGTTATGGTGATACAGTTGTAGCTGACCCTAGTACAAAGTATGAGAATACAGAAGATTCAGAAAAATCTTCAATCAAGATTAGCTACAAAAAGAATTCAAACATTACAGCACCAAAAGCTATTACTTCAACAGGTAAAGTACAGGGTAGCACTCTTGTAGAAGGTTCTACAGATGCATCACTTCTTGCTGATTATCTTTTCAAATACGCTACTGACGATAAAAAGGTAAGCAAAGATAAGCTTACTCCAATTATTAAAGAACTTGGAATTAAAGCTTCAGATGCTTACTCAATTGCAGTAGATAAGATTAATGCTGATGATGGTACTAACTATGCTGATGATGCTGCCAAGAAGAAGGCTATTGCTGCTCTTGACAATGTAATCAAAGAACTTGAAGGTGAAGCACCAACATATGTAAAGCCAAGTAATTCAGATTCAAACGGCGGTTCAGGTTCTAACGGCGGTTCAGGTTCTAACGGTTCAGGTTCAAACGGTGGTTCAGGTTCTAACAGCAGTTCAGGCTCTAAGTCTTCAGGTTCAGGCTCAGGCTCAGTAAGCTCAGGTCAGGAAACAACAATTTTCTATGTATTCGGCGGAGTTGTAATTGCTGCAGCAGGCGTTATGTTCCTTGCAAGAAAGAAAAGACAGTTCTAATTTGAACAAATTTGATTAAATTATAAAAGCGTTGTCATTTGGCAACGCTTTTGCTTTTACAATATAGAAAACTGCTCGGAAGCAGTCGGGCACAGAAGTGTATTTTTATATGGTACTGTCTGCTCGGACAGGTGCAGCCTTTCGGCTGCTTTTTATGCTCTGGCTGATATTTTTGCTTGACAAATCTTTACGTATTTGATAGAATAAATACATAAATCGGGATGTAGCGCAGCTTGGTAGCGCACACGTCTGGGGGGCGTGGTGTCGCAAGTTCAAATCTTGTCATCCCGACCAGCGTGACGCTGGACCCAATTCGTTTTTTGGGTTCAGCGTTGTTTTTTTACTTTATAGGAAATTGCTTGGTTGCGCTCGGGCATAGAAGTTAATTTTCATATGGTGCTGTCTGCACGAATAAGTGCAGCCCACCGGCTGCTTTTTTACTTTATAGAAAACTGCTCTGAAACAGTCGTGTGCAGAAATGAGTTTTTATATGGCACTGTTTGCTCGTATAGCTCAGCCCATCGTCTGTTTTGTATGTTTACTATTTTTTCAGAAGAAAAATTTAGAATTAAAATAATTTTATTTAGGAGTGTTGTTATATGCTGAATATAGGCTCGCATCTGTCAATTTCAAAGGGATTTGAAGCCATTGGACGGCAGGCTCTTGAAATCGGAGCAAATACATTTCAGTTTTTTACACGTAATCCCCGTGGCGGTGCGGCACGAAAGATTGAAGCTGCAGATGTAGAAAATCTGAAAGTATTAATGCAGGAAAAAGGATTTTCACAAATTCTCGCCCACGCTCCATACACGATGAACTTGTGTTCTGCAAAGGAGCAGACAAGAGAATTTGCCTATAATACGCTTGTTGATGATCTTGACAGAATGGAATGTTTACCTGGTAATCTTTATAATTTTCATCCGGGTAGCCACACAGGACAAGGAATTGATACAGGTATTTCCCAGATTGCTGATGCATTGAACAGAGCTTTAAAGCCTGAATTACAGACTACAATTTTGCTTGAAACAATGGCAGGTAAGGGAAGTGAAGTTGGTTCAAGATTTGAAGATCTGAGGGCAATTATTGATTTGATTGAATATAAAGACTTGATGGGAGTATGCCTTGATACTTGCCACGTCTTTGACGCAGGGTATGACATCGTCAATGATCTTGACGGTGTGCTTTCTGAGTTTGACAGAGTAATTGGTATTGACAGGTTGAAGGCGGTTCATCTCAACGATAGTATGAACTATCTGGGATGTCACAAGGACAGGCACGAAAAAATCGGTATGGGCGGAATTGGCATTGAGGCATTTGAAAGGATTATTAATCATAAATATTTGCGTGATTTGCCGTTTTTTCTTGAAACTCCGAATGAGATTGAGGGTTATGCCGAGGAAATTGCTTTGCTGAAAGATAAATATATTGATTTATATGATTATCCCTTTTAGTCAGCCTGATTTGTACAAGATATTGGTGACAAATTATAGTTTAGCGACGGTGGTCGCTTTATCCGATATAAAATTCGGACTTAATATCAACCTCGGTAACTTGGAGTTTAAACCTGATAAATTAAATTATAGTTTATGTTAGAA
>DKZL01000036.1 GCA_002493635.1 Ruminococcaceae bacterium UBA7075 | reverse complement strand
ACTATAAAGTAAAATAGCAGCCGGCGGGCTGCACCTAATCGGGCAGACAGCGTCATATAAAAAATAATTTCTATGCCCGAGCACAACCGAGCAATTTCCTATAAAGTAAAGCAACTCAAGAGGTGTCCAAGACACCTCTTTTGTTTTGCAAAACCATTGATAAAAACTGTATAAAATGATAGAATTAAGTTAATAAACTTGTGCGAGGTCATTATGAGCAATACAAAGGAACATATCAGTAACGGAAGCTGTCCGGTATATAAAAAATGCGGCGGCTGTCAGCTTCAGAACTTAACATATAAACAACAGCTTGAATTGAAACAAAAAAAGGTTGAAAAGCTTTTAAAAAAGTTTTGTAAGGTTATGCCGATTATCGGAATGGAAACACCGTATCACTACCGCAATAAGGTTCAGGCGGCATTCCGCACGACAAAGCAGGGCAAAATTATTTCGGGTGTATATCAGAGCGGCACTCATCACATTGTGGGAATTGACAGCTGTCAGACAGAGGACGAAACTGCTGACCGTATTATTGTTGCTGTCCGCAAGCTGCTGCCATCATTTAAAATGACTACCTACAACGAAGACACCGGCAAAGGATTTCTGCGTCACGTGCTCGTCAAAAGAGGCTTTGCAACTAATGAGGTTATGCTCGTGCTTGTAACAGGCACGCCTGTGTTTCCGTCTAAAAATAACTTTGTAAAGGCAATCAGAAAGCAGTTTCCGCAGATTACAACCATTGTGCAGAACGTAAACCCCTATCGCACAAACTTAGTGCTCGGAGATAATCAAAAGGTACTGTACGGCAAGGGATATATTGAGGACATACTATGCGGTTGCAAATTCAGAATTTCGCCGAAAAGCTTTTATCAGATTAACCCCGTGCAGACCGAGGTGCTATACAACACGGCAATGGACTTTGCACAACTTAAGGGCAATGAGGTTGTTCTTGATACCTACTGCGGCATCGGTACAATAGGAATTGTTGCCGCAAAACGCAGCGCCGGCAGAGTAATCGGTGTTGAGCTTAACGGCGATGCTGTCCGTGATGCAATCGTAAATGCAAAGTCAAATGAATTAAAGAATATCCGCTTTTTTAAGGGTGATGCAGGCGAATTTATGTACGAGGTTGCAAACGAGGACGAAAAGCCCGATGTTGTTTTTATGGATCCGCCCAGAGCAGGCAGTGACGAAAAGTTTTTAAGTTCATTAATTAAAATGTCGCCAAAGACTGTTGTATATATCTCCTGCAATCCCGAAACTATGGCAAGAGATTTGGAATATATGACACATAACAACGACTATAAGGTGCAGAAAATCCAGCCCGTAGATATGTTTCCGCACACAGCACATGTTGAGTGTGTAGTATTGATGTCCAAAAAATGAACATCATAAAATTAAAAAGACTTAAGGCATAAAGTTTTTGAATAAACAAACATTAAATTATTGAAACAATCTTGAGTTTAATATAGAAAACTGAAGCTGTATTCGCTATAGGTGAGGAATGGGACTATGAAAAAAGAAGTTATAGCTCTTTTTTCAATTACTTATAGTTTACATAGCAAATGGTGGTGAAGGTGTAAGAATGGTAAATTTTGAAAAGCTTTGGTAAGCAATAGAGATAGGCATGAAAGAAGTAGATTTTAAGCTCTGGCATCCTTTTTTAGCATTTGAGAGAGGTAATTTGTCAGATAATTCAAAGAAAGTTGATGGTAATTATATGAAATGTATTTCGGCTGGAACGCTAAAGAAAAAACGAATTGAAGAAATTGATATAATAAAAGCCTTAGGAATTATATGTATGGTGGCGGGGCATTCAAGTGCGCCATTTACAAAATTTATTTATCTTTTCCATATGGCTATATTTTTTATTGCATCGGGATTCTTTTTCAAGGATGAAAAATCTAATAATATAGGGTCTGTATTTAAAGGAATATTTAGTAAGATAAAACAATTATGGCTTCCATTCTTTGTTTGGTCAACGATTTACGTTTTGTTACATAATGTTTTTATACAAATTAATGTATATACAGAAAATCCTGAATTACTGGATTATGTGTCAGGTTCACACAACCACACCATAGTTCCTTATACCATTATCGAAATGGTAAAGAAAATTATTAAGGGAGGCTTATTTTCGTGTGGTGAGCAAATGTTCGGAGCCAGTTGGTTTTTGAAAGTCCTCTTCATGGTATCTGTGTGTTATTTGGTAGTCAACTTTCTTGCTAAAAAGTTGTTCAAAAAACATGTTCTTTTAGTGCAATTACTTGCATCCGTTTTGTTACTTGCATTAGGATATTTTTGCTCTGTTCATAAAATCTCAGCATACGGTTTTGCCAATATTGTCAAAACAGCTTCTTTCTATTGCTTATACTTTATCGGTCATATTCTTGGTTTATGCAAAGATAAATATTTGGATTGGAACTGGAAACAATTTGTACCTATATTTTTAGTCTCTTTTGGATTGTTATTCTGTATGAAAAACATTGGATCAATTGCGTTAGACCAAAACCATTATGAAAATCCGTTATTTCTTTTAGCTGCTTCATTAACAGGTTGGGCATTTTTATATAGCATGTCCTATTTTATTAAACTAATCCCAGGGATAAAAGAAATGATGTTAGTAATTGGAAAACGAACTTTAACAGTCGTTATTCTTCATTTTCTAAGTATAAAAATTGTTGAAGTAATTGTAGTAGCTTACTATGGAATGCCTGCATTCTGTGTTGCAGCGTTTCCGAATCTTTACGGAGAAAAAGGACTTTGGTGGTTTGCCTACACAGTTGTCGGAGTAGGAGTTCCTATTGTAGCTAATATTCTTTATCATCTTGTTGTTGATAGAATTTCATTTGGCAGAAAAAAGAAAGTGGTTTAACCTCTCTCGATCGAACACAACGATGATGTTGCAGGTAGAATTAATGAAATTAAACGCTTTTGTAATAAATTATTGAGTTTATGATTATATAAATTAATATATTCTCTCATATCAATCAAGTGTATTGTGTAGATGTTACGGGTTTAAAGCGATAAATAGGTATTTGAGGAAATAATAAAATTGTAATTTACGGAAAAACATAAATGGAAATACGATTACTCAAACAAGAAAATACTATAAGAAATCTCGAAATGTATGATAGGTAAGTATATCGGAAAATTATGATACCATTAATAATGCTCTGTTTATGTTGAGAGCAACAAGCGTTGCCACGACATAGCAAGAGCAATCCTGTTTTGTTCATCATATTACATGGAAAACGAGAACGATGGTAATCCTATTATACTTGCCGGATTCTCACAAGGCGCAGATATGTGTATCCGTTTAATAAAGGACTGCTTTAAAGATCAGGACATAAATCAGCAATTGGTGGCGTGTTATGCCATTGGTTGGAGAATTACCGAGCAGGAAATAGAGGAAAATCCCCATCTTACATTTGCAACCGGAGAAAATGATACCGGTGTGATCGTTTCATTCAACAGTGAATCCGAATCCATTAACGAGTCGCTTATGATACCAAGCGGCACAAAGACACTTGCCATCAACCCTCTCAACTGGAAAACTGACGGGACGGTTGCAGATCGATCCGAGAATTTGGGTTCTTGCTTTACCGATTACAGCGGAAATATCATAAATGAGATAAACAACCTGACAGGTGCGTATATTGACAGCACACGAGGAGCATTGAAAGTAACCGATGTATCTCCCGGTGATTATCCTCCTGGACTTGACCTGTTTGAAGAAGGAATTTATCATTTGTATGACTATCAGTTTTTCTATCGAAATTTGCAGGAAAATGTGAAAACGAGACTTGATGCCTATTATGAAAATAATCTTTAATCAGAACGGGTGATGAGAACAAGGGAGCTGCCGCATAGGACATTTGTATCAATCGCCATTTAAAAGTGTGTAACATTGATTGGAAAAATACGAAAGATCGTACTTCCTATCCGCTCGTGCCATACAATGTGCGTAGCGTTGATAATAAAAGATAAAATAGAAATTGTTAATATAAGGAATTATTTATGAAAAATATTATTACTATCCAGCATACTCAGTCAATTCATCATACAAACGGAATGGTCGGTTCATGGACAGATTGGGAATTGTCAGCATTAGGAGTACAGCAAGCAAATAGAATAGGTGAAAAATTAAAAACCGAATTATCGGAAAAAGAATTTGTTATGTATTCTTCGGACTTGCTTCGTGCAAAACAAACCGCCAAAATTATAGGTGAACATCTGGGGATTGTTCCTGTTTTCAGGTCTGAATTAAGAGAACGAAATCTTGGAAAATGCTGTGGCAAATCAGTTAAGTGGCTTCGAGAAAATCTCGAAACAGAAGAAAAAACTGTTGACGACAAATTGTTTTCTGATGCGGAAAGCCGCAGAGACGAGTGGAACCGTCTTAAACCCTTTTTTGATGGAATAATTGCAGAAAATGATGAAAACATCATAATTGTTTCTCACGGAGATTTATTGAGCATATTTAATACTATGTTTTTAGGATTGGATATTGAGAGCATTAATGCTTTTGAAATTTTTGGCTTAGCCGGCGGTGTTTCATATATGTTTGAAAATGATAACGGAAAGAGATTTATCAAAAAAATAAGCGATATGTCTTATATTGCCTAAGTATAACAGACTTTTTTATTTACAAAATATTTCTATCATTTTAAACTATTCATATGCAAATATTAATATCAGAACAAAAAATATTTGGAGAGTTGAAATGATAGCTAAAGATGAAAACGGCGACGAGCTGATTGATGTCTTAAAAACAGACGAAAGCAAAACTAACAGATATTCCCCTGTAACCCACTCAATGGTCATTGTTAAAATCGGTAATGAATACCTTATGGGGTGGAATCACTTCCGTAAAAGCTGGGAAATTTTCGGCGGATGTATAGAGAAAGGCGAAAGCACAAAAGATTGTATTGTCAGGGAGATAAATGAGGAATTAGGGCTTGAGAATGCCGACTGTAAATTTATCGGACTGATGAAATACAAAAAGGCTCCAAGTAATTTTAATCCTGAACCGCACATAGAATACGGAGGATTATACGGAATGAATTTATCAAAATCCTCTCTTGATACAATCAGAAAGTACAGAAAAGACAGAGCCGAAATTGAAAGTCTGTCATTTTACAGCGATATTAGTGACAAAAGCACCGTATCTGCAATCGCTGAAAAATTGCTAAAACTCTGGCAATAGTTGCCCTGCATTTTAAAAATACATTTAATAATATGTCAAACTGCTAACTTTAAGTACGTTTTATTACAAACCGTTAATTCTTTTAGTGAAAATAGTCGCATTTTTTATTTCTTTTACGGAAATTATAACAAAAGGTTACAGTCATTGGTCATATTAAAAATAAATGTAACACCAATTTAATAAATTGAGTACAACTTTGCCAAAAATCGGTTACAATTCCAAAAGTGCGTTGACTTTACTACAATATTGTAGTATCATTTTCTTATTGAGAATTGTATAGTTACATATACGTAACCACAAATTGTGGTATGATATAAAATTGTCATCGTCTATATGTAGCTTTTTATATCTATTGACTATAATATTTATTTTGAATATCACACACTTGAAGGTTATTGAACACAATACGAATTGGAGTGTATTTTTTTGGAAAAATTTGTTGTAAACGGTGGCAAACCGCTTTTTGGCGAGGTAAACATCAGCGGAGCAAAAAATGCAGCAGTTGCAATTATTCCTGCTGTAATTCTTTGTGACGAGCCTTGTCAGATAGAAAACATCCCGAATATCAGCGATGTTTCTCTTATAAGCCGCATCCTTCAGCAGTTGGGTGCAAACGTACGAAGAATTAACAAATCGTCTTTATATATTGATCCTACTCATATTCAGACCTGCAACGCTACAACCGAGCTTGTTCGCGGAATGCGTGCTTCATACTATTTGCTCGGTGCATTGCTTGGCAAATACGGCAATGCAAAGGTTGCTCTTCCGGGCGGCTGTAATTTCGGCGTCCGCCCTATTGACCAGCACTTAAAGGGTTTTGAGGCACTCGGTGCAGAAACTCGTCTCATTGACGGTGCAATTATTGATGCAAAATGTGACAATAAGCTTATCGGAACACATATTTATCTTGATGTTGTGTCTGTCGGCGCAACAATGAACATTATGCTTGCTGCCTGCAAGGCAGAAGGTCAGACTGTCATTGAAAACGCTGCCAAAGAACCTCATATTGTTGACCTTGCAAACTTTTTGAATTCAATGGGTGCAGACATCCGAGGTGCCGGTACCGATGTTATTAAAGTCAGAGGTGTCGGCTATCTTCACGGCGTCACATACTCTGTTATTCCCGACCAGATTGAGGCAGGCACATATATGTGCGCTGCTGCTGCAACAAGAGGCTGTATTACTGTAAACAACATCACACCAAAACACCTTGAGTCAATTTCTATAAAGCTTCGTGAGATGGGTGTTAAAATTACAGAATACGATGAATCAATCAAGGTTGATGCGACAGTAAAGCCGCTCAAGCGCTGTAACATAAAAACAATGCCGCATCCCGGCTTCCCAACTGACTGTCAGCCACAGTTTGTTGCACTTCTTATGGGTGTGCCAGGCACAAGTATAGTAAACGAGAGCGTATGGGACAATCGCTATCAGTATATCAGCCAGTTCATTAATATGGGCGCACAGATTTCCGTTGAGGGAAGACTTGCCATAATTGAAGGCGGTGCTCCGCTCACAGCCGCTCCTGTTAAAGCTACTGACCTTCGTGCAGGCGCAGCAATGATTATTGCTGCTTTGCAGATTAACGGTACTACCGAAATTTCAAATATTCAGTTTATTGAACGCGGATATGAGAATGTCATTGAAAAATTCAAGGCTCTTGGCGCAGACATCAAAAAGGTTTATTTTACAGGCGACAATGACGCAGAGCTTCGTGCATAACACACTATTTTTGCTACGTATATTTATCTATAATCGACAAGAACTTGAATCTATTTAATAATATCTCTAAACAGGCCAATTGAAATATTGGTCTGTTTTTTATATAATTAATTTTGGAGTAACAGCAAACACAACATTTAAGAAGTTATCTGTAGGGAACATATAAGCACAAATTCAATGAAGGACGTCAAGGTATTTGTTAAGGAAACTAAATTACTTGTCGTTTTTGCAAGAATAACCGTTCACTACGAACACAAAAAGACTGGCAGTCAAAAACGACACTGCCAGTCTTTTACTAAAGGTATGTATGGTCGCAGATTTCATTGATTTTGTCACGCAAAATCAAAAAGTCGTTGAATGCGTCGGGCTTTTTGCGTGGGTCACGCAGAATCGCCGCCGGATGAAGCATTGCCATCATAAGATAATCGCCCTTCTGAATCCACTGACCGTGCTCTTTGGTAATTTTAATGTCGGGCTTAATAATTTTTGCCGCTGCAATTCTGCCCAGACATACAATAATCTTTGGCTTTATCAGTCTTACCTGCGAACGCAGCCACTCTATGCACTGTTCCTGCTCTTCAGGCTTAGGATCTCTGTTTTGCGGAGGACGGCACTTGACAATATTGGCAATATAAATATTTTTGTTGCGGTCAAGGTCAACGGCTGTAAGCATCTTATCAAGCAGCTTACCTGCTCTGCCGACAAACGGTTCACCCTGCAAATCCTCGTTTTCACCGGGGCCTTCTCCGATAAACATTACCTCGGCATTTTCACTGCCTACGCCAACAACAACATTATGCCTTGTTTTGCAAAGCTCACACCTTTCACACTGCTCACAAGCAGTTTTCAGCTCATCCCATGTTTTATACATAATCTATCTTCTCCTTTACTTACTTAATCGCAAAAAATCCTGCCTGCAAATATGAACCCCAGAGCAAATCAACCGATGTAAATCCGATTTCTTTAAGAATCTTTATATGCTCTTCAATCGTAATCGGAAACAGCTCGGTTCCCCGCCTTTTCATATGGTTTTCTGTTTGCTCCTCTGTTCTGCCGTGGGCAAGCATATAATTTTTCCAGCGTGCTATTGCAAGCATTTCGCTCTGTTCGGTAGACATTGCAATGTTTTCAAATGTAATGAAAATACCGCCGTCTTTTAGCGCATCATAACAATTTTTTTCTGCTTTTCTCCGCTCATCAATACTTAAATAGTGGTGTGCCTGAACAGCAGTTACAATATCAAATTCGTTTTTATAGTCAAGCTCCTGCGACGATATATTCCTGAACTTAACATTATCACATTCGGCAAGTTTGCTTTTTGATGCTTCAAGCATTTCTGCCGAAGGGTCACAGAGTACCAACTTAACGTCGGCAAATTTTTCTGTTACCCTAAGTGCAAGATTACCCGTGCCGCAGCCCGTATCAAGCCATTTTGAGTTTTTTATTCCGAAAACCTCTGCCAAATCAAGTATTTGTCTGTTGTATTCGGTATAATACGGAAGCACTGCATTGACCTTGCTGTCATAGATTGAAGAATTGAATGCAGACGAATTATCTTTCATAAGTCCTCTTTCCTTTAAAACAATATCAAAACATATTGAATTTTGCAATAATTAGTAGTAAAATATATTTGTACGGCAGCGTTCGCTGTCGATTTTTATCGAATGGTGGTTAATAAAATGAAAATAATGGTTGAGACATCAGCTCATCACGTTCATGTTACAAAAGAAACTTTAGAGATTCTTTACGGCAAGGACGCAACTCTCACAAATAAAAAGAACCTCTCACAACCGGGTCAGTTTGCCTGCGAAGAAAAAGTGACCGTTGTAGGTCCGAGAGGCGAAATGAAAATGTCGATCCTCGGTCCGGAAAGAAAAGCAGATCAGGTTGAGGTATCACTTACAGATGCAAGAAAGCTCGGCATTGCCGCTCCTGTAAGAGAATCGGGCGACATTACAGGCACTCCGGGCTGCAAGCTTGTTGGTCCTGCCGGCGAAGTTGAAATCGAATGCGGTGTTATCGCTGCAAAAAGACACATTCACCTTGACCCTG
>DKZL01000008.1:1461-8577 GCA_002493635.1 Ruminococcaceae bacterium UBA7075 | reverse complement strand
CTACACAAAACTTCATTTATTATTAAAATAAACTATAATTTAGCTTTTATTAGTGCGTTATGATGTTTACCGATAAGCCGAAGTATATCTTCGGGTTGCGACGGTTACATATTAATGCAAACTTATGAAGCGGCTAAAAAAACTATAATTTAATTTATCAGGTTCAAACTCCGAGATGCCGAGGTTGATATTAAATCCGACTTTTATAACGGATAAAGCGACTACCGTCGCTAAACTATAATTTAGCTACTTATATGAGTACATTATGATGTTCACCGAACAACCGAAGTATATCTTCGGGTCAGGGCGGTTACATTTTAACGCAAACTTATGAAGCGACTGAAAAAACTTCGGGATACAGTATTATATGTTAAATATAACTTATTAAGCGAAGATAAAAAATGAAGTTTACCATCAAACTGAAGTTTGAACTTCGGGAATAGGAGTTATATAGTATATCAAACTTATATAGCGGACTAAAAAATACAGCGACTAAAAAAATAAGGAGGAAATAAAAATGAGTTGTAATCACGATTGTGCGTCCTGCTCATCTGACTGCAAAGACAGACAGACAGATCTGCACGAAAAACTCAACAAATACAGCAGTGTAAAAAAAGTAATAGGTGTTGTGTCAGGAAAAGGCGGAGTAGGAAAAAGTCTTGTGACTTCAATGCTTGCCGTAACATTTAACAGACTTGGCAAAAAAACGGCAATTCTGGACGCCGATATTACAGGACCGTCCATACCAAAGGCATTCGGACTTCACACAAAATGCAGAGGCAGCGAGGAAGGAATACTGCCCGTATCAACCGAAACGGGGATCGACGTAATCTCGCTGAACCTTCTTTTGCCCAACGAAACCGATCCGGTTGTCTGGCGCGCGCCTGTAATTACGGGAACAGTAAAACAGTTCTGGAAGGATGTAATCTGGCATAATATAGACTATATGTTTGTTGATATGCCGCCGGGAACAGGCGATGTTCCGCTTACTGTCTTTCAGAGCATACCGCTTGACGGAATTGTGGTTGTGGCTTCTCCGCAGGAGCTTGTTTCAATGATTGTTCAAAAGGCTGTAAAAATGGCAAATATGATGAATGTACCCGTTCTCGGATTGGTTGAAAATATGAGCTATTTTTCCTGCCCGGACTGCGGCAAAAAAATCAATGTTTTCGGCGAAAGCCATATTGACAGTGTGGCAAAAGAGTACAATACAAGGGTGCTTGCAAAGCTTCCGATTAATCCTGAGCTTGCAAATCTTGTCGATAATGGCAGAATTGAAGCGTTTGAAGGTGAATATCTTGATGAAGCTGCCGAAATTATAGAAAATCTTGTAAAATAATTGTATTTTGCTGTGTTTTTATGTTAGAATAATGGGCGGTATTTAATACCTCAACAAAAATTAAGAGAGGTACTTATTTATGAAAAGTATGCAAAAGACCACAAGCTTAACTATGAAATTGAAAAATAATAAGGTTTATGTAAAATAAAACAAATAAACAGAGCCGATAAGCAGTGAATTATTTCACAAGCTTATCGGATATTTATTTTTATTTACTGTTGATATGCATACTATTGATATGCAGTAGAGCCTTAAAAAAGAAAAGGTGACGTTTATGATTTTCAGAATAATTGGAATAGCTATATTGCTTGCGTTTTACGGCTGTTATTTTTGCAAGATGATTGCGCAAAGGAAAAAGGGCATTGTAACCGACCATATAGGCAAGGGAAAAACGGGGTTTGTAAAGTTTGTTGAATGTACAATGAAGATTGCTACCATTCTTGTGCCGATAGCAGAGGTTGCAAGCATTGTTTTAGTAACTTCTTATCTGCCTTTATGGGCAAGAATTGCAGGAGCGGTTATTGCGGTAATCGGAGTTGTCATCTTTATTACGGCAGTTTTCACTATGCGTGACAGCTGGCGGGCAGGTGTTTCAGAGACGGATAAAACCGAGCTTGTTACAAACGGAATATTCAGCATAAGCAGAAATCCTGCCTTTCTCGGTTTTGATTTGGTGTATCTTGGTATGGTGATGATGTTTTTTAATCTGACACTGTATGTACTTTCTTTGCTTGCCGCATTAATGCTGCATTTACAAATTGTAAATGTTGAGGAGGATCATATGCTGATCGCCTTTGGTGATGATTATTTGAAATACAAAAAAAGGGTTTGTAGATATTTTGGTAGAAAACGAGTTAAATAAAAAATCGGACAGCATAACAGCGGAACTTATCCGTTTCAGCCTGCCGCTGATATTAAGCGGAATTTTGCAGCAGCTTTACAGCTGGGCAGACGCTTTTATTGTGGGCAATACCGAGGGTGAGGTTGCGCTTGCCGCAATAGGCTCGACAACTACGGTCATAAATTTTTTAGTGCTTGCAATAACGGGCTTTACTATTGGTCTTAATATTCTCTTTGCTCAGAAATACGGCGCAGGAGATTACGAATATCTTCCCCGATTGTTATCTTCCTTTGCAGTTATAATGGGAGTTGCATTTACGGTGTTTTCTGTATTGGGAGCGTGTTTTTCTTCACAACTTCTCAGGTTAATGAACACTACTCCCGAAACCATAAGCCTTGCTGAAGACTATATAAGAATTATCTTTGCAGGAGTGCCGTTTTTAGCTGTGTATAATGTTTGTTCAGCGGCACTCAGAGGAATAGGTGATGCAAAGGCTCCTTTTTATGCCGTGCTTATTTCATCAGTATTGAATGTTGTGCTTGATGTGCTGTTTGTTGCAGTTTTGCATTACGGAGTGAAGGGCGCAGCCGCTGCAACGGTGGCTTCACAAATTGTAATGACAGTGTTTATGGTAATATATACAATCAGAAGGCACAGTGTCCTTCGGTTCCGTATAGGCAAAAAATCCTTCGATTTTTCTGTAATGTCTGACGGTATAAGGTTCGGCGTTCCTCCTATGATACAATTAAGCATAACGGCGGTCGGTGCTTTGCTTCTCCAGAATTTTATGAACGGCTTCGGCACACAGACTGTTGCCGCCATAACCTCGGCATACAGGGTCGATTCAATAATTCTTTTGCCGATTATCAACCTCGGGTCGGGCATATCGACTGTTGTTGCACAGAATTACGGCGCAGGAAATTTGAAGAGAGCCAAAAAGGTTTTGCTTGTAGGTATTGTAATGATGACAGCCGTTTCAGCTGTTATAAGTATTATTGTCATTCCGACAGGCGGCTATCTCATATCGATATTCGGTGTGAGCAAGCCTGTTGTAAATATTGGGCAAAGCTTTTTTGCAAGCATTGCGTGCTTTTACATTGTGTACGGACTGGCTATGGCTGTACGGGGTTACATAGAGGGTGTGGGAGATGTTGTTTATTCAAGCATTGCAGGCATATTGTCGCTTGTTGTGCGAATTATTGCCTCATATGTGCTTGCGGATGTTTGCGGAAATATGATAATCGCCTATGCAGAGGGCTTGGCTTGGTGCTTTATGCTTATATTGTATGCTGCACGGTTAATCAGATTAAAATATAAGCCGGTCAAATCATAATTAATTTTAGACAAGTCAATATTGTGGATTAAAATACCGATGAATAAAGCGCAATTTAGTATGATTTTAATTATTAATTTTTGATGCACAATATATTTTTTGCGATTTTGTTTGATATATATTGACAAAATATGCAATGTTCAATATAATGGAAACATCTTATAATAAATGGAGGTACATAAAATGATCGAAAAGAGAAGTATCGCATTGTACATTGTTCTTTCTATTGTCACATGCGGAATTTTCGGACTTGTTTGGTTTGTTATGATTACAAACGATCTTAACAAGCTTTCAGGTAAGCCGAATGCTACATCCGGCGGTGTGGCTTTACTTTTGGCAATTGTAACATGCGGAATTTACGGTCTTTACTGGGCTTACAAATGCGGCGAAAGTCTTGATAACATAAAGAATTCTCGTGGAATTCCTTCAAGCAACAGCGGTGTTTTGTACATCATTCTCTATCTTGTAACAGGCGGATTAATTACTTATGCGCTTGTTCAGAATGAAATTAACAATCTTGTTTAATTTCTGAAAATGAGAAAAAGAGCAAAGAAAGTATTATTTCTGTTTGGAATAATAATAGCGTTCGGTATAGCTTACATAATATTCTACAGATTTACAGGAATAGGAATCCCTTGCTATTTTCACACTCTGACGGGGCTTAACTGTCCGGGGTGCGGAGTATCAAGAATGATTATTTCACTTATCAATCTGGATTTTGAGTCGGCTTTTCATTACAACGCTGCTTTGTTTGTTCTGTCGCCTGTGTTTTTGATTCTGGCAATTACAATTATTTTCAGATATATAAAAACAGGTTCACAAAAATTAAGTTTAGGGCAATCAGTCACGTTGTATGTGCTGATTGTCCTTTTGCTTTTGTTCGGTATAATAAGAAACCTTTAAGACGCTTCATAAGTTTGGTTTAGTATGTGACGGTTGCGACCCGAAGGGGTACTTCGGCTTGCAACGGTTACAAATTAATTTAAACTTATGAAGCGGCTGAAAAAATAAACTATAATTTATCTTTTATTAGTGTGTTATGAAGTTTAATAATAAGCTGAAGTAAATCTTCGGGCGATAAAGGTTAATATTAAGGAAAACTTGTGAAGCGGTTAAAAAATACTTGACAAACGGTAATCCGTTGCTATATAATAATAAATCGTGGGACATTGTATAATTATGCCCAATTTCGGGAAAAGCAATGTCGTACGAAGTTTTTCAATTTCTAAACATATTTTAAGGAAGGAGGACAAATTAATGCCTACATTTAACCAGTTGGTACGTAAGGGCAGAACTGTTTCCGAAAAGAAAGCAAAGGCTCCTGCACTTTTGAAAGGCTGGAACTCAAAGAAGCGTGTTGCTATTGACCAGAGCTCCCCACAAAAGAGAGGTGTTTGTACTGCTGTAAAGACAGCTACACCAAAGAAGCCTAACTCAGCACTCAGAAAGATTGCCAGAGTAAGACTTTCTAACGGAATTGAAGTTAGTTCCTATATCCCCGGCGTAGGTCACAACCTTCAGGAGCACAGCGTTGTTCTTATTCGTGGTGGCCGTGTTAAGGATTTACCTGGTGTTCGTTACCATATCGTTCGTGGTACACTCGATGCTCAGGGCGTAAATGGTCGTATGCAGAGCCGTTCAAAGTACGGTGCTAAGAGACCAAAGAAAAAATAAAAAATAGGAATTGACAAAACTCTCTTGACTTAAATTATTAAGTTCTGCTATGCGGCAGGAATTTTACTATATATAGTAGAATGTCTTGTTGGCATACGGGAGTTTGTCGCTTTCGAGTACCTATGATATCTCTATTATTGTGAAGGAGGGAAGCAAAGTGCCAAGAAGAGGTTCTATTGCAAAGCGTGACGTATTACCGGATCCGCTTTATAATTCAAAACTTGTAACTCGTCTTATCAACAACATTATGTACGACGGCAAGAAGGGCGTTGCTCAGAAGATTGTTTACGGTGCATTTGACATTATTGCTGACAAGACAGGTAATAACCCACTTGAGGTTTTCGAGCAGGCTATGGAAAACGTAATGCCTGTTCTCGAGGTTAAGGCTCGCCGTGTGGGCGGTGCCACATATCAGGTTCCTATGGAAGTTCGTCCTGAAAGACGCCAGACATTGGGTCTTCGTTGGATTTCAACTTACTCAAGAGCCAGAAGTGAAAAGACAATGAAGGAAAGACTTGCAGGAGAAATCCTTGATGCCACAAACAGCACCGGCGGTGCATTCAAGAAGCGTGAGGATACTCACAAGATGGCAGAAGCAAACAAGGCTTTCGCACATTACAGATGGTAATTTAACCCGTGAAAGTTTAAATAGGAGGATATTATGCCAAGACAGGTTTCACTTGAAAAAACAAGAAACATCGGTATCATGGCGCACATTGATGCCGGTAAAACCACAACAACAGAGCGTATCCTGTATTATACTGGCGTAAACCACAAGATCGGTGAAACACACGACGGTGCTTCTACAATGGACTGGATGGTTCAGGAGAAGGAACGTGGTATCACAATCACTTCTGCTGCTACAACAGCTTTCTGGAAAGGAAGCAAACAGCAGTATGATCAGCACAGAATCAACATCATCGATACACCTGGTCACGTTGACTTCACAGTTGAAGTTGAGCGTTCACTTCGTGTACTTGATGGTTCTGTAACAGTATTGTGTGCTAAGGGCGGCGTTGAGCCTCAGTCAGAGACTGTATGGCGTCAGGCTGACAACTACCGTGTACCGAGAATGGTTTATGTCAACAAAATGGACATCATGGGTGCAAACTTCTACCATGTTGTTCAGATGATGAAGGACAGACTTAAATGTAATGCTGTTCCTATTCAGCTCCCAATCGGTGCTGAAAACGATTTTTCAGGTATTATTGACCTCGTAACTATGAAGGCTGAAATCTATCATAACGAAGACGGCACAGATTATAGTGAAGAGGAAATCCCTGCAGAGATGCAGGATCTCGCTAACGAGTACCATGAGAAACTCATTGAGTCAGTTGCTGAACTCGACGAGGAACTTATGGAGAAATACTTCGGCGGCGAAGATATTTCAGTTGATGAAATCAAGAAGGTAATCAGAAAGGCTACTATCGACAACGATATGGTTCCTGTAACTTGCGGTTCTTCATACCGTAACAAGGGCGTTCAGATGCTTCTTGATGCTGTAGTAGATTATATGCCGGCTCCAACAGATGTTCCTGCTATCAAGGGTGTTGACCCTGATACAGGCGACGAAGTTGAAAGACCGTCTTCTGATAAAGAGCCTTTCTCAGCTCTTGCATTTAAGATTGCAACTGACCCGTTTGTTGGTAAACTCTGCTTCTTCCGTGTTTATTCAGGTACGGTTTCAGCAGGTACAACAGTTTACAACTCAGTTAAAGACAACAACGAGCGTATGGGTAGAATTCTTCAGATGCACGCTAACGACAGAAAAGATATCGACTGCGTATATGCAGGTGATATCGCTGCTGCTGTTGGTCTTAAGAATACAACAACAGGTGATACTCTCTGTGACGAGAAGCACCCTGTAATTCTTGAGTCTATGGAATTCCCTGATCCTGTTATCCGTGTTGCTATTGAGCCTAAGACTAA
>DKZL01000008.1:0-1155 GCA_002493635.1 Ruminococcaceae bacterium UBA7075 | reverse complement strand
GCATATACAGATGAAGAAACAGGTCAGACTATTATCGCAGGTATGGGTGAGCTTCACCTTGAGATTATCGTTGACCGTCTTCTCCGTGAATTTAAGGTTGAAGCAAACATCGGTGCTCCTCAGGTAGCATACAAGGAAACTATCCGTACGGAAGCTTCTGTTGATGAAAAGTATGCTCGTCAGTCAGGCGGTAAGGGTCAGTACGGTCACGTTAAGATCAATATTATGCCTAACAAGGACAAGGGCTACGAATTTGTTAATAATATTGTCGGCGGTGCTATTCCTAAGGAATATATTCCGGCAGTTGACCAGGGTATTCAGGGCGCAATGCTCAGCGGTGTTGTAGCAGGCTACAACGTTGTTGACGTAAGAGTTGAGCTTTATGATGGTTCATACCACGAAGTTGACTCATCTGAAATGGCGTTTAAGATTGCCGGTTCAATGGCATTCAAGTCAGCTATGAAGAAGGCAGACCCTGTACTCCTCGAGCCTATTATGAAGGTTACAGTTATCACTCCTGAGGAATACCTCGGTGATGTAATCGGTGACCTTAACTCTCGCCGTGGTATGATTCAGAGTATGGAAGCAGACAACGGTGTTCAGAGAGTTATCGCTCATGTTCCGCTTTCTGAGATGTTCGGTTACGCTACTGATATGCGTTCAAAGACTCAGGGCCGCGGTCAGTATGTTATGGAGCCTGACACATATGCAGAGGTTCCAAGAAACATTGCAGAGAAAATTACAAGCGAAAGAGCTAAAAAAGACTGATTTTAAGGCAGTTTTACAGTAATTTTTTAAAAAATGTATTGATTTTTCTTAAAAATATTGATACAATAACTATAAATCTTTGTAAATTCTTTTTACAACTATAAGGAGGAAATTTCCAATGGCAAGAGAAAAATTTGAAAGAAATAAACCGCACGTTAACATTGGTACAATCGGCCACGTTGACCATGGTAAAACAACACTTACTGCAGCTATCACAAAGGTTCTCAACCTCGAAGGCGACGCTGATTTCGTTGATTACGCTAACATCGATAAGGCTCCTGAAGAGAGAGAGCGTGGTATCACAATCAACACAGCTCACGTTGAGTACGAAACAGCTAACCGTCACTATGCACACGTTGACTGCCCGGGCCATGCTGACTATGTAAA
>DKZL01000010.1:51330-67045 GCA_002493635.1 Ruminococcaceae bacterium UBA7075 | reverse complement strand
GATTGCGATAGGTAAAGCTTTGATACTATCTCCACCTTTTCCCCCGCCTAGCACCGTGCGTGAGCCTTTCGGACTCACACGGCGCCCCATCGATATTAATATTTCTGTTTATTTAGTGTTAACTTCAAAGTATAAAAAATTAAATTGCAGTATTACCTGCTAAAACTCGAAACTTATTTATTTTATCAAGTTGAGACCTATCGGGTTTGATTTTATTTAGATATGTTTGTATAGTTTCTTTATTGGTTGCGTGTATAAGAATATGAATATCTTTATGGATAATTATTAAGTTTTTATACTTATCATCGCCACCCATACTTAACGGTTTTATATGGTGGCAATGTATTTCATCAATCCATAATGTGTTTCCTGTTACAGCACACTTTCCATATTGTGATGCATAAACAGAAACTCTATTATCCAAATATTCAACGCTTTTATCAGGCAGATAAGAAGTAGCTAACATATGAAGAACTTTTATAGTGTGTTCATCAAATTTCAGGTTTTTATGAATTTCCTTCCTACCTTCTTTTGTATACTTACATATCCTAATCTTCTTGTACATAGGATTTTTAGTTTGGATATATCCTATAGGACATATAGGTTCATCACAAATAAATCTTATCATTTTGCTTTTACCATATCTATCCGATATATACTTTCTTCCTATTGTACCTATTCTTTTAACTTGTTGTTTTAGTCGATTATATATTATTTTATTTATCTGATATTGAATTGCCATACAATCAATTGTAACTGCTGTGGCATATCTATAATAATTATGAATACCAAAAACCATTGAATTGTATCTTTTGATTTGCAATACTTTATCCCTCAAATCACCTGAATATTCTATTACTTTGATTTGATTTTTGAGTTTTTCTGTTTCACTTTTTATAGCCTTATCAGACATATGTGACCTAACAACAAATCTATTACCTTTCTTAACTGCTTTTAATTTAAAACCCAAAAAGTCAGAATAACGCTTTTTTAGATTAACAACTTTTGACTTTTCTTCGCTTATTTCAAGTTTTAATCTGTCTTTCAACCACTTCTTTACAGCAATAAACACCTTATCTGCATCACTGCGTTTTCGACAGAATATTTTGAAATCATCTGCATATCTAACAATGTACATTTCCTTCAAATTACTTGAACGCAGAACCATATTTATGTAACTTCTACATTCCGACACACCATTACGATTTTTACTTAGTTTGTATTTCTTGTGTGTTGGCATAGTTTCCCATTGGCTACTTACCCACCAATCTAATTCATTAAGAACTATATTCGCAAGCAAAGGCGACAGTATACCACCTTGCGGTGTTCCTTTATTTGGATATATCGTATTTCCATTAGGTAGCACAACAGGAGATTTTAACATTTGTTTTATTATGCAGATTAGTTGTTTATCTCTTATTCCTAAATTCCACATTTGCCGTATTAGTTTCGAATGGTTAACATTATCAAAGAAACCTTTGATATCAATATCAACTACATAATGTAGATTTTGTTTTTGTATCATTTTATAGCATTGTGCAAGTGCATTTTCTGCTGACCGGTTTGGTCTAAAGCCATTATTCCTTTCGTGAAATTTTGCTTCACATATAGGTTCAAGCACTTGCAGTATACATTGTTGCACTATACGGTCAATAATTGTTGGAATACCAAGCGGTCTGACTTTACCATTAGGTTTAGGAATTTCTACTCTTCTTACTGGTTTAGGTTTATAAAATTCAAGCTTGTTACGGACAATCTCAACTAATTTTTCAGCGGACAGTTTTTCAATATCTTTAATACTTCTATTATCTGTACCGCAAGTATTACTTCCTGAATTTCTTTTGATATTTCTGCATGCAAGTTTAATATTATTTTCATCTTTGATTAAATTCATAAGATTAGTAAAAATATAGTTATCCTTACTTTTTGCATATAGTTCATCAAAACACTCTTGCAGGTCATAATATTCCGAATGTCTTAATTTTCTTTGCTTTGTCATAGGCAACTCCCCCTTTCAGGTTTGTTTTTCTCGGATTTCTCCTAATCATACTCGAAGCTATGATTATTAACACCTTAACAAAATATTAGTAACGACTTGTGGCTGTCCCTCCGTTTTCCATTACAGAAAACATCATAGGTAGTGCCACGACTTGACCCATAATCAAAACAGCTTATTTTTCTTCGTCTGTACCACATCTGTGTATTATGGGTTGCCACGTTCCGATAGTCCTATCTTTACATATATACTTAGGTGCCTTGCTCTAAGCCTGACAGCTTGATGATGCCTGTAACATCATAAGGTATTTCATATCGGAAAATCTTACTTTACCTCACTGTCACTGCACAAAGGCAGTCTATACATTTCTATATAGTCGAGTTTTAGACCCGTACATTCGCAGGTTTGTCAGACAATAATGTCATTCTCACCATATATATTTTATAGACCCCCGACCTATAGGATACATCATTTATCTCTAAACAACTTTCGTATCATACCTTGATATGACTTACGGTATCTCTCAGCCGACTTCACCGAGCTTCTGACAAATTCCATTACAGAAAATGCCAGTCGGAGTATTAGGGAAGGCGTTTCAAGGCGTTACCCTATCATTCCACCTTTCGGACTATCAGTTCTACTAAACAGAACTATATTACGTTCATATTTTAGTGCCTAACCTTTTCAGTTAGGAACGTGTCGCACTTCCGAACTCGTCGCAGAAGAACACACAGCGATTTTTCAGTACACCGCCGTTTTCATCTGCAACTGAAAGAATTTCTCTGTAAAACTGTTGGATAATGAGTGATACCATAAAGAAAGTGTTGGGGTTTTCCTCCGGCATTACAATGAATATCGCACACTTTTCATTGCAGAATTTTTCAGCGTCTATTTCTGTATCAAAACACAAAAGCTGTTCCAACTCACTGTCAAGAAAGGCATTCAGCCTTGAAAGTGCCGTACTCATAACACTTGACATAGCTTGTTCAGCAGTATTTAGAGCCGCCCCTGCAAACCATTTTGCCTTGTGGTCATCGGGAAGATAGTCCATTAAAAGCTGAAACTGATTTTTACCTTTCTTGTTGGTCGGAGCAAGTAACTCCTGAATGATTTTGAATACCGAAACAATATGCCTTTCTTCGGGTTCGCAGAATTCTGAAACAAGCAGAATAGTTGCTGTTAAAAGTCCTTCTGCGGCATCATAAAAGTAAGCGTTCTGTCCGAATGAAGCCGAGTCCATACCTGAAAGGATAATTGTTTTTGAAATGATTTTTGCATACTTTTCTGCTCTTGCCTTGTAAACAAGCTGTTCAGGTTCAGCTTTGTATAAGTTCATATACTTATTCACAAGATGCAGGAGATTATTGCCGTGTGAGCGTGTGGGATTACGCAAATCTATGACAGAAATTTTGTAGCCGTAATATTTTTCTGCAATCGTTCCGTAGTTTCGAACAATATCTCCCTTTGTGTCGGTTACCATGAATGACATACCGGTTGCACAGGCATATTCAATACACGGATAAAGCCAAAATGCAGTCTTGCCGACGCCTGCCGCACCAATCATCAGAGCATGAACATCACCTGTATCAACCATTGCTGTTGTGCCTTTTCTGCTGTTCTTACAGCCGACAACTATTCCTTGTTCCGTTGGTCTGCTATCGGAATTTGTACGCCATTCATTGGGCTTGAAATCAATCTGCTTGTAGGTTTTCTTGATTTCCTTTTTTGTCGCCCAACGAGCCGTTCCGTGCTGACCTTGTCCGACCGTCTTGTTCTTTATACGGTTGAGGGAATAGTAATTGCCGACCGTAGAAATTATTATGAACAAGGCAAACATTGAACCTGTCACAATAATCAGAGTTATAATACCTGAGGGCATATTTGTTCAACTCCTTTCGGTTCAAAGATTAAATCCTCATTCCAGTCCTTGTGGTTTGGAATGAGGATTTCGTTTTGTATATTCATTGAGTTTAATTTAACGGCTATGCGTTTATTTGCTGTCTGTCCTGCTTCGTCATTATCAAAACAGAGAAACACATTTTTGATATTCGAATTGTCTTTCAGACATTGAAAAAGCACCCTGTCCGAAACGGAGCAGGATGCCGCATAGCTATGATTTTTCCAGCGGCAAGCTGCCGCCGCCAATTCGCGCTCAAATGTTTTATTGTATTTCAACTCATCTTCACGCGTCGAAACTTCCTGTAAGTCTTTGGCTTTTTGCATTGATATGTAGGAAAGCATATCAATCGGAGCTTCAAATAAAAATATCTTGTCGCTTGTACCGTGCCAATGAAAGCTGAACTCCGGTTGACTGCCTGCGACATTTCCTTTGTACGGATTGCTTGTCACCGTTCCTCTCTTGTGTGCGTGGCGAGGTTTACCGTTTGAATCATAGCCGACAAAGACAGCGTTGTGATAATCGGCAGATTCATAAATTATTTTCCTTCGTACAAATTCATAAAGCACATCCTTATCAATGCCACGAGTCAACAGCAGATAAGAAAAAACTCTGCTCATTCTGTCATTTCTCGGTGGCAGTTCAAAGTGTTTATGCTCTTTTTCTATGGGCGGTGAGGTTATGATTTGACCGCCGCCGTTCAAAAGCATTTCCACCGCTTCGGCATAGTCCTTGTTGTAAAATCTGCGAACAAAATCAACCGCATCTCCGCCTATCTGTTCGTACTGATGATACCATAGGTGACCTCTGATTGTAACCTTTTGCGATCCGTCAAGCCATTCGTATTCTGAACCTGATTTCTTGACTTTCTCGCCTTGATTGATTAAAAAACTCGCAAGGTCGGTTCGCCTTGCCTGTTCTCGCTGTTCTTTTGTAAAATGAATGTAGGTTGTTATTTTAATCACTTCCTTGAGTATAATATTTTTTCTTTCTGCTGTAATATCTTATAGTGGGTAGTTCTTCTCTTATCAGTGTGATTGAATAAGGGAACAAAATAAAAGTCTACACAAGTAGAATCAATCTTGAAAAAAGATTGGTTCTACTTTTTTTATAATATTTTTAATAAAAAAATGCTAAATGAGCGAACAGGCAATAATTGAAATTTGTGATGAAAGAGTGTTTTAAGTATGGCTGATGTAAATAACTGTTTTGTTATGCCAAAGGAACTATTAACAAAAGAATATTCAAATTACTCACTAAAATCAAAGATGCTTTTTTCTATTGTTCTGACTGAAGCTGAGAATGGAACATCAATTAATGAACTTGCTGAATTAATTGAGCATATCGGCTCAAGAAAAGTATCAAGTATATACCAAAGTGTGCATAAAGAAATTGCATCACATAAAACATCAGTATAGTGAGGAATGTAAAATGTTTAATTATCTTAATAGTAGTGGCATTGATAAATTTACATTCTATCGTATGCCTAAAATGTTGTTTACAGATGATTTTCAGAGCTTATCTTGCGAAGCAAAGATTTTATATGGTCTGTTGCTTGATAGGTCAACGCTGTCAAAACAAAATCATTGGATTGATGAAAATGACCGGGTTTATGTTTATTTTAAACAAGACGAAGCAATGGATATGCTCAATATCAAGAAAAATAAGGTCATTTCTATATTCAAAGAGCTTGATGAAATTGGATTAATTGTTCGTAAAAAGTTAGGTCAGGGTAATCCTACACGTATTTATGTAATGAACTTTTCTGAACAAAATGATGATTTTTCAGGTGATGATTTTTCAGGTGATGATTCTACAGACAAATCTCAGACTTCCAGTAAAAACACTAAAATGGAGGTCAAGAGGTTTGAAAAACCAACCTCTGAATTTCAGACTTCCCCAAAAAGCACTAAAAAGGAAGTCAAGAGGTTTGAAAAACCAACCTCTAAAGGTTTGAAAAATAAAATTGGCTCTTCTTATTATATTAATAAGACTGAGAGGAATAATATCAATCAATCTATCAAGGAAGGCATTGTTACAAAAACAACCTCTGCCCTTTCAGCATTACCTGATAAGAAGATGGATGAGTTTGATTATTTATCAACAGTCGAAAAAGTTAAATCGCAGATTTCATATGATGAACTGATTGCTGAAGGCAAAGGAAAGTCCACCCTTGATTTAATCGTTTCTCTTATTGTAGATGTTTATCTCCGTAATTGTGAAAGCATATATGCAAATGGAATGCTTATGCCTGTTGAGCGTGTCGTGCGAGAATTCGAAAAAATTGAATATGAACATATTCTTTATGTTTTTGAGTGTGTTGAAAGTGCGTCAGCAAAACACGAAATTATAAATATACGCAATTATTTGCAAACTTGTATTTTTAATGCTCCGCACACGATGGACATATTTTACGATACACAAGTCAATTATGATATGCACAACAAGTTTCACAAAAAGGAATAAAGAAAAACAAATTAAATCAACTTATGCTCCACCGGGGCATAAGTCAAAATCAGGAGGAATTATAAAATGACAATAATTACACAAGATGGCGACCTTGTAAACTATGACAATGTAAAACAAATATCTGCATTCGCCGGAGAAGTTGATAAGACTGATATATTTGCGATACTTGCATTTGACCTGAACAGCAAGTCGGTTGATGATTTAAGCGGAGAAATAACCGATGGTGCAATTTGGCTTGGAATGTATAACGATGCGGAAGAGTGCGATAAGGTTTTAGCAGGATTGATTGCTGCTTTTGCGGCTGATAGCAGAATTTATCAAATGCCTGAACCCGCTGCTGAATAATATGGATACCGCTAAAAAAACTATTGCCTTTAGCGTACAAGCTGTTAGTGTAACATCCGATTTGCTGAAAGAGATATTCAGAGATTATATTTCAGGAAAAATGAAAAGTAAAGGAAAAACCTCATATGGTCAGCTCTCCAAACAAGGTAAGCTTGACAGTATTGAAGTTACTGATAACAATATCAAGGATTTTCTGAAAACGGCAAGAAAATACGATATTGATTATGCCCTTAAGAGAGATAAATCTACATCTCCGCCTACATATCATATTTTCTTTACTGCAAGTAATTCTGATACATTCAAAAAGGCATTCCAAGAATATGCTGTTGGTATCAATAAAAAATTATCAAAGGAAAAATCAGTAACGCAGGTAGTAAATCGTGAGCAGATTAAAACAAACGCTAAAACTATCAGTCAAAAACAAAGTAAGATTGATAAGGAAAAGAACAGGTCAAAATCAGATATTTCAGGGCGTTAATTATGAAATTTGATATAGAAAAAGTTAAGAAATTTATAGTCTTTGCTTTGCCTTTGATGATGTTCTATTGGATTGGTAATAAAATCTGCTTTGCTTACCGTGTTGCTGTTGGCAATAACATTGCAACTAAGTTTGAGCCTTTTATTAATAATCTCAGCTCTGCTGTTACAAATCCTTTGCCAAGTTTCAATATTATTGACATATTAATTGGAATTTTAGTAGCTGTTGTTGCTAAGTTAGTAATTGAATACAAGAAAAAACACGCTAAAAAATTCCGAAATGATGAAGAATACGGGTCAGCTCGTTGGGGTAATGAAAAAGACATTAAACCGTATATGGACAATAATAATTTTGAGAATAATGTCATACTTACTCAATCTGAGCGTATCACTCTCGGAAGACCCTCATCGCCTAAATATGCCCGGAATAAGAATGTTCTTGTTGTTGGTGGTTCAGGTTCCGGTAAAACACGATTCTATGTAAAGCCGAATCTTATGCAGATGCATTCAAGCTATGTTAATACAGACCCGAAAGGTACTACTATCATTGAATGCGGAAAGATGCTGCAACGGGGTCAGCCACAAAAAGACAGCAGTGGAAAAATCATTGGGTATAAACCCTATCGCATTATTATTTTCAATACAATTGATTTTTCAAAATCAATGCATTACAACCCATTTGCATACATAAGACCTGAAACCCGTGAACAGGATATTTTGAAAACAGTTGAAGTACTTATAAGCAACACCACCGGTGAACAAAAAGGCGGCGATGAGTTCTGGGTTAAAGCTGAAAAGCTTCTCTACACTTCGTATATAGCTTTGATTATAACAATGTGCCCGGAAGATGAGTGGAATTTTGAAACACTAATTGAGTTTATCAATGCATCTGAGTGCCGTGAAGATGATGAAAGCTTTAAAAATGCTATCGACTGGGCATTTTTCTACCTTGAACGGTGGATTGAAAATGATTGGGACGATGATGAAGAGTTTGAGGAAGAAAATGAAAATTATTCGGAACTTAAAGGGTTAAAAATTGAACCGTGGAGAGCAGAATTAGGACGATTTGCTGTGCGACAGTATAAATCTTATAAGTTGGCTGCCGGAAAAACAGCAAAATCTATTTTGATTTCCTGTTCAACTCGTTTAGCTCCGTTTTCGATTGATAAGGTCTTAGAGATAACAAGCTATGATGAAATGCAGCTTGATACTATTGGTGATGAACTGACTGCATTGTTTATTATTGTTTCGGATACAGACGATACCTTCAATTTCCTTGTGGCTATGATGTATTCCCAATTATTTAATCTTCTTTGTACAAAGGCAGACAATAATCCTGACGGCTCAGGAAGGCTAAAATATCCGGTCAGATGCTTAATTGATGAATTTGCAAACATTAAGCAAATCCCTCAATTTGAAAAACTGATTGCGACAATACGAAGCAGAGGAATTTCTGCAGATATAATTCTTCAGGCAAAATCACAGTTAAAGGCAAATTACAAAGACAACGCAGATACCATTGAAGGTAACTGCGATACAACCATTTTTCTCGGTGGCAAGGAAAAAACAACGCTGAAAGAAATTTCCGAGTCATTGGGTAAGGAAACCATATATATGTTCAATACATCCGAAACTCGTGGATTTCAGGAGAGTTACGGTATGAACTATCAGAAATTGGGAAAAGAATTGAAAAGTCAGGACGAATTGCAAGTAATGGATAACTCGCAATGTATTCTGCAGATAAGAGGACTGCATCCGTTCTTATCCCGTAAGTATGATATAACAAAACACAAAAATTATAAATTTCTGTTTGACTATGACAAAAACAACTATTTTGATGTCGCCAAGTATGTTTCGCAAAGGAAAAAGCATACTGCAATAATTAATAAAACAACTGTTTTTGAAGAGTATTCAGCAGAAAAATAAATTACTATAAGGAGTTTTATAAGATGAAAAATTCTAACAAATCAATTACATTATCAAATAAGTGTAAGAGGTCAAAAAAAATAATTTTGATGGTCGCTTCTGTTGCAGTGATGATGACTATCGGTTGCGTATCGGTATTTGCAGCAGTTAATACAGGCGAATTTATTTCAAAAGCGGCTACTGTTCTTCAGGCAGTTATTTGCCTGATTGGTGCAGGTCTTGGTGTATGGGGCGTTGTAAACCTCATTGAAGGCTACGGTAATGATAACCCGGGTGCAAAATCGCAGGGTATGAAACAGCTTATGGCAGGTATTGGTCTGATTGCAGTCGGCATAATCTTGGTTCCGGTTTTGCAGAATATGATGTCAAGTGCTATGAGCTAAAAACTAAATACATATGTTCAAAATCAAATAACGAAAGAAGGTGATGAATATGAGTATCATCAACGATGCCATTACAGCTATTGAAACTTGGTTTAAAGGTGTTCTTGCAGGCGGCATTGAAAGCTCTTTGAATACGGTAAACAGTATGCTGTCAGGTAGCTTAAATAATAGCAACGGGACAGGCATTAATCCACTTTTTGGTCAGTTTCTCGGCGACCCTACAACATTCACTGGTTCTACATCAGGTTCAGGAACCCCAATTTGGAACACTATTGAAACATTGTCAAATAATGTGATAGTACCTATCGGCGGATTTGTATTAATGGTTGTGGTTATATATGAGCTGATACAAATGGTTATCTCGGGTAATAACTTTAAAGACCTTGATGATTCAATATTTATACGCTGGATTTTAAAAACCTTCTGCGGAATACTGCTTGTGAGTAATGTTTTCTATATTGCAACCGGAATATTTGCATTTGGAACATCTGCTGTTAATGACGGATTGAGTGCGTTGTTTGGTAGTAGTGCTGCATTTATAGATACTAACCTAATTAATAGTTCTTCATTCCACAGTACTTTGATGGCACAAGATATTGGTACTCTGATAGTAACGCTGATTATTTCGTTTGTAATAATCATTGTGACATTTGTTTTGCTGGCTGCAATAATTATTGTCCTTGCAAGCAGGATTATTGAAGTATTTATGTATTTGTCGATTTCCCCTATTCCTATGGCAACATTTATGAACAAAGATTGGGGCGATATAGGCAAAAACTGGTTAAGAAATATATTAGCACTGGCTTTTCAAGGATTTTTCATCATTGTGGCATTGGCTATTTTTAAATCTTTGTTTGCTAATGCACTTACAACGATGATGTCCGGTCAGACAGGGGACGTAGTAATGACAATGGCTATATTACTCGGCTTCATTGTAGCTTTTATATTTACTATGTTCCGTACAGCAAATATTTCTAAATCATCATTTGCTGCACATTAATAATACAATCCACTTATGCCCCACTGGGGCATAAGTGGGAAAAGGAGGTTTTTATGCAACAGCATTTTGTAAAAATTCCAAAAGATTTATCGCTCATAAAGCAAAAATTTATTTTCGGTCTGACGAAAAGACAAGCCATATGTTTCGGAATTGGTCTTGTTTTAGGATTTGCAGTCTTTTTTCTTGTTAAATTTTTAATTGGGAATTTAACAATTTCTATTTTTGCGATGGGAGTTATTGCAGGTCCGGCGATTTTTTGCGGTCTTTATGAAAAAAACGGCATTCATCTTGAACAACAAGTGAAATTGATGTTTGAATTTTTTAAACAGCCAAGGATACTTACATATCAAACTGAAAACAAATTCAAGGCGATAGAAAGGCAGATTGAATATAATCGGCTAAAAAAATTGCTAAGTGATGCAGGTTATACGACCTATTTCGAAAATGAAAATAAGAAGGTGAATCTTTTTGAAAAACTCAAAACAAAAAAATAAAAAGCAAACAGCGAAAAGCACACCTGCTGTAAGTAAAAAGAAACCAAAGGTTCAGCTTACAAAAGAACAGGTAAAGCAGATACGCAATAGAATGGCTTATTTGAAAAAGATGAATACCAATAACCAGACTTCAACGCAATCAATTCTTCCCTATGAAACTATGTTTGAAGATGGTGTGTGTCATATATCAGGTAAGACTTATTCAATGACGGTAGAATTTGGCGATACAAACTATCAGCTTGCAACCTATGACGAAAAGGGCAGCAAGTTTGCCTCTTGGTCTGATATTCTGAATTACTTTGATAATTCAATAAAGTTTCAGTTTACATATGAAAGCCAGATAGTCAACAAAAAAGAACTTATCGGTATCGTAAAAATTGACGAGCGTGATGATAAGTATAACGATATTCGAAAAGAATATAGTGACTATCGCTGTGACTTGCTTGTTAATGGTAAAAATGGAAGAAGTATAAAAAGGTATCTCACTTTTTCTCTTGATGCTAAGTCACTTAAAACTGCACGTGCTAAATTGAATACGGTAGCAAATGAAATCACTCGAATGTTTTCCGAATTTAAGGTTCATTGTAAAAAGCTTGATGGTAAAGAACGCCTTGAAGCTTTGTATCATTCCTGCAATCCGTTTTCAAACGAACCATTTCTGTTTGATTGGGCATTGGTTAAAAAAGGTGGCTATTCAACCAAAGATTTTATTGCTTGCCCGTCAATATCATTCAAAACCAAAAGTGAATTTGAAATTGGTGATGGTTATGGCAGTGTAACAACAATTAACATTCTTGCAGGCGAATTATCCGACGGAATTATTTCAGATTATCTTAAAAGCAATGGTCTTGTTTCTCTGAATTTCCATATTGAGCCGTTTGACCAACTTAAGGCGTTGAAATATGTACGAGGTAAACTGTCAGATGTTCAGAAGATGAAAATTGACGAACAAAAAAAGGCATTTCGTTCCGGATATGATTCTGATGTTCTCCCTGAATATATACAAATTTATTTGGAAGAGCTTAAAGAGTTGCTTGAGGATTTAAACAGTCGAAATGAACGATTGTTTAATGTAACTCTCACAGTAAGAAACTATTCACCTACTAAAGAATCTAATAAGCTACAGATTGAAACGCTCAAGAGAGTTACTCAGAAGAACAACTGCAAACTTATACAGCTTGACTATATGCAAAAACAAGCGTTTGCATCAAGTCTTCCACTTGGTTATAATGCCGTGCCAATTTTCCGAGATTTACGAACATCATCTCTCGCAGTATTTATTCCCTTTTCTACTCAAGAGATTTTTCAACGTGGCGGTACATATTATGGCTTGAATTCCGTTACGAAAAATATGATTTTGGCTAACAGAAAAAGTCTTAAAAATCCTAATGGATTATGGCTTGGAACTCCGGGTTCAGGCAAGTCATTTTCCGTTAAGCGTGAAATTGTTGATGTATTTCTTACTTCTGACGATGACATCATTATCAATGACCCGGAAGGCGAATATCATCCGATTGTTATTCATCTTGGCGGTCAGGTTATTAAAATTTCTTCTGCAAGTCAACAGTATGTAAATCCTATGGATGTTCCGCTTGAAGATATTGGTGACAGTGAAAATCCTATTTCGGATAAATCTGACTTTATTATCTCACTCTGTGAACTTGTTGTAGGTGGCAAGTATGGATTAACGTCAGAGGAAAGTTCAGCTATTGATAAATGCACAAGACGGCTTTACAACAGCTTTTTTCAAAATAATCCGTCAGCTGATACTATGCCTATACTCGGAGATTTGCTCGAAGAAATGCGCAAGGCTGATGTTGTAGAGGTTTTGAGCAGAGTAGCAAATTCTCTTGAAATGTATGTAACCGGTTCTCATAACATTTTTAATCATCGTACCAATGTTGATATTAACAACAGGCTTGTTTGCTTTGATGTTAAAGAGCTTGGTTCTCAACTTAAAAAGCTTGCAATGCTTGTTATACAGGAACAGGTATGGAACAGAGTAGCACAAAACAGGGATGTAAAAAGCACACACTATTATTGTGATGAGTTTCATCTGTTGTTACGAGATGAGCAGACAGCAAAATATGTCGTAGAAATTTGGAAACGCTTCCGTAAATGGGGCGGTATTCCGAATGGCATAACTCAGAATGTCAAAGACCTGCTCGCTTCACCTGAAATTGAAAATATTCATGATAATTCCGACTTTATTTATATGCTAAATCAGGCATCAGGTGACAGAATGATATTACAGGACAAGCTCAATATATCTGATGCACAAATAAAGTATGTAACCAACAGTGGTAAAGGCAAAGGATTAATTTTCTTCGGCGATGTAATACTACCATTTGAAGATGAGTTTCCGGAGGATACACTGATGTTTAAGCTTCTCAACACTGACCCGAATAAAAAGAAAAAAGAAGACACTGCAATATCTGAAAATACAGAAATAGAAGTTACTGCAAGTTAGGCGGTGGCAAAATGAGTATTGATTATAATGACAGAGGAATTTTTCACAAAGTCGTTAATCACACACCACTTAAACTTAATAAATCAAAAAATGCTTTGATTAGAAATTCATCAAAAGCTTTACTTAAAGCAGAAAAAGTAACTTTATTTGCCAAAGATATAGTTACAAATAAGCTTGTAGGCAAAGAATTTCATATTCGATTTGAGAGAATGCCTAAAAGTTCTGGGTCACACACCACTCGTTTGTCTTTGGTAAGAGCAAATAAACCTGCTTTTAAAGAAAGAGGTATTCTTCACAGGCTATCTGCTGAGCACAGGCGATTTGAGGGAGATGCTCCAAATTTTTCAATTACAAGAAGGATTAACAATATTCAGCCAATAACAAGGCACGGCAAAGTGACTTTGAATTCTGTTAAAACTTTAAATTACACACGCAGGACAGCTGAAAAAGTTGCTTTGAAATCTGCTTTAGCTGCTGAAACAGCTGCCATTGAATTCGGCTCTTTTGGGTTCAGACGGCTTACTAATAATCTCAGAATGCAAGCCGACCAATCCGATGCAGGAAAACTGGCTCTTACTGCTGTAACAACAGCAAAAACTATTAATCAAGCTCGGAAAGCTGTTATTACGCAAAAGCTCAAAAAATCGGAGCATAAAATTGCAAAGCTTGAATATCAGTCTGCCCGACAAAAGCTAAAAAAGGAAAAGGCAAGCTACAAATCCGAAAAAACTGACTACAAACATTTAAAGAAGAAATTGCGGCAACAAAAAATGCCTAAAAAGCTTCTTAAGGTAGAAAAAGCAGAATATAAAGTTCAGCGCAGATTTGTTCTAAATATAAGAAAAAGAAAGCATATGACAATAACTATGCCTCTTAGTCTTAAAGTCGGACTTGCATCAGCAGCCAGACCTGTATCAGCAATGTCAAATCAGCTTGACAAAGAAGCTGCTGACAATGAATTTTATCAAGCTTTTTCAAAAGTAAAAAAAGGTATTTCCGAGGGTAACAGACACAGAAAAAATAATAAAGCTAAAAAAGTAAGAAAAACTCATAACAAAAGCAATAAATTGCATCAAAAGCAAAATCGTCTTCAAGAACGAAAAACAAAACTTCAGGCTCAAAAAACGAAGCGTAAAAAAACAGTCAAGAAGAAAACTCCAAAGAAAAAAGATGTAGTCAAGAAAATTGTTGCGAAATTCTTCAAATTCATTTTGAAGTTTGTCGGTGCAATATCTTTACCACTTATAATTATCATTTTTTTCTTTGCACTTGTATTAATGATGTTCGGCGGTGGTGCTGAAAATAACACATATATTCTTGGTACGTATAATTGTACAGACTACACTATGGCACAAGCGATTGATGCATATACAGAGATTGCATATGATTTTAATCAGATTGTTATGAGATGTCAGCAACAATCAACCTGGAAATCGGGATTAAGCAGTATGGGTGTTAATACCTCCAGCTATGAAGATGTACCAACTGAATTTATATTTGGTAACAGTTCATATTTTCCTTATAACGCAGTTTACGATTTTGATTATGATAAGTTTATCGCCTTTATGTGCGCTTACACTTATGATTTTAGCGTTGACAATGAGGATGTTGCGTTGTGGACTTGGAAATCTGAGTATGAGGATGTGATTCAGGATTTATTTGACAAGGAATATGAATTTAAGCACAAGTACATCAATACCTCGCATTGGGTAACTGTTAATAGTTTTACTGCATATCCGAGTTTTAATGAATTTTGGTATGCCGACGGTACAGGCATAACAACAGTATCAGGAAATAAGTACGGTTATCTTGATTTTAGTTCCAGTGGACTGCCGGACGAATTGAAAAATTACACTAATGATAAATTTATTCATTTTGATTTAAATACTGGAGAAATCAAAAATCGAAAAAAAGCTTATGGAAAAACAGGTATGTATGTTCAAAACCTTAATTATGAATATACGCTGTCATCCGGCAGTAAAATAAACAGTTTCTATAAAAATGTAGTTAGCGGTTCTACTGGCAGTATATATAAGGGATTCAAGATTGGTGACACTTGGTATCATAAGACTCAGTTGTATGTTGGCGACTATGCTTTTAACTATGCTATGGCTAAAGAGGATGTCAGATTATATGTTGACAATCAAGGAGAAAATCGTCAGCTAATAAGAGATTTTAAGCAAGAAGAATATGTAAAGGAATGTAAACTTTATACAAATGTGTATAGAAAAAGGACATTTGATGAAGCTATAAGATTA
>DKZL01000010.1:14939-51043 GCA_002493635.1 Ruminococcaceae bacterium UBA7075 | reverse complement strand
GATAACATTGAAACTTATGGTAATCATCAGATGTACAAATCATCACCTCTTAATACTGATTTTTCTACACTTATAAATCAAGGAAAAATTTATAACGGATACGGTTATGATATGCAAGAGTGGAACAGTAAGCATTGCGGACTGTTTGGACACGATGGCATTGATATTGAAGCTGCTTCCGGCACAAATGTTTACTCTATGATTGATGGAAAAATTGATAGCATTGATTCTGAAAATCATACAATTACTGTCATTACTACTGAGAATTTAAACTACTGGTATGATGATAACAATAATCGCTCAACTAAGATTATTTACACTAATGTAACAGCTAAATTCGGCTTGCAGGTTGGAAATACTGTTAATTCCGGTGACTTAATTGGTAAAGTAGATACATACAAGCATTGTTACGATAATATCAGTAATACTTCTGCAAGTAAAAACTATCTTCATATCAGTGTTTATATTAAATATGGTATTTTCGGTTGGGATTGGCATAGTGTTGACCCACGCTTTCTTATTTATCTTGAAAATGAATAAAAATTTTGGAAAGGTTGATTATTATTGGCATATAACCAAGATAAAATCGATGCATATAAGGTAAAACTTGATATCATCAACAAAAAAATAAAGACCTTAAATGCTCAGAAAAATAAATTAGAAAAGCAGATAAGGGATATGGAAGACCGTGAAATAATTAATGTCGTCAGGCAAAACGAATGTACAGTACCTACACTTGCTAATGACTTGGCTCTCGCCCATATTTTACGGCAAAACAATCTAACTCAAGCGGATGTTATTGAATTGATTAATGACTTAGGAGGTCAGGAAAATGAAAAAATTGAAAACAATCAAGTTTAAAAAAATAATTACGGCTTTTGTTGCAATCATCATATGCCTAACATTTTCTGTTAGCGTAAATGCAGCTACTTCAAGCAATGGCAGCAGCTCATCAAGTGCATCATCAAACACTGACAGTTCTGATACCACAGATGATAAATCATCTAATGAAGAGTCAAAAACGGCTGAAGAAAATTCTGAAAATGCTGATGCGAGTTCGGATAAGGAGAAAATAGACTATAGCTGGTCAACAAACACAATAGGTAATTCGTCACTTGTTGCTAATGAAGAAATTTTGTTGGATAACGGCTATTATCAGTTTATTGCCATAACTACAAGAGATGATGATGTATTCTATGTTATTATTGATGAAACAAAAACAGAAAATAATGTTTATTTTCTTAACGAAGTTGATACATACGATATAAACAAGTTACTTGGTGATGATGAAACAAGCGGTAATTATGATAACAATGAGGATAACACAGAAGCGACAGAAGAAACCGAAGAAACAGGTTCAGCTCAATCACCAAATTCATCAGGTAATTCACAATTCTATCTCTATCTTGTTGTCGGTATCGTTATCTTAGGCGGAATTGGTTTTGTCCTTTATAAATTTAAATTCAAGAAGAAAGAAACATCAAATACAAATGAAGATGATGATTTTGACTTTGAAGAAGAGGACGAAATCAACGAGGATGATGAAAGAAAGGACGATATTGAAGAGTGATATTAGTTATTGCTGAAAAGCCCTCAGTTGCGAGTACAATCGCAACGGTTTTGGGTGCAAATTCTAAAGAAAATAACTGCTTTGCCAATGAAAAATATATTGTGTCTTGGTGTGTTGGTCATCTTGTCGGTCTTGCAATGCCGGATGCATATGATGAACGGTATGCCGAAAAACCGTGGAAATTTGAAAATCTGCCAATTTTACCATATGATTGGAAATTTGAAATTAATAAGTCAACAAAACAGCAATTTAATGTACTTAAAAGTCTGATGTCCAGAAAGGATGTTACGCAGATTATTTGTGCTACAGACGCCGGACGAGAAGGTGAATGTATATTTCGCTACGTTTATAACGAGGTAGGATGTAATAAGCCCGTAAAAAGATTATGGACATCTTCACTTGAGGAAAGTGCAATAAAAAAAGCTTTTGCAAACTTGAAAGATGATTCGGAATACGATGCTCTTTATTCTGCCGGATTATCAAGAGTAAAAGCAGACTGGCTTATTGGTATGAATGCAACAAGGCTGTTTTCGATACGCTACGGCACACCTCTCAATATTGGCAGAGTACAGACACCTACGCTTGCAATGATTGTTGAGCGTAATAATAAGGTAAAAAACTTTATTAAAGAGCCTTTTTACAAAGTTGATATTGACCTCGGTGAATTTACAGCTACAAGTGCAGACGAGTTTAAATCAGAGTATGAAGCAAATAAACTTGCATCATTAGTTAATAAGACTGATTTTACAGTAACTAATATGTTTGAAAAGAGAAAATCCATTGCTCCTCCAAAATTATATGATTTAACATCATTGCAGCGTGATGCTAATAGCATTTACGGTTATACTGCGCAAAAAACACTTGATTATTTGCAGTCGCTCTATGAGAAAAAGCTTGCTACATATCCTCGCACAGATAGTCAGTATATTACTGATGATATGGAAAATACAGCTAATCAGCTTATTGAACATATTTACAGCGTATATACCAAAATTCCCCGAATGCCTTCTAATGTTAATCAATGCATTAATAATTCTATGGTATCCGACCATCACGCTTTATTGCCTACAGAGCAAATAACAAAGTATGATTTATCCTCTCTGCCTGAAACGGAATTTAATATTTTATTTCTACTGGCTGTAAGATTATGTGCTGCTGTAGGAGAGGATTATAAGTACTCTACTTTAACCGTGGAGCTTAAATCTGATAATAGTGACAAACTGTTTGCTGCATACCAAACTTACCCAGATAACTTTGGTTGGAAGTATATTGACGCTTGTGTCAGAATAAAAAGTAAAAAAGAACTGGAAAGTCATTTTAATCCGAACAAATACTTGCCTTCGCTATGTCTTAATAAGAAATTTAGTACTGTTACAGCAACGGTATCAGAGCATTTTACATCACCGCCAAAGCAATTTACAGATGCAACTCTACTGTCAGCAATGGAAACAGCGGGTAATACAGATTATGTTGAAGGCAGTGATGTTGAGAAAAAAGGACTTGGTACTCCTGCTACAAGAGCAGGAATTATTGAAAATCTTGTCAGCCGTGAATACATTGTCCGTGACGGCAAAAAAATACTGCCAACAGACAGAGGAATTAAGCTTATAGAATGTGTACCCGATGATGTAAAATCTGCAAAAATGACGGCAGTCTGGGAAACAGCGTTGCAAGGCATTGAAAAAGGTATTGTCAGCGCAGAAGAATTTATGTTGCAGATTGAAGACACGGTCAGATACCTTGTTCAGACTTACAGTTCTGTTGACAGTAGTAAGCATTTTGAGCGTTGGTCAGTTGTTGGTGTCTGCCCTGTTTGCGGTAAAAAAGTATATGCATATCCAAAATCATACTCTTGCGAGGACAAAAATTGTGGTTTCACTGTATGGAAAAACATATGTGGAAAAAATCTTACAGTGACACAGGCTGAAAAGCTCCTGACAAAAGGAAAAACAGATACATTAAAAGGATTAAAATCAAAATCAGGTAAAACTTTTGATGCAGCTCTGAAGCTTAATTCTGAGAATAAGACTGAATTAGTGTTTGCTAATTCAAAATATAAAAAAGGAAAGTAAAATTTATATGGAACGAGAACTTTCAAGATGTGAACAAAATAGTGATTATGATAGACTATTGCCGGAAATTGCTGAACTTATGAATGTATCAGTATCACAGCTTGAGAATTATCCTCGTGATATGCAAATGTTTCTTTGTCAGACTTATATAAATAATTATCAGCTCGACAAGGAAGCTGCAAAACTGGCTCTATGCAATGTTATTAATCTCAATATTCCTTCTGAACCTCAGAACCCCAAAAAAGAAAATCTATTGCAAAAAACATCACAGGAAAGGCAGGACAAACTCTTGCCTGCCTGTGATGAATGGAATAATGAAAAACGAACCTTTCATATTTCACGGAAACAAATATTGCACAATGCTAAGGTTATCTCTGACAACTATACTAATCCGAATCGTAATGTTCAAGAAAAGATACAGGAAACTGAGCAAATTACAAAAGGTAAAAATACATAACTTCATATTAGAGGTGGTGGATAAAAATGAAAAATAGGGCTGTAATTGTAATACAATCCTCAGGAAAATATGTTTATGGTTTTGTAAATAAAGGCAAGAATAAGCAGATACCTTTATTTGGACCGGATATAACAAAAGCTAAAATTTATGATATATCTTCAAGCGACTCTGAATTAATGGAAGATATAAAAAATGTTATTTGCAGCACTGGCGAGCTGTGCGGTGCAAAATTATTGGAAGATAATTAATATTATATCATTATGAGAATAGATACAAGTAAAGGCTTTAAAGTTTTAAGTTTATTTGACGGTATCAGTTGTGGAATGGTTGCTCTTGAGAGGGCAGGAATATCTGTAGAACGATATGTTGCTTATGAAATTGATAAATATGCAATTAAAGTCAGTCAAAAGAATTATCCGCAGATTGAACAAATGGGAGATGTAACAACAGCTGACTTCACACAGTACAAAGGCTTTGATTTGCTGATTGGCGGCTCGCCTTGCACATATTGGTCTATTGCTAAAAAAGGCAGAGAAATAACTCCTGACGGTGTAGGCGGTCAACTGTTTATGCACTTTGTCAGAGCTTTGAAAGAAAGCGGATGTAAATATTTTTTATATGAAAATAATTACAGCATACATAAGGACATTAAAGCGTTTATATCTGAACAATTAGGCGTTGAGCCTATAATGATTAACTCCGCTCTTGTTTCTGCACAACAGCGTAAGCGTTGTTATTGGACTAATATTCCAAATGTTCAACAACCGAAAGATAAAAGAATATTGCTCAAAGATATTCTTGAGAGTGGTATCCCTTGGCAGGAAAAGTCCTATGCCTATACAACCCGGTGTCAAGCAGCAATATTTAAAGATACTTTAGAAAAACACAGGCATACAATGGTTGCTGAACCGTTTATTTATCAACGGCCGCACGGCTTTAACAAAGGCGGTATAAAAATTAAAAGTAAAATGCCGACTGTTACAGCGACAGGCAGTTTTATACACAATAATTATATAATCGAACCTATTAGAATAGGTCAATACGGCAATGGTGGACAAGGTCAGCGTATTTATTCACCATATGGAAAGTCTGTAGCATTATCTGCAAACGGCGGAGGTCAAGGAGCTAAAACCGGATTATACCTTATATCAATAGACGAAACTCCTAAGTTAAAATGTAAAATTTATACTGTCAATAATGGCTGTGTTGAATGTAATGGTAAATCATATTTTATAAATCTGCCGGACGGTGATTATATTATTCGCAAATTAACTCCTGTTGAAGCTGAACGCTTGCAAACATTGCCTGATAATTATACCGAGGGTATCAGCAATACGCAAAGATATAAGTGCATTGGTAACGGGTGGACTGTTGATGTCATTGCTCATATTTTTAAGTATTTAGAGGTATAAAATGCGAAAAAAATTACTTACGATATTTGCCGTTATTTTAATAATATCAGGATTAGGTTTCTGCTTGTTTCCCACTGTATCAAATACAGTGGGAAAACAAATTGCAGTATCAAAGATAGAGCAATTTGATGAACAGGTTGATAATGCTGTAAAAGATGAAAGCTATCAGGAAGCACTTGATAACGGCGAAATTGACAAAGAAGGATATCCGATTGACGGTTCAGGCAATCGTGTAAGTCAAGGTAATTCGCAGAATAGTGCGCCGCTCCTATTCAAACCTGACCTTGACAGACTGTATAAGGATAGTGCTGCATATAATGAAAATTTAAAAGAAAATCAAGGTTCGTTACTTACCGATAGTTTTTCATATGTATCACCAACTATTGACCTCACTGATTATGGGATTTTTAATGGTATATACGGATATGTTACAGCGCCCTCAATTGATATGAATTTACCTATTTATCTTGGTGCAAGTGAAGCGAATATGAGCTACGGTGCAGCTCATCTCACCTATACTTCTCTTCCAATTGGCGGTGAAAAAACAAATACGGTGCTTGCAGGTCACACAGGATATATAGGTAGAATATTCTTTGATAATATTCGCAATCTGCAAATTGGCGATGAAGTATCACTGACAAATTACTGGTACACTATTACATATAAAGTTGTAGAAAAAGAAATTTATGCACCTAATCAGTCGCAAGCAGTATTTATCAATGATAATCGTGATTTATTGACAATGATTACTTGTGTTTCGGACGGTAAAGGTGGATTTAACAGATACTATGTGATTTGCGAACGCAGCTGAAAATTAAAAAAATATGAAAAAGCTCTAATTTATAGTTGACAATAATAATATTGTTGTGTATAATAATATTGTAAAGAAATAATATATTAATTGACAGTTAATCACAAATAATGTATTATTAAAACAAGCAAGAATATTCTATATTGAGGAGGATAAGACTATGAAAAAGAAATTATTATCAATAGCATTAACCACAACTCTTGCGGCTTCAGCGCTGTTTACTGCCCAGGTTTCAGCGAGTGCAGCGACATATCAAGGTGAGAGCATTACTCTTAACGCAAAGGTCGGCAACAAGGCTGACACCTATTCAAAAACATTTGAAAATGTAAAGTCAATTACAGTGCCGGGTCACACTTTCAGTGTTTATAAGTGGAATGAGTGGAAATGTACAAAATCTGACTATGTTGAAGGCTATATCAGCTCACGAGTTACAAAGAACAGCAACGGCACATATACTCTTTACCTTTGGAGCAGAGCAAAAACAGGCAAAGACACAATCAAGGTAACATATAACAACGGTGATATAAGCGACAGCACATATACGGTTGCAAATCAGGGCGAAAGTATAACTCTTAATGCAAAGGTCGGCAACAAGGCAGACACCTATTCAAAAACATTTGAGAATGTAAGGACAATTACAGTGCCGGGTCACACTTTTAGCGTTAGTAATTGGGATAAGTGGAATTGTTCAAAATCTGACTATGTTGAAGGCTATATCAGTTCACGAGTTGTAAAGAATAGCAACGGCACATATACACTTTACCTTTGGAGCAGAGCAAGCTCAGGTACAGGTACTATTGAATCCGTATATAATAACGGTGATGTAGCACACGACAAATATACAGTTGAAAAACAAGGTGAAAGTATTACGCTCGGTGCAAAGAGCAATGGTAAGTCTGACACCTGCGCAAAAATCTTCAAAAACATTTCTTCCATTACTGTTCCGGGTCACACCTTCAGTGTTAGTAATTGGGATAAGTGGAATTGCTCAAAGTCTGACTTTGTTGACGGTTACATCAGCTCACGAGTTGTAAAGAACAATGATGGTTCATATACTCTTTATCTCTGGAGCCGTGCACAGACAGGAACAGGAACAATCAGAGTGAATTACAACAACGGCGAGGTTCATAAATACACTTATACCGTAAAACTTGCACCTACATCAATCAGCTTAAATGAAACACTGGTTTACTTGCAGACGGGCGAACAATTTGACCTTGACAGCTCAGTTCCTATCGGGCAAAAATCTCACCAAGTAGTTTATACATCTGATAACAGCGAGATTGCAGAGGTAAAGGCATCCGGAGGTATTGTAACAGCTAATGCACCGGGAGAAGCTACAATTACAGCAACTGCATATAACGGTGTGAGCGTAAGCTGTACTGTTAAAGTGAACTGGCACGAAGCAGTATATGAATATATTGACCATCCTGCTGAAACTAAATCGGTATGGATTATAGATGAACCGGAATATGCTTACGAAGAAGGTATTTATGAATCGCATACAATTTGTAAAGGTTGCGTTGACAAGGCAAGTAAAATAGTCGGATATCGAATTTGGGATATTGAAGAAACAGATCCAGAATGGTACGAAGCCTTCATTGAAGCGAAAATTAATCCTTTTATCGGTGAAATGACACCTGATGAGCGAACTGAACATTTATATAATCATATAATAAACGATGAAAACAGCGGTTCTTACACCGCTACGGTAAGAGTTGGCACACAAACTATAACTGTTCCTGAAGAAGGACATTGGGAAACAGTTGTTATTAAAGAAGCGTGGACTGAGAAAATTGTAGTTCGTAAGGAAGGATATTATTAATTATCTAACGAAAAAAGGACTACAATGAAAGGATTGAATATGTATGCTTATTACTATACTGAAAGTGATATTAACCGTAATACTTGTTCCTATAAAAGTAATATTTTTTATTTTTGCATACATAATTAGAATAATTACATATTTGCTGCATTTATTACTGTATTCGTTGTCAGTTCCTTTTGAAGCAATAGGCAGTATTGTTTCCTCTATTTTAGTTCTCGGCTCTATAGGTGCAACTGTTTTTATAGTAAATCAAATCTCTTCCGGAGAAACTCCGTTATCTACAGGTGTTTTTCTTATTGTTGGTATGTGGATAACTTCGATTTTACTTATTTTATTTTCTATAGCTTTAGAAGAAATAGCCGATGCACTACTGTCATTTGGGGAACTAATGACAGATTGGGCAAAAGCAAACTGGTTTGCTTTTTGGTAAACATTTAAGATACAGTTTAAAAATAAAATATATAAGACAGTCAAGTTTTCTTGGCTGTCTTTTTTCTTTGCCCTGCAAAACAAATATGTGGGGCATTTTTTGTGTTATTTTACAAATTTATAAAATTTTAAAATTATTTCAAAAATCAGGTTGCGAAATACAGATTTTTGCGGCTTATAGGTAGAAGGTTTTATTTTATAAAACAGAATGAGGGTGATTTTATGAGATTATATCGTATGCGAGATGCTCCGATTTATTAACCGACAAGTATCTTACAAAATTATAAGAGAAAGGAGAAAAAATGAAGAGTAAAATCCTAAGAAAAATTGTTGCAGTTAGTTTGTCCGTTGTGTGTATTTTTACAATGTTTTCCGCAACAATATCTGTTTCAGCTGCCGTTAACGATACTGAAACAGTCGGTGCATCGTGGAATTCAAACGGCAGCCGTGGCAGTAGCGGACAAGGAATTTATTGGAAATCAAACATTGATTATTACTATGATGACAATAGTGGAAACGCATATCATGTCACATATTCTAAAGGTCAAGGCTTCAGAGTTCACTATTTTGCAAAAAGCGGCGAAACTCTGGACTTTTCTAAAGATTCGCAGCGTGCCTTTTGTATTGAGCCTGACAAGGGCGTAGAGCTTACCGGCTCAGGTAAATATACAACATCTACCGACTTATCGGGCATAGCTCAGTGGAACAAGCTAACTAATAATCAAAAGAAAGTTTTAAACTATGTTTTGGCTTGTGGTTATGGTAATTACAGTTCTTCTAAGCAGTATTGGTATGCAACACAGTTATTAGTGTATGAGGTGGTTGCATATAGGCGCAGTATGGTGACTTTTAAGCCAATAGACCGTGACGGTCATGCAGCACCTCAATACGGGAATGGTTTTTTAAATCCATCCACATATCTTGGTGCTGAAAGCTGGGCGGAAACAAGCGTCAGTGCTATTCAGACAGCTTATAACAATATGATAGGTTGGGTTAAAAAGTGCCTTAATGCACCTTCGTATGCCAACCTATCATCAAGTTCAGCTCCTAATTATACAATGGCACTAAACAGCGACGGAACATATTCCATAACGCTTCACGATGATAATCTGGTTGTTGATATGGGACACGGAAGCACGACATCTTCACAAAATACAATCGCTTCTGATTTCAAAGTAGACAACAAAAATGTATCTGTTACTCTTAATAAGAGCAGCAATACAGTTACATTCAAATCCTCTAAACCTTTGGACGGTAAAGTTAAAGTAACCGTGACAAACAGTTTTGTCCGAGGCTTACAGTCGTTTAAGGAAGAAAACTTAAGTATTATTCTTTCAACTGATTGGGGCGGTTATCAGGCTTTTGCTCGTGGCTGTACTTTTTCAAATCCTGTAAGCTATTTTTATTTGAATACACCTAAACCACAGGGTGTAATGAAAATTTACAAAAAGTCTGCAAATAAGGAGCTGACAAATAACAACAGCTGTTACAGCCTTGAGGGTGCGAAATTCCAAATTTTCACCGATAAAGATTGTAAAGTCCCTGCAAAAAACTCATCGAATAATAATATGTATATTATCACTGATGAAAGCGGTGTAGGCTATTATGGTGGCAGCACACGCAATGTTACTGCTTCACTTATTGAATCATATTATGTCAAGGAAATTGAGGCACCAAAAGGTTTTGCACTTAATAAGGAAGTCTTTCGGTTTACAAAATCAAGTGAAGTAAGTCAAAACGGATATCCGATTTATACCTTTACTTGTACTGATGAACCGCAGTTAGCTCTTGACATTACAAAAGTATCAGCTGATAAAACGGTAACAGATGGAAATGGTTGTTACAGTCTTGCAGGTGCAGTCTATCAGGTTTATACAGACAGTGATTGTAAAAATGCACTAACAGTATCGGGTTCAACCGTGACGATTACAACAAATGAAAATGGTTATGGTACATATAATAATCTGACTTTGATTAAAGCACAGATACTATATGCAAAGGAAATCAAGGCTTCGCCGGGATATGAATTGGATACAAAGAAGTATCAGTTTTACAATTCCGGTAGAACGACAACTGAAAAGGTAAATGGTACTGATGTATCATATCCGATTTATTCTCTCGGTAGGTCAAGCTCTGATTTAACTGTTCCTGAAACACCAGGATTAGACCCGTTATCAGTACTCTTACAGAAATACGATGCTACTACAGGAAAAGGTACTAATACTGAAAAGCTTGCAGGTGCAGAATTTACTGTAAAATACTATGCTAATAACTACTCATCTTTAGCAGATGTTGAAGGGGTTGCTCCTACTCGTACTTGGGTATACAAGACCAATAGTAATGGATTCATTGATTATACTAATGAGTCCTTATTAATTAAAAGTAAGAGTGATGAGCTTTATTACAATTCGGAAGCTGTTCCACAAATTCCCTTTGGTTTTATAACAGTTCAAGAAACTTCAGCACCAAACGGCTATCAACTCAATAATGAAATTTATTTTACAACCATTGATAAAGAAACAGCAGATGAAGACCTTGACTGGCGAACCACAAATGTAAATTTAGATAAGGGAGTGCTTCAGGTTCCCGAACAACAGGATACAGGCGGTCTTTCAATCAAAAAAACTGCTACTGACGGCGTAATCAAAGATGTGTGGTTTGCTGTTTATTCAGGCAAAAGCACTTCGGGTACATTAATCGGTAACTTCAAAACTGATGAAAACGGTTTAATTACAAATTCTACCTTGAGTGAGCTTACAGCAGGAAATTATCTTGTATCTGAGCTTGGTTTTTCAAGCGATAACGGAAAGACATTCTATTATCCAAAGCGATATGGTAATAAACCTGCTAATCAGTCTGTAACTGTTAAAACGGGCGAAACCGCTACTGTAACATTTAAAAATGTTGCTAAGACCGGTCAGCTCATAATCAGAAAAACTGCTGATGATAATAAAACAGCAGGTGTGTATTTTGAGGTAACAGGAACAAACGGCAAATCTTATCGTATTTCAACGCTGAGTAACGGACAGGCGTTACTGTCAAATCTTCAGATTTATGACGATAATGACAATGTGATTGAATACACAATTCACGAATTAGGTTTATCCGATTCAACATCAGAAACCGGATATTCAATCCCTGATTATTATCTTACTCCTGAAGACCAGACAGTTAACCTTGTTGATGATATTACGGTCGTAAGCGGTTATAACAGACAGACTGTTAATTTCTACAACAAATATAAGACACTCAGTATTGCTTTGAGGAAATACAGTGACGATTCAGCTGAAGACTATCCTGATATTTACTTTAATATCACAAGCGATGCCGGATATAACGAGATAGTATCTGTATCTCTTAGTAATGACAGTTTTATGGTTGGACAGTTTGGAAATAAAAGTGCCGGATATACAACCGTAAGCAATCTTCCTGCTCTTACCTCTGATGGCAGGTACATTACATATACCGTAACCGAGTTAGGATATTCCGATGGTAATGGTGGATATTTTGTTCCGGAGTATTTCTTTGATACATACTTAACGAAAACTGTTACCGCAAATCCTGATGCAGATATTGACACCGATAATCAACTGTCGTGGTTTGGCGATGTTACTATTGCCACACCAAAAGGTAAAGTATTCTATGCTCAGTCATCATACATAAACCGTCATATAACAGGGGCACTGACGCTTAATAAAACATCGTTCAATGATGTGATTTCTGATTTCTATTTTGAACTGAAATCAGATGACGGAAGTTATTCCAATATTGCTAAAACCAATGAAGACGGTCAAATCAATTGGAATCATCTTAATTTGTACAACTATACAACAGGTAAACAGTTGAAATATACAGTTACAGAATTAGGATATTCTAATGGGAATGGCGGATATGTTATTCCTGAATGGTATGCTGTTCCGAATGATGTTACTGTAACTTTTAATAAAGACATAACATCAAGCATTGACTTCAGTAATTATGATAACTGGCTCGAATATATTGCCAATATGAATGATTCCGAATATGACACTGTTTTTGGTACTGTTGAATTTGAAAATGATGTTACAACAGGCAGTCTGAAAATAGTAAAAAACTCAGAAGACGGCGATACTCAGAATTACTGGTTTAATGTAAAGGATAATCAAGGGAATGATTACGGTAACTACAGTACAGGTAATTCTGATTCGGTAATTGTCAGCAATCTTCCTGTTTACAATTCGTCCAATGAAAAGATCAAATACACTGTAACAGAGCTTGGCAAATGTTTCAATGAGGAAGAGCTTGGTGACGGAATTGAAGGGATTTTTGAAATTCCTGTTCGATATAAGACCCCTTCAACTAAGACTGTAACAATTAATTCAGACAGATTAACTGATGCTTTAGTTGTTGTAACAATTAAAAACACTCTGAAAAGAGGTTCTGTAACACTGTATAAGCAGGATGAGAACGGCAATGGACTTGCTGGCTCTGAATGGGTTTTGTTTAAGGACGACGGTACAGCAGTACCGCTTGTTCAAACTGGCATAGGAGGTTACTCTGCAAATACAACTGTTGCAATGACAACAAATCTATCAACTGACAATAATGGCAAACTCTATGTTTATGACCTACCGAGCGGCGATTATTATTTTCAGGAAACAAAGCCACCGAAAGGTCGTATGCCTTACGCAGGAAAAGTATTTTTCAGCATTTCTACTGAAAGTGATGACACATTATTTGTCGAAGTTACCGTAAAAGATGCAAATGCTTTATTGAATAATACCGGTTCTTACGGCGTTACGCCTTTCTATATTATCAGCGGTGCGTTTCTTGCAGCAACATTTTTAACTATCATTGTTTACTTTGTAAACAGAAAAAAACATAAAAGCGAAAGGAAAAAATAATTATGAAAAACAAAAATATTAAAAGATTATTTTCAGCGTTTATCGCTATTGCTCTTATTCTTATGATGGCTATTCCTGCGGTATCCGCAGCGACAACATTTCTTGATACAAGTAAAAAGGTTTCGTTTACAGTGAATTGCGACACTCCCGGCTACACATTTAATGTTTATAAGGTAGCATCCCTTGATTCTAACAGTACATCTCCTTATGAAACAAAGTACACCTCCTTGGTTTCATCTATAACAAGCAGTACTGTAACTCAGGACATTATCGATGGCAATTCAGTCGGTCTGCTTGCTGATTTGGATAAGATTGCAACATCTAAGTTGACAAATAAGGTAGGTTCATTCGGAACTACCAGTGGGACCGTAACAACTAAGACTTTTTCAAATCTTGACCAGGGTGTTTACTATGTGAAGGCAGTAAACTATCCTGCTGGTGTTAAGGAAGTAAGAAACAGCGTTTTTGCTCTGCCGTACTATCCCGATAATGAAACAGGATGGACATATGAGCTTGATGATATTGAACTTGCTACAAAAGTAGATGACGAAGATATAACTACTAAAAAGGTAATCACTAACTCAACCAAGGGCAACGAGAATTTCACAGATGTATCTCTCGGCGATACAGTTGACTTTAAGATTAATTCAACTGTAACAGGTGAAAAGGCTCACGAAATTACAACTCCGGCAGGAGATAAATATTGGGTTGAGGATTTTAAGCTTAATTCTTACTATGTAACTGATGAAATGTCAAAGGGTCTTACCCTTGACAAGAATAGCTTTAATGTAAGACTTCTTGATGAGAATGAACAGGAAATCAAAACTCTGAATGGCTCAGGTTCAGCTCCAGATTATACAGTAACTTATGAAACAGGTTATGACGGCTCTGATAATACAAAAAGTACAAAGTTTACTGTAGCTCTTACCAAGAGTTACTTGCAGAAAGACGAATTTTATGAGGACGAAGTATATTATACTTCCATAACTTATTCAGCAGTTCTTAATGATGAAGCTGTAGTAGGTCCGGCTGGTAACCCTAATACAGAGGGAAAAATCAGCTATTCTAATAAGAATGATGTAGTTCAGGAACACGAAGGTAATACAGTATATGTTTATACATACGCTGTACAGAATTCTAAGGTTGACACAACAAATAAGCCATTAGCAAATGCAGAGTTTAAGCTCTTTAAATCAGAAGCTGATGCGAATGCTTTAACCAATGCTATTGCACTTGGTATTTCCGATGAGAATGGCAAGGTAGTTTATAAGGCTCTTAACGGCAAGTATGCAGGAAAAGAAATCTCACTCCAGAGCGGTATTTACTATGCAGTTGAAACAGTTGCTCCTGAAGGATACAACCTTTACGGTAAGGTTATTACAATTGACGCTACAGCTACATACACAGATGTATTTACAAACGGTTCTTATGTAGTTAATTGTCCTGAAAACGGTATAGCAACATTTTCTGTAACAGATACTAAGCTTATAACTCCAAAGACAGGTGGTATGGGTACATATATGTTCTATCTTATCGGCGCTGTTCTATTTGTTGGCGGAGTTGCTATTTATCGTAAGCGTAAAAGTTCTAAAGATGTAGCATAAAACATTTTCGGAGGATAGAGCATAATGAAATCTAAAATATCTAAAAAATTCTTTCTTATTATTGGATTTATTTTTATGGCAACAGCTCTCGGGTTTATGCTTTATCCTACAGTCAGCAATGCTATAAATTCTTATTTTAATGAGAGTTCAATAGTTAACTACAATAACAAAACAAGTAGCTTTTCGGCAGCAGATAAGTCAAAGTATTTGTCTGCTGCTGAGGACTATAACAGCAGCTTGAGAAATAGAGTCAGCAGTTTTTCATATTCAACCAATTCATATATTGATGGATATGATGATATCTTAAATTTTGAAGATGGAATTATGGGATATATAAAAATTCCAAAAATTAATGTCAGTCTTCCTATCTATCACGGCTCATCTGAGGATGTTCTTAAAAAGGGAGCTGTTCATATTCCCAACACAGCGTTTCCTATTGGCGGTATCGGTAATCATTCTGTCATATCAGCTCACACCGGGTATCCTACACAAGTTTTCTTTGATAATCTCGTTGAACTTGAAAAGGATGATTTAATCAAAATTTATTTACTTGATGAGTGTTTAACATATAAAGTCACTGACATAAATATTGTAGAGCCTGACGATATCAGTTCGCTACAGACTGATGATAGTCGTGACCTGCTTAGTTTGATAACTTGTTATCCATATGGGGTCAATTCACACAGGCTGATTGTTACTGCTGAAAGATTTGAATCCAATGATACGGATAGTACGGAAGATGAAATTACTTATGCTCAAATAAAGCCATATAATCCTATTCCTATTATTATTGCTGTCATTTTATTATGTGTGATTTTAGTTATTGTTGTAGATATTATACGCAAAAAAAGGAGGTTTAAATAATGCCTGTATCGGAGATAAACGATAACAAATCAATAGAAAATTTAAAAATTACTATAGATAAATCTCTTGTTTTTGATGAAAACGACTACGAGTTAAAAACAAGAGTACCTGGCACTTACGGTGACAATATTCGCTATCTTTGGCTAAAAAAAGACGATATTGAAGAAATCAATAACGGTAAGACTATTTTGACGGCTTTACATTCTGATACATCTTATATGCTGTACGATAAAGACAATAAAATAGCCGAAAATATCTTAGGCGATTCTTTGTATAGGATGCACTATGATGCAGTTGATAAAGAAACTGTTAAGGACGAAATGTTTCCAAATAAAAAGTTACCGAATCTTGAACGATTAGAAAAAGAAAAAACGGAACTTATTTCTCAGGTAAAAGAATTGAATGAAGAGTATAAGAAAATTATTATTGAAAGCTCATCAGATGATGAGTTGCGTAATGATAAGTTTGATAATTTAAATGATGTCAGCGAGCATAAAAAAGTTCAGAGTTTGGAATCAATTATCAGTGATAAATCAAAAATAAATATACCTGTTATTTCAAGTATCTATGATAAGTCCGCAAGCAAAATTGCAAAGCTTGAGGATAAAAATATGCTTTTAACGGATAAATCCCATAAAGCTCAACTGAAAATTGATAAAGCAAACAGATTCATCGAAGTATATAACCAAATCTCATCACCGTCAGTTTCTAAAGCTGTTCCTGCCCCATTATTTAATTTCATAAAACTTATAGCGGAGCAAAAGCAAAACAAGGTAGCTTCCCTTCAAAATAAGGTTGAGAAACACAACGATAAAATTGAAGCAAACAACAAACGAATTGATAAACATACAAAAAGAATGGAAACCTGCGAAAAGGTTAATGTTTTTTTAACAAATATGAAAACTTCTGAAGGCAGACAAGAGAATTTTGTTGTCGGATTGCAGGAATTCCAATCTATGTCTTTAAACAGGACTACAGAAAAGCTTGCTACGGTTAATGAGAAGATTAATAATTTCTCACTTGCTTATGAAAACACCCATTATGCATCAGAAAAAATTAAACTCAGAGATAAGCTTGCTAAATTGAACAGTAAAAAAATTAAATTAGAAGTAAAGCTCGAAGGCTTAAACAGTATGGGAGATAAATTTACAGCAGTCAGAGAAACCACGGCAGAAAAAGCTGAAACTATTATTTCAAAAAGCTATGATGGCATTATAAAATCGGTTGCTGAAAACCCTGACGAATTTGCAAAAAATCAAGTAGATACTGTGCTTAATGTGTGTAACAACATCATTGATAATGAACTATTTGAACATAGTGAGCAAGAAAAAATCGGCAATATTGAACAGGAAGACCCGGACAATTATCTGAAAAATGCTGAAATGGCTCTTGAAGATGATTATGACAGTATTGACGGCATTATTAATAATGGTTCAAAGGAAAAAGAGCATAAAAAATCACAGGAAGCTCCTGATGAACATAAGCAGCAGACCCGGAGCAGCAAATCTCCGCTCTCACGCAAACAAATAAAGGCTAACGCTGACAAAATATCGAAAGCTGAACAGAACAACGATATAAATAAGTCCAAATTAAAGGGTCAGGAATTATAAATATGAACATTTAAAAGGCTTGTACTCAAAAGGGTATAAGCCTTTTTTCTTTAAGAGGTGAAAAATTTGGGATTGCAATTATATGGTAATACTATTTGGAACGCAAATGTTTCAAATTCAAATAAGGTTGTTATTCTTGCTGAGGAAAATAAATTTGACAATATTTTAAAAACGCTTGAATATACAGGATTGAATTACTGTGCCTATATCTACAAAGGAAATGCACATATTGCTGTCAATAAAAGTGATATTGACAAAATACAGCGACTGCCTATCGAATACGGTGCTATTTTGCCGTCAAGTAAAAACAACACTCTGCCAAAAGGAAATATTATTGGAACTACTTCTTACAAAAACATATCTGATAAAGAATATAGAAAGTATGACATTGACTTTGCATTTAAACTTGCGCAAAGACTTTCAGAAAACAATATTCCTTTTTCCGGCAGAATTTATAACAGTTCAACAACAATCACTGTCGATAAATCCGATATTGGAGCATTAAATGACCTTGTATCGGTATTGCAAGATGAAAAAAGTGTTTTTAACAGGGAAGGAAACATATACATATATTCAAACTCAGACAATATTTCTATTGCTGCTAAAGCAGATTATTTTGATGTTAAAATTTCCAATTTTAATGAGCTTGAATCTATATTGACATATTTATATGATAAGATAAATTTTACTGTTGTTTCCACTGATGATAACACATTTACATTTTATTGCGATAAAGGTAGCAAGGAAAAGTTGCAACAACTTATTAATACAGCAAACGAAAATATTTTAGCCAGCCGATTTAACCTACTTATTTCGGATTATAAGTATACCGATGAACAGGAGAAAGCTGTTGAAGCAGTAAAAGATTTACTTTCCAGTAAAATGGATGATGAAAATTTGATAGCGGCCTTCAAATTGATTTTTGAAAATACCAGCAAATACTCTTCTAAACAGCTTGCATTACTGTCAACAGAGTTTGTGAATACATATGAAAATCTTAATAAATTTGAATGTGTTTTTGCAGACAATTCACGGTTGAATGATTTAAAAAATCAATTTGAAAAAGAAATTTTACTTGCCGATGTTACAAAAAACAGAGGTTACTTGCCTGAACAGATTGATACAATTAAGGAATTGGTTAATCGTGATGCAAGTAAACTTATTCTTGAATTACTTGATTATACATTCACTGCTGATGATATAAAAAGTTTTATGCAGGAGTATATTAACGGCAATTATCGTGGTTTAATTAATGTTATTGCAAAAGTAAAGCATACTACTCCGTTTGAAATTGATGCTCTTATTGAAGGCGGAGAATATGTTCCTGAACTGCCCCCGGTTGATGCAACAATTCTTGCTGAATTAAATAACTATACTGAAAATCACAGAAATAAAATAAATCTTCTTTCTAATGAACGGAACACTATCGTAATAAATGCCTTTGCAGGTCCGGGTGCAGGAAAGACAACATCTTGTCTTGAAATTGCTGAAAAATTAAAAAAACAAGGTTTTGTTACCGAATATGTTCAGGAATATGCAAAAGAACTTGTATGGGATAATAAATTAGATTTGCTAAACGGAAGTATGGAAAATCAGTTTGCAATCTTGCAAGAACAACTCAACCGAATTGACCGACTATATGGTAAGGTTGATTTTATCGTTACCGACTCTCCTGTATTGCTTAATGCTACATACCTTAAAGAATCAAATGAGAAATATGTAAAAGCTGTTCAGGAAATTTACAGTCATTTCGATAATTTTAATTACTTTGTCGAGCGAAATGTTGAAGCCTTTGAAACTGAAGGCAGAATACATAATCTTGAACAGAGTTTGCAAATTGACGATGAATTAAAAGATACTCTTGCTGAATTAAATCTTGAGTATAATACTTATAATCATTCTACAATTGATAATATTGTGCAAGATGCAATCGAATATAAAGAAAATTATTCTGTTGCAGCTCAAAAAGCGCAGCTTAAAAAGGCACAGAAGCTTGCAGAAGAAAATAATCTGCCTTTTTCTGATAAGTTCAGTGAGGGTGCAGATGATGAAATTGACCCGGTTATCTATGACGGAAGTATGACTTCAGAAGATTTTGAGAAAATGCAAGAGAATCTTGATAGTGAACATTCTATTAATGAAGAGCCAATCGAGCAAATACAACCACTGGTTCAAACTCAGCCGAATAAGCTCGAGCTTGAAATAGGCTTTACCGAAAGCGGTCTTTTGAACGATTTTATGAATGAAAATTATCCTGATAAAAAAATTTCTTTCGCACTTGGAAATGCTCTGCTTGAATTTCTTGATGAAAAGCAGCATATTGAGCGAGATATTGAGGAGTTGAATGTTGGTTATTATGACAAAACTCATTTCACTATAACGGCTCTTATAAATGGTGAAGATTATGGCTACGAAGGTCGCTTTGATATTGGTGACGGCAAAGAAAATGGCGAGGGCAATATTATTCATCATATTGAAAGTTATCTCATTCATTTAGTTAATGAAAACCCTTATGAAGCAAATGAAGAAGAGCTTGCTGAAATGCGTGATTATTTAGACACTGCAATACCATACTTCAAAAAAAATTCACAACTCACCGCAGATGAACAGAAAATTCTTAATGATTTCAAGGAACAGCACCCAATCCGCACCATTGATGATGTAGAAAAGGCTCAGGACAAGCAGCTTGCGGAGGTCAATGAGAAGTCTGCAACAAATAAACGCAATTACAGCTCTACGATGCTTGAGTATTTCAGTATTAAAAAAGAAAATTCAGATAAGATTGTTCTTTTTCGCATAGGTGACTTTTATGAAGCTATGGGAGAAGATGCAATAATTGTTTCTAAGGCACTTGATTTAAATAATACAAAGCGAAGAATTAATGATAATGAGCATATTGATATGTGCGGCATTCCTGCAAATAAGCTTTATTCTTTTACAGATACTCTTGTAAAAAATGGTTATGATGTTGCTATTGCTGATATTGTTGATAATAAACATCAGGTGGTTAGCAATATTATGCAACAAATTAAATTATCTGATTTACCAGAACAAAAATCTTCTGAAAAACTCAGCATTGACAAATCAGCAATAAATTTCGAAAACACATCAACCTCAAAAAATGACAATACTCATTCTGAAGTAAATAATTTATTTGATATAGCACAGCAAAGTTCTGTTGATGCTACTGAACATCTCAGCATAGATGAGATTGCAGCTGATGTTGAGCCTGTAATCGTACAGGATACGAACAATCATAATTTTCGCATCACCGATAACACTCTTGGCATCGGCACTCGCAGCCAACGCTACCAAAACAATATAGAAGCCATCAGACTTTTAAAACAGCTTGAAAGCGAAAATCGTTTTGCCACCCCGGCAGAGAAAGAAATACTTTCAAAGTATGTAGGGTGGGGCGGTCTTGCTGATGTATTTAATGAAAAGCACTCCAAATATCAAGAAGTTAAATCACTTCTTACAGCCGATGAATACTCATCGGCAAGAGCATCAACGCTCGACTCTTTTTACACAAGCAAAGAAATAATTGACAGCGTGTATAAGGCATTGGAACATATCGGATTTAAGGGCGGTGATGTTCTTGAGCCTGCAATGGGAATAGGAAATTTCTTTGGAAGACTACCTGAAAGTATGAGCAAAAACTCTACTTTATATGGTGTTGAGAAGGATAGTATTTCAGGAAGAATTTCTACACAACTCTATCCTCAAGCAAATATAACAGTTGATGGCTTTGAAAACACTGCATTTCAGGACGATAGTTTTGATGTTGCAGTAGGTAATATTCCTTTTGGTGATTTTGGTGTCAACGACAGCAAATATAATTCTCAAAATCTTAAAATTCACGATTATTTCTTTACGAAAACGCTTGATAAAGTCAGGGACGGTGGTATTGTAGCGTTTGTCACCTCAAAAGGTACATTAGATAAAAAAGACAGTTCATTCAGGAAAGCACTTTCTGAAAAAGCTGATTTGCTTGGTGCTATCAGACTTCCGAATAATGCGTTTAAATCGGCAGGAACAGAAGTAACGACAGATATTATTTTCTTACAAAAGCGTTCTGCTCCACCAGAAAAAACTCCTGATTGGGTACACATTGGTGAAACCTCACACGGATTACCAATAAATAATTATTTTCTGAAACATCCCGAGATGGTTTTGGGAGAGCTTGTGCAGGGCAATAAACTGTACGGCCGCAAAGATGACACAATGTGCATACCATTTAAAGACATAAGTCTGTCAGAATTGCTTGATGAAGCCGTTCTGAATATCAAAGGTGAATATAAAGCCGTTCAAAACAAAACAGATCCATTAAAAATAACATCAAATGAAATTGTAAATCCACCTAAAGATTTACGATTGGAAAGTTATTTTATTCATAATGATGATTTATATTTTTACGGAAATACTGCTGATGGAAACGTTACTGTCGTTCCTGCTAAGGAAATTCTCGGACGGAAATATAATTCTAAAAACATTGAGCGTGCAAAAGCTTTTATTGAACTGAGAGAAATTGTAAGAGATTTACTTGAAGCTCAACAGGTTGACGGCAATGATGATAAAATAAAAGATTTGCAAGGCAGATTAAATACTGCTTATGACAGTTTTTACAAGAAATATGGACTCATTCATAGTCAAACAAATCGTATTATTTTTGGCTTGGATAATTCATATCCTCTGCTTTTTTCACTTGAAGAAAAGACAGACAAAGATAAACTTATAAAAAAATCTGACATTTTTACGCAGCGAATAAATCGTCCTGCTGAGGTAATAGAAAAAGTAGATACTGCACAGGAAGCTCTCATTGTTTCTATAAATGAAAAAGGTTGCGTGGATTTAGCTTATATGAGTAGTATAAGTGATATTCCTCCGGAAAGTCTTGTGGTAAAGTTACAAGGTGAAATTTATCCTGTTCCGGAGATTTCCTCAGACGATAACATAATTTATCAGACTGCTTCTGAATATTTGTCCGGTGACATATACCAAAAGCTTGATACTGCAAAAAAATATTCAAGAGATAATCCTATTTATGAAGCAAACTGTATTGCTTTGGAAAAGTCAATACCTACACTGTTAAAAGCAGGAGATATTGATGTTAACTTAGGTGCGACTTGGATTGATATTAAGTACTATCAACAATTTATGTATGAAATCTTTCAGACGCCAAAAGATAACCGTGTAGATTGTCCGCCACGATTCCCGTGGCAGCTTAAAGGAAGAAAAAATATTGAAATAGAGTATTCTCAGTATACAGGAAGATGGAATATAAAGAATGCGTCTGTTGATAAATCCGTTATTGCTACAAAAACTTATGGTACAGACTATAAAAATGCTTATTCAATTCTTGAAAATATTCTCAATCTGAATGACCCAAAAGCATATAAGATTAAAACAGATGAATTTGGAAAAATAGTATTTGATAAAAATGACAATCCCGTAAAAGTCTTAGATGTCGAAAAAACTAAACTTTTGCAGCAAAAGGCAAATGCTATAAGACGAGAATTCAAAAATTGGATTTTTAAAGACCCACAGAGAAGAGCAGATATTGTTGATACATACAACAGAACTTTTAACTGTATAAAGCCAAGAGAGTATGACGGCTCTCATATGACTTTTCCTGGTATGAATGCAAGCATTGAATTACACGAGCATCAGAAAAATGCTATTGCACACGCTATACACGGTGGAAACACACTTTTTGCACACAGTGTCGGTGCAGGAAAAACATATGAAATGATTGCTACGGCAATGGAGTCCAAAAGACTCGGCTTTTGCAATAAATCTATGTTTTGCGTTCCGAATCACTTGACTGAACAGGTGGGTTCTGATTTTCTAAAATTATACCCACAAGCAAATATTCTTGTTGCAACTAAAAATGATTTTACGAAAGAAAATCGTCAACGCTTTATGGCAAAAATTGCAACTGGAAATTATGATGCCGTAATCATAGGTCATTCTCAACTGACTAAATTACCACTTTCTCCCGAAAGGCAGAAAGCTGTATATGAAGAACAGATTGCTGATATTCTTGAGGGTATCCGTGAACTGAAAGCAGAAAACGGAAGTTCGTTTCAAGTTAAAGCTATGGAAAGGACAAGAAAAAGCCTTCAAAAACAGCTTGAAAAACTACAATCAAAAAATAAAGATAACACTGTATATTTTGAAGAGCTTGGAATTGATAAGTTATTTATTGATGAAGCTCACGAGTTTAAAAATCTGCTTTCAGTTACTAAGTTACAGAATGTATCGGGTATATCGTCAAGAGCTTCACAAAGAGCAACAGAGCTGTTTATGAAATGTCGCTATCTGGATGAAAAAACTGGTGGAAAGGGTGTAGTTTTTGCAACCGGAACACCGATTTCAAACAGTGTAACAGAGTTGCACACTATGATGCGATATTTGCAGTATGATTTTCTTACAAGTCATAATAATATGCAGAATTTCGATAATTGGGTTTCTTCATTTGGAGTACAAAAAACTGATTATGAGTTAGCTCCTGCAGGCAACAAATTCAAGGAGCGTACAAGAATTGCCGAGTATGCCAATTTGCCTGAACTTATGTCAATGTTTAAGCAATCGGCTGATATACGGACAAGTGATACTCTTGATTTGAATGTTCCGGATTGCGAGATGCACATTGTCAATGTTGACTCAACCGAACTGCAAAAAGATATGGTTGAAGAATTATCTGTGCGTGCTGATGATGTCAATCAAGGAAATGTTGACCCGACTGAGGATAATATGCTTAAAATCACAAGCGATGGAAGAAAACTTGGTCTTGACCCGAGATTGATTGACCCTAATCTTGAGGACAATCCGAACACAAAATTGAATGTTTGTGTGAATAACGCATTCGATATTTACAGCAAGACATCTGATAAAAAGCTTACTCAGATTATTTTCTGCGATTTGGGTGTTCCAAAGGGCAAAAAAAGTAAATCCAATAATGACAAAGAAAATGACGACAGTAAAAGCATTTCTGAACTTGATTCACTTGAAGAAACAAGTGCGTTCTGCATTTACGATGATATTAAAGACAAGCTAATATCAAAAGGTGTTCCTGCAAATGAAATTGCTTTTATTCACGATGCAAATACAGAACAGCAGAAGGCTGAATTATTCGCAAAGGTGCGCTCGGGTGAGGTCAGGATTTTGCTCGGCTCAACCGGAAAAATGGGCACAGGTACAAATGTTCAGGACAGAATAATTGCAATGCACGATTTAGATGTGCCGTGGCGACCTTCTGACCTTGAGCAACGCCGTGGCAGAATGGTTAGACAGGGTAATATAAATGAAAAAGTTCACCTTTACCGTTATGTTACCAAAGGCACATTTGATGCTTACAGTTATCAGATTCTTGAGAAAAAGCAGAAGTTTATAAGTCAAGTTATGACTTCCAAAACTCCTGCTCGAAGATGCTCAGATATTGACCAGGAAGCTTTGTCATATTCGGAGATTAAAGCTCTTTGTACAGGTGATGAGCGTATTAAAGAAAAACTTACACTTGAAAACCGTGTTAAAGAATTATCGCTTTATAAAACTGAATATACAAATACAAAATATGAGCTTGAGGATAAAGTACGTGCTTATAAAGGAAAGCGTGAACAGCTTTGCAATAGGATAAGTAATATCAAAACAGACATTGAAAAATTCAAATCAATTTCTTTTGATGATGACAATGTACCTATATTTAAAGCTAATATTGGCGGTGTTGAATATACAGACAGAAGTGAAGCAGCCAAAGCTCTGGGTGCAGTTGTTTCATCTGCAAAAAAAGAACAGAACAAAGGTAAAGCGTTGAATGTTGGTGATATCTACGGTTTTCCTGTTGAAGTAAAAAATATAGGCTATTTTCTGTCTTGCGTAGAAGCAACTGTAATAGGTGCAGAACGTTATACAGTTGATTTTGGTGTTTCAAATTTTGTTAATCTGAAAAAACTTGAAAACGCTCTGCTAAATTTAAATAAAACGCTTCAGGAGCAAATCAATGAATTGAATAATCTGGATGCTGATTATGAATCTGCCAAAATAATGCTTGCAAAACCGTTTGAATTTGAGGAGGAACTCAGGCAAAAAACAGAACGTCTTGAGGTTGTTACCGATGAGCTTAATCTTAAGGCTGCTCAAGTCAAGAATAGTGAAGTAAAACAGAAACAGACGAATTATTTTGGAAAGAATTTTATTCTTAATAAAAAGGGCAAAAATCAGAATAATCCCGATACTGATATTCAGTTGAAATCTGCAAATAAAAAACACGATGTAAGCATTTAAATTATATTACATAAAACCGTCAGAAATTGCCGCAGAACACCCTTTTATTCATATTTCGATAAAATTCTCGTTTTAATAACAAAATCGTTTCTGTGGCGATTTCTGAGGGGAATACATTAATTTTAAGGTGGTTTTATGTTAACTTTTGTAAAAGGTAAAGACATTGCTTTATCATCAGCTGATGCTATTGTAAATGCCGCAAACGGTATAGGACATATGGGTGGAAAATCAGGTGTTTTCACTCGTGGTCACGGCGTTGCGGAAAGTATACATTTTATCAGTCAAGGTTCAGTTGAGAAGCTTGCGAAAACTGAGTGCCGAAAGCAAGGCATATTAGGCTATGCTCCCGGAGAGGTTTTTATTACATCTGCACCAAATCTAAATTGCAAATATGTTATCCACGCTGTAACAATGCGATTTCCCGGAAGCAAATCAAGAATTAAAACAATAAAAAGGCTTCTTCCTAAAATTATTATGCTTGCGGAACAGAATGATATAAAATCAGTAGCAATTCCCTTGCTCGGTACAGGAACAGGCAGACTTTCTATGTCGGAGGTGCTACATATTTACAAAGAAATTCTGCCTAAAAGTAAAATTCATTTTATGGTGTATTTGCAATAGAAATAACTGTTAAAATTTTTCTTAATGCTTGACATATTTTAAACTTGTTTGTATAATAATATTGTAATAGATGTTCGATTACTCATCTCTCGTAGGTTCGCTGCTACCTGATAACAAGCAGCCTGTTTTATCGTAGGTTCACCACTACCTGATAACAAGTGGTCTGTTTATCGTAGGTTCGCTGCTACCTGATAACAAGCAGTCTGAAAAGTAATCAAAATTAAGGTAGCTATTATGCATTAATAGCTACCTTTTTGTTTGGAAGTGTAATTAATGAAAATTGATTTTTATTATGTTGATAAAGGCTACATAAAATATCTAAAGAACTATGAAAAACAACATCGTGGCGGCTTTACTTGTGTTCCTAATATTGAGTATGCTAATAGAGATAAGTTTGTATATGGTGCTGTATTAGAAATTAATAAAATAAAATATTATGTTCCGGTATCTTCTCAAACAAAAGGCAAACAAGATGATATGTTAATTCGTGATAAAAAGAATATTATAAAAGGTTCTTTAAGGTTTGCATATATGATTCCAGTTCCCAATTGTTGCATTTCCACCCTTTTTATAGATAATATAAAAGATGAAAATAGAAAAATTCTTATTAGTAAGGAATTAGCTTTTTGCAGAAAAAATAAAGATAAAATTGAAAAGCAGGCTCAATTAACATATGACAGAATTTTGAGTGGCAAACATATAGGTTTAAATCAGAACAGTTGTGACTTTAAAGTGTTGGAGGAAGCTTACATACAATATTGTATTGACAAAAATATAGATTTGCCGAAAGAAGTTGTAAATAAAGAATCCGGTAAAATATCGGAACAAAAAATTAATTGTCCATCAAAAACAACTTTCCCACTCTCTCGAGATATGATAAAGAAAAATGCAAAAACAATCAGCAGTAAGCATTCTGAACATCAGCCTGCTCAAAAGAATAAAAATCGCAATAATAACCTGTGTTAAAATAAGCTCCCTATTCACTACGATCGTGTTTAGGGAGCTTGTTTTATCTTTCCTCTTCAATGTAAAATTTAGTTTGTGTTTTGTTCGTATTCTTCTTTTGTGCAAAGTTCTACCATATAATTTTCTAAACCCATAATATCTTTAAGCTTTTCAGGTTTTATAGGGATATTACACCTTGCATATACAGTTTCGTTCTTTGTATTGTGAGTAAATTTATAGTAAAAATATTGGATTCTATTCTCCATAAAATTGCACTCCTATTTAAGGTCAATGGTATAATTCGAAGTAATACTATCATCATATACATATAATTTGTAATATGAAGTTTTGGGTTCAAAATCATCTGTATTCATTTCAATGCCAAATCCCCACCAAGTAAACATTCTTCCGAAAAGAGTAGGAGTATCTTTATCTAATTCTACGACATATTTTTCAATATATGGTTTTTCAGAGTCACTAATAACATTTACATATGTATCTTTGGCTCTAATTTTTTCTGTTTGCAACCCCTTATCGGTTTCATACATATAATAATAGTACTGCTCTGTGTTTACATATCCAGTAGTTACAAATATATTTCCTGCAATTTTTCCCTCAGTATCAAGATTATCGTTTAGACACTCAATTTCTACTGTGGATGCCAATTTTTCCTTACCATCGTCCTTATACTCATAAATCTTAGACGGATTCATAATGCTGACAAGTGAAGCAATTACTAAGAGAACTATGCAAAAAATTCCTGAAGGAATAAAAGCATAGCTTCTTTCTTTTTCATAAGAAAGTACAAATGTTAGTCCAAATAAAAGCAACAAGATTGCAAATGCTATCATAAAAACCATAACTATAACCTCCTCTTTTTATACATAAAGGATTTGTCGATAAATAACTTCTTCAGCTCTTGCTCTTAAATTATTCATCAGACCTTTGTATTTATCTTTGTCACCGCTTTTAAGAGCTACCTGAATTTCTTTATCAGACTTTTCCCATTTGCTGACCTGCTCGTCAACAGCCTTCTCGGCTTTTGCCACATTGTTCATTATCGTTCTGTACAAGTCACCGATGTTAAGCATTTTTTTAAGCTGTTCAGGCTTATTATGTAACAGAAAATGAGCATATAAGCCTTCTGCCCAATAAAATCTTCTCATTGTGTATTCTCCCTTACGTTCATCATAATGGTAATAGTTAAGTTCCTTGTTGCCGGGTTCATTAACTACTTCCTCAATAGCAAATCTTGGTATATTTACATTATGTTCAGAATTATAAATCATATCATCACTTGTCATTGAGTTACTCTTATTAAAAAATTTTAAGAAGCATTCTACTGTCATAAATATCACTTACCTTTCTTCCTTTTTACTGCTGTATAGATGATAAATATAATTCCTCCAACTATCAATGTGCCGACAACTGAAAGTATTATTATCTGAGTAGTGCTCATACCTGCAGAGTTCATATTTTCTGTGCCGGCGGTGTCTACAGTCGCAGAATTGGTATCTGTTGGCTCAGTCAATGGTGTAGTAGTTCCTGATGCAGCGTTACTTTTTGTGCCTGTTGGAGTAGATAACTTTCTGCCAGAATTTGAGTTATTGGGGCTTTTCTTAGTTGGTTTGGCAGATGTATTCTTATCTGCATAGTATCTGTCATATGTTTTAATGATTTTATCTTCTGCATCAGAGCAGACAAACTTATCACTTGACTCATCATATGTCCAGTAGTGCCTTTCATCAGGATTGCTTTTCAGATACTCATAGATATTACCATCTTCATCAACTACCATATCAATATCCTTAAATACTACATCCTGAAGATACTGATAATATTCTTTCTCGACATCTGAAACATTAACATCCCTGTTTATTGGTTCATAATCAGAGAGAAACTTTTTAAGCTCATATCTTGTAATAGATGCTTCCAAAGCAAGAGCTTCATTTTCCTCATCTTCAAAACTCTGAAAATTATCGAAATAATACATATTCCAGACTTCGTCATAGAGTTCTGCTGATGTAAGGTCGCATACTCTGTCATAGTATGCAAATACTGTAGTTATTTGAGTAACACTCAAAGTTGCAATTATCAAAAAAGTAAAAATTGTCTTTTTAAAATGTTTCATATGTCATCATTCTTTCTGTTCATTATGATTTCCCCAGTAGCTCGGGATTGTAGTGTAATTTGTATGGGTGCAGAAAGCAGCATATTATAATCCAATGAAACACCTTTATCGTTGTAAAACTTAATTATTTTACTCAAATGATAATATGATGGTTCAGTGCCAATCTCCCATTTAGTATAGGTTGTTCTCTCTACACCAATCGAATCCGCAATTTCTTGTTGCGAAACAACCGCATACTTACGAATCGTGTAGAGGTTACTCGATAAGTAAGGACTTTTTCCTCTACATTTTTTTGCCATTACTTTCCTTCCTCCTTAAAAGTTAAAATATTGTTGCAGTGCTTGTTCAAGAATTTCCTGAACTTCGTCGGCATTTTTGTCTTTGAAATATTTCAGGTATGTATCAGGCTTAACACTTATCTTTTTATCCGGTTTCTTCTTTTTCACTACTAACACCCGAGAAATCATTGTAGTGTTAAGTTTATCCTCAGCCTTTTTACAATCATCATAGAGTATACGCAAGTCCTTAGCCTGTGCTTCTGAAATTTTGTATTTCATAGTTCCGTCTTCATTGGAATTAAAATCATATAAAAGACTTTGAGCATCTTCGTCAAGATATGAAAGCTCTACACCTGCTCTGACTGAAATTGATTTGTCGTCTATCCACTGCTTTATATTATCAATCAGCTTGCTAATACGGACAAGCCTTGCGATAGTATTGCGGCTCAGTCCATACTCTTCGCCGACCTTTTCCCGTGAATTTGACTTTTTCTCAAGCGGAGCATCACCGGACAGCATACGAATTTCATTGATAATGTCATTTCGCTTGCCCTGGGAAAACATTTCAAAATATCTTTGGGAAATTACTCTTGCTTGCTCGGATATTTTCAGCTCATTAAAACCACGCTGAAGCAAATTGCTTTCATCAACATATGTCTGAGCATCTTCATCAGAGAGATTTTCCTTAATAATTCCGGGAACATATTCAAGTCCGGCTAACCTTGAACAGTTCCAACGGTTGTGACCAATAAGGATTTCATACATTCCTACCTTATCTTCATCAGGATGAGGACGGCATATAATAGGTGTCATAACACCGTGTTCTCTGATGCTTTCCACCATATCATCTCTGCGTTCTCCCTCATAGAGGGTGTACTGATGATTATGGTAAGGAATAAGCTGCTCAACAGGAATTTGTTTAACCTGATTTTCCTGCGAAATCATCGCTCCAAAATTAAATTCTGTCATTCTTCAAACTCCTTTGCTTTACAAATTCAGAAAATTCATCCTTACAATTTATCAGCAACTTCATCAGCCAACGCTCTGTATTCATCACCGAGTTTGCTCTTGCTGAACAAACATAAGCTCTTATGTTTGTTGGTGCTTTCAACCGCCTGTGTTGCACGGTGGATAACAGTAGCAAAGAGTTTTTCTCCGTATTTTTCCCCGAGCTTTTCAATCACACGCTTACTGGCATTGGTGTTATCAATCATTGTAGCAAGCACACCGATAATTTCGAGTTCAGAGTTGATTGTTGACTGTATTTGCTCAATGATATTTGTGAGCGTTGTAAGTCCGTCAAATGCAAAGTCCTGGGTTTGCACCGGAATGATAATACCGTTACTCGCAGTCAGAGCATTCATCAGCAGGACACCGAGAGATGGGTTGCAATCAATAATTACATAATCGTAAGCCTTGATAGTATCGTTATTAAGAATGCGCTTAAGAAGCGTTTCCCGAGATAAGACTCCGGCAAGATACAAGTCTGCGTTTGCGAGGTTAATATCAGACGGTATATAGTCAATGCCATTTTCATCACTGTACCTGATACAATCCTTAATATTTACACGATTGCTCATTCCAACCTGTCCCATCAGCATATCGCTCATAGTTGGCATATCATCATTACAAAAACCTGCATATTTTGAAAGATTTGCCTGTGGGTCGAGGTCAATTAATAAAACAGATTTTCCTTGTAATGCAAGTGCAACGCCTAAGTTAAGCGTTGTTGTAGTCTTGCCGACTCCACCTTTTTGATTTGCTATTGATATTATTTTACACATTGAAATTTACCTCAAATCTTGATTTTTCTACTTTAATTTAACACCAGTGTATAAAACCTGTATAGATTCTATTAATCGTCATTTTGTCGATAACTGTGATACTGACCATTATCATCATAATAACCGTATCCATTCATAACATCCGATGCGTGAGTATCATATTCAGCATCTGTACCGTACCCAACAATTATATCTCCGTCCCACTCAAGCACTGTTGCACCATTTTTCTTGGCTTTTTCTCTCATCTTTTTATTGTGTATAATTTTTTCATTTTCTGTAATTTTCATTTTATTAATCTCCTGATTTTAACTTATTTAGAACGGTGCGTCTTCAACATTAGCCATTGCATCATTGATTAACTTCCATTCTTCCTGTGACTTGTGATTCGGATTCAAGTCGGGCATTGGTTCCTGTTCCTGTGTTTTTGTCTTGCCGAGAAAATCAGTTTCTTCAACAATGACTTCGACGATATTGCGGATTACATTATCTTTATCCGTGTAGCTTCTTGTCTTGAGATAACCTTCTACAGCAATCATATCGCCCTTACTCTTGTACTCACAAAGAGCAGTTGCTTTGCCATTCCAGAACACGAGATGAAAATAGTCAGCTTCACCGCCGTGAAAATCGTTTATAGCCAACACGACATTACATACAGGCTTTTCGGTCTTTGTGTATCTGAGTTCCGGGTCTGCTGTTAATCTTCCTATTAATCTAACATTGTTTCTAATCATTTTTAAATCCTCCTTTGTTTTATTTGGAATATTAAATTTATCTTTAATCAGTGTAGTAAAAAAGACACATAAATCCAACACCGATAAAAACACCAATGAAAGCTCCTATAAGAATCCCTGCTACCATTTAAAATCTCCTTTTCCCACTTATGCCCCACTGGGGCATAAGTAATTTTTACTTTTTTATTTGCTTATATTATACTTAACAATATTATCATTGTCAAGTATAAACTATCATTTTTTAATACTTTTTCTTTTTTAGATTGACATTTATACATCAACCATCTATAATCAGTTATACATAGCAATAATATTATTGTTTTGCATAACTGATTGAGAGGTGTTATTTATTAAAGAATTTATTTGTAAAATGTGTGGAAACACATTCCAATCAACCGCCAACAGAGCAAGCTATTGTCCTGATTGCAGAAAAGTCAGACAGAACAATCGCTCAAAAATTTATCAGGAAAAAATTAAGAATTGCGAGAAAACTCGAACAATAGGTGAACCGGAAATTTGCCCTGAATGTGGGAACACTTATATTCTTAAATCCGGCAGTCAAAAGGTATGTGAAAACTGTCGTAAGAAATATACAAATAAAAAGAAGTCAAAACCAAATTCAGAATATACAGCGAAAAACTATGATACCTGCATTTTCTATATGAAAAAGGGTACTAAAAAAAATATTCAGGATTTTGCAGCTGAGCACAATATGAGTTTTAACGAGTTTGTCAATAATGCGATTACTTTATATATTCAGCAGAATTCCAATGAGCAGAGCAAATGATTTTACTCCAATTCATTTTTAGTTGTTGATTTATTCATTGTTCTGATATATTCATTAATTGACTTCTGAGCATACTCTATTTCTTTAAGTTCAATAATAATTTTCTTATACTCTTCATTCAATTCTTTTACCTGAGAAATAAGTTCCGTTTTTTCTTTTTCTAATCGTTCAAGATTCGGTAACTTTTTATTTGGAAACATTTGCTTTAATTTTTCAACAACGTCATCGTACTTCAAAAGTGCGTTGGCGTTTTCTTTTTGAAATTTATTCTTTGATTTTGATTGTAAATACTGCTCGTGAACAGGCTTGTGTTTTTTATATGTTCTTAAAACTTTAATAACATCTGATAATTCGTTAATCCTATTCTGGTAAGAATTTAGTCTTGATACTATAACCATTCTATCGTTGTATGTAGATGTTGCTGATTTTTCTAATTCTTCTTGGCTATGCAAATTATGAGTAGTCAGATAATTGATAAGTCTTGAAGCTTCCTTCATATTCTGAATATCCGCCCAATGCAATAATCCTTTTGAAGTTTGAAAAACATCGTTGCTTGTATCAATAATTTTTGTTCTGATGTTTCTTCCGGATATACCGCTTTTTAGTAGTTGATACTGTTCAATTCTTCGTCTGATTTGCGGTTCACCATAATACCAACCTAATGTTCTTCCTCTTGAAAATCGTTCTTGCCCTTTCATTCGAAATTTAATTTTTATTACATTTTCAGGATTATAAACGCATTCAATTTCCTTTTTTCTTATGTTTTCTAAAAATTCATCAAAAGTGGCAGATTGCATAATTGTTTCATCAATAGCATAACGCAATTTTGATTTCCAACTTTTTCCGAGAGCATCCTGCTGCCATTCGTAATAACATTTGCCTTTTCCTGTTTGCGGATTTTCAATAACCGAAAGATTATGTTCTTTACATAGTTCATCATTAATTTTACGAAGATTCTCCCACGATACTTTTCCTCTGTTTTCTTGGTATTCAAAGGTTCTGTAATTTTCAAAATCAACATTATTAAAGATTAGGTGAATATGTATATTTTCAGTATTAGTGTGAGCTGCCAATACATATTGATATTTACCTTTTAATAATTTATCGGCAAGTTCTACTCCAATCTGAATAGCTTCTTCAGGTGTAACTTCATTTCCCTTAAAACTTAGTTTTATATGTTGCGCCAAAACATCGCCTTTGCCTGTCCCCAAATCTCTGATATTCAAAAAATCTTTTGCAGCATCTCTCGAATCTAATGAACAACCATATGCAAATGTATATTTTCCATTATCAGTTTTTTCAGGATTAAGTATATAGTCTATTGCGAGAGCGAGTGTAGACTTAATTGGACTGAGTTTAGAGATTGCCATATATCGTTTAACACCTTTTTCATATATTGAATATCATCGTCATAAAAGCGATTTGTTGAATTAACTCTTACTGCGATTTGGTTTATATTTGTAGAAATTCCAATTAAAGACTTTCTTAAATCTTTAAGTTGCTGATTGTCATAGTTTACTATCACACCTGTAAGTGCTATTTTTCGTAAATATGCACTTGTAGATTTTTTATTTGCCTGCACAGCACGCAATTCAATAATCTCTTTTTCTTTTTGGTTTACACGAAATTTTAAAATAATTGATTTTGTTCTATTTTTATCCATAATTAATACCTTTATTTTATATATTTTTTGTAATCGGGGTTTTAGGGGTATCCCTTAACAAGCGTAATTTTGTCGAAGCGGAAAGCGGAGCAAAATTTGCTATTTGTGTCCACAAATAGCAGTGCTTGCTACTTTTGAAAAGCGTTTTTTATGTTGCTCTACTTATAAGCCGCATTTTTTGATAAAACGCAACCTCTTTTATAAAAAATCTGAAAAATTTTTTATTTTTTGTTGCTCCAAATTACATTATGTGATAATATTTTATTATCAATTATATTGCTTGTTCGTTCTTTAGGAAGACAGGAGTGTTTTACTAAAGATGAACAATAATTATCAAAGCAACTCTGACAGATGCAATTCGCATTTAATTCTTAAGGATTATAAAAAGCGTGTCAAAAGGCAAGAAAGATATTATTTATATGAGCGAGATAAAAGAAGACTTATCAAATGCAAAGGAAAAGTTATTAAGTTTGATGATTCATACATTTTTGATATCAAAGCTGAATCGGTAGATGAAATAATAAGAAAGCAACATATGCACCAAGCATTAATGTCTGCTTTGAAGGAATTAACCGATTTTGAACAACAAATAATCGATGAGTGTTTCTTTACTGACAAAAAAACCTACACTGAATTGTCTAAATCTCACAATATTTCTCGACAGGCTTACACGAAAAAGCTCCACCGTATCCTGAAGAAATTACGGACACTTATTGAGTCATATTACGAAGATTTTTAAATTTTTTAAATTTTTTTCGTTTTTAGGGTTGCGAAACGCTGTTTTTTGCGGCGTATAAGTAGAGGGAGGCTTTTTTCTCTCGCTAATAGTTGCAAAAATCTTGTAATCTTGACGGCAATGTGCTATTATTTACTTCATTTCAATATTGCCTGTTTGTCAGAAAAGGAGGAAATGCACGATATGCAAACAGGAAAAGAAGTAAAAATAACGGCTTTATATTGCCGATTATCTTCTGATGATGAGCTTAAGGGAGATTCAAACAGTATTATTCATCAGAAAGAAATTCTACAAGATTATGCTTTTAACAATGGCTTTGACAATTGCAAATTCTATGTTGATGATGGATATTCGGGAACGAATTTTAACCGTCCTGACTTTTTAAAAATGATTGATGATGTCGAAGATAATCTAATCGGTTCAATTATTGTAAAGGATTTGTCTCGGCTTGGCAGAAATTATTTAAAGGTTGGATATTATACGGAGGTTCTTTTCCCGAAAAAGGAAATTCGTTTCATTTCAATTTCCGATAATCTTGATTCAGCTGACGGAAACTCAGATTTTGGAATAAACGATTTTATTCCATTCAAAAACATTATGAA
>DKZL01000010.1:0-14656 GCA_002493635.1 Ruminococcaceae bacterium UBA7075 | reverse complement strand
AATGAGTGGTACGCAAAAGACGCATCACGCAAGCAAAGAGCCGTTATCAAAAGCAAGGGCAATTCAGGAAAACGATTAACATCAAGACCTGTTTTCGGATACAAAAAAGATGAAAACAAAGAGTGGATAATTGACGAACCGGCAGCTGAGATTGTAAGAAAAATTTTTCAGCTTTACATTGATGGATATGGAACAAAAATGATTGCAAATTATTTATTTGCAAATAAAATAAAAACTCCGTCAGCTTATTTTAATAAAATAAAAGCTAACGGTATAGCAAACATTAACCCATATCGCTGGAATGCACAATCTGTGGTAGGAATTCTTGGGCATAGAGAATACTGTGGTGACACTGTTAATTTTAAATTAAAACAGTATCCATACGGTAAACCTCATAAGCGTACTAAAAATAATGTGTCCAACATTAAAATTTTTTATGATACTCAGCCTGCTATCATAAGCAGAGAAGATTTTGAAAAAGTACAGGAAATACGAGGTAAGCATAAACGATATATGCCGATGAGCGAGCCTGTGTTGTTTAGAGATATACTCTATTGTCCTGACTGTGGAAGCAAAATGTATGTTAAGAGAGGTAGAGATACTACTCGTGTTTCTTATTTCTGTAGCAAATACCGTAAGTATTCACTATGCACTTCTCACTACATCAATGAGAACAAGTTAAAAGAATACGTAAAAAACGAAATTAACCGTTTTCTCTTCCCTTCTCACAACAAAAACTTAATAAAAACAAAAATTTTAGATGAAGTTTTAAAACGCAGTAATCTTAATCAAAAGGTAAAAGAAGAAAATCTCTTTAACACTCAAAAGAGGATTAAAGAGATTGATACAATTCTAAAAAATTTATATGAGGATAAAGTTGCAGGAAATATTTCCCTTGAAACCTTTACTAAGCTTTCTCAACAATTTTCTGCGGAACAAAAACAGCTCAATCAGAGTGTTTTAGCAAATGCAAGAGATTGTGTTGATGCTGATAAAGAAAAAAAACAGATTAATCAGTTTTTTGCAGTTCTTGATAAATACGATAATCCCATTGATGAGCTAAATTCTGAAATTATTAACGACTTCATTGAAAAAATTGAAGTTTTTCAATCTGCTATAATCGACGGTAATCGTCACCAAAAAATCGATATCTACTATAAAGGGATTGGTCTACTTAATTTAGACGAAATTTTGTACCCCTAAATCAAGCACACTTCACTATGACAGGAGGCACCTATCAGCGTTTGGGTGCAGTTATTCCTTGGCGGTGGGCGATTTTTGATAGACAATTCTATTTATCTATGATATGATAATTGTAAAATATTTAACCGATAAACCGGAATTTAGGGAGCAAGTTGATATGAAAATTAAAGAAATCAGGGAGAATAAAAAACAATTTCTTCCGTTGCTGCTATTAGCAGATGAGCAAGAGGATATGATAGACAGGTATCTTAATAAGGGGACAATGTATGTTTTGGACGATGATGGAGTTAAGTGCGAATGTGTGATAACAGACGAGGGGAACGGTGTCCTTGAAATTAAAAACATTGCAACTGAACCAGAATATCAGGGAAAGGGTTATGGTAAAGCACTAATTGACTTCGTTGCTACGACATACAAAGGGAAGTATTCTATATTGCAAGTTGGCACAGGGGATAGTCCGTTGACAATTCCTTTTTATGAGAAGTGTGGATTTATTCGTTCGCATAGCATTAAAAACTTCTTCACGGATAATTATGACCATTCAATATATGAAGCAGGTACTCAACTGATAGATATGATTTATTTGCAGAAAAAAATATAAATTCCAGTTTATCAAACTTGCATCTTCAACCCCTGATCCTGCTTTTTATCATTTATCTTCTGTTGCAACTTTTTATCCGTTCGCTGTGATTTCTGCTTTTCTTCAAAGCGGAGTTGATTTTGAATTATGTTGCAGAGGTAGCGCAGGAGATAAAGAGAGGAAACTGCAACGCTGTTGCGGTTGGTTTTAATTGAATAACGAGGATACAGAACACCTCTGTCTGAATCAATGACTGATTCGGCAAAGGTGTTTTCTTCGTATTCAAAGGGATTTGAAACAGATTCTTCGTCTGTGTTCTCGCTTTCTTCTGCTTCATCTTCGGTGACATTTAATTTCAACGCTTCCTTGATTATTGCATTCTTGATTGACTTGAATTCCTTGTTTTGGGCAAGCGGAATCCTGTCAGGCATTTCATCCGTGTAAGTGCGAATTGTGTTTTCCTTTTGCTCATACCATAAATCATATAGCTTTTTAATTCTGCTGTCATTGGCAAGCTCTTCAACAATAGAATCAACGATTGCTTTTACTTCAGGCTTGAGATAGCCGTAAACCTTTTTACCTTTCGTCTTTGAAAGTCTGTCGGCAAGCTCCAACAGCTTATGCTGAATTGACGCGCTGATATATATTTCTGAGTTGATTTTTGAAACCAAATCATCTACTATGTCACGAGCCTCGGCTCGGAGCTTATCCCTGTGTTCGGTTTGCTTCTGATAAATACTTATCAAGTCCTGACGGAAGATTACCTTTGCAAGATTTGACTTTATGTTTTCAATGCCTTTTTCAGTCAGATACGCTTCATTCGGCTTTGTGGAATATGCAATCATATGAATGTGAGGATGGTGTCCCTCGTTATGAAATGCCGCATACCATCTGAAATTTTCGGGAGCGATTTTCATATTTTCCGCTATTATATTTCGCTGTGAGCGAAGAAGATTCATCCAAGCTTTTGCATTGTTGTAGCCGAGCCGTTCCGCATCTTCTCGCTTGAGAGAAATAATATGAGTCCATACATTACTCTTGCTTTCTGCAATCTCCTTTTGAACTTTTGAAAGAAAAATCGGCACGCCGTCATCAGTAAATAAGCCGTGTGAAGATACTTTTTCTACTCTCGGTCGCTGTGCAATGTAGCTTACATATTTTTCTCGGTCACCGAATAGTTCAGCATGGGTTTCGGCAATCCGCAAAATCAATTCATCTGCATTACCTCTGTTCGGCTTATCAAGATAATCTTGATACTCATATAAGTCCTTTGAGTCAGGATAGTCAGAAAGCAATTTCTTAATAATCTGCTTTTGTTTTTCAGTCGCTTCCATAAACTTTTGTGTGCTGTCAACCTTTTCAACTCCGTCACGAGTCGCAATATATGAAACATAATTCCCGATATGAGTTTTGGAATTCGGTTTGATGTACGGTGATTTCATAATAATTCTTGGCATAGCTTACCCTTTCTGAAATCTGACTGCATCATCAAACTTGTATTTACCGCTGTTGCGTTTGACCTCATCAACACATATTTTTCTTAAATCTCTCAGCTGTCCTTCGGTAATATCATTGGTCGCCGCAACAACATGCATCAGCATTGCAAGTTCCACGCCCTGCTTGAACAGAACCCTTGCAATCCTGTCCTCTGTATCAAGAATTTTTGAACTGATGACGGATTCAAGTGCAGGAGTAAGCACCTTGCTTACATTTCTTGAGTTTAACCAAGCAATGTAAAATTCTATTGCATCAGATATGAATTCGCTTCGTGATGTTGCGTTGGTTCTTGAGATTGCATTGTCGCAGGCTTTGAGTAAATCCTTACCTATATACAGTCCTATTCTCTTTGAATCGTTGTCCATTTTTCACCTTTCCTTTCGGTAACACTTCGGGTATTCATTAAAAACTTCATCAAAACGGCAAAATCGGGCAGTTTGGAATACAATCGGTAACACAATCCGAAAAAAGTAACACCTTTGAAAATCCCCGAACGGCGTTGCCGGTCGGTGTTTTTCGGCGAATCCGTGCTTGCACGGAATACGCCTTTATCCTGCTTAAAATTCAACCCTTGAAAAACTGCCCGATTTGCCGTAACTCTGATTTTTCACACCTAGCCACAAACCGCCCGATTTCGGCTTTTATTCGATTTCGGATACTTTCCCTACTTCTCCTTTAAAAGCCGACACAGGGCAAATGTGGCGAGAATACTGCCGTTATTCTTTACTTAATCACTTTGCCGTTTATCACTTCAAAATTGCACTCGGTATATGACAGTCCGTACTCCTTAACCTCACGATTCAGAATATCGAACATTGATTGTTCTATACTGCGAGGAGATAACTTAATTTCGTCCGATAGCGTATCATAGCAAATCCATTCCTTGCTATCGGGTGTATCCTTTACAAGAACGTCAAATCCGAGGAGCACTTTATCGGGTGTGGGAAATACAACAGCGTTGATTTTTACACAGCCGACTGTGAGTGAAGCAAAAAGAGTGTCGTGCTTGTCCTTTGGATTTTCGGAAAGTAATTTCTTAATTTCGTTTACAGACAAATACGTTTTGAAAATATATTTACCACCGAGTTGCTTTTTCAATTTCTTTCTCTCGTTCATAAGTTCATACCGCCAATCTCATTTGTAAAATCTTCGTCATCATCTTCATCGGGTGAATCAAACAGATTGTTCTGTTCAAGGTTTTCGTAGAACTTTTCTGCACTGTCATTCACGGCTTCGTTTAAAACTTTCAAATCAAAACCGCAGTCCTTGTAGCCCTGCGACACTGTATCGTAGTAGCTTGCACTGGGCAAGCCAAAATCCTGCTTAAGGTTCATAATGTAAACCATCGCAGTCAGTTCAGATCCGCTATTCAATTTCACAGGCAAGTCCTGTTTGAAGTAGTGAGAGGGATAACCCTCGTAGCGGTCAAGCAGTTTTTCATCTCTCGGCTGAAGCTCCCACAGTGCAACGGGAACGGACTTGCCGATGCAAGGCGCAATTGTCGCATAGGAACAGTGAGGCATACCCTTGAACTGTAATTCGTAATTCTCTACTACACCCTTTCCGACAAGCTTTGCTGTAGGACAACGGTATTTCATCTGATTTAAATTGAGATTACTGCCATAGGCAATGTATAATTTCTTTTTCATTTTAAAATCCTTTCTACATACTCATAACAAAACCCGAATCCTCATTCTGCTCATTTGCAGTTTCAGATTCGGGTTCGTTGATATTTATATTTTCATTTGTATTATTATGTTCTGCGGCTCGTTTTTGAGCAAGTCTTTCCTTTTGCTTTTCAGCCTGCGCAGGATCCTTCCACGCAATGTTGCCCTCAAGATTTTTCAGCAGATGATGACGAGCCGTTTTGAACTCGTCACCTATCAAACCCAATCTCAAAAGCCAAGTTCTGAAAGTGTATTTTTCATTATCCGACTGAGTTTTAGCGTGCCTTGCAGACTTTTGAATCAACGCCTGATGGCTGATTGCAAGGCACAGCTGAATCGCTGACTTTACTTCTCCTGCATGCAAGGTAGAATTGAAAAGACGAAATTCAATTGTCCCCTTGTAGAACACGCTGTGAAGATTCAAAGCGTGATAGCGTGTGTCATCATAGTGTCGGTAACTGTAATCTTCGCCGTCATACCACATTGACTTTATCTGCTCCATTGACATAGGAGGACGGTTATTGATTTCATCAAGGAAACGAGTGTCCATCTTCTGACAGTAATGTTCTCTTGACACATTCACTTTCAAAGCCTTATAGAGCAAGTCCTCTTTCGCCGCCATAATGTTTACGATATTGCGAAGCGTTTTGGGTGTATGTCTTGAAGCATCTATGTGGCAATGCAGACCACAACTTGAGTTGACTCTTGCACCTGCGCCACGAAGCTTTCTGACAAGTTCCTGTATGGTTTCAATGTCATCGTAATTGCAAATCGGAGTGACAAATTCCACCGAGTAAAGAGAGCTTGCGTTCTGTCCTGAACGATTTTCACATCTAACGCTTGCGTCACGCATAATCTTCCACATTCTGCCGTCATTATCACGAACAGAATATGCGTCATAGCAACCGCCGACATGAGTTGCGTCTGTATCAAAATAACCGGCTATCAATTTCGCCGCAGTACTGCGAGTGATGCCGGTCATTTCTATTTCTATTCCAAAATTTTGCGTCCTCAAGTCTTTTCCTCACTTTCAATCTTTGGCTTTTTAGGCTTGGACGGTTTTACCTGTGAACCTTTCATATCAATAAACTCTCTCACATTTGCAGGAACATATTTTGCGTACAGCGAGTCCACAGATTTTTCAAGCTCTTCTTTGAAATCCAAATCACGCTGTGACATATACAGCCTGATTGCATTCAGCTTTTCATCATCGTACATAATGCTTACGCTTGTTTTCTTCATAAAAAATCACCTCGTCATTTCTTATTGCTTTGGTTTACATATTTGATATTCGGTATTTTAAGCCACTTCGTCCAATCTCGACCGTTAAGCTGAGTTTTGACAACTCCGTAGGCTGTGCCTTGTGCTTCGATTACTTCTCCGTTGCCGATATACACTCCGATGTGTCTGTCCATCCAGACAGCAAGTCCGGGTGTGTCAGGCATATTAGAAATTGGTCCGCTATCTGTAACGCTACTCCAAATGGAATTTGCACCGCAGTCTGTAAAACCGTTTGAGCCTGCGACAATTTCTCCGCTGTCAGCGTTGTACCAAGCATAGGATTTTATCAAGCCTATGCAGTCGCAGACTCTTTTGCCGAGCCACTTCTCGCCGACCTGTCGCATTTCACCGCCCGCCTCGTTGTTGCCGGGAAACAGACTCGCCTGTTGGTCAAGATACTGCTTTGTGCAGACCTGACCGTAACCACCATACACATAACCCCAGCCGTTTTTGTATGCGTTCTCGCACCATTTGACAAGGTCGAGGTTGTTTTTTGTTGTCTTATCGGTAAAGCCTGCGGTGCTGATTTCTGCACCCTTGATTGATTGCATCATCTTTTGAAACTCGTCATACTCAATCTCCGTTCCGAATTTCTGATTGACTGAATTTATCAAATCCTCATCAGACTGATTCTTCTTGAAACAGGATACAAAGTTTTTTACAAAATTCTCATCCTTTGATTTATCGGACAAAGAAAACAAATATATAACCTCTGCCTGTGTGTTATAGTCGGACAACTTTTTATTTTTCAGTTGATTTTCAACCTCTGTCATTGTATCGTTGATAAGCTGTAGATTTTCCATCTGCTCTGCCGAAATGTTTTCTTGGATAGACTGGTAGAGCTTGTCTGTATCAATATCCATACTGCCGTTAAAAACTGATACAACAGCAACAATCGGCATAACCACAATTATGATTATGCCGATAACGATACCGCCTATTGTTTTTATTACCTTTTTATCTGTGAGCAGAGCAACTGCTATTTTCTTCAGTGCCGCACCTATGGTTGCACTCATTAAAAACCACCTTCTTTTAAAAAAACAGAAAGCCAACTATCCATAACAATAAATGAATAGTTGACTTCATTAAAGTATTTTTCTTCAATTTATTATTCAGTATTATACCTGATAACAATTTGCAAAAATCACGCCGTGCTTTCCGAGTAAACTTTTCCAATCATTTTTTGAAGCTAAAGTTGTTGAAACACTTTTAGTAGAACCCTTTTCTTTTTTACTAGTGTACTTGTCCATATATTCATTAATATTGTTAACATTATCAACAGATGAAAACATATTTTCAAACACATACTCTTGTGTTACAATTAAAACATCAATTCTTGATAAATTTGCAACAACAAATGCATATGCAGGCTCTAAATCTCTTAATTTTGATTCATTATAAGTATGGACAATATCATTAAAAGTAAGATTAATACTGTTATTTGTATTAAACTGAATATTTCTTGATTTTACCGAAACACCATACTTTTTATTTTCTTTATAACAAGCTAAGTCAATACCATTTTCGTCAATCATATCAACTTTATACCCCAAATTATATAGTAAAGATGCTACAAATGTCTCACCAAATTTTCCAACTATTTCAGATTTTCTCATTTTTATCCATCCTTTCGTTTTATTACTATTGTAACATCAATAAAGAATTCTATCAATACAAAATTTTATCTGCCGCCTGCACTGCCGAAAATCTCTGCTTTGTATTCGGGAGCCTGAACAAGAAGCAAATAGCGTTCATTACCGCACCGATACAGACAAGTGCCACGCTCGCCGAATTTGATTAGGGCATACTCGTTTGGTTCTACCATTAGCGCATCTTCAAAGTCCTTCGGGTTAATATTTCCGGGGTAAAACAGGAAGTGATGAGTCGGAATTGAAAACAAGGGTTTTGTATACTCCTTAACATTTTGAATCAGGAAATCCTCAATGTTCTGACTGGCTAAAATCACGGCTGAGTCCTTTTTGCGAACACGCTTCATTGCGTTGCGGATATACTCAATGGCTGTTAAGTTTGAAAGGAACAAATAAAGCTCGTCTATTGATGCAACGGTGTTTCCCTCGCCGAGAAGTTTGTTGCTCATATACGACAGAATATTGAACAACATTGCGTCTTTGAGTCTTTTGTTAGTGTCAAGCAAACCTTTTACGCCGAAGCACAGGAATTTGTCATCGGTGATATTCGTGTGACCGTTGAAATATTTACTTTCAGAACCTACACACATACTGTGAATACCCAAACAAACCTCTTGTAAAATTTCTTCGGTGTAGAGATATTTTCTCTTGTGGTCGTAGGTCATATATTCTTCTTCGCACAAATCATAGAAATCACTCATCACAGGAAAGTCGGACGGTTTCTTTGTGCTGTAATCTGTTGTGTCTGTAATGCCGAATCGTGCGTACAGCTTCATAAGCAGAATTTCGATTGTATCAAGCTGTGCGTCTGTAAAATCCTTGTAGGTTCTGAAAAAGTCTTTCAAAAACGCAATATGCTGTGATAATCGGGTAACACGCTTGAACGGTTCGGGTGTTTTGGAGTCAATTTCTTCATTTGCATTACCCCAATCCTTTGGTTCTAACGGATTGATTTTGTATTTGCCTGACATAAAATCAATGTAACAACCGCCTAGAGCGTTTGTCAGATCCTCGTACTCTGCTTCGGGGTCAAGACATACGATTTTCTTTCCGCTTTCTCTGATATTAGTTAAAATCAATTTAAGAAGATAACTTTTGCCCTGACCTGAGTTCCCGAGAATAAGGATGTTTGATGTAGTTTTGTCCTCTGTTCGTCTGTCAAAGTCAACAAGGATGTTCGTTCCGTACTTATCTCTGCCGATATACAATCCGTTAGGGTCTGTCTTACCTGAAAAGTTAAACGGAAACAGATTTGCAACAGATGAAGCAGGCAACACTCTTTCATATAAACTTCCGAATTGATTTGAACCTATGGGGTTCACCGACAAAAAACCTTCTTTCTGTCTTAGCGTTAATCTATCCACTTCAATCTTGGAGCGAGTCAGCTCCATTGCAATATCAGTCTGCAACTCCTTTAATTTCTGCTTACTTTTCGCCTTTAGTTCGACAAATACTGAACAATGCAATAACGGTTCTTTGTTTTTTCGTAAGTTTGCCATAAGGGTGACAACATCCTGCAAGTTGCCCTGTGCTTCAATGGTTTCGCTTACATCGTTACCGCTTGATTTGAGCTTGTTTTTGCGTGTGGCATTCTGTATGATTTTACGCTGTTCCATACTCTCAACAAGTCTGTGGTATATGCGAAGCGTTACGCCGTTTCTGTCTGCAAGCTGTGAAAGAATCGCCTGTTCTTCAGTTGACGGCGGATATTCACGAACCGCCCATACACTGCGGTATGAGTCGCCGACAATGTAGTGATCTGTCAAGAATTTTATTGTTGACGGCAGAATTATATCAAAGAAATCTTTTGTGTAAATTTCCTCTGCCTGTTCTGGTGTGAGCACCTTTGGTTTTCTATTGAATAGTCCCATAATTTTTACCCCCTTTAATTTCGAACTGCCAACACAAGTATGCGGTCATCTTGATTGTATCCGTAACAGGTTGAAAGCGTTAGAATCTGCTGACCGTAAACAGGTGTAATTCCTGTGTCGTATATGGATTTCTCTTTTGCATATTCAATTCTTGAGTTATAGCTTTTTTCCGTTCCAACTGTTGTGAATCTGTACCAATCATCATCGGATTTTACTTTCATAACAGAAAAGACGGAGTAAGCAAATGCCCCGTCTTTCGTTTCGAGCATAACTGTCGGATGTTCCGTAAAATAAGAATAATCGGTATAGTTGCAAAGGTCTGCAAACATTGTGCCGTTGTTCATATGGTGTCCGTAAATTATGAGATTGGTACTGTCGGCTGAACACCTTGCATCAAGAAATGGTGTACCGCTATAGCTGTACTCGCCGTAAAAGTTTTTGTTCAGATACTTCTGCGGATTACTGGGTGTATGCATGACAGGATAATTGATATTTGTTCCTGCTATGCTTATCCAGCCGAAGCATTCACTATTTACCGACAGCAAATTGGAAACAGAGTGTGGCTGATAGTAAGTTGTGTAATACACAGGCTGTCCAGTTTGAACTTCATTATCTGAATCACTGACTTTTAATAAATGTAGCTTTTTAATGGTTTCTTCAATGGTTGCATCTGTTGTTTCCTCGGTAACGATTTCTGCAAGCTGTCTGAATTCTTCCGTTTCCTTGTTTTCGGCATAGAGCCTTGAAAATATTGATATCAGACAAGCAATTATAATTACAGAAAATATGCCTATCACAATTTCCATTTGGATTTTCCCTTTATGCTTCTTCATAGGTCTGCTCCTTTTCAAAATACTGCTCGCCGTCATAATCGGGCATCAAATCGCCGTTCATACTTGCGTCAAAATATATTGCAAGAAAACGCTTGATGTCGGCTTTCTTCATTCTGGTTACTTCAAAGCCTTGGTCTGAAATAATCTTCTCAACCCTGTTTGCTTTCTGCAAAACATTTTCGGATTTTGAAGATTTACACCTTGCAATGAACAGGAACTGTCTTGCGGTTGAGGTTTCGGTCTGAATACTGTCGAGAAAGTCAAGATCTTTAGCAAGAATTTTTCTGACCTTATCATTCTGTTCAGCTTCAATCCTGCCTTTGATATAGCTTTTGTTCGTATCAAAGCACTCGCACGAGTCTGTACAGGTAATCTCAATATCCGGCACAGCAGAAAGTACCATCATCAGGTGCCGCACCTTGATTTCGATATTCGTGTGAGAAAGTACGGAAATATTTGTCGGCTGAACCATATAAAAAATCAGTTCTCCCTTGCCAACCTTCAAGCCGTTTTTCGTAAAGGTTTTTATGCCCAGCAAGTCCTGAACCGATTTGCCTTTTCGTTTTTGCTTTTTCACTTTTTCTCCCTCCAATAAAAAATTTGTTGAGTTGAAATAAAATACTTTACAGCATAGCGGATAAAATCAAGAATTGTTGTATCTTCAAGCCTTATTGACAAAAACCCGAAGCAAAGTGTCACTGCAAGCGGTACTATTATCCTCGTCTGTGCAAGTATCAGTATTGATAACAAAAGCGCTATGCTCATAATTGCAAAATCCCGTAAGCTCCACAGCCACAGATTGGCGGTAGATTTTAGATTTTGCGGATATAGGTAAGTTGTCATAATATAAATTCTCCTTTACTTTGCCGCCCTCGCAACACTTCTCGTCAGGTTCACGGCAGTTGTAGTTGCGTGAACAATGCTCGTCATATTAACCTTAACTGATGAATCAAGTCCGAACTGCTGTGCAATTCTCGGAACTTCGTTTGATGCAAGCATTATTCCAAGTCCTAAAAGCATATTGCCGGGGAAGGTCAGCAACCCGAGGAACAGAAGAGTTGTCTGCATAAATGCCGTCAGACAAAGTGCCGCTATCTGTTTCATCCACTGATTGAAGCCGTCCTGATAACCTCTCGGAACACTGAACATATACAGCGAACCTACCGCCATCTGAATGAGCAGAATTCCTCCACGCTTGATGTTCGCAAAAAATATTTTTATTACGCAGTAGGCAAAAGCAATCATACATAACAGATTCAGCAAGCCGAATGTTGTCTGTGTTGCTACTGCAAAACTGCCCTCTAAAACACTTGTGCTTTGTCCGGCTAAATCAAGGCTTTGCTGTCCTGCCATTATGGACGACAAATCCTTTGAAAATGTGTTTTGCAGGCTGATGCAGAACTTATACAACTCCACAGGTACTACGCCAAACAGCGAACAGGCAAAGAACCCTTTTAATACATTTATAGCGGTTGTTTTGATATTTGCTCTGCCGTTCTGATACTCTATTGCAACATCGAATACGGCGACGACCGTGCCTGCGACGAACAATGCCCAGCCGAAAAGCGTAAACAGATTTATTGTCGCCTGCACCCAAGTGAGGTCGAACACATCTGCTCCCATATTTCCCATCATCGTGAAGAAGTCTGCAACAGCGTTGTAAATCGTTTCATAGAACCACTGAAGCATTGTGTTCCATATAGCGTTTGAGATTTGTTCACCGAGGAAATCAAACACACTGCCCATGGCACTGCCGATTCCACCAATGAAATCGCCTAACCAATCAAAAATATAAATCACCTCCACAAAAGGCTGTTATGACTTAACACAACAGCCTTATTTTTATTGTTATCAGAGTATCGTCCAGATGTACAGTGGTGCTGTCAGCGAGAACACAAGACAGCCGAAAAGTATTGCAGGCGCGGTGAATTCAAACTGTCCGTGCTTGCGGTAATCGAGATAAGCAGTAGCAAGTTTAACAAAGAAAAGTATGGCAAGAATCATATCTACCGCAGGAAAGACAACATTGTTTACAACATTTTTAATCTGTGTTTGAGCCGATGTCCATGTGCTTTCGATTGCTGATGATACATCTCCTGCGGCAAATACTGTTACTGCCGATATTCCGAGCATTAACAGTATTACTGATATTCCTGCCAACCACTTCAATAACTTAATTTTTCTTGACTTTATCATTTTTTACCTCCGATTTTCTTAGATCATTCTCCGATATATATCTGACTTCGATGTTCAGTTTTTCTGCAAAGCGAATTTCTGTTTTCATACCCTCGGTTAATTCATCACCGAAAACCCAGACCGCATCACACACCCAAAGCATAGAAAGTCCCGCAAGCATACCAAGGTTTCTTTCTTCTTTGTTGCTGTCATCTAAAATCAGCGCATAAAAATGCGGTATGAACGGAGCCATACCGCACTCTAACGCATATCGGGCATATCGTTTTGCATTTTCAATATTTGCAGATACATTTCCGCCCAAAGGCGAACAGATATACGCCCTGAGCATTATTCATCGTCCTCATCTTTCTTCTTGAATTTGATGATGAGAAATGCAATTAAACCGCCGACAGCAACAGAACCTAAGCCGATGTAAAAACCGAGATTTGAATTGTCGCCTGTCTGCGGTTTTTCAGGTTCAGGCTGCGGATGAATTGTTACTGTCTGATCCTTGTCATCAATGTCATCGTGAACGGCAATTTCCTTTCCATCACGGTAGAGAGTTTCAAACGCAACGATTTCTGTATCTTTGGTAATTACAGAACCGTCAAAAGTGAAGGATATAGTTACTTCGCCGTCTGCTGTTTCGGGTGTGAATGTTATTTCGGAACAAACTTCCTTGCCGTCAACAAGGAACGCCTTGCCTGTTCTTTTATCCATCAAAATACCTTTTATAATATATTTTTTGCCGGGGATAAGATGCTTGTACGAAACAACATCGTCAATGGTAATATCACCGTTAACTGTGAATTCCTTTTTGCCGTCAATAGTTTCAGTTGTTCCGAGTTCGGGTATTTTATCGTTTTCAATTGTGATTTCGATAATTTCCTTGTTTTCAGAAATTGTTACGGTATAGTTTTCTTCATTAGGCAGATAACCCTCGGCAGGCTTTAACTCACGGATAATGTATTCTCCGTAAGGCACATTTTCAAAAGTGAAGATTCCTTCCTCGTTTGATTCAGCGGTGAGAATTGCAGTTTTTTCTGACAATTCTTTTTCCTCTGCTTTAAACATTCCAAATAATGCACCTGCGATATTTTCGCCTGTTTCACGGTCAATCTTCAAGCCTTTGATTGTGCCATAGATGATTTCATTTTCAATCGGTTCACCGTCATTTACAGAAATACGAACAGTTGCTGTATCCTGTCCTGCATATTCAAATACAACGGGGTATTTTTTATCGGAAAGAATATAGTGGCTGTCAGTGCTGATTTCCTTAACATAGTAACTTCCAATCGGAAGGTCGGTGGTGAAGGTTGCCTTGCCTTTTTCATCGCAAGTAACTATTTCAATCAGTCCGTTCTCCGGAATGACTGTGCCGTTTGAAGCCTTTAAATCTTCATCAGCGTAAAGTCCGAATGAAATATTCAGGATTTCGTCATTGTTTCCGATATTGAATTTCTCGTCCTGTTCAAGAATTTTTGTAAGGTCGATTTCAACCTTTTGCCTGTCGTTTGTAAATGATGTTGAGGTGTTGGTTACCTTTTCGTTCTGTCCTGAGTAGGTAAGTTCAACCGTATGAGGTTCGGGATTGATAACTGTTCCATACGGTGCAACGGTTTCAACAACACGGTATTTGCCAATGTAAAGCTGTTTGCTTGTAGCTGTGCCTTTCGAATTTGTTTTCAGAGTTGCGACAAGCTCGTCTTTCGTTGCTCTTACTGTTCCGTCAGGCGTTGTAATATTCTCATCAGCATAGATTTCAAACACCGCACCTGACAAACTGCTTACAGAATATTCAGGCTGATAGATAGTCGGAAGTGCAACATCATTTCCGTTTTCATCAGTATATCCGCCGCCGACTGCAGTTACATTTGAGAAAATCTCGCCTGTTTTTTCT
>DKZL01000064.1 GCA_002493635.1 Ruminococcaceae bacterium UBA7075 | reverse complement strand
CGTTCCCTACGGTATTATAAAATACAAGTTCATCTAAACTATAATTTTTTCTGTCCGTTCCATAAGTTTAGATGAACAATTATTAAAGGAACCCCCCTGCTCAACTTTAAAAGTGCAGTATAATGTTTACCGAGCAATCGAAGTACATCTTCGGGTCAGAGCGGTCACATATTCAATCAAACTTATGAAGCATCCGAAAAATAAAATCATTCAAAAACTATATTGCCACCGAGGATAGTCTTTTTAACCTTACCGCAGAGCGTTTTTCCTTTAAACGGTGTATTTTTACTCTTACCATGCAGTTTTTCTGTATCTACTGTCCATACTTCATCAATATCTACAATAGCAATATCGCCAGGAGCACCTACTGACAGAGTACCTGCATTAATTCCGAGAATTTTTGCAGGGTTTACGCTCATTTTTTCAATAAGCTGTTCAAAGCTCATAATGCCTGTCTTTACAAGATAAGTAATGCCTACTGCAAGCGAAGTTTCCATACCGATTGAACCGTTCGGCGCTTTTACAAAGTCCGCCTTTTCCTCAGGTGTGTGCGGTGCGTGGTCGGTCGCAACAGCGTCAAGTGTTCCGTCAAGCAATCCTGTTATGATTTCCTCAACATCAGCCTTTGTACGAAGAGGAGGATTCATACGATAATCTGCATCCCCTCTTAAAAGCTCCTTTTCAGTCAGCGAAAAATAATGCGGTGCAGTTTCTGCAGTCACCTTAACACCCCTTGCCTTTGCATCTCTTATGAGTGCAACGCTTGTTTTGGTGCTTACATGACAAATATGAACCGGCACATCAAGAGCAGCCGCAAGTGCAATTTCTCTTGCCGTTCCGCAATCCTCGGCAGAAGCAGGAATACCCTTAACACCCAGCTTTTGTGAAACCTCGCCCTCGTTGATTTTGCCGCCGTCTGCAAGGAACAAATCCTCGCAGTGTGCAACAACACTCATACCAAGCTCAGGTGCTTTTTTCATTGCGTCGCTAAGGAATTTTGTATTTTCAACCGGTCGTCCGTCGTCGGAAAGTGCAATAGCACCAGCTGACTTAAGCTCGTCAAGGTCTGTGGGGTCAAGACTTTTAAGTCCCTTTGTAATGCTTGCGGCAACATAAACATTTGCTTTAGCATTCTTTGCCTTGTCAAGAATATATTTTACGGTTTCAGTACTGTCAGTTGTCGGATTTGTGTTGGGCATTGCAAGCAGACTTGTAACTCCGCCTGCTGCCGCCGCATTACAGCCTGTAATTATATCTTCCTTATGTGTTTGTCCGGGGTCACGCAAATGTACATGCATATCGACAAGCCCGGGAATTGCGTACAAGCCCTCAGCATCTATTGCAATACAGTCAGCCGACAAATTTTTGCCAAGCTGTGAAATCACACCGTCACGCACAAGAATATCAAGCTGTTCATTTATGCCGTCGGCAGGCGATACCACCGTCGCATTTTTAATTAATAATTCATTCATATATTCACCTTAAAATTATGATTTTCTGTTACGACTTGACTGTGAAGATGATGGTTTTCTGCCAACCTGAGAAGGTGCAGGTCTGCGATTGCGGTTTTGCGTGCTGTTCGGAGCAGGTCTGCGGTCTGTACGGCTGTGCACCTTGACCAGACTGCCGTCTGATGTTGCTCTGCGCTGCTGACGCTGTCTTTCAGCCCTTGCCTTTGCCCGTTCAATGCGCTCCTGCTCTGCTTTTTTACGTTTTGCAATTGCTCTTTTACGCTTTATCATACGGTAAACATTGGTACAGAAATATCCGCAGTGAACACCGAAAGATTTAACTCCCCTGACGAATTTCTTCAAGCCTGTTATTGTCTTTTCGGCAAATGACGGCTCTTTGGGCTCTTCACGGCTGACTTTTGTTGCACGCTGTTCAATCTCGTTTATTACATCATAGTCTTCAGCCTCGTCAATCTCCTTGTTGCTTATTATTCCCATTTTCTTCTTCGGAGCTTCTTCAAAAAAGTCATAACTGTCCTCAAATCTGGATTGCTTTGAATCCTCACGAACGAGGACTTCATCATTATTGAATTCATCAAGCTCTGTAAGACCATCCTCTGTTAAATCAAGGTTCTCCTCATTGTAATTATCTGAATACATTGGCTGAGAATTTTTCTCAGATTCGTCTGATACATAAACAACCTCAGGCTCTGTTTCATTCTGAATACTGTCAATCTTCTCACAAGCATTTTTGTCAGCCTTTCTCTCACGGTAAACCTCTCTTGCAACACTGTCGTCAAGCGAGTGAGCACCGCTAAGAATTTCATCAACTTCTTCATCAGATACGTAACGCTCAGATTTATTATCTTTAAATTCCTGATAATCATTTACATTATTCTCGTCAAAATAATTATCCCTTATATTGTTCTCAATCTGACGTTCATATTCCTCATCCTGTATGTATGAGCTTTCATATTCACGCTCTGTCTGTCCTCCGATGTCAACAAAAGCGTCCGAATAATCTTCATAATACTTCTCAGTCTGTTCCTCCTGATTGTTTGCACGTGATTTGTCACTAAGATTATACTCATCGGCAAGTTCCTTCAGGATTCTTTCGTTTCTGGACTCGGCTGTGCTGTTAATTTTGCCGTTAATTCGTCTATTACGTTTCAGCCTGATTATAAATATCAAAAGCAGAATAATAACTATAAGTGCCGCTGCAATAATTATTGCAGTAATCATACCTTCACCAAAGCTTGCCTTACCGAAAGAAACGGAGGATACAATACCTGAAAACACGGAATAATCATCACTTGTAACATTGCTGCCATTGCGCTGAAGAGTAACATTTATGCTCATACCGTCATAAACCGTGTGAGCCTGATAGGCTTTGATTTTATCATTTCCGGCAGTTACATTTGTGTCGAAAAGCATCCATACAATCTGCTTGTCACTGCTTTGGTCAGGTGTACAGGAAGAATATTCTGTCTGAGTAAGGAAGTTTCCCATAACCTCAGTCAGCTTATCTCTGTCAAGAAGATTATAGTTTTTTATGCTTTCACTGTCCTCAGTTTTTGTCATTGTAACAGTAATTGTAAGTGTAGACGGTTCATTCATCCCCTGCAAATAGATGTCGCCGCTTTTAAAGTTATCCATAGTTACATTATAGTCAAGTCCGAACAGCGAAAAATACTTGTCGCTGCTGTTACTGCTGCGAGTTACAGCAGTCATACCGTCAGGCAATGTTACAGACATATCGTCAATATCGTTTAATGTATAAGTTTCCGAAACAGCACTGCAAACCACTGTACTTGCAAGCACACATAATGCACATAAAAAGACTGAAACTAAAGCTTTAAGCTTTTTTGACATCATATTCCATATTCCTCCGTGATTTATTCCATACTTCTTCATAATATTGTATATTCTAAAATATTATACTATATCATACAAAAAATTACAAGTTTATATTTTTTAGCCGCTTCAAAAGTTTGTGTTAAAATGTAACTGTTGCTGCCCGAAGATGTACTTCGGTGGTTCGGTAAGCATCATAACGCACTAATAAAAGATAAATTAATGTTTAGCGACGGTGGTCGCTTTATCCGTTATAAAAATCGGATTTGATTCCAATCTCGGTATCTCGGAGTTTGAACCTGATAAATTATAATTTTTTGAATAATAAATGAAGTTCTGTGTAGGGGACGGCATCCTTGACGTCCCGAAAATTAGCAGAAACCTATGGGAGAGACGTCAGGGTATTCCCTTGCTAAGGGAAATGCTCGCAGGGCAAAGGGTTTGCCGTCTTCGCAGAAGAGCCGTCCCCTACAAACTGTTAAGGAAAAGTATGATGTTCGCCATAAAACCGAAGTATACCTTCGGGTTGCGACGGTTACATTTTAAGGAAAACTTATGAAGCGGCTAAAAAAACAAAAAAGCAGCCGGTGGGCT
>DKZL01000023.1:18853-28160 GCA_002493635.1 Ruminococcaceae bacterium UBA7075 | reverse complement strand
TTTTTAGCCTTTTTCGTTCGGTAAGGATTTCATTGTCGGGAAGAGCAAAACATCTCTAATTGCGGCTGAGTCTGTAAGCAACATACACATTCTGTCTATACCGAAGCCAATTCCGCCTGTTGGTGGCATACCAATTTCAAGCGCATTTAGGAAGTCCTCATCGGTTGTGTTTGCCTCTTCATCGCCCTGAGCCAAAAGCTCTTCCTGAGCCTTGAAACGCTCTCTCTGGTCAATCGGGTCATTAAGCTCTGAATAGGCATTTGCCATTTCCCAGCCATTCATAAAGAACTCAAATCGCTCAACGTATCCCTCTTTATCAGGTTTTTTCTTTGTAAGCGGTGAAATTTCTATAGGATGATCCATAACGAATGTAGGCTGAATCATATGCTCTTCTGCAAATTCTTCAAAGAAGAGATTTAAAATATCGCCTTTCTTATGCCTGTCCTCAAATTCAATGCCTTTTTCCTTTGCGATAGCCTTTGCCTCTTCGTCAGAATTTATTTCATCAAAATCGACACCAGAATACTTCTTGACAGCATCAACCATTGTAATTCTCTCAAACGGCTTGCCTAAATCCATTTCTATGCCGTTGTAAGTAATTTTAGTTGTTCCAAGTACCTCCTGTGCAACGTGACGATAAAGATTTTCGGTCAGATCCATCATACCGTTGTAGTCAGTGTATGCCTGATAAAGCTCCATAAGAGTAAACTCGGGGTTATGTCTTGTGTCAACACCCTCGTTGCGGAAAACACGACCGATTTCATAAACCTTTTCAAGACCGCCTACGATAAGTCTTTTTAGATAAAGCTCAAGTGAAATACGGAGCTTCAAATCCTCGTCAAGAGCGTTGAAGTGAGTCAGAAACGGACGTGCTGACGCACCGCCGGCATTAGAAACGAGCATTGGAGTTTCTACCTCCATAAAGCCCTGATTATCAAGGTAACGGCGGATACTTGAAATTATCTTTGAACGCTTGATAAATGTATCCTTAACCTCAGGATTCATAATAAGGTCAACATAGCGCTGACGATAACGAAGGTCAGTGTTTGTAAGGCCGTGGTATTTTTCAGGCAACGGCTTCAAAGACTTTGAAAGCAGCTTTACTTCCTTTGCATGAATCGAAATTTCACCCATCTGTGTCTTGAAAACAAAACCCTTAACCTCTACAATATCACCGATGTCCCATTTTTTGAGAAAACCGTATTCCTCTTCACCTATATCGTCAAATTTAGCAAATATCTGAATCTTTCCTGTGCGGTCATGCAAATCAAGGAAAGAAACTTTGCCCTTGCCTCTCTTGGACAGAATACGTCCTGCAACGCAAACGTCCTTGTTCTCGTACTCGTCAAAATTATCTTTTATTGTCTGCGTAAGAATATCACGGTCGCTTGTTGTAATTGCAAACGGATCTCTGCCCGACTCTCTCAATGCGTCAAGCTTGTCATATCTTACCTGTATAACATCGCTTGTGTTAGCCTGCTGCGGCTTCTGACTCATATCTGTATTTCCCTCCATACTGCAAACTGACGGAAACCCCTTCAGAGTATCCGTCAAGCCAGATTATTTTGAAATTTCTATTATCTTAAGCGGGATTATTCCGCCCGGAGTTTCAACCTCGACAACATCACCGACACTTCTGCCCATAAGAGCCTTGCCGACAGGTGATTCGTCGGAAATTTTACCTTCACGGGGATTAGTTTCATTAGATCCCGAACCTACAATCTTATATTTTGACTGTTTTCCTGTTTTAATCATCTCAACAGTTACCACCGATGTGAGGTGAACATTTTCTGTTGAAGTGTCGGATTCATCAATAATTACGGCAGTTTTGAGAATTGCCTCAATAGTGGTAATTCTTGCCTCCATAATTGCCTGTTCGTTTTTGGCATCGTCGTATTCACTGTTTTCCGACAGGTCACCGTATGAACGGGCTACCTTGATTTTTTCTGCAATTTCTTTTCGTTTGACATTTTGCAGAAATTCAAGTTCCTCCTCAAGATTTTTAAGACCTTCAGCAGTTAGCATTGTTGGTTTTGCTGCCATAATTTATCGTCCTTTCCTAAATCAAATACTAATCATTAAAAAACTGTATTTAAATTAATTATACCATTTTGTTGCACAATGTCAAGTATTTACACCGCATATATCAGAACGGCACTATTCCGATAAAAACTTTAGAATTGACTGTATTGTCTGAGAATTTGTGCCGTCAGAACACAGGTTAGGAGTTATTGAACCAAGCTCATACTGATTTTCAAGAGTGTAAAGTGAAGAGCAAAAGTATTCATCCGACAGCATTTCGGGCTTTATCTGAGCAAGACTTGACGGCATTTTGAAGCTGTAATTATAATATACAAGTCCCGATGTCGGCTTTGTGGGCTTTTGGGTTGTGAGAACGATTGACGAGCTTCTAAGATAAAGTGTTGTGCATATTGCAGATGGTGCAATTATCAGATTGCAGTTTCCGAGCTCATCAGTTTTGCCTGTTATTACAGCTGTTGCTCCAAGCTCATCAAGCGCTCGGTTAAGCTGGATGTGGTACATTCTGCTTTCATCGGTAACAACAGTTACATTCTGGCAATACTCAAGAGCATTTAATAAAAAATCACAAATTGTTGCCTGCGGATCATATATGCCGAGATTGATTCCCTTGCCGTTTGACTCTTTGAGTATCTGATAAGCCATATTTGTGCATAACCTTGTTTTAAAAGCATTTGATTCAAAGCGGACAAAACCGCTGTTTTTAGGAAAATCAATCCAATCCTCACATAAAATCCGTCTGCGCTGACTGCCAACAACTCCCGATAGCTTATCAAGATTTACCCTGCCATTATAGCTTGTATATGTAACATATACAAGGCGAACTCCCCTGCCCCTTCTGAGTTCAACAGCAATTTTGTCCCTTTTGATTTTATTTATTAACCGTGACAAGCCCCTGCTCTTCTCATTATATTCTATATTCAGTGCAGCAATCACAAAAAACACCTCTGCATATATACTTTATAAAGTATATGCAGAGGTGTCTGAATTAATTTATATATATCAAAATACAGATTAGATATTATTAAGATCTTCTTAATCAATCCGTTTATTGCGCATATTCAAGCATCGGATTGTACTTTACACCGCCTAAACGACATTCAAAATGAAGATGAGGACCTGTTGAGTTGCCTGTTGAACCGACAAAACCAATCGTCTGCCCGGTTTTAACCTTCTCTCCCACTTCGACAGTTGCAGTTGTAAGATGTCCGTAAATGGTCATTTTACCATTGCCGTGATCAATCATTACATAATTGCCGTATCCTCCGCCGCAGCCGCAGCTTGAAGCTTTGCCCCAGTTATGAGAACATCCGCTGAAAACATCAATTACAGTGCCGTCATATGCCGCAACAATCTGAGAGCCGTAGCCGGCACCAATGTCAATAGCTCCGTGGTTATATGTCGTTCTGTCCTCATTCCAAAGCGAGGTAAGTGTATAATTGCCCGGACAAGGCCATGTATATCCCGTTTTGCTTACGGTTATGCTGTCAGATGTCAAAGAAGACGACTGTGCAAGTTGCTTGTAATACTGAGTAATTTTATCATTAATCTCTTTACTTTCAAGCTCCGCCTGTTTTATTGCATCTTCTGCATCATCGTTTGCCTTATACAGGTCATCAAGCGCCTCTTTATTTTCATCAAGAAGCTCATTGAGATCATCAAGGTCCTCCTGTAATGACTGATTCTGTTCTTCAAGCTTTAGCTTGTCGTTTTCAAGTAAGGATTTCTGATCTGAAATTTTTTCAAGATTCTGATTAAGCTCGTCAATCAGATTTTTGTCATAATCAGAAAGTCTTTTAATAAGCTGTGCCTTGTCTATTAAATCAGAAAAATCCTTTGCACCAAGAATAATTTCAAGGTCGCTTGCACTTCCTGCCATATATACAATTTTAAGCCGTTCGCATAAAACATCAAGACTCTCGTCAATATCTTCATTTGCTGTATCGATGTCATTCTGTTTTTCATCAATGCTCTTATTGAGCTCTTCAATGGACTCATTTGCAAGACCTATTTTTTCACCGAGTAATCCGATTTTTTCAACTAAGGTATCAATATATTCTTTCTTTTTATCTATGTCATCCTGAGTTTTTTTCAGTTTCTCTTCATATTCCTTATTTTTATCTTCAAGCTCGTTAAGCTGTTTTTGCAGCGTATCTATACTCTCGGCATGAGCTGTTACTGCGAACGACATTGAACAAGTCACAAGACACACAGTAAGAAAAGCACACAAAAGCTTTTTAACTTTGTATTTTGTCCTATTCACCTTAACGCTCCTTTCCTGTACAATCACATCAATAATTTCAAAACTACTTATTATTTATAAACAACCAATATGTTTCTTTTAATTAATTATAACACCCTGCAATATGTTGTCAATAAAGTTCACATAACTTTCAATAAAGTTTTTGTTAATAATATTGGAATGCGAGCCAAAATATAACTATATATTTTTATGAGCAGACAGCACTATAGAAAGCACATTTAAAAATCAAAAGGCTCCCTCATCAGAGGAAGCCATAATGCTTGATGAACAATTCTCGCCGATACGCAGAAGTTTATACATTATCTGAACAAAATCATAATATAACCTGAAATTGTCAATAATAATGTTTTCAAAACAAAAGAAGTATATCTTAGAATTACAACAATTACATATTTAGTCAAAGATATAAAGGGGCTAAAATTAAAATTCAAGCATAGGATTATACTTAACACCGTTCAGACGACATTCAAAGTGGAGATGCGGCCCTGTTGAGTAACCTGTTGTACCAACACTGCCGACAGTCTGTCCCTTTGATACATACTGACCTGTGCTGACTGCCACACTTGTAAGATGTGCGTAAATTGTAATCTTGCCGTTTCCGTGGTCAATCATTACATAGTTTCCATATCCGCCTCCGCAGCCACAAGATCCGTTTTTAGGATAGTTATGAGGACATCCGCTGTATGCATATGCTACGGTACCGCCGTCAGCCGCAACAACCCTTGCACCCATGATTCCGCCGCCTGCAATATCAATTGCACCGTGGTTATATGTATATCTGTCCTCATTCCATTCAGAAGAAAGGTAATAGAATCCCGGAACCGGCCATGTATAACCGGATGAAGTAATATCACCACCCGATGAATTGTTTCCGTTATCACCGCTGTTTGAAGAATTATTATTATCGGAGCTACTGCCCTGAGATGTCTGAGAAGAGCTTCCGTTGTCGGCACTTTCATTTGACTGAGGCTTTTTAGCAGCTTCAGCAGCAGCCTTAGCAGCCGCAGCCTCCTCCTGAGCAGCATAATAAGCCTTGATCTGATTATCAATTTCCTGGCTCTCAAGCTCTAAAATTTCAAGAGCGTCCTTTGCATCAGCATTGCTGCTGTAAAGACTTTTCAAAACTGCATCATTTTCTTCAACAAGTACATTCAAGTCATCAATATCAGTCTGAAGTGAAGCTTCCTGATTTTCAAGCTCTGACTTGTCATCCTCAAGCTGCATTTTTTGTTCATTAATTTTTTCAAGCTTACCGTTAACTTCATTAATGAGTTTTTTATCATAGTTGGACAAAGTTTTTATAAGCTGCACCTTATCAATAAAATCAGAGAAATTCTTTGCGCCGAAAATAATTTCAAGGTCAGTGGCGTTACCTGCCATATAGATTGTTCTGAGTCTTTCACAAAGAGTCTGAATCTGTTCCTCAATATCTTCGTTGCCCTTTTCAATCTCTTTTTGTTTATTATCTATATCAACATTAAGTTCATCAATAGACTGATGTGTAACACCGATTTTTTCGCTCAATACTTCTATCTTGCCAACCAAAGCTTCATTATACTCTTCTTTTTCATTTATATTCTTTTGAGTTTCATTAAGAATATTCTGATATTCCTGATTCTGATTTTCAAGCTCCTCAAGCTGCTGTTTAAGTGATGAAACACTCTCTTCGGCTTCAGCCGTAAAGCCCGCTATAAAAGGAACTGAAATTATACAAGCGCTCAGAAGTACACTCAAAATTCTTTTAGACTTCTTCATAATCTACCTCCTTCGGTTATTACCATCCAAGAATCTCGTTTCCTTCCATTTTGAGGTATTTTCTGATTGAAATAAAGCTTCCGAAGAATCCAATCAAAACACCTGCAATAAGGAACGCAGATGCGACATATATAATAACATCTGAAAGCGGAATTGCATCAAACGGAATAAACTGTTCAATAGCATTCATTCCTGCATTATAAAGCAGTGAAATACAAGCCGTACCAATAATTGACGAAACAAGGCCGATGATTACGCCTTCAACAAGGAACGGCAAACGAACAAAGTGATTTGTTGCGCCGACCGATTTCATAATACTTATTTCAAACCTTCTTGAATACATTGTTGCACGAATCGTATTTGCTATTATGAAAAGTGAAATAACAATAAGGGCAATTACAATCCAGAAGCAAATAATATTTACAAGATTGCTGATGTCAGTAAGCTTTTTGGCAATTTCGCCACGATTGGTTATTGTATCAACACCGTCTATTTTCTGAATTTGCTTTATTGTATTTTCATAAAGCGACAAATCGTCCATTGCAACTATATATGAATCCGGAAGCGGATTGTTTTTCTCAGAGATTCGGTCAAACAGTTCATCGCCGAGATCTTCACGATAGGTTTCAAAAGCGTCATCCTTTGAGTAAAAACGGACGGAAGTAATATTATCAATTTTTTCAATATCCTTGCCAATATATACAGCCTCAAGCTCTGAAACACTGTCCTTAAGATATACAGTTGTTTCATTTGACTGGCCAACCGAATCAACTACCTTTTCTACGTTAAGCGAGAGCAATTCCGCAGCTCCCGTAAGAATAAGACAGCTTATGAGCACGCAAACAGAAGCAATGCTCATTATTCGGTTGCTCCATACATTCTTGAAGCCCTCTTTTAAAAGATAACCAAAGCCTCTCATACCATTATCCTTTCATTCATTTTTGCTGAAAGTTTTATCCTATCATACTTAAGGAAGCACTGAACAACCAACAATCGTGATTTATTCAGTGTACCCTTAATACATAAGTTCGTTTTCATAATATCCGTCAGGTGTATCATCCTCGTAATAACCTTCTGCTATACCGCCCGATTTTTTTAAGGCATCTGCAGTATCACCGATTATACGACCGCTGTTGATGGTAATTACACGGCGGTGAAATTCCCTTACAAGCTCGTGCTCGTGAGTAACAACCAATACTGTTGTACCCTTGGCATTTATTTCATTTAAAAGCTCAATGATTTCATATGACATTTCCGGGTCAACATTGCCGGTTGGTTCGTCTGCAATGATTATTTCAGGATTATTTACAAGCGCACGGGCAAGGCTGACACGTTGCTGTTCACCACCCGAAAGCTCGCTCGGCTTGTCCTTCATTTTATCGGTCAGTCCGACAAGATCAAGAACATACGGAACACGCTTATTGATAGTTTTTTTACTTTCTCCTACAGCACGCATAGCAAAAGCAACATTGTCAAAAACATTCATCTTTTCAATCAGTCTGAAGTCCTGAAAAACAATGCCCATATGACGGCGCAGATAGGGAACTTTTCTTCTTCTAAGCTTTGAGGTTTTTGTACCGTTGATAATAATTTCGCCGGAGGTCGGGGTTTCTTCACGCATAATTAGCTTTAGAAATGTACTTTTACCCGCACCCGAAGCACCCACAATAAATACAAATTCACCCTTTTCAATATGAAGTGAAATATTATTGAGTGCCTTTGTGCCGTTTGAGTAGGTTTTGGATACATTAATAAAATCTATCATAAAACTCTCCTTTTAATTCTGTGGCAAAATACTCAAAATGCCCTGAGCACAAAGCTCAAGGGCTTATTTGCATAAAAAATTAATATTTTGTAGGACTTGCATTAAGGTATCTCTTAACCATAAGTGCTACCTTAAACACAATGGCATCCTCAAACTCACGAAGGTCAAGACCTGTGAGCTTCTTGATTTTTTCGAGTCTGTAAACCAATGTATTACGGTGAACAAACAACTTACGTGAAGTTTCAGAAACATTGAGGTTATTTTCGAAAAAGCGCTGAATTGTAAACAGAGTTTCCTGATCAAGGCTCTCAATAGAACCGCGCTTGAAAACTTCTCTTAAAAACATTTCGCAAAGGGTTGTAGGAAGCTGATATATAAGACGTGCAATACCAAGGTTGTCATAACTTACGATAGTGCGCTCGGTGTCAAACACCTTTGCAACCTCAAGCGCAGACTGTGCCTCCTTGAAGGAACGAGCAAGATCCTTGATGCCTGTAACTGTTGTACCAATACCTACAACGCAGTGTGTATAGAATTCGCTTGACAGAGTGTCGGAAATTGAACTTGCAAGCTTTTCAAGGTCACGGCTGTCCGTGTCAGATTTAATCTCCTTTACAAGAGCGATTTCACTTTCGTTAATATTTATAACAAAGTCCTTCGACTTGTCAGGGAAAAGATTCTGAATTATATCATATGCGGAAACATCAGTTTTTGAAACAATTTTGATAAGAAGGCAAACACGTGAAACCTCACTGTTAAAATGCAGTTCTCTTGCCTTAAGATAAATATCACCCGGAAGAATGTTGTCAAGAATAACATTCTTAATGAAGTTTGAACGATCATATTTTTCATCGTAATACTGCTTGATACTTGCAAAAGACACCGACAAAAGCTGTGCATACTTTTGAGCGTACTCATCTGTGCCCTGAACAAAAACAGCATAATCATACTTTGCATTATTGCCGAAAGACTTGTATGTGTATCCGTTTACAACAAACGGAGCCATTGAATTGAGTGTTTCTGAATTCACACTCTCGTTTACTTCACCGATTTTACCAAGTTCCGAGCAGGCAATAACTACTGAAGTTTCATCAATAACACCGATTGTTCTGTCGATTGCGTCTTTCATCTGGTGGACAATTCCCTGGAATAATCTGTTAGACATTAATTTTTACCTCGTTTTCTCCGCAAAATATTTTAAATAATTGTATTCTTAGTCAAGTTACAATCTTACATATAAATTTTACACAAAAACTCAAAAAAAATCAACCTCTATTTGCAAATTTTCTTGTATTTTTTTATAAAAAGTGCCTAATTGGCAATATTTTTCTTATAAAACTGTCTTAATTTGTCTGATGTCATATACTATTTCATCGTGAACAGTATATTCAGCTATTCCGACACACTGCTGTAATACACACTTCTGTACCCGACTGTTTCCGAGCAGTTTTCTATAAAGCAAAAGCAGCCGGTGGGCTGCACAT
>DKZL01000023.1:8106-18532 GCA_002493635.1 Ruminococcaceae bacterium UBA7075 | reverse complement strand
GCAACCGTGCAATTTCCTATAGTGCAAGCAAATTGAGAGAAGCATCCGCTTCTCTCAATAATTCAATAAAATATGGTTCTATAATAAATGTTGGGATAACAACAATTAAAGTCTTAATAAAGTTATGTGTAGGGGACGGCTTCCAGACGTCCCAAAACCCTATCTTAAGATGTCGTTTTTCCTGATTGCCGTTGGCAATCAGGCGGGACGTCAAGGATGCCGTCCCCTACGAACGCAAAATGAGAACTTCGATAATGTTCTAAGATTCCGAATTTTAAAAAAGCTATTCTTAGTATATTTTTACCCCAGCTATTGCTATAGAATCTAAAAATTTTTATTCGTCAAGACACTTATCAAGCGCATCACAAATTGCTTGTTTGTCCATATGCTGACCAATAAAAACAAGCTTAATTTCTCTGTCGCCGTATTTTTCATCCCAGTCCTTTAATACGTCCGGATACTGCGATATATACATTTCCTGCTGTTCCTTTGGATAGGCTGCAAGCCACTTGCCCTGCTCTGTTGCAGTAATCTGCACACCTGCCTGCTCGAATATATAGACATCCTCACGCTTGTCTGAGAGCCAAATTAATCCTTTGGCACGGACAACACCCTTTGGCCAGTCGTTTACAAATTTGTGAAGCTTTTCTTCACTGAACGGACGGCGGCAGTAATATACAAACGTACCGATACCGTACTCCTCTTCTCCGTCGTCATGATCGTGTCCGCAGCAACAATGACCATGATCGTGATCACAATGTGAGTGGTCTTCGTGGTCGTGATGATGGTGATGATGGTGGTGATGTCCGTGTTCCTCTTCTTCATCACTATTCGGTTTATCAAATTCCTGTGCCCAGCCTGCCGAAGCGGCGGTATCCTCAAAAGTATAGCACTTTGTATCAAGAACATCGGCAACAGGTACTTTACCATAGGTTGACTCAATAATTCTCGCCTTAGGCTGAAGTGCTCTGATCATAGTTTTTACCCTGTCAAGCTGTTTATCATCAACCATATCGGTTTTATTGAGTATAATAGTTGAGCAAAACTCAATCTGCTGAATCAGAAGATTTTCAATATCCTCGTCCTCAATATTATCGTTCATAAGCTTTTCACCGCAGCCGAATTCTGTTGCCATACGCAAAGCATCAACAACCGTAACAATATTGTCAAGGCGGCAGATTGACGGAGTGTTGCTCTCGGGATCACCTGCAAGCAACTCTATTGACTGTGCAATAGGCAGCGGCTCACAAATACCGCTCGCCTCAATCAGGATATAATCAAATTTGCCTGACTTTATAAGATCGGTAATCTGATTGATTAAATCAACATTGAGCGTGCAACAGATACAACCGTTTGAAAGAGGAACAAGATTTTGTCCCTCCTGCGTCACAACGCCTGTTTTTTGAATAAGCTCGGCATCAATGTTGACCTCGCCTATATCATTGACGATTACGGCACATTTATAGCCTTCCTGATTATTTAAAATATGATTTATGAGTGTAGTTTTGCCCGAACCAAGATAACCTGTAAGAAGAGTAATCGGCACGGGAAGTTTTGCTTTTGACATTTTCAGTTTCCTTTCAATATTTAAGATTTGCTTGTATCAATTTATAAGTAAGCCTTATTCATTATATATACAAAGTATACAAATAACAATATGGTGTAATTAAACCGACATATATTTAATTTTTTACAACTGCAATCGCCTGCTTGCCGAGTTCTGCATAACGGGTTTCAACAAGACTACGGCTGTATTTTGTTCTTTCATTCGTCCAAGGGTCATTAAAGTAATAATACTCGCTGTCATAGCCCGTAAGCACCAGACAATGCTCGTTTGCAGTCCAGGTGTAGGTACTTCCCTTTGGATATTTTGCATTTTCGTCAGCATAATTTACTATCCAGGATGAAGTTTTGTATGAGCCGCGCATATTTATTGTCGCCCAAACCATTACAGGCTGTCCGTTGCTTATGTATTCGGCGCAAAGCATATCAAGACTTTTGCCCTCAAGCAATCTGGCTTTGTGCTTGTTTTTGTTGTCTGCAAAATAGTTGTTCATAAATTTTGTCATTGCAGGAGCATAAACTCCGAATCCGTTGCTGTAATACGGATTGCCGATAAATGCTGAATTCGGATCAGGTCCATAAAGAATGCCGTTGCTTGCCGTCAGATTTCTTTTTACAAGATAATTATCGGCAAAAGCTGTTTCAGATACCGAATAACCGTAAAATTTCAGCATCATTGTTGCACTGCAGGTTTCACACCCTGTCGGCAGCTTATTCTGATTTACAAGCGGAACATTAGTGATTTTTTTGCTTTTAGGCATTACAAAAACAGAACAGCTGACCTTTTTTCCGTTAAATGCAGTTGCCGTAATTACAGCCTTGCCGTAATTATTAGCTGTTACGATACCGCCGCCTGCTTTTACGGAAGCAACATCAGGATTGTTTGAGGTATATTTTATATTGTATGCCGCAGTATTCTTTGGCAATGAGCTGTCAAGATCAAATGTTTCGCCAACATACATAGCAAGTTCCGTTTTGTTAAGATAAATCTTGTCCGGCGCATTTTTTACTGTTATAACACATACTGCTTTTATTCCGTTGTTCATCTGCACACTTATCTTTGCCGTACCTACAGCTTTGGCAGTAACAAGTCCCCCTGCCTTTTCAACCGAGGCAATATTGGGATTGTCAGAATAGAAGTATCTGTGATATGCGGCAGTTCCGCTTTCTATACTGCTGTCAAGGTCGAATTGCTCGCCCACACCGAGTGTAAGACTGCTTTTGTTAAGGCGGACGCTTTGTGCCATAGGCTTTACCGTGATTTCACATTTTGCACTTTTGCCGTTGTTCATCACGCACGAAATTGTTGCAGTACCTGAGGCTTTGGCAGTAACAAGCCCTCCTGCCTTTTCAACCGAGGCAATATCGGGATTGTCAGAATAGAAGTATCTGTGATATGCGGCAGTTCCGCTTTCTATACTGCTGTCAAGGTCAAATTGTTCACCCACACCGAGTGTAAGACTGCTTTTGTTAAGGCTGACGCTTGTTGCCATAGGTTTTACCGTAACCGAACAAGTTGCAGTCAATCCGTTTTCGGTACTGCAAACTATTATCGCTGTTCCTTCACTGACAGCTGATATTACACCTTCATCAGTCACTTCTGCAACTGATGAGTCGTCGGATACAAATGTACAAATGTAATTTTCAACATCACAAGTTGCAATCAGAACAAACTCTTCACCTTTACCGAGAGTAATATCTGTTTTTTTTAATGACAAGCTTGAAGGATAAATCACAGAAGTTGTCGGTTCTGTTGAAGGTTCAGAAGTCGGCTCAGTTGAAGGCTCTGAGGTTGGCTCAGTTGAAGGCTCAGAAGTTGGTTCTGTTGAAGGTTCTTCATCAATTAATCCCGCTATAAATTTTTGTATATAAGTAACATCGTTTATATCTACATAACCGTCTTCGTCCACGTCGGCAATCCCATAAAAATTGCCTGACGGCTCGTTTATACCGGCAATCACCTTCTGAATTTCAGTTGCATCTGATATTCCGACAGAACCGTCGCCGTCTATATCGACAGTCTTTGCCGCCGGTGTAATTACCGAAAATATCGGCATCGCAGTAATAATTGCCGATAAAGTAATTATTGTTGCAATTCTTGAAAATTTCATTTTTCTTTACCTCCTAATCTATTTTATACCAAATGTTGATTAAAAACAAGATAAAATTTCTTTACGTCTTTACTCCTTACGCAATAAGAAAGCAAATAGCAATAACCTGTGTATAAAGCAAAGGCAATCACCTGAAATCAGTGATTGCCGAATAAACATACTTGATTGAATTTTGCAAAAATCTGCTGGTGTACTGCACCTGTCCGAACAAACTGCACCTTATAAAAACACCTTTAATGCACTTTTAATTCTGCTTATTAATAAAGTATTTTATTATATCCTGACGGGTTACAATGCCGATAAAAGTACCGGTATCATCAACTACAGGAACAAAGTTCTGCTGCATTGCCCGTTCAAGCAATTCATCCATTGTTACGTCAATTCTGACCGCAGGATTGAAATTCTTACGCAGAATATCGCTGACATAATATTTTTCCTGCTCTTTCATTCCTTCCGAGCCTACATCAAGAATATAATACAGAAAATCGCCTTCACTGACTGTTCCGACATATTTTCCGTCCTCTTTAGTAATGACAGGAATAGCCGTATAGCTATTAGCACGCATCTTTTCAAGTCCTTGACGCAGCGTGTTTTTTGAATATATGTATTTTACTGTATCCTTAGTCTTTAACAATTTAATAACATTCATATATTACCTCAGTATTTCCTGAATATTTTTGCAAAATTTACAGCATCTTTTTTACAACATAAAGCTCGCCCGACATATAAACTATGCCGGCGGTCAGCAGCAGCGTTTTAACCTGAAGCAAGCCGCAATACATAAGAATAAAGCCTGCTAAAATCGTAAGAATATATGCAAATCCCTTTTTGTTCGTCTTAAAAAACAGTATCCAAAGCACAATATAAGCCGCAACCAACACTGCCGTTGAATAAAGCCAGAATCTCTTCATCAAATCAGAGGTAAAGCCCTTTTCAAGCACGCCGATATTAATTGCCATCAAAAACGCACCGCAGTACTTGCCAATGCGTTCAATGTAAACCATAGCTCTGTTTTCAACAGATTTCATATCATAATTATGCGTACGTGCATATACAATATGCGGTACTATCATTATAGCAACAAAAAGCAAACCACACACATTGACAACATCAAAAAATCCCATTTTCTGCACCTGTTTTTATTTTTTATCAATGGCATTATAACATATCGATTATACATTTACAAGTAATGGTAAATTAATTTTGATATTTTAAGGTAATACCGGCATTTGCAACTATTTAGTTCTTGATTTTTTTCAGAAATAAATGTATGATGTATAGTGAATAATTTTATTTTGTAATTGGAGAAGATTATTTTGACAAAAGAAAAAAGAAAATTCAAAATCAGTGCAAATATGGTCTTGAATATATTTGTAGGTGCATTTACACTATATCTGATTTACTACTTTTGCACCTCCGAGGACGGTCTTATTGATCTTTTCTCAACTCCCGGCAGTTTTATTCCTCTCTGGCTTATAATTGCTGTTGTAGTTTATGATTTTAATATTATTATAGATTCGGTGGTTACACTGCTGTTTATACGAACGCAATTCCCACACTTTAAGTTCATTGACGCTATGAAGGTCGCATTTGTCGGAGTGTTCTTTTCGGCAGTCACACCGTCAAGCACAGGCGGACAACCTATGCAGCTTTATCTGTTTTCAAAGATGAATGTAAGCGTCGGATTCAGCTCAGCCTGTATGACGCAGAAATTCCTGATTTATCAGATTGTAACAGCATTATACAGCGTGTTCTCGATAATTTTAAGACCGCAGTATTTTGAAAGCGCTTTTACAAACTTCTGGTCAACAGCCTTTGTATTTATGGGACTTGCATTTCAGCTTTCGGTAATGGCAGGTTTTGTTGTTCTTTCATTCTGCAAACGCATTACAAGCAAAATTTTGCAGTTTGTTGACTGGATTATGCACAAAATGAAGTTCATTAAAAATCCCGACAAAAAGATAGCAAGCATAAGGCAGGAAGTTGAGGGTTTTCATAAATATAATAAGATTATTATGAAAAACAAAAAGCTTCTTATAGCTTCATACATACTGATTTTCTTTCAGGTGCTGTGCGTTATGGCGGCTCCGTACTTTATCTATATTTCCTTTGGAATGCCTGAAATTGCATCGGCAAACGGACAGCCTGTAGGCTCTTTCTTTGACTTTGTATGTATCCAGTCATTCGTTGTATTTACATCTAACCTTGTTCCTCTTCCGGGTGCATCAGGCGGTGCAGAGCTTGCGTTTACTATGTATTTCTCACAGTTCTTTATTGTGGGAGCTGTAAATAAAATTAAGCCTGCAATACTTTTGTGGCGATTTTCCTCGTACTACGGGCCTCTCATTATCACTGCTCCTTTCTCCTATCTTACAAAAAACAAAAAGGGAGAGGATGAAAGGAAAAAGATTATTGAAGAACAGGTACTTATCAATGATGAAGAAAGTGTTGCCGAAGTCACGGCAGAAAATTTTGCACAAGATACAAACATATAAAATTAAGGAGTTGCTCTCAGGCAGCTCCTTTTTGTTTTATCTCTACTATTATTTAAAAATCTATTTTAAGCTCTACGGGGCAATGGTCAGAGCCCATTATACTTGTGTGAATATCTGCACTGACGAGGTGTTCCTTAAGGGCGTCTGATGCTATAAAATAGTCAATACGCCAGCCTGCATTCTTTTCTCTCGCTTTAAAGCGGTATGACCACCACGAATATACACCCTCGGTATCAGGATTAAAATAGCGATAAGTATCAATAAATCCGTCGTCAAGAAGCGCTGTCATTTTTGCACGTTCTTCGTCAGTAAAGCCTGCATTCTTGCGGTTTGTTTTTGGATTTTTCAGGTCAATTTCCGTATGAGCTACATTCAAATCACCGCACATAATAACCGGCTTATTCTTTTCAAGCGACTTAAGATAATCCTTAAAATCGTCCTCCCACTTCATTCTATAATCAAGGCGTTTAAGCTCATTTTGTGAGTTCGGAGTATAACATGTAACAACATAATAATTTTCAAATTCAGCGGTAATCACTCTGCCTTCGTGATCATGCCCATCTATTCCTATGCCGTAAGAAACAGATAACGGCTCTTCCTTACAAAAAATCGCCGTACCTGAATATCCTTTTTTATCAGCATAGTTCCAATACTGGTGATAGCCGTCAAGTTCAAGATTAATCTGTCCTTCCTGAAGCTTGCTCTCCTGAATACAAAAAACATCGGCATCTATGTCATTGAAAAAATCAAGAAACCCCTTTGTAACGCACGCACGAAGTCCGTTGACGTTCCAAGAAATCAGTTTTTTCATAAAATCACATCCAAAATAAATATAGACATAGTATATATCAAAACAAAGCATATATCAAGCAAATTTTATAGTACAGGCAAAAGTTCTGAAAACTCTGAATAAATATTACTACACAAAATTTCTTGAAAACAGGTGGTAAAATGTTCGAGTTGTTTAGTATATTGGGACAATATCTTTGCTTTTTTATTCTGCATGTATGCGGAGGAAATTCTTTTCCTAAACCTCTTTCCGAAAAGCAGGAAAGAGAGTATCTTGAACAAGCTGCAAACGGAAGTATTGAAGCACGCAACAAGCTTGTTGAACACAATCTGCGGCTTGTAGCACACATAATAAAAAAATATTACGGAACTCAGGGGGAACAAGACGACCTTGTATCAATAGGAACAATAGGACTGATTAAAGCAATAAATACATTTAATATGAACAAAAACATACGCTTAAGTTCGTATGCAAGCAGATGTATTGAAAATGAAATACTGATGCATTTTCGCTACTCCAAAAAGAGTTCTCAGGACATTTCTTTGAACGAAACTATAGACACAGATAAGGACGGCAATCCTCTTACTCTGCTTGATATTATGTCTGTTGATGATAACATAATTGAGGAGCTTGATATGAAATTCAACAGAAGCAAGCTTGCCCAATTTATAAACGAAGAGCTTGATGAGCGGGAAAAGCAGATAATCATAATGCGGTATGGACTTAACGGAAGAAAGCCTATGACGCAGAACTCAGTCGCAAAGAAAATGAATATATCCCGTTCATATGTGAGCAGAATTGAAACTAAAGCACTCAAAGCACTCAAAAAACGCTTTGAAACAAGCTCAAATTTATAAGCAACGTGCAAAAAAGAGGTTGGCATCACAAAGCCAACCTCTTTTTTACTTATTATACATTCTTTTTAAATTATTTGATTTCTACAATCCAGCCTTCGGGAGCCTCAATTTTGCCCATCTGAATTCCTGTAAGAGTATCATAAAGCTTCTTTGTAACAGGTCCCATTTCGTCCATACCGCTTGGGAAGCAGATTTCGTTGCCGTGGTCATAGATTTTGCCGACAGGAGAAATAACAGCAGCAGTACCGCAAAGACCGCACTCCGCAAAATCCTTAAGTTCATCAAAGTAAACTTCTCTCTGCTCAACCTCAAGACCGAGATAATGCTCTGCAACATACATCAGCGAACGCCTTGTGATTGACGGAAGAATGCTGTCTGATTTAGGAGTAACAACCTTGCCGTCCTTGGTGACAAACAGGAAGTTTGCACCGCCTGTTTCCTCAACCTTTGTACGAGTGCAAGGGTCAAGATACATATTCTCGTCAAAGCCTTCGTTGTGAGCAGTTACGATTGCATGAAGGCTCATTGCGTAGTTAAGTCCAGCCTTAACATTACCTGTACCGTGTGGTGCAGCTCTGTCAAAATCAGATACCTTGATTGTAATTGGCTTTGCACCGCCCTTGAAATAAGGACCAACAGGTGTTGCAAATGCTCTGAACTGATATTCCTGAGCAGGCTTTACACCGATTACGGCACTTGAGCCGAACATATATGGGCGCAGATAAAGTGTTGCGCCTGTACCATAAGGAGGAACAAAATCGGAATTTGCCTTTACGACCTTGCAGACAGCCTCAACAAACTTATCCTGCGGATATACAGGCATTTCAAGACGCTTGCAGCTGTCTTCCATTCTCTGCGCGTTGAGGTCGGGTCTGAACACAACAATTCTGCCGTCGCAGGTTGTGTAGGCTTTCATCCCCTCAAAACAAGTCTGGGCATACTGCAAAACACCTGCACACTCACTAATAGTAACGGTTGCATCGGTTGTCATTGTACCTTCGTCCCAATTACCATCCTTGTAGTTTGATACAAATCTTTCGCCTGTCGGCATATAGCCAAAGCCGATATTTGACCAATCAATGTTTTGCTTTTCCATTTGTAATACTTCCTTTCAGCATTTGTCATAAATACAAGTTTATTTTAGCACTTTAACGGTTAATTTGTCAATGTTATATAGCATATTTGTAATAATTTGATTAAAGTCACTAATCACAACCATACATTGTATTCACAAAAATAAAAATCATATATACATAACAAATACTGATTTATGGAATTTGCCCGTTTGTTTATAATTTATTCGCCGATAGAATCAGTCTTATAGATAAAGTCTACCTTGCCTTCCATATCGTCTGATATTCCGCTGTATGACTTATATTTTGAAGAAACCTCGGAAACTGCCTTGAACCTGTTCACAAGTCCTTTAACATCTCCATCAACTGCATCAATCAATACATCAATGCCCTCTTTCTTGAACTGCTTTAAACCGTCATTAAGCGTCATTGAGCCGTCTTTAAGCTGTTTTACTCCGTCAACAAGAGAGCCGCTGCCGTCTTTGAGAGTGCCTATACCGTCTAACAATGTACCCGAACCTCCCACGAGGGTATTCGTGCCGTTTTTGAGAGTATCAGCACCGTTTTTAAGCGAGTATGAACCATTCTTTAAAGTGCTTGTGCCGTTCTTGAGTGAGCTTGAACCGCTCTTAAGCTGATCTGCACCGCCTTTAAGTGATTCCGAACCGTCTTTCAGTGCAGAAGTTCCGTTCAGAATTTCCTTTGCACCTGCATTTGCTTTGTCAACGCCGTCAGTATAAGCAAGTACGCCCTGATAGAATTGATTGTAGCTGTTGAGCTGTTCTTTAAGTGATGTAAGCGATGCTTTGCCTGCGTTTGCCTTTTCAACAGCAGCGTTTATCTGAGACTGAACCTCATCACTCTGCATATTTGTATCAATAATAGACTGTATCTGCTCCTGAGTTTTTGCTTCAATAGTCCCCTGAATTGACGAAGAACTCATTTGTGTTGATACTGCATTTGAAATCTGCGCCTGCACTTCATCGGGGATGCTTCCTGCTGCAACTGCCGCATCATACTGCTCAGCACTCATTGAATATCCTGCCGATGCAAGAACCCCTTCTGTCACCTGCTTTCTTACGGCTGCCCCAACAGCCTCTCTGATTACATCACTCTGACTGTTTACCGTTGCAGAAACTGTTTCGAGTGCGGTATTATATGCAAGTGTTTTTACGCTGTCCTCACTAAGTGAGCCTATGAGTGTATCAAGCACCTGACTGTAATTTGAAGTTGTCAGTTTTTCAGCAGAAAGTCCTGCTGCTGCAATCTGAGTATCGGCTGTTGCAAGGAGAGTATCAAACACCTGCTTTGCGCCTGAATTAAGCGATTCGCTGTTTCCTGAAACAGTTGCAAGACCCGATGAAAGAGTTGCTATATAGCCTTTAAGCGCGGCAACACCCGAGTCAAGGTTTGCTGCTCCGTCCTTTAGCGAGCTTAAGCCGTTGTCAAGAGAAACAGCGCCATTGTTAAGAGCGTCCACACCATTGTCAAGGTCACTTGCACCGTTTGCAAGCGTTCCTGCACCTGTGTCAAGTGC
>DKZL01000023.1:3862-7793 GCA_002493635.1 Ruminococcaceae bacterium UBA7075 | reverse complement strand
CCCCGACTTATCAAGCAAAGTATTAAGTCCATCGTAAAGAGCCGAAGAACCGTCAATCAGCTGTTCTGCGGCATCTGTCAAATCTGACAGTGAATCCGAAAGCGAATCCATCTTATCGTCAACATCTGAAAAATCTATATCGCTGAACATATCGTTTGTTGCAAGAGTAAGTGTTGTTGCAATTTCAAAATTATCTGTATCTGCTGTTATTTCTACATAATCCGGAATTTCAAAATCCTCGCTGTCAATGCCAAGGTTTGACTGCATTCCCGGAAGTGCAAATCCTGCAACATAAGTATGACTGCCGTCATTGATAATTTTACCGTTTGAAACTTCAACATTACTGAATATATCATTGTCAAGCATCATACCTGTAAGCATTACAAACGGAACATAGATTTCCTCTTCCTTGCCGTCAATCTTTACTTTTTCAGATTTTCTGTTGGTATAATCAAAGCGCATTGTGACCTTGCCGCTTTTACCTGCAAGCTGTTCTGCTGAAATACTTTTTCCGTCAAGCTTATAGCTGATGTTCAGTCCGACAGGCAGTTCCTCATTGCCTGTTCCCTGATAGTAAATATCCTCGCCGTCAGCATTCCACTCATACATATTGTCTTCATCAATAGTATAAGTTTCATCACCCTTGACATTTTCAATATTTTCAAGCTTTGAAATGTCTGCAAAGGTTTTTGCTTTTGCCGTGTTTTTTATCCAGTCGCTTACTATTACTTTCTTGGCTGAGCCGTCGGCATTTGCAATTACATAAACAGTTTCATTCTTAAACAGCTTTTTGCTGTCACTTGGCGAGTTGGATTTTTTATCCTGCAATACTTCCGACGAGCTTGTTTTGGCTGTATTTTCATCATTGCTCTTCGCTCCTGCGGAATAAGAAGCAACGCCTATTCCGCTGCAAAGTATTGTAAGGCTTAAAACGCCCGAAAGAACTTTTGGCATATGTTTTTTTATTTTATTCATTTACAGTTACCTCCGATTTATTTTTCTTAGATCTGAAGCCTAATGTTGTAACTCCGATTACCTTATCAAACAACATAAACATTGCAGGCAGGATAAGGATTACACAAAGCATACTGATTATTGCGCCCCTTGCCATAAGTGCGCAAAGAGAGCCAATCATATCAACATCTGAGTAAATTGCAACGCCTACTGTTGCCGCGAACAATCCCATTGCACTGACAATAATTGACGGGATTGAAGTTTCAAGTGCAACCGTAACTGCTGTCCGTTTGTCATTGCCGAGTGAACGCTCTTTTTTGTATCTGGTAGTCATCAGAATTGCATAGTCAACCGTTGCGCCCAGCTGAATTGTACTTATACATATCGGAGCAATAAACGGTAATGATTCACCCATAAAGTGAGGTATACCCAGATTAATGAAAATTGCAAGTTCAATAACCGCAACAAGTATAACAGGCAAAATTAGGCTTTTTTCAACTATAGCTATAATTACAAAAATAGCAATTATTGAAATCATATTTACTACCTGAAAATCAACTGATGTAATATCAATCAGATCATTTGTGCAGGCAGCCTCACCGATAAGCAAACCGTTTTCGTCATATTTTCTTATTATGCTGTTAAGTGATTCAATTTGCTTGCTGACCTCGTCGGTAGCCGTTCCGTACTCTGAATTAATAAGCATAAGCTCCCATTTATCGCTCTTTAACACGCTTACTACAGATTCGGGAAGAACTTCCTCGGGAATCATAGGTCCGACTATACTTTCAAGTCCGAGAACATATTTTACTCCGTCAACCTTTTCCATTTCTTCAGCCATATTGCGCGCCTGTTTAGGAGGAAGTTTTGCGTCAGTGAGTACCATATGGGTTGTGCCCACACCGAAATCTTCCTTTAGCTTTGTGTTTGCAATTACATTTGACATATCCTCGGGCAGGCTCTGCGACAAGTCATAATAAACCTCATTATTAGTATTGCTGTAACCGTAATACGCAGGATAAACAACCATTGCAAAAAGTATAAGGAATACGGGGAATATTTTTATAATCCCTTTTGCAAGCTTTTTTGTTGATGGAATAAGGGATTTATGCATTGTTTTTTCAAGCGGTTTGTCAAGAACAAGAATAAGCGAAGGAAGAATTGTTACGCATCCTATTACGCCTAAAACAACACCCTTAGCCATAACTATGCCAAGGTCACGGCCAAGCGTGAAGGTCATAAAGCACAGTGCAATAAAGCCTGCAACCGTTGTAATTGAACTTCCGAGTACCGAACGGACGGTTTCTTTTATTGCAACTGCCATGGCTTCCTTATGGTCATTGTGAATTTGTTTTTGCTCGCCATAGCTATGCCACAGGAAAATTGAATAGTCCATAGTCACGGCAAGCTGAAGCACAGCCGAAAGAGCCTTTGTGATGTACGATATTTCACCGAGAAAATAATTTGAACCGAGGTTCATCAATATAGCCATTCCGATACTTGCAAGGAAAACAAACGGAATTATCCAGTTATCCATAAATATCATCATTGCAATGACTGCAAGTATTACGGCTATTGCCACATAGATTGTTTCCTCAGCCTCGCACAAATCTCTAAGGTCAGTAACCATAGCCGATATACCCGAAACAAGGCACTGCTCACCGGCAACCGCTCTGATTTGAGTTATTGCATCCATAGTCTCATCCGCTGAGCTGGAGGTATCAAAAAACACCGCCATTAATGTGGAATCTCCCGAGTTAAATGCATTGTAGATTTTATCGGGAAGGACTTCTATCGGAATTGAGGTGTCAGCAATGTCATCATACCATAGCACAGTGGCAACATGGTCAATCTCTTTGATTTTCTCCTCAGTTCTGACTATATCCTTTTCATCCATATCGTCAAAAATCAGAAATGAAAATGCACCCTTTTCAAAATCATCAAGCAGATATTCCTGACCTTTTATAGTATCAAGACTGTCAGGCAGGTAATTCAGCATATCATAATTGACACGGGTAAATATCATTCCGAGCAAAGACGGAATGAGCAGTATTACTGCAACAATAAGGATTACCACACGGCTTTTTACAACCGCATTTCCAAATTTCATTTTCGATGCTCCTTTATAAAATCTTTGCAATATATTTTATTGCTGTCTGAGCAAAAAGAAAACAGACATAAAAAAATTCGTGCCCTATTTTTAGGCACGAAATCAAAATTGACTAAAAAGCAGACATTTTCTGCGGAATGTCTGCTTTTATAGTCACAATACTAATATTCAATAAATTATATAAAAATTTTCGGACAGATTTACATCTGCCCCGGTTTAAATATTACAAACTATTTTATTGTTATAGATTTTCTTCACTGCACCTCTTGAATGCACGTTCCATTGAGCCGTCAAAAATCTCGCACATTCTTCGTATTTTTATACTTAAATCGTACTTCATACCTCCGCCGAGCCAGTCGACTACAAAACCTACAAGAAGACTTTTGTAATACATTGTTATCACACCCTTGTCTTCATCACTTATGTTATAGTCAACTGATACGGCGTCTATATACTCTGAAACGGTGTGCTGAGACACTCTGTTTAAATACTGCTCAAACATTTCTTTGTTAGCTGAATTATATATGTGCATCATAGCCGTCTTGTTATCCAAAGCAAAGCTGATTGCCGACAATAAACATTCATAAATCGAATCGGGCTTTGCTTGTGATTGGACAAATTCATCCGCCTGTTCAATCAAAATTTCTTCCAGAAGCGACGGAATATCATTAAAGTGATAATAAAAAGAATTACGATTAATACCGCAGTCCTCAACAATATCCTTGACAGTAATTTTACTGAGTTGTTTCTCATTGAGAAGCTTTAAAAAAGATGTTTTTATTGCATTTTTAGTAAACGAAGTCATCTTCCACCTCGAAGCCAATTATCATTATAATATAGTATATTATATCATAATTATTGTGCGGA
>DKZL01000023.1:0-3514 GCA_002493635.1 Ruminococcaceae bacterium UBA7075 | reverse complement strand
AGCGTGAGGTTATTATATCATAAATCAGTTCAAAATACAAGTGCTTGAAACCGCAGTGTTTTCAATACTTTTAACGATTTTGAACGCTTGTGAAACCGCCCAAAATCAAGGCGGTTAGTATCTCATTAGTAACAGGTTAGTGTTACTTTTTGATGCAGTAATCAAGGGAAATCCAGCCTGCACCGGACTTCAATTTTCCCCATCCTTTGTCAGAACCCTGACCTTTGCTTTCAGCAACAATGGTGTATGTACCTTTGTCAGTGATGCAACCGGTCTTGGCAAAATTCGTTCCGGCACCTTTGCGGATGTTCAAAGCATCAGTGTTTACCTTTACAAGATATGGTTTGAAAGCAACAGGTTTTGCAGGTTCGGATGTCTTGACCACGGTCAAGAACTTTGTATTGATAGGACTGCAAATAGCATTCTTGCCATCTTCAGACTTGTCAATCACTGCTCTGTCACCTTTACACTGTTTAACAATCCATTTCTTATTTCTGACCCAAGAAGGAACAGGTGTCTTTCCATCATAGTATGTTGCATTGCTTGCGATTTTTACAATGTCATTTTCCTTGATGGTGTTTGTTACAGAAGGCGGTGTGACAGGGTTTGAAACTGTACCAAGTCTTTTGTTGACTTCAGCAGCAATTTCACCGTGTCTGCTGTAAAGGTATTCACCGGGACAGGACTTGTTTGCATAATCTCTATGAACCGTCATATTGCATCCGTTCAAATGATTTACACGGTCATTCTTGTTAGTTGACCAAACAAGTTTCTTGATACCGTTTCTTTTGCAGATGTCGGTTACAAGGTCAAGCAAAGCTGCATAAGCCTTTGAATTTACTGCATACGGATGTTTTGTGTCGGATGCAACTTCAATGGTGATTGCTCTGTGGTCATTGACACCGGAAGAAGTACACCAAGAACGGTCTTTTTCTTCACAATACATTCCGATTTTACCATCATAGCCGATGCCGTAGTTGGATGATGCTTGTCTGCTGACAGGTGCAAACACATTTCCCAAGGTTTCAACACTGCACTGACCAACCACACAGTGAATGGTGATGGTGTCAATTGCGTGATTTCTGTTCTTGGTTCTGTTAGGTGAAATTTTGGTATATGATACCAAAGGACTGTTTGTATATGCCATTATTCATCTTCCCCCTTGTTATTTGAAAGTTCTTCAAGTGCTTCTGCGGAAAGTTCTTCTTCAACTTCCGGAATGTTCTTTTCATCAGCCATTGTTTTCATCCTCACTTTCTGTGCTGTCTGTTCTGTTTGAATCAACAAGACCTTCGCCGATAATGTAAGCAATGCAGGTTGCACCTGCCATAATGATTCCGGCAACCTGTGTCACAACGCTGTCAGACACACCAAATGCAAGCATTGTGGGGGTTACAAAACCAACCACTGCTGCCCAAAATTTTCTGCTTGTCAACTTTCTTTTCCAATCAATGTTTTTCATAATGAATGCCATCCTTTCATTCGCTTTTTTTGTTTTTAAGGTGTAGTTCCTCAATTTCCTGTTTCATTTTTGTCACCATACCATTCCCCCCTAATTCGTGATATGCTTGATACATTTCCATAAAATTTTCATAAGCATAACTTGGAATTTCACCGAGGGCGGTATATTTATCGTGATATTCAATAAGCTGCACACGCAAAAGAAGCATTGTTCCTTTGCTGTTTGCACTTCGGTCTTTCTTCTGATTTTTCAGAAGCCACACAATATATCCCATCAGAGCAGTCAGCACAATGGGCAATGCAACTGTGTAGGTTTGCACAAGAAATTCTTTCAATCTTTAACCACCAACTTTCTTTTGAAAATGGAATGCCCTTGTAAGCCGTCAGAATCGACCTACAAGGGCATTTAATTTGTTAGGGTATATTCCATACCCAAAGCCTGAAAAGGCTGCTGTGCGTTTATTCTGTGACCAAATCCGCACATTCAAGGTCAATCAACACCTGCTTCACCTGTTCCTTGATTCTTTCGGGAACAGCATCAAAGGTTTTCTTTCCTTTGACAATAAGTGTTGCATAAACTACTGCCATTTGTTCTTCATCCTTTCTAAATAATATTTTTATGATAAAGTTGATTAACATCAACCTTCACCATCTAAGATTTTCTGAACATCATCTTTCAGATTTTCAGGAACATCATCAATTGTTTTGATGCCCTTCTTGATAAGGTCTGCATATACTTTTGCCATATTTATCTTCCTTTCCGCTTAAAGCATCATTTCATAAACATCACACAAGGCAATCTGTGTGTCAGTGACCTGTGTTTCCAAAGCTGCATTCTTTTCATCAATCATCTTGATGTATTCATCTTTGGAATACTGAACTTGATGATATTCAAATTCAGTGTGGGTGTCATCTTCGTGTGACACTTCAATTTCTGAAATATCAGTGTTTACCCACACACTGAATTCATCAATCACCTTTTCTTCCGGCTTGACTGTGCTTCTGACAATTCCATAATCGACCATAATATTCACCCTTTCATTTTGATATTTTGATTGTAGTAGTTATCAGCATACTGTTCTAATGGTTTCAGATATTTTATTTGTAACCGGTAACTGTTACAGTGCTTCAACCACCCTTTATAAGAATTGATTGAACACCATTCTGAATAGGTCAGTGATTTTCCGTTCAACCGTTTCTTATTTATTGCAACCATCTTCACCTTGAAATTCTTGCAAGTGCTTTTTCTTAACAAGGTGTAATTCAGAAAAGACCTATATCCCACAAAATCAATACCCCTTTTATAAGTGGGAAATACCTGCCAATTTTCCTTGATTGTCAACTTCAGTTCTATCCGGAAGTAAGCATCAATTTCTTTTCGCAACTGATGCAGGTATTCTTTTGATTCGTGAAGGATAACAATATCATCCATATACCTGAAGTAATGCTTGATTCCTTTGACTTCTTTTATCCAATGGTCAAAGGAAGATAAATAAAAGTTACCTGACCACTGTGAAAGATAGTTTCCAATGGGGATGCCTTTGTCACCGATTGGGTGTGAATATCTTTTCATATTTGATGGATTCCTTTTGTATGCACTTTAGACTGAATCTTCAAACGGTGTGTGATTCAATAACATCAGCATCTACCAATACAGTTAAAAGCAATTTTTATGTTTTGCCAAGGGGCAGGGCAAGCAATATCACAACAATAGGTTTTATGTGCATTTACTAAGTGACCGCTGATATTCCGATTACGATTACTGACACTGTTATTACAATTCCAATAGAAACTGCCTGCATTACTGCCATTATTCCAATTACTGCCTAATTGGGTGATTAAATGCTTTTTGTGCAGGGTGTAATGTAATACATATCACCGTTTGCTTGCCCATATTTTTATTTATACAGTTGCGGTTGGTACATACACCAAGCGACCGCCGATAGTCCGAAAACGACTACCGACATCGTTACTACAATGCCAACAGAAACCGCCCGCATTACCGCCATAAGTCCAAGTACCGCTCAAGCGGGCGATACGGTAACCGTTCAAA
>DKZL01000068.1:24004-48542 GCA_002493635.1 Ruminococcaceae bacterium UBA7075 | reverse complement strand
TTAGGTCAGTTTACAAGGAACTACACGCAGACCGTGAAACGGGCTGCTGACAACAAACGGCGCTATGCTCCCGGCTGGGTGCATAGCACCTGTTTGTTGCGGGGGTTTCCAAAGGGGGCAGCGCCCCATTTGGCACACGACTTTGCGGAGCAAAGTGTAGTGTGTTATACGCTCTGTCGGCGTTGCCCTGAAAATACCGTTGCCGCCGGGGAGGGCAAGGGCATTTGACGCGGCAGGAAAGCAGGGCTTTGTTTGGGGCTGGTAAGCCGGAAACAAAGGGCTGATTTCAGCAGCAGACAGGGCGTATTATGAAAGCCCCCGTCCCTCGTCCTCCGCCCCCGGCCTATGGGACAAAAAGTCCCAAAGCTCTGGACACCGTGACCAGATGTGTGGCCACACTCCGGGAAAAGTAGCAGGACGGCAGGAAACCGTCAAGGCTGAAATGAATGGGCTGACGCCCGGCCTTGACCGTTCCCCGCCGCCCCGCTGGATGGGTGGACAAGGTGGCCAATCCCTAAAAGTGTTTGGCCGCACTCGTTCATTTTGGGGCCTTTCTTCTCCCAAAATTGAAATGGGCGGGAAAGCCCTAAAATGGCTTTCCCGCCTTGATTACCCATTAGCAAAGACGGGCGAGACTGTCAACGGCGGCGCTGAAAGCGCCGTTCATCTTGACCGTTGACTGGCTCGCCTGGCTTTGCTACTGCCCGTAAGAGATGGAAAAACAAGATGGAAAACAAGGTTAAAAATGGTTGACAAGTCTATCGGATGTGTGTTATACTGTGCGACAGTTTGAGATTGGAAGGAGGCTTACGTGTGTTAATTTGTGTACGCTAATAAGCAATAAAAAGTAGAAGTACCTTTCCACATGATGGTGGGCTTTTTTTGCGTGCGTATGCAAAGGAACACGTAGGTTTGACACGAGCAGTCTTTGAACTGTATCGTGGTGTTTTTTCGTGCTTTGTTGTTATGCAGGCGTCTGCCCTCTCTGTGGGACAACGCCTGCTTTTTATTGCAGAAACAAAGGAACAATGCAATAAAAAAGGAGGTTCGCATTATGACCCAAAACAACAATTCATGGAGAAAAACTTATTTTACACTTCTTGCCGGACAAGCAATATCCTTTATTAGCAGCGGTATTTTGCAAATGGCCATTATCTTTTATTTGGTTGCGAAAACTAATTCTGCAATCATATTGACGGCGGCAACACTGATTGGATTTTTGCCGCAAGCCTGTTTAGGCCCGTTTGCAGGTGCTTTTGTTGACCGGCACAGCCGTAAAAGCGTAATGATTGGTGCGGATTTGATAATTGCCGCCGCTGGCGGTATTCTGGCGCTGGTGGCGTTTTACATGGAATTGCCCGTATGGTCTATTATGGTTGTCCTGTTAATCCGAAGTGCGGGAACTGCTTTTCATTCTCCAGCATTCAGCGCAGCAACACCTATGATTGTGCCAAAAGAGGAACTTACAAAATGCGCTGGTTACACGCAGACCATGCAAGCAGTAAGTGCGATTATCAGTCCAGCTGCCGCAGCGTTTTTATATGCTGTTTGGCCTCTTAATGCAATTATATTGTTAGATATTGTGGGTGCAATCCTTGCCTGTGTGACTGTTGCGATTTCGTCCATACCAACGCCTGAACTATGTCCAGAAACGAAAAGACAACAGTTTTTACAGGATATGAAAGAGGGGTATGTGGTATTAAAGCAAAACAGGGGCCTCTTTGCTCTGCTCTGGATTGGTGTAATTTATATGTTCTTTTATATGCCAATCAGTACGCTTTTTCCTCTCATCTGTATGTCATACTTCAAAGGAACACCGGCCCATGCCTCTGCCGCTGAAATTGCTTTTGCGGTTGGTATGCTGCTTGGCGGAGTCATTCTGAGCATTTGGGGCGGTTTTAAGAAACGGCGGTACACCATCGGTCTTTCCGTTCTCCTGATGGGCGTTAGCAATATGCTCTCCGGGCTTTTGCCGCCAGACGCATTTCTTGTCTTTGTTGTGTGCTGTACTGTTATGGGAATTTCCGCTCCATTTTACGGTGTGCAAAATGCGATTTTTCAAGAAACGGTCAAACCAGAATATCTGGGGAGAGTTTTTTCTCTACTGACAAGCGCCGCTTCCCTCGCCATGCCGTTTGGCCTTGTCATTTCCGGGCCTCTGGCGGAGCGGCTGGGAGTTGAGAAATGGTTTGTCATTTGCGGAATTGGCATTATCATCGTTGCGCTTGCCGTATTTTTACTACCCGGTTTGAGAGAGATTGACAATACGCAATAATCAACTGCACCTTTTTCTATTACTAAACAAAATGCCTGGATGGTGGTTCTGAAAAACCAGAACCGCCGTTCAGGCATTTTTTATCTTCGTCCTCTCTGCGGTTTTGGATTCTTCAGCAAGTCGGATTTTTCCGCAATCTTTTTCAGCCACTTCCGTTCTTCTACTGACAGCTTCCTAAAATTCAGCTTGAGCCGTTTGCAGATAAACGCCAAGTACGCTTGTTCCGTGTCGCTGTCCTGGCTGACGATTTCACCAGCAGTTTCCAGCATTTCTTTTAGCGGGTTATCCTCTGGGACGCTGAAAAAATCGTCCTTGTGTGTTTCCCGCAGAGCAAGGGCAATCCCGTTTATGTCCCGTTGTATCACATAGCGGCAAAACTCGTCCTCATCAATATGGGCGGTGATAAGCTGTCTTAACTGCGTATCACTCATGCCAGGATTATGCTTTTTTATAACAGTTGCGCTCATCGTGTCCACTATGGCGTTTGCACCCTGCGCCTGTTTCAGTGCCGTTCCGTTCACATAGATTTCAAGGTCAGCCATCAGCCGGGGGAAATCCGGGTGCGCCGCCAGCTCACACAGCAGGGTATTGTCTATCCTCCCGCTTTTCAGCAGGTCAATCATTTCATCACTCAAACGCAGGTCTGCAAGATCGGCGTTTGGGTGATTTTTCATTTCAGACAGCCCCAGCAGATAATCAGCGGTCACACCGTAAAACTTCGCCAGCCGGATAAGGGCATAGTGGCTGATGTCCTTGAAGTCTTCCGTTTCGTAACTGCCCAGCGCAGACTTGGAAAGCCCGGTCTGCTCCGCAAGCTGCCCCAGCGTCAAGCCACGCTCCACACGTAGGTCTTTTAATCGCTCTTGTATGGATAAAGACATATTCACCCTCCTTGCTAGCTCAACGAAAGAGAAGCCGTTATGCTATGTACTATGCTCATAGCATAACGGCATAGGCATTTACAGTTTTATTTTACCATTTGCTACATCTTCACGAAATTTATCAACAAGCTTCGCTGTCAGCTTGGATTTACCGTAGTGTTCAAGTACAAAAGTACGATAACTTTTTCCATCTACAAGCACATCACTTTTTCTGGTCAACAACCAATTTCCGTTACCTCCTCCCTGTTCTCTAATATTCCAGTCTTTCCCATATCTTTTATAGATTTCATCTTTTTTACCTTGAACAGACATTGATTCGCTTGGAATATAAACAATTTGCATAATAGCTCCTCCTTTATTTTGTGCAAGAAGACCAGAAACCTGAATTTGTCTTTTATCTTTTTTTGATTATATCACAAATCCGAGAGCGTGGAAATAGGGAGTTTTTCAGGCTGATTTCCTACCTCTTGGATATACGGCACAGGCGGTCAAAAAGGTGTAGACTTGGGATAGTTCATCGATGGACAAGCACCTTGGAAACAGAACACGCCAAAGAAAACGGAGGGACGCATGAGCAAAAGACCCTATCAACACCTGCCGCCGCTGGAACACAGGCCGGACGGCTCCCCCTACCGCATAACCCCGCCCCAGAAGAGACGAGCCAGCGGCCTGATACGCCGGGAGTGCTGCAACTGCGAGGACGGAAACTGCCTTGCGCTGGACGATGGCGACACCTGCGCCTGTCCGCAGATGATTTCGTTCTCCGTCTGCTGCAAGTGGTTCCGCTGGGCGGTCTTGCCGCTGGACAGGACGCTGGAAGCGGAGATTTACCGGGACAGGGACTTGAAACGCTGTGCGGAGTGCGGCGGTGTGTTCGTCCCGAAGTCCAACCGGGGCAAATACTGCCCGGACTGCGCCGCCAGAGTTCACAGGCGGCAGAAAACAGAAAGTGAACGGAAAAGGAGGTCTGCTGTGGACAGTTAAGAGCGGGAAAAGCCTTGATTTGCAAGGCTCCGCAAGCCCTCAACCGGGGCGGCTGGTATCATTTATCATTCGCCCCGGAAAACGGGCCTCTAACCGTCCACAAAACACGCTATGACAAACACGATTTATATTCACCAGCCGGAAAAGGCGTTCAGTTTCACCCGGCTCCCCAATTTCCTTTTTGAAGCACCCACATTCCAGCCCTTGAGCAACGAAGCGAAGGTGCTGTATGCCTTTGTCCTGCGCCGGGCGGAGTTGTCCCGGAAGAACGGCTGGGCGGACGAGTACGGGCGGGTCTACCTGTACTACCCCATCTGCGAGGTGGTCGCTTTGCTCCGCTGCGGGCGGCAGAAAGCGGTCAACACCCTGCGGGAGTTGCAGTATGCGGGGCTGGTGGAAATCCAGAAACAGGGCTGTGGAAAACCCAACCGCATTTACCCGAAATCCTATGAAGCGGTTCCAAACACCGACTTCAAGAAATCCGGTTATGGTACGCCGGAGGGCTGAAAACCGTACTTGGCGAGTACGAAAATCAATCCTCTTGAAGTACGGAAATCTGACGGTATATAGAAATACAGAGATTAAAACCATCTATTTACATTCATTCCATTCCAATCCTATCAGAGATATTTTCGGCGGGAAAACCCGCCGGAAAGGAATGGAATGGGGAAAGGAGTTCAATGGCACAACACGCAATTTTGCGATTTGAGAAGCACAAGGGCCACCCGGCGGGGCCGCTGGAAGCCCACCATGAACGGAAAAAGGAGCAGTACGCCAGCAACCCGGACATTGACACCAGCCGGAGCAAGTACAATTTCCACATCGTCAAGCCGGATGGCCGCTACTACCATTTCATTCAGAGCCGCATCGAGCAGGCCAGATGCCGCACCCGCAAGGACAGCACTCGGTTTGTGGACACGCTGATTACCGCCAGCCCGGAGTTTTTCAAGGGCAAGTCCCCAAAGGAGATAGCGGCCTACTTCCAGAGGGCGGCGGACTTCCTCATTGACCGGGTGGGCCGGGAGAACATCGTTTCGGCTATGGTACACATGGATGAAAAAACGCCCCATCTGCACTTGGTCTTTGTGCCGCTGACAAAGGACAACCGCCTGTGCGCCAAAGAAATTATCGGCAACCGGGCCAATCTGACGAAGTGGCAGGACGATTTTCACGCCTGTATGGTGGAGCAGTACCCCGACCTGGAGCGTGGGGAAAGCGCCAGCAAGACGGGCCGGAAGCATATCCCCACCCGGCTGTTCAAACAGGCGGTCAACCTCTCCAAACAGGCGAGGGCCATTGAAGCGGTTCTCTCCGGCATTACCCCGCTGAACGCCGGAAAGAAGAAAGAGGAAGCCCTCTCCATGCTGAAAAAGTGGTTTCCGCAGATGGAGAACTTCTCCGGGCAACTGAAAAAATACAAGGTCACAATCAATGACTTGTTAGCGGAAAATGAAAAGCTGGAAGTCAGGGCAAAGGCCAGCGAAAAAGGCAAGATGAATGACACGATGGAACGGGCGAAGTTAAAAAGCGAACTGGACGATATGCGGCGGCTGGTTGACCGTATCCCGCCGGAGATTTTAGCGGAACTGAAACGGCAACAGCGGCAGCATGGAAAGGAAAGGTGATCTTATAAGTAATATCAGATACAAAAAGGAAATCGAAATCGTGACTTTTCAGGGAAAGGAAATCACACTGGAAAATCTCTCCCCGGTGTTCACGCCGGAACAGGAAGCAGCCAAACGCCGGGAACTGGAACAGCAGCTTTATGAGGTGTTCCGCAAGTACGCCGACAAGCGGGAGAGTGAGGAAGCCGGGACATAAGGTTTTCCAAACCCATCATTGATTTGCGGGGCTGCTGGCGGTATAATAGAACTGTCAGCAGCTCCGTTTCTTTTTTAAGAAAAGGAGCGACAATATGAACAATCGGATAGACGCAATCTATGCAAGACAATCGGTAGACAAAAAGGACAGCATTTCCATTGAAAGCCAGATTGAATTTTGCAAATACGAGTTGAAAGGCGGTAACTGCAAGGAATACACAGACAAAGGGTACAGCGGCAAGAACACAGACCGTCCGAAGTTTCAAGAACTGGTGCGGGACATCAAGCGGGGCTTGATTGCAAAGGTCGTGGTTTACAAGCTCGACCGTATCAGCCGTTCCATTCTGGACTTTGCCAACATGATGGAGCTGTTCCAGCAGTACAATGTGGAGTTTGTGTCCTCTACGGAAAAGTTTGATACCTCCACGCCGATGGGACGGGCCATGCTGAATATCTGTATCGTGTTCGCCCAGCTTGAACGGGAAACGATACAGAAGCGGGTAACGGACGCTTACTACTCCCGCAGTCAGCGGGGCTTTAAGATGGGCGGGAAAGCCCCTTACGGCTTCCATACGGAGCCTATCAAGATGGACGGTATCAACACAAAGAAGCTGGTGGTAAACCCGGAGGAAGCGGCCAATATCCGGCTGATGTTTGAGATGTACGCCCAGCCCACAACTTCCTACGGGGACATTACCCGGTACTTTGCCGAACAGGGGATTTTGTTCCATGGCAAAGAGCTGATACGCCCCACGCTGGCGCAGATGTTACGCAATCCTGTCTATGTGCAGGCAGACCTTGATGTGTACGAATTTTTCAAAAGTCAAGGTACAGTCATTGTCAATGACGTTGCCGATTTTACGGGCATGAACGGCTGCTATCTGTATCAAGGGCGAGATGTAAAGGCCAGCAAGAAAAACGACTTAAAAGACCAAATGCTGGTACTGGCTCCCCATGAGGGTATCGTCCCCTCCGACACCTGGCTGACCTGCCGCAAGAAGCTGATGAACAACATGAAAATCCAGTCTGCCCGGAAAGCCACCCACACATGGCTGGCAGGAAAAATCAAGTGCGGGAATTGCGGGTATGCTCTTATGAGTATCTACAATCCCTCCGGCAAACAGTATCTCCGCTGCACGAAACGGCTGGACAATAAAAGCTGTCCTGGCTGTGGGAAAATCATCACTTCGGAACTGGAAGCGGTTGTTTATCAGCAGATGGTAAAGAAGCTGGCAAGCTACAAGACGCTGACAGGAAAAAAGAAAGCGGCAAAGGCAAACCCGAAAATCACCGCCCTGCAAGTGGAACTTGCCCATGTAGACAGCGAGATTGAAAAGCTGGTGGACAGTCTGACGGGGGCAAACAATGTCCTGTTCTCCTATGTGAATGTGAAGATAGCGGAACTGGACGGGCGCAAGCAGGAACTTCTGGCAAGGATAGCGGAGTTGACTGTGGAGGCCATCAGCCCGGAACAGGTCAGCCAGATTTCCGGCTACCTCGATACCTGGGAGAATGTATCTTTTGATGACAAGCGGCGTGTGGTGGATTTGATGATCACCACCATAGCCGCCACAAGCGACAGCTTGAACATCACATGGAAAATCTGACTGGCGGCACCCCTCCCGTCAGATACCTACCCTGTGTAGTCCCTTGTAAACTGTACTTTATTTTATAATAAACAATAACGGCAATGCAGGGGTTGCTGAACTTTCTGATTATGGCGTTATAAGCAAAAGACAGCTTGAACGCAGATTTGCTGAATACACAGGCGTGTCGCCAAAGCAGTTGATTAACCTTATCCGTTATCAGCTGTTATGGCAGGACTGCCTGAAAGGAAATTTTAATGTTTTAGATGCAGTTGAAAAATTCGGATATTATGACCAGTCGCATCTTATTAAGGAATTTAAAAGGTTTCACGGAATGTCAATTAATAATGCACTTGAAAATGTGTCGCATTTTTACAATACAAAACCTCGTTTTTAATTATAATATGAACTATGAAGGGTGGTTTAAAAATGAACGCTAAGGAGCTTGCAGAATATGTAACAGAGCAGTTGTCGGGACTTGATGATGTGCGTAAAATTCCGATGATGGGCGGATATATTTTCTATTATAAAGAAAGAATATTCGGCGGAATATACGGCTCGGGATTTATGGTGAAGATTACAAATGCAAGTCAACAATATATGCCTGACAGTGTGCCTGAACCGCCGTATGAGGGCGCAAAGCCTATGCTTCCTGTTACAATCCTTGATAATAAGGAGCAATTGCAGGAAATGGTGGTTGAAATGTTTCCTGAACTGCCCGAAAGAAAAGTAAAAAAGAAGAAATAAACAAGTAATGAGGTTTTGAAAATGGACAAGGAAATGATTGCGTATTGCGGTACATACTGCGGAATATGCGAGTGGAAAGATAAGGTGAACTGCAAGGGTTGCAAAGCCAATGGCGGCAATATGTTCTGGGGTGAATGTGATAAAGCTAAATGCTGCATAGAAAAAGGCTTTGAGCATTGCGGAGAATGTCCTGAACTGCCGTGTCAGAAGATTAGCGATTTAATTGATGACCCAGTGCACGGAGATAACGGCACGGATGTAAGACTTAGCAATCTCAGAAACTGGAAGAATGGCAACTATGTTTACAAAAAGCTCGATAATGCGGCGCAGGAGCAGGCTGAAAATCTGTAATGTGCGATACTGTTCAGAATGATAATTTATCAAATATATACAACCTGATTTCCTCAAAAAGGGATTAGGTTGTATTTTTTATATGAAATTGCTCGGAATCGGTTGGGAGCAAAAGCGCATATTAGCAGCTTATTGACCTTTTTTGTTTTTGTATGTATAATTTATAGGTGAAAACAAGAAAATACAATGCGTGAAAGATGTGTTGATAATGGAAAATAAAGCAGAATTGGTAAACAATTTGGATAAGCTCCACACAACAGAGCTTGGCGTGGTGCGGATAAAAAGAAATTTGTCGCTTGAAACTGATGATGTTGTAGAGTGGTGCAGAGAAAAAATCAAGTTGCCGAATGCGGAAATAGTGCGGAAGGGCAAGAATTATTATGCTGAAATTGACGGCTGTGTAATTACTGTGAATGCTCATAGCTTTACGATTATTACAGCAAAAATTCAGTAAGTAAAGCAGATGTTTTCAAAACTTCTAATACTCAATAAAAATATCTATATAAAACAAACTGATTTTACATAGAGGTAAGTGCTATGAGGAGAAAAACAAAGAAAGAAATAAAGAGAAGTTACATAGGAATTTTAATTTTTGCTATTTTTGCAATTTTGTTAGGCTTTTTAACTATAATCAGTTTATTTGTATATACTACGGCTGAATATGATGAACTTGTGGAAACTAATGCATCGGTTGAGTGTGTAGAGAGAGTTTGGGGGCGTGGTGTTTCATATTATTTATACACATCAGATGGTGAAGAATATATAATTAGCGGTACTGTTGAGGACTCAGATTTTATGGAAAGGTTTGAAAAAGGTGCTGCGGTAAAAATTAAATGGTATGAAAACAGAATTTTTAATATAAGGCTTACAAAGGTTGCTGAAGAGATAACTATGTCCGGTGATGTTGTAGTCAGTTACAGGAATTGTGATGCCATTGAAAAGCCTGTTAGTGCGGTTATTGGAATATTTTGCGTGGTTGTAGGAATATGCGGAATTTTACTATATCGATTCTTTGTTAATCACGAAATATCACTTATGTTAAAGCGTGATAAAAGAATACAGAAAAAATATGGAAATAAAATTACGTAAAAAGTTATTTTAAATTAAAGGTGATATGTATGAGTAAAAATAAAAAGCAGGCAATTGCCTGCATAATCAGTGCGGCGTTCTTCTTTGCACTGATGAATTTATTTGTAAAATTATCGGGTGATTTGCCTGTGTGGCAGAAGAGTCTGTTTAGAAATTTGGTGGCAATGTTTATTGCGCTTTCTGTTGTAATAAAAAACAGGACAAGCCTAAAAATAGAGAGGAAAAACTATTTTCCTATGGCTGTCAGGTGCATTGCAGGTACGGTCGGAATATTGTTTAACTTTTATGCAATTGGCAGGCTGAATATTGCGGACGCTTCAATGCTCAACAAGCTGTCGCCGTTTTTTGCAATGATATTTTCAATCTTTATTATGAAAGAAAAGCCTAAAAAGATTGAGTGGGCGACAATTATCATTGCGTTTGTCGGTGCATTGTTTGTAATAAAACCGACATTCAATATGGAGTCTTTTCCTGCTGTAATGGGCTTGCTTAGCGGAGTTGGTGCAGGACTCGCATATGCCTGCGTTCGTAAGCTGAGCACGGGCGGAGTAGCAGGTCCTGTAATAGTGTTCTATTTTTCAATGTTTTCGTGCGTGTCGGTATTGCCGGCAGTGATAGCAACCTACGAACCGATGACATTAGCTCAGTTCGCATTTTTGCTTTTGGCAGGTTTATCGGCGGCAGGCGGTCAGTTTTCAATTACTTCGGCATATTCAAAAGCACCTGCCAAGGAGATTTCAGTATTTGACTATACGCAGGTGTTGTTTGCTGCAATGTTAAGTTTTGTTGTTCTCGGTGATTTGCCCGACTGGCTGAGTTTTGTCGGTTATGCGGTGATTATCGGAGTTGCTGTTTTTAAGTGGAAATACGAGATTTCAAAGAGATAAATTAAATTTGACTTATATAGTGGGATAAAAAGAAGAACTTTGCCGTAAAAACTAAGTTTAAACTTCGGGATACTGTACTTTAAATTAAATCAAACTTGTATAGCGGGCTAAAAAGAAGGAGTTTACTGAAAAAACTAAGTTTTAAACTTCGGGACACTGCACTTTAAATTAAATCAAACTTATATAGCGGACTGAAAAAATATGATAGATTTACACATTCATACAAAATATTCTGACGGTACAGATACTCCAATTGAAATTTTACAAATGGCGGAAAGCCTTGGGTTAAATCAAATTTCAATAACTGACCACAACTGTGTTGACGGTGCGGTTGAAGCGACAAAATATCTTGACGATTTCAGCTTTGATTTTATTATAGGCTGTGAATTGTCCTGTGATTATAAAGATAAAGAAATTCATCTTCTCGGATATTTTGACAAAACCACGAGGGATTTTAACGCTCTGAATGATTTTATTAAAAAGGGCGATTCTGCAAAGCAGATTCAGCATAAAGGAATAATTGAAAAGTTTCGTAATCTCGGGTTTGACGTGAGCTATGATGAGCTTGTAAGATTGTGCCCGACTTCTGCACGTAATAGGGTGCATATTGCACAACTGCTCATAAGCAAGGGCTATGCTCAGAGTGTGGCAGAGGTTTTTGATAAGTACGTTACCAAGGGTAAGCCGTGCTATGTCAAAAAGCAAAGTCAGCCGCTTTACGAGGGAATAGAGGCAATTCACAAATGCGGAGGAATTGCGGTTATTGCACATTTTTATGAGTACAAAAAGTCTGATTTTGAAGAGTTCTTCGGTGATATAATTCAAAAAATTGACGGCATTGAAGCGTATCATTCAAAGCATAGTTTGGAACAGACAAATGTACTGATTGATGTTGCAAACAGATACGGCAAGATTATTACCGGCGGAAGTGACTATCACGGTGTTGTAAAGCCGAATGTTCAGCTTGGCTGTGCAAATGTGCCGGATAAATATATGATTGGATTTTAATATGTGCAAAATAAAAGACGGATTATCAGATAAATGATAGTCCGTCTTGACTTTATGTATATTTAATTATAGCTTTGAAAAACCGTAGCTGTTTACAAGTGCTTCAATCTTTTCACCTTTCTCGCAGAGAGGGCAATGGTGTGAGTTGTAGCTTGCAAAGTCGTGCAAATCATTAGGGTCAAAAATTGAGTTAACGGGATAACCGTCACAACTTTCAACAGTTGCAAATATAGCCGATACACCCACAACATTTCCGCCATAATATTTAACGGCTTCAATAGCGCTCTGAGCAGTTTTGCCTGTTGTAACGGACGCAGCCAAAATCAACACGTGCTTGCCGTGAATCATAGGGGTAAGGTTGTCACGAAACATAAGCTGGCCGCCTGCTGTGTATTCGGGTGCGACCACATAAACAGTCTGATGAGCATTCATATTTACAAAGTCCTCTTTTGTCAGCTCATCTGCAACGCACGCACCGATTACTTCTGTGCCGTCTACGCAAAGAATTGTGTCAATAATAGTATTGAGGCGATAATTTGCTACAAGCTCTTTTGCAACAGCTCTTGCTTCAGAAAGACGCGTTTTTTGTGTTGTCACATCAATAAAATAGTTGGTGTGGCTGTGTGCAGTTGCGAAATGCCCGTTTGCAACACGGAGAAACAGGTTTTTGTTTTTTGTTCTGATTTTGTAAAGCTTAGCCATAAAATATGCCTCCTTAATTTGCAATATCTTTGCATAGACATATTATACAATATTATTTATAAAAAATCAAGAAAAATATTATATATGCAAAACATAATAATCAGTATATTCTTTTTTGTTATCTCCGCCTATAAGCTTTTCATTTGATTCTTTAAAATTAAGCTGTTTTGCCGCATTTTTTCTTTCAACTGCAAACTGTGGAATCTTTGTGGCAATCATCTCGCAGTTGAATAGTTCAAATGCAGGTTGGGTGATAAGAGAAAGTATTTCAAAAATGTTTTCTTCGCATTCATAATCGCTTCTTAAATCCAAACGCAATAGTCCGCAATTATTGAAATAATCGTCAGCTTTGCGGTTGAATAATTCGATTGTTCCGATTGAGCGGTTGATATTTTTATCGATAATTGACCAACGAACAAAGCGTTCTTCTTTGTATTCCATAAGCCAGAACTTTATCATATTCTCTACATATTCCGGCAATTCGCAGTAGAAGTTACCGAAACAGTTGTCACTGTTAAAGTATGGTACGGCTTTTTTGTCGGAATATACCAGGAATAACTCAGGGGCATCCGTTGATTCTACAAGTCTTAAAAGATAGTTTTCATTTTCAAATACAGGACATTTTTCATATGGGTTTATCATAATGATACCTTCCTTTATTTCAATTTTTCGCTCCATTCTTTTTCACGAAAACCTGTAAGAACAAAGTCATCTCCTACAACAAGAGGACGTTTAACGAGCATTCCGTCTGTTGCAAGTAATTCTAACTGCTCGTCCTCGTTCATTTGCGGAAGCTTGTCTTTGAGGTTTAATGACTTGTAAATAAGTCCGCTTGTATTAAAGAACTTTTTAAGCGGCAAGCCTGATTTTGCGTACCACTCCTTAAGCTCATCAAATGTCGGGTTTTCATCTTTAATGTTGCGTTCTGTATAGCTAACACCCTGTTTGTCAAGCCACTTTTTTGCTTTTTGGCAGGTTGAACATTTAGGATAACAAAGTATAAGCATAATTATTCTCCTTTGTTTTCGTCTTTCTTGTATGCCTCTTTGAACGGAACAACTTTTCCGTCCTTTTCCTTAACGCTCACATTGTCGAGTGTGGCATTGAACTGCTGACGAATTTCGCCGAGGTATATTTTATAGAGCTTTTTTTGTTCTGCCTGTTCTTCAGCGGTAAGACCGACAGTTTTTTTCTTTTTGGCAAGCTCGTTAATTCTGTTAAGCATTTGTTTATCCATATTAAACACTCCGTAAATTTGATAAATTTATCATACCACAAAGTGTTGATTATCACAAGTCGGGTTATTGAAATAGAAAAAATATTATGTTATTATTTTATTAGTTTGTTATAAGTTGAGGTTGAAAGTATGGAAGAACTTAGTTTGCTTCATCCGCAGAATTCAAATGCAAAATATCAGACACTTACAAAAGAGGCAATAAATGATTTGTCTATTGATTTTCTGTGTGAAGCACTTACAAAAGAACCGTATGAACGCAACAGCATAAAAAACCTGCTTATTAATATTACCGATGATGAAGAGGTCATAAAGTATCGCTGTGATGTTTTTGACGACTTTCTGCGTTTCCCTCAGTTAAGAGCAGATCTTACCGATTTGCTTGAAAAGCTCAACGATTTGCGTGAAATTGAGCGGTTTCAAAAGGATTCCGAGGCTTCTTCGCTCTGGCAAATGGTTAACCGTCTGCGTGAAATGGACGGATATGTTGACTGCATAACAAGAATAAAAACAACGCTTGAAAGCATTGATGTTAAGTCAGAGGGGCTTTTACAGCTAAAGAAGAGCGTGCAGACTATCTACAACGGCAGCGGCTTTCCCGACCTGAAAAAGGATATTCAGGAAACGCTTGCAAAGGCGCAGACACTCAAGAGCATTACGCTTGGCGTGAATCTTGACAGCCTGTTAAGACCTAAGAACGTCGGAGTTATTTCGTTGAATGACAAGGAATTTACTGACAGCGGAATACTTAAACGCTTTATGAAGTTTGCAAACCACGAAAGCGAACTGCACAGCGGCAATGATGTGTCGGGCTTTGTAAGTTTTCACCCTGCAAATCCGTCAAATGCAAAGCTTGGATTCGGTAAAGTGGTTACCGGCGCACAACAGGATGTAAATCAGGTTTTCAGAAGCGAACTCACGGGAGCTGACCCTTTGTCCGATGCGCTGAAAAAGGTTGTCACCGATATTCTGAGAAGAACAGTAAGCGACATAAAGTCGATGCTTAATAAATATATCAACATCAACGGATACTCGTTTGTGTCGCTTATGCCCGAGATTATTTTTTATGTCCGTTTTGCCGAACTTTGCGATAAAATAAAGCAAAAGGGTATGCCGATTTGCAAAGCGGAGGTTGTGTCAAAGGACAAGAGAGATTGTCACATCAGCGATATTTACAACATAAAGCTTGCCATAAAAAATGTTGAGGGCGACAATATAGATATTGTCACAAATGAATTTGATTTTGACGAGGACAAGCGGATTTATATTCTGACAGGTCCGAACAGAGGAGGAAAAACTACGATTACACAAGCTGTCGGTCTTGCTTTTTTGCTTGCTCAGAACGGAATATATGTGCCTGCTTCAAAAATGGAATTCAGTCCCTGCGACAATATATTTACGCATTTTCCTGCTGACGAGAACGATACAGTTGACCTTGGCAGACTCGGTGAGGAGAGCAAGCGTTTGTCCGAGATTTTCAAGGTTGCTACAAAGTACAGCCTGATTTTGCTCAACGAAAGCCTTGCGACAACGAATGTTGCGGAGGGTCTGTATATTGCAAAGGATGTTGTCAAGGCTATGCGTTATCTGGGGGTTCGCTCGGTGTTCAACACGCATATGCACGACCTTGCAAGAGGACTTGAAGAGATGAACAGCTCAACAGAAGGCGACAGCAGGGTTGAGAGTATGGTTACAGGAGTTGATGGGGGAAAACGCTCGTTCAAGGTGTTTATAGCACCTCCTCAGGGTGTGAGCTATGCAAGGGATATTGCAGAAAAGTACGGCGTGACTTTTGATAAGATTAAGTCGGAGATAGATGCTAAGATTTTATAACGCTGCATAAGTTTCATAAAGTAATGTCAGAGGTAAAACTTACCTATAATTGTTATTTATGAATTGTTACCATACAACTGAAGTGTATCTTCGGTTCGCAACGGTTTATTATTAGCGAAACTTCTGAAGCGGTAATAAAAAATACAGAATAATACAAATTTTTTGCTCCATACTATATATAATAGGTATGGAGCTTTGCTTTTGCAATTTTTTAATAAAGGAATGATAAAATGCTGAAAACAGATTATAAAAACAATACTCTGACAGCGTACATAGAGGGTGAAATTGACCACGATTCCGCCGTTAAAATCCGCACGCAGGTTGACGGTGCGGCTCAGTCTTTGCGCCCAAGGCTTTTGTGCCTTGACTTTTCAAATGTATCGTTTATGGATTCGTCGGGAGTGGGACTTGTAATGGGAAGATACCGCCAGATGAAATTGTTGGGCGGTTCACTCAGAGTAATAAATATTCCCGACCGATTGTATCGCATTTTTGCAATGTCGGGACTTGAGGGATTGGGGGTGCTGAGATGAAAAGGGCAATAAAAAATGAAATGAGCCTGAGCTTTCCGTCTAAAAGCTGTAACGAGGCATTCGCACGCTCGGCTGTGGCGGCTTTTGTTATGAATCTTGACCCGACAATCAGCGAGCTTAGCGACATAAAAACCGCAGTTTCGGAAGCTGTTACAAACTGTATTGTCCACGGCTATCGCCGAAGCAGCGGAACAATTTACATAAAGGGCAGAATTACCGACGACAACAAAGTAACGCTCAAAATTCGTGACAAGGGTTGCGGAATTGAGGATGTTAAAAAGGCTATGGAGCCTCTTTATACATCTGCTCCCGAGGAGGAACGTGCAGGACTTGGATTTGCGGTTATGCAAAGCTTTTGCGACAAAGTGAGAGTGAAATCTGCTGTAGGAAAAGGGACAACCGTTACACTTGAAAAGATGATTTCAAGCAATGATGACTGACAAAAATAAAATTGCAAGCGACAATATGGGACTTGTGCACGCTTGCTGCAAGCGGTTTGCAGGCAAGGGTATTGAATATGACGAACTGTTTGCCGCAGGAAGTCTGGGACTTGCCAAGGCAATAAACAATTTTGACGAAAGCAGAAATTTTCAGTTTTCAACCTATGCCTTTCCCGTTATTATGGGAGAGATTAAGCGGCTGTTTCGTGACGGCGGTGCCGTTAAGGTGAGCAGAACGCTTAAGGAGCTTGCAATGAATATCAGCAGATTTTGCAGTGAATACAGACAGAAAAACGGACAGGAACCAACGGTGTCACAAATTGCCCGAATACTTGATGTGAGCGAGGAAAAGGTTGTGGACGCACTAAATTGCACCAGACTGCCTTTGTCGCTTACAGCCGATTATGACGAAGAAGGTAATCCGCAGATTGATGTGCCTGTTGACGATATTCAGTATGCAATTTCCGAACGGCTTAGTCTTGAAAGAGCGGTGAGCCTTCTTGATGAAAAAGACCGCAGGATTATAACCCTGCGGTACTATCAGAATAAAACTCAATCCCAGACGGCAAAACTGCTTGATATGACCCAGGTGCAGATAAGCCGCAGGGAAAAGAAAATATTAAGTATTATAAGAGAAAAAATGTCGGGGTAGTATTTGCGTATCAGCTTTGCCAGTATTTGCGGTCAAGACTGCGGTACTGTACGGCTTCAAGAATATGTTCGGTGTGTATAATTTCAGACTGCTCAAGGTCGGCAATTGTGCGTGCAACCTTTAAAACTCTGTCATAGGCTCTTGCTGTAAGTCCAAGACTTTCAAAGGATTGCCGCAGAGTGTCCTCGGCGGCTTTGTCGATAATACAGAATTTTGAAAAATGTTCGGCATTAAGCTTTGCATTGCATAATGTGTCTGACCCTTTAAATCGCTTGTGTTGAATCTGACGTGCGGCGTCAACCCTCGTTTTAATGCTTTGAGAGCTTTCGGTTTGTTCGCTGCTGCGAAGCTCGTCAAACTTGACAGGGGGCACCTCAATGTGAATGTCAAATCTGTCAAGCAGCGGTCCGCTGATTTTGTTAAGATAATGCTTTATCTTTTGCTCAGAGCAGCTGCATCGGTTTGTACCGTCGCCGAAATAACCGCACGGACAAGGGTTCATTGCGGCTACAACCATAATTGAACAGGGATATGTGCAGTTTTGCGCCGAACGGGAAATTGTTATCTTACTGTCTTCAATAGGCTGTCTTAACACTTCAAGTGCAGTGCGTGAAAATTCGGGAAGCTCGTCAAGAAACAGAACACCGTTGTGCGCAAGAGATACCTCGCCCGGTTTTATTGTTCCGGATCCGCCTCCGCCAAGTCCGACGGGAGTTACGGTGTGGTGCGGCGAGCGGAAGGGTCTGACCCTTACAAGTCCGTCACGGTGCAAAGTGCCTGCGATTGAGTGAATTTTGGTGGTAGCAATCATTTCATCAAATGTCATATCAGGAAGAATTGACGGCAGCCTTTTGGCAAGCATACTCTTACCCGAGCCCGGAGGACCGATGAGCAGAATATTGTGACCGCCTGCTGCTGCAATTTCAAGTGCACGCTTCGCTTCAAACTGTCCCTTTACCTGTGAAAAGTCCTCAGTAAAGTAACTTGACTTAATTCGGCAGTCATTCTTTGGTACAACGGGGCAGAGTTGTTCTTTGCCGTTGATAATATTTTTAAGTGTCAGAATATTATCAACAGCATAGACTTCTATGCCGTCCACAACAGATGCTTCACTTGCATTTGCACAGGGAACATATATTTTTTCGATTCCGCATTCTCTTGCCTTGATTACCATTGGAAGAACACCGTTTACTCCTCTGACTTCACCTGCAAGTGACAGTTCGCCTATAAAGGCGCAGTCGGAAGTGTCCTTGACTATTGCACCTGCGAGTGTCATTAATGTTACGGAAATCGGAAGGTCATAGATAGGACCCTCCTTGCGTATGTCGGCAGGTGCAAGGTTGAGCGTTATGCGTGACGACGGCAGTTTTATTCCGCAGTTTTTCAGCGCACTGCGCACACGATCACGACTTTCTTTGACTGCGGCGTCGGGAAGCCCTACCATATCAAATCCGGGAATTCCTCCGCTCATTGACGCTTCAATCAGAACCTTATATCCGTCCATTCCGTTTATTCCAAAGCTGTTGCACTTTACAACCACCAGATCACATCCAATAATATATACTACGTAACAAATTATAACATTTTGGAATGACCACTTCAAGCCAAAAAAGGAGTTTTTGCGACAATTTTTTATAAAACCTGCTCATAATATAAAAAATAATTTTATTTTTTTTATAAAAAGTATTGACATTTTCAAGTATATACTATATTATGATTATATGGAAAAGTGTTTTGAGGTGAGAATATGAGTGAAACGGCAAATTCCTATAGTTCACTCTGTGACGATATTCTTGCCATACTTGTGAAAAATGGAGACGACAATGCCTTTAAAGAGTTGTATATAAGGTATATTGGAACGATTAGTCTTATTGCCGCAAAATTTTCGGCTGAAGGTTATGAACATAATGATTTTGTTCAAGAGGGCTTGATTGCATTATTATTGTGTTGCAGAAGCTATGATTGTGAGGGTTTGGCTGCTTTCAAGAGTTATTTATCCGTTGTTGTTGAAAGACATTTTATCAGCATTATCCGCAAGTCAAACACCAAACGCAAAATTCCTCCTTCAAAATTGATTCAGATTGATCAGATTGACGAATCTCTGGAGGACACAGCGCAGTCTCCGGAGGAGCAGATAACATTCAGAGAACATCTTGGATCTGTTATGAAAAGTCTTGAAAAAATACTTTCAAAAACAGAATTTGATGTGCTTATGCTTTATGGAAACGGATTAAGCTATAAACAGATAAGTGAAAGGCTCTCCATTTCTGAAAAGTCTGTGGACAACGCTCTTCATAGAGCACGAAACAAAATCAGTGCTCACAATATGTCCTGACAGCAAAACTTGTTGTTCGGATGTCAAATGCATATTTCAAAAATAAAAAAAGTGAGGTAACTATCAATGTATGAAGACAAGACACTCATCTGCAAGGAATGTGGAAACGAATTTGTTTTCACTGCCGGTGAGCAGGAATTTTACGCAGAAAAAGGCTTTGAAAATGAGCCGCAGCGTTGTAAAGAATGCAGACAAGCTCGTAAAAATGCAGTAAAAAGCAGTCGTGAATATTTTGAAACGACTTGTGCTGAGTGCGGCGGTCCGGCAAAGATCCCGTTTAAGCCAATGGAAGGCAAGAGCTATTTTTGCAGCGAATGCTTTGCAAAAAGAAAAGCAGAGTAATTTTTAATTTTAATTGGCTCAATGTCAATATTGGGTAAATTCAAAAAAATAGTTACAAAACAAGCGATAGCGTCAAGCTGTCGCTTGTTTTTGTGTTTGATGAGAAAAGATATGTAAAATGCGATTACGAAAGCGTTTGAAATTTAGTAGCACTTGCAGAAGTCATTAAATACATAAAAAATAATCGCCCAACCGTCCAAAGTGTAAGCGATTATTTTTATAAATATTCAAATTCATTTGGGCTAACCGCTTTAAACGGTTAGCCCTGGAATCTTATTATATATTACTAAAGAAAATATATAATAAATGTACAAGGGCAGTTCGGTTTGAACTGCCCTTTAATTGAGTTATGTTAAAATATTCAACAATATATTGAAATTATTTAAGTGCTTCGTAAACTGCAACTGCGCAAGCAACTGTTGCGCCTACCATTGGGTTATTACCCATACCGATAAGACCCATCATCTCAACGTGAGCAGGAACTGATGAAGAACCTGCAAACTGAGCGTCACCGTGCATTCTGCCCATTGAGTCTGTAAGACCGTATGAAGCAGGGCCTGCACCCATATTATCAGGGTGAAGTGTACGGCCTGTGCCGCCGCCTGATGCAACTGAGAAATACTTGAAGTTGTTCTCGTTAGCCCACTTCTTGTATGTACCTGCAACGAGGTGCTGGAAACGAGTAGGGTTAGTTGAGTTACCTGTGATAGATACGCCAACTTCTTCCTTCTGCATAATAGCAACGCCTTCACGAACATCGTCTGCGCCGTAGCAGCGAACAGCAGCTCTTTCACCGTCTGAGAAAGCTGTTTCCTTTACAACCTTAAGCTCAGATGTAAAGTAATCAAACTCTGTCTGAACATATGTAAAGCCGTTGATTCTTGAAATGATGTAAGCAGCGTCCTTGCCAAGACCGTTAAGGATAACACGGAGTGGCTCTTTTCTTGCCTTGTTTGCGTTACGAGCGATACCGATAGCACCCTCAGCAGCAGCAAAGCTTTCGTGACCTGCGAGGAATGCAAAGCACTTTGTTTCATCTCTAAGAAGCATAGCGCCGAGGTTGCCGTGACCACGACCAACATTTCTCTGCTCTGCAACAGAACCGGGAATGCAGAATGCTTCAAGACCGATACCGATTGCCTCAGCAGCGTCAGCAGCAGTTGTTACACCCTTTTTGATTGCAACTGCGCAACCGAGTGTGTAAGCCCAGCCTGCATTCTCAAATGCGATTGGCTGTACGCCCTTTACGATTTCATAAGGGTCAAAGCCCTTGTCTGTACAAATCTGTCTAGCCTCTTCAAGACTTGCAATACCATACTCGGCAAGGCACTTCTCAATTTTAGGCATTCTTCTTTCAATACTTTCAAATGTTACTGCCATTTTTGTGTCCTCCTTACCGAATTATTCTTCTCTTGGGTCAATGTACTTAGCTGCGCCGTCAAAGCGACCGTACTGACCGATGTTGTTTTTGTATGCCTCGTTTGGCTCAACGCCGTGACGGATGTCCTCAAGCATTTTGCCGAGTTTTACGAACTGATAGCCGATAACCTCGTCGTTCTCGTCAAGAGCTGTCTTGATAACATAACCCTCAGCCATTTCCATATAGCGAACGCCCTTAGCGTTTGTGCTGTACATTGTACCAACCTGTGAACGAAGTCCCTTGCCGAGGTCCTCAAGACCTGCGCCGATTGGAAGACCGTCCTCAGAGAAAGCAGTCTGTGATCTGCCGTAAACGAGCTGCTCAAAGATGTTCTTCATAGCAGTGTTGATAGCGTCACAAACAAGGTCTGTGTTAAGACACTCAAGGAGAGTCTTGTTTGGAAGAATTTCAGCAGCCATAGCAGCTGAGTGAGTCATACCTGAACAGCCGATTGTTTCAACAAGAGCCTCTTCAACTATGCCGTTTTTAACATTAAGTGTGAGCTTGCAGGCACCCTGCTGCGGAGCACACCAGCCAATGCCGTGTGAAAGTCCTGAAATGTCCTTAATCTCATAAGATTTTACCCATTTACCCTCTTCAGGAATAGGTGCCGGACCGTGCTTTGGTCCTTTTGCTACAGTACACATTTTTTCTACTTCTTTTGAATAAATCATATGTACTTCTCCTTTCAGTATATTGTTGAGTGTGTCAAAAGCCTGTCGGCTGTACTCATACACTTTTATTATAAGGCTTTTTCCCACATTTTTCAAGGTTTTTTTCACCGCTTCATAAGTTTTTCTTGTTTTTTTAGACGCTTCATAAGTTTATTTTTGAATGTGACCGTTCAAATCCGAAGATTTACTTTCGGTAGTATGGTAAAGTTCATAACTCACCTATATAAGTGAGTTATGATGTTTACCATTAGACAGAAGTATATCTTCGGGATACAATGGTCACATATTATATAAAACTTATGAAGCGTCTAAAAAATAAAAGAGGCACGCACTGCGCACCTCTTTGTTAGATTTAGTTAATCACGGTATCTGAATTTTATAAATACAGCCGTTGCAGCCGCCGATATAATCAACAGCAAAGCAAGTATCATCACCGAATTATTCTGACCTGTCTGAACAGCACCATTTGAATTACCATTCTTTACTGTATCAGAGGTTGCAGAAGCTTTTGTTTCGGGTGTATCGGATGTTGAACTTTTCGGATTTCCGGAAGTTGTTGCAATTATTTCAGTAGTAGGCTGAACAGTCGAAACAGCCTGTGTAGGTATTTCAGTTGTTGAATCTTCGACAGGAGGATCAACATATATAAAATAGTTTGGCTCAGCGCCGGTAACATAAGGACTTTCTTCTAAAACTGCTATAGCTTTCCATACAATCTCTTCTGTTTTCTCTGCAAATTTTACATAATAAACATTATCCCCTGACGAACCCGGGGTAATAAGTCTTGATTCGGTAATATTGAAACCCGAAAGCAGTGTTTCAATTGGCGGAGCGTCCTTTTTCAAACCGACGAGAACTGCTCCCAACTCAAATTCAGTTTCAGGAGATTCAACGGGCAAATCTATATAAGCACGGTAGTTTGGTTCAGCATACTTTACATAAGGACTTTCGCTCAAAACTGAAATAGCTTCCCATACAACTTTATCTGTCTTCTCAGCAAACCTTATATAGTAACAGGTAGACTGATCCGGAAGGCTCATAATAACGCTTGATTCAACAATCTCAAAATCTGCAAGCAACATTTCAACTGAGGGTGAACCGTATCTCACACTGACAATAACTGCCCCCAATTCATACTCATCAGAAAATATAATATCACTAAAACTATTAGATTCAGGTGTACTACTGGTTGAAGCTGTAACTTCATCGGCTGTTGAATCGCTTAAAGCGCCGACCGACAAACAGGAAATCGCCGAAAGCATCATCAAGATTGCAAATAATACACTTAAAATTTTCTTCATAATTAAACCTCACTTTATATTAAATATTGTAAAGCTGTTGCATCATATACATTGAATTATAATATTTAACTGTTAGGCATATTGTATCACATATCAAAAATTATTTCAATATATTTTTAATAAAAAACTAAAAATATTGAAAATTTATTTGCAAAATAGTATAATATAACTAACAAACTTACATAATGGAGAAAACGATATGAAAAGATTTATGTCTGTAATTTTAAGATTAATTGTTATATTGCTTGCTGTATCATTCAATATTATACGAGCTTTTATGCATCAGATAACATCTCGTATATACAGTATGATGCCTGAGTTTACGGTAACTACTTTACTGATAATTGTAACCGCCGTACTTTTTGCTCTGTCTGTTACAAAGTTCAAATTGACAGGCTGGCTTGAAAAAATAATAATGTGCGCCATATTAGTAGCCGCAGTTATTACTGTCGTTATACTTTTCGGTTATTATGGAATTATGTATGCCGCTGTTTTTGTATGTGCAGCTTATACTGTAGAATTGATTTTAAACAAATAACATCCGGTGGGCTACACCTCCCAGAGCAGACAGCAAAGCTGTCTGCCTCAAATAAAATGTCTGCATTTTATTTGAGATTAGTATTAGTGAAGTCTGTCGTTTACTGTAAATTTCGACAATACAAATTTATCACATTTATTTATTGTATATCATTAAGTGTTTTTGGTTGATTTTATAATGGGCTGGTATATATAGATAAAGCATACCAAATATAACCTTTGCTGCTATATTTGGTATGCTTTTTATATAGGTTAATCAGTTTGCAAACTGACTGTTGTACAGATTTGTGTAAAATCCGTTTTTTGCTATAAGCTCATCGTGACTGCCTTGTTCGATTATATTGCCGTCTTTCATAACAAGTATGATGTCGCTTTCCTTGATTGTCGAAAGTCTGTGTGCAACAACAAAGCTCGTTCTTCCTTTCATCATCTTAGCAAAAGCCTTTTGAACACGGCTTTCGGTGAGCGTATCAATAGATGATGTCGCCTCGTCAAGAATAAGCACCGCAGGGTTTGTAAGCATTGCTCTTGCAATGCATAAAAGCTGTTTCTGCCCTTGACTCAGATTTCCGCCGCCCTCGCTTATTACGGTGTTGTATCCGTTCGGCATACGGCGTATAAAGCTGTGTGCGTACGCTGCTTTTGCGGCGGCGATAACCTCATCTTCGGTGGCATTTTCATTGCCGTAACGCAGATTTTCCATAATTGTACCCGAGAAAAGCCAGCTATCTTGAAGCACCATACCGTAGATTTTTCGGAGGTCATCACGCTTCATATCCTTAACATTGACGCTGTCAATGCTTATTTTGCCGCTTGTTGCGTCATAAAAACGCATAAGCAGGTTGATAAAGGTTGTTTTTCCGCAGCCTGTCGGACCTACTATTGCAATGTGTGTTCCGCTTTTTGC
>DKZL01000068.1:20617-23716 GCA_002493635.1 Ruminococcaceae bacterium UBA7075 | reverse complement strand
ACCTCAAACACTCTGTCTGCCGCCGCTATTGCGGTTTGCAGCTGGGTGAGCACGCCTGTTACTTCATTGAAGGGTTTTGTGTATTGGTTTGCATAGGTCAGAAAGCACGACAGCTGACCTACTGTAATGCCGCCCGAGATTGCGGTGACAGCACCGAAAATTCCGACAGCCGCATATACAAAGGCATTTACAAGGCGAGTGCTCGGGTTTGCAAGAGCACCTGCAAACTGTGCCTTGAATCCTACATCATACAATTCGGTATTATACTTTTCAAAATCCTCAAAGGCACGCTGTTCATATGAGAAAGCCTTTACAATTCTTTGATTGCCAACGTGTTCCTCAACATATGAAGAAATTTCGCCCTGCAAGGTCTGTTGCCGTACAAAACGGCGGTGAGATAGCTTGCCGATGAATGCCGCAACAAACAGAGAAAGCGGTGTCAGCACTACAACGGCTATAGCGATTTTCCAGTTGATGAACAGCATAAAAATGAGTGTGCCGACTATTGTAACAATGCCCGAAAAAAGCTGTAAAAACATCTGAGTAAGTCCGTCGCCGACTGCGTCAATATCATTGATTACACGGCTGATTAAATCACCGTGGGAATGAGTATCAATGTATGAGAGCGGAACATTGTTGAATTTGCGGAAAACTTCCCTGCGTAAATCACGAACGGTTTTGTAGCTGATGATGTTTGTAAAGTAGTTCATCATCCACTGAAAGACCGTCACACCTGCAATGCCGGTGCCGATATAAATTAAAATCTGAATGATATTTTCAAAATTTACATTGCCCTTGTCAATGATGTTGTCAATGGCATTACCTGTGAGGACGGGTATATAAAGTGTGAGTGATACACTGATTACTGCGCTTAAAATTGCGAGAATCAGATATCCTGTGTATGGTTTGATTTTTTTGAGTACCTTTGAAACGGCGGATTTATTTTTCATCTTTTTACCTCCGTTTCCTTTAGCTGTGAAAGACAGATTTCACGGTATGTTGCACAGTTCTCAAACAATTCTTCGTGAGTGCAGTTTCCTGCGAGCGTACCGTCATCAAGCACAATAATTTGATCGGCGTGCATAATAGTTGAACAACGCTGTGTAACGATAATTACCGTCATATCGCTTGTGCTTTCTGCAAGAGCTTTTCTCAGTGCGGCGTCTGTTGCAAAGTCAAGAGCCGAAAAGCTGTCGTCTAAAATCAAAATCTTCGGATTACCTGTGATTGCCCTTGCAATGCAAAGTCTCTGTCGCTGACCTCCGCTGAAATTCTTGCCGCCCTGCTCAACGTGGCTGTCAAGGCCGTATTCAAGTTTTGATACAAAGTCATATGCCTGTGCAATTTTAAGTGCTTTTATTATATCTTCGTCAGTGGCATTTTTATTCTGCCACTTCATATTTTCCCTTATAGTTCCGCTGAACAGAACTGACTGCTGAGGAACGATTCCGATTTGCTTTCTTAACTGCAAGAACGGATATTCACGAATGTCAACTCCGTCAACGCTCACTGAGCCGCTTTTTACATCATAAAAACGGGGGATAAGATTTGCAAGCGTACTTTTTCCGCATCCTGTACCGCCTATAATGCCAACGGTTTGTCCTCGCATAATTTTAAAGCTGATGTCTGTCAGCTCGTCGTCGCCGTCACCGTAGGTGAAGAAAACTTTGTCAAATTCAATTTTTGGTGTTGAAGTGTTTGTATCAACTATGATGTTATCGTGAGTTTTTTCGACAACGCTTGGCTTGGTTTCAAACACCTCGTTAATTCTTGCAGCACTTGCGCTTGCCTTGGTAATAAGCACAACAAGGTTAGCAACAACAATCATTGCAAGCAGAATTTGCGTCATATAATTGACGAGGGCGATAATGTCACCCGACAACATTCCGTCAAAGCCGTTGTTTACATTCACTGCGCCAAACCATATGATTGCGATAATCGCAAGGTCGGTTACTGCGTAGGTGACAGGGCTTAAAAGTGCTGAAAGTCTTGAAACACGGATTGAGGTTTTTGCCAGATCTTCGGTGGCAGTGTCAATTCGCTCCTTTTCATTTTTTTGCTTTGAAAAGGCACGGATAACACGGTTACCCGAGAGGTTTTCTCTTGAAATAAGTCCGATTTTGTCAAGCTTTTTCTGAATTAACGAAAAAATCGGAATGCTTTTGCTCATCACGATATACAGCGTAATTCCGATAAGGACGGTTGCAATTATAAAGATTATCGACATTTTCAGGTTGATTGTCATTGACATCACGATTGCGCCGATAACAATAAACGGTGCACGGGTTAGCAGGCGAATACCCATTGCAACGCTCTGCTGAACCTGATTTGTGTCGTTTGTAATTCTGGTAATCAGCGACGGAGTGCCAAGCTTGTCAAGCTCTGCGTGTGAAAGAGAATTGATATGAGCAAACAGCTCTCGCCTGATTTTTGTGCCGACACCTTGCGATGCCTTTGATGCAAGATACTGGCACACCAAGGCACTGCCAAATCCGACAACTGCCAACAGCACCATAAGACCGCCCATCCTGAACACATATGATGTGTTTCCTGTTCGCACGCCGTCGTCGATTATGCTTGCCATAACAATCGGCACAAGCAGTTCGAGAATTGCCTCAAACAGTTTGCATAACGGACCGATTATACATTCCTTTTTGTAGTCCTTTAAAAATCTTCGCAGTTTAAACATCTTTATCCTCTTTTTGTTGATTTAAATACAATGTTATTTTATACCAAATTATGATATTCATCAATACTTTTTTATAACGAGCTAAAAAACTATTGCTTTTGGCAGAAGTGTATGATATAATTAATAAGAAATGCAAGAAGTCATTCGTGCATTTAAGTGAGCGGCAGGCCCTGTGCGATTGGGGTCTGTGAACCATGTCAGGCGGGGAACCGAGCAGCATTAAGCAGTATTTCTGATGCGATGCAGTAAGTCTGTCGTTCACTTATTTGTATGGTTGCCGTTTTTTCGGCTGACTGCTTGCGTTTTTTGATATATAGGAAATTGCTCGGTTGCGCTCGGGCATAGAAGTGAGTTTTTATATGGTGCTGTCTGCACGAATATGTGCAGCCCACCGGCTGCTTTTTTGCTTT
>DKZL01000068.1:0-20348 GCA_002493635.1 Ruminococcaceae bacterium UBA7075 | reverse complement strand
CAGCCCACCGGCTGCTTTTTTGTTAAAGCAATACCGCAAATGCAGGAGGTGTTTTTTTGTATCAGGTGTTATATCGCAAGTGGAGACCTCAGACCTTTGACGATGTGTCGGGTCAGGAGCATATTACCACAACTCTGCAAAACGAGGTTTCGTCAGGCAGGCTAAATCACGCCTATCTGTTCACGGGTTCCCGTGGAACAGGCAAGACTACCTGTGCAAAAATCCTCTCAAAAGCTGCTAACTGCCTTAATCCCCAAAACGGAAATCCCTGCGGTGAATGTGAAATCTGCAAGGGCATTGACAACGGCAGTGTGCTTGATGTTGTTGAAATGGACGCCGCTTCAAACCGAGGTATAGCCGATGTGCGTTCAATTATTGACGAGGTGCAGTTCAAGCCTGCCAACCCTAATTGTAAGTACAGGGTTTATATCGTCGATGAGGTGCATATGCTCACAAGTGAGGCTTTTAATGCGCTTTTAAAAACGCTTGAAGAACCGCCCGAGCACGTTATTTTTATCCTCGCAACAACTGAGGTTCACAAGCTTCCGCAGACAATTTTGTCGAGGTGTCAGCGGTTTGATTTTCACCGCATTCCTACAAGGGTGATTGCTGACAGACTTCTTTATGTTGCACAGCAGGAGGATGTTGTGCTTGCGGACAGTGCCGCAGTTCTAATTGCATCTGTTGCCGACGGAGCGCTCAGAGATGCGCTTTCACTGCTCGACAGGTGCATTGCGATGAGTACGAACATTGACGACGAGGTTGTACGCAATGCGGCTGGACTTGCACGCAAGACCTACCTTTATGACCTTGCGGCGGCTGTTATAAATAAAAATACCGAAAAGTCGCTTGATATTATCGACAGGCTTTATGCCGAGTCAAAGGATATGTCAAGACTTTGCGAGGAGCTGCTTTCGCACTTCAGAGCTTTAATGCTGATAAAATCCGTGCGAAATCCCCGTGATATTCTTGTAATGTCGGATGAGGAATTTGAAGAGGCTCAGACTCAGGCTGACTATTTGTCGCTTGCGGATATTGTATATTATATGGATGTGCTTTCCCGTTCTTATCAGCGAATGGGGCACGGTACAGGAGACAGAACCGAGTTTGAAATGGCAATGGTAAAGTTGTCATCAGCCGAGCTTGACGGTACAACCGAGGCACTTACTGCAAGACTTACAGCACTTGAAAAAGCCGTAAAGCGTGGTATAAAAGTAAGCACGGAACCGCTTGCAACGCCTGTAAGGCAAGCAGAACAGTCGGGTGAAACGATAACAGTTACAAAACAGCCTGTAAAGGAGAAATCCGGACAGGTTGATGATATAGAAGAACCAAAGCAGGAAACAGCACAGGAACATAAACCTGCACCTGTTACAAAGCCTGCTCCGAAGGTTACAAGTCAGCCTGCGGTAAATAGCAGTGCAAATCTTGAAGAAATTTATCGCAACGCAAAGCCTTTCCCCGAATGGGTCGATGTTGTGGGCAATCTGAAGGATATTTCACGTGCTATTGCGGCGGCATTTGCAGGCTCGTCTGCGTATGTGAGCGGAAATTACCTGCTGATTGACACTTCAAACGAAATGGCATTTGAACTTCTCAGGCAGGGCAAAAGGCGTGAAGAAGTTAAGAAGATTATCCTTGAAACCACAGGCAGAGCGTACAGTCTTGGCCCGTACAAGCGTGTGAGCAAGGAAGAAAAAAAGGAAGATTCCCTTGAAGTTTTCAAGAAAAGTCTTGAGGGCACAGGGGTTGAAATTATAGAAGAATAAATTTGAAAGGAATTTTATATTATGAAAGCAAGATTACCAAAGGGTTACGGAAACGGCGGAGCAAACAACATTCAGCAGCTTGCCCGTCAGGCACAGAAGTTACAGGACGATATGGAAGCAGCTTCAGCAGAGCTTGAAGCTAAAGAATATGATGCAGCAGCAGGCGGCGGTGCTGTAAAGGTTACAGTTACCGGCAAAATGGAGCTTACAAAGGTTGAAATTTCACCTGAGGTTGTTGACCCTGAGGATGTTGAAATGCTTTCCGACCTTGTTATTGCTGCGGCAAATGAGGCTCTCAGAGCAGCTGCAAAGGAAAAGGAAGAAAAAATGGAGTCCATCTCAGGCGGACTTAACATTCCGGGAATGTTTTAATTATGGCACAATACAACGTTGCTCCACTGGAAAATCTGGTGGAGCATTTTGAAAGAATGCCGGGTATAGGTCACAAAACCGCTCAACGACTTGCATATTATGTGCTTAATCTGTCAAAAACAGAGGCAGAGGAACTTGCCGGAGCAGTTATGGATGCACACACTAAAATTCACTATTGCTCAAGGTGCTGTAATCTTACAGATAAGGAGCTTTGTCCTGTGTGCGCAAGTCCCGTGCGTGACAATTCAGTCATCTGCGTGGTGGAAACTCCGAGAGATGCAACAGCGGTTGAAAATACTCACGAGTTCAAGGGTGTATATCACGTTCTGCACGGTGCAATTTCTCCGCTCAATGACATTGGACCCGATAACCTCACGATTAAACAGCTGATTTCAAGGCTTGGTGACGATACCGTAAAAGAGGTTATTATGGCGACCAATCCGACTGTTGAGGGCGACGCAACAGCACTTTATATTTCAAAGCTGTTAAAGCCAATGGGCGTAAAGGTGACAAGGCTTGCCTATGGTATTCCTGTTGGCGGTGACCTTGAATATGCCGATGAATACACGCTGGCGAAAGCACTTGAGGGCAGAAACGAAATTTAAAATTTCAACATTTTCTGCTTGACAAGTGGGGACTGCGGTGTTATACTTGTAATCTTCACAAATGTATAAGCTTTCAGAAAGGGGGATATGCAGTGGCAAATTTAAAAACTATCGCACAGAACAAAAAGGCACATCACGATTACTTTATTGAAGAATCGTATGAAGCAGGAATTGAACTTTGCGGAACTGAGGTCAAGTCAATCAGAAGCGGCAGAGTAAATCTAAAAGACAGCTGGTGTTCTATTGTTGATGGCGAAATCTTTGTAAACGGTATGCATATTTCTCCTTATGAGCACGGCAATATTTTTAACCGTGACCCTATGCGTGTGCGCAGACTTCTTATGCATAAAAAGGAAATTGCACGGCTTTACGGCACGGTCAAGCAGACGGGATATTCGCTTATTCCGATTAGCTTGTACTTTAAGGACAGCAGGGTAAAAATCCAGATTGGGCTCTGCAAAGGTAAAAAGCTCTATGACAAGCGTGAGGATATGGCAAAACGCAGCGCTAAGCGTGATATGGAGCGTGCTATCAAGGAGCAGCGCGGAGGATAAGTTGCTATGGATTTGAGATATACCTTTAATGAGGATGTTAAAAATTATGACAGCATCAGACCTCGGTATCCTGCAAAGATGTTTGAAGATATTTTTAAATATTCAAGGATTTCACCCGACAGCAATGTGCTTGAAATTGGAATTGGTACAGGTCAGGCGACAAAGCCGTTTCTTGACAAAGGCGGTAAATTGACTGCTGTTGAGCTTGGCGAAAATCTTGCTGACTATTGTAAGGTGAAGTTTGAGAATTATAAAAATATAAGCATTATGAATGATGACTTTTTAAAGTGCGATTTGCCCGAGAACAGCTTTGATTTAATCTATTCTGCAACTGCATTTCATTGGATTCCACAGCCAAGCGGTTATGAAAAGGTAAAAAGACTGCTTTCAAAAAACGGAATTCTTGCCTTGTTCTGGAATCATCCTTTTGTCAGCAGATGTGATGATAAAACGAATGTTGCAAGTATGGCGGTTTATAAAAAATACAGACCGAGTGACAAAAAACAGGTTGAATTTTGTGAAGACGATTATAAAATAAAATTCAGGGAGTTAGAGGACAACAACTTTGACATTGTGTTTTCCGATGTTTATAAGCGTGTACGCAGATTAAGTTCTGATGAATACATTGATTTACTCAATACGTATTCCGACCACAGGACTTTGCCCAAAGATATAAAGCAAAGCTTTGAAGAGGATATGAAAAATTCACTTGATGCTGTCGGAGGATATATCAATATATATGACACAATAGATTTGTATCTGTTAAAATAATTAATTTTAATATAATATACGGGGGTGTAAAGGTTTCGACGGGGATTGTAAACCTTGGTAAGCGAGCGGCGGTGCGGAACCGCCTTAAAATCCGCAACTTAAAAATAACTGACAAAAATACAGTTGAATTAGCAGCTGCCTAAGGCACTGCTCGTCCTGTCTGAGAGCACCACGGCTTAGATAAGGGCGTCGATTAGTGGTAACTGTGAACAGAGGAGTGCCTCGACCTTTGTCACACACCAGAGGCTGCCGAACTGCAAAGCCTGTCGGTGGGCGTTGCAGTAAGGGAGATTAAAAACATTGACTGCGCTCGGAGAAAACCTTGGCAAGCGATTTTCGGACAGGGGTTCGACTCCCCTCACCTCCACCACAAAAGTCACGATTGTATATACAGTCGTGACTTTTTCTTGTTATGCTTTTCAGGAGAAACTCACTCTCGTGAGGATTTTCATAGAAATTTTGAAGTTTTTCTATGTTCCGATGTTTTTTGTCGGAATTTTTTTCATTTTTAAACAGACTTTTTCGTCTTATGAATTCCGTGTGTCTGAATGTCGGAGAATCAGAAATGCCCCCATTGACTGGAGGCATTGTTACTTTGAAAGTCACCTGAATATTCTCGTTAGATATGTCTATTCGGTCAATATATTCCGAAAGAACATATTTTGTTTTCACAAGCTTTTCAGGATTGCTCATATATGATTTTAGCTTGTCTATCTGATTTTTTACTTCTTCATCAGTTATTACTCTGTTGATTTTTCGGCTTTCATAGTCCTCAATGAATGATTTTGTTTTTGAAATTTTTGATTCATATTCATTGATTTTGTCCGTGATTGTCTGATTTGAGCCTGTCTGTATGATTGCTTCAACAAGATTATCCCTGCTTTTTTCAAGGACTGAGAGATTGTTCTTTGCTTCTGTGTATTCAACATCAGATTTTGCAGTGTTATTCAGTTGTTCATTGAGCTTGTCAGTGATTATCGGAATGTTGCTGTCATTGAAGAAAAACTGAATGAACTTGTCAATGACAAATGAATCAAGCTTATTGCAACGGATTTCCTTGCAATCACAATTACGCTTATTGGTTTTTCCACTGCACCTGTATGTTGTGTATGAATTGCCGTTCTTATCTGTTCTGATGTTTCCGTGAAGCTTTGCACCGCATTGACTGCAATACAAAAGTCCTGTCAGAAGATACGAATGCTTTGCATTGGTGTAACTGCACCTTGTTGCTTTTTTGACTGCATTTGCACGATTCCAAAGGCTTTCGGAAACTATTGCAGGACAACCGTTTTCTATGCGGATGATTTCATCATCAGGCTTGTATTTGTGATTATTTCTCCTGTTGTGTCTGTCAGCCTTGCTTCTTCTGTTGAAAATGTATGTTCCTTTGTATCTTTCGTTACGAATGAGGTCATACAGACTGTTTTTGCCAAAAGGATTGCCTTTTTTAGTCTTGTATCCCAGAATGTTCAGCTTGTCTATTGTTTCGCTGTAACCATAGCCGTCAGCGGACATCTGAAAAATCAGCCTTACAATTTCTGCTTCTTTTTCGTTGATTATAAGCTTTTTATCGTTGCCTATATCATATCCCAAGGGAGCTGGTCCACCTGTCCATTTACATTGATAGGCATTTTCTTTCAATCCCTTCATTACCTCTAATGCAAGATTATCATTGTAGAACTGATTGATACTGCTTAAAAGATTATACATCATTTTTCCTGACGGAGAATTGTCAAATCTTTCATTTACAAAAATTACTTCCAGTCCGCAATCCTCAAACAATCTTTTGTATTGAATGCTGTCCTCAACATTTCTTGAAAATCTGTCAGATTTATGAACTATGATTGCTTTGAATTCAGGATTGTTCTGTGCGTCCTGAATGAGTTTTTGAAATTCAGGACGATTTACTGTTTTTGCCGATTTTGCTCTGTCGCAATACCAATCAATGATTTCCATATTGTTATCCTCTGCGAATGTTGCAATGTATCTTTTTTGTGCCGAGATTGACTCCTCTCTCTGATTAGATGATGAGAAACGAGCATATCCGACAGCTTTGATTTTTTCTGCCATAGGTTTTACACTCCTCTTTTTTTATATCGAATATATAATATATATTTAAAAAATATTAAAGTGCAGCAACGAAAAGTCACTGCACGGATTGTTTTCAAAGTTATAATTTATCTATATAAATCATTTCCGCAAATAAATCAACAATAGCGTTGAAAAAGTTTGACGAAATAGAATTATCTGTATGTGCAGCTTTGTCTATACTCTTATGATGATTTTCTTCAATCAGAAAATCACGGAGTATACTGCAACATAGTAATGTTTCTTTCATAAAAATCCTCCTAATATCAATATATTAAGAGAAATATTGGGAAACCCAATAAGTCGGCTGTGTGTAAACTATCCACACCTCTTGTACCGAACGGATAATAACTACAGAAGTAGGTTATTTTAAAAATAATAGTTGTAATTATGCGGCTGATATTTCTGTCATTTTAGTCACGGTGTTTTCACCATATTGCCTTTGCTTAATAGTAAAATTAATCGTTTTATCAATTAATTTATCGGGACAAAAATAACCCTCTTTATCAACGAAATCGCAAGTAAAATTATTGAATGCGATATCATTTGTTGAAAACAAATGAACGAAAAATCCATCTTCACCTTCAACATCAATTTTAAAGGTACAATATCTTTCGTTATTGAAAGCTATCTCCTTTATAATTCCTTTGTATGAACCGTTATTCAGGCTGTCGTACATCTTTTTTGGTTTAAAATTCATTAAAACCATTCCTTTCGTTATATTATTTTTTATTTTATAATACATCATCAAGAATTGAAGAAATATCTACTTCTTCATCATCTTTGATGAGATTATCATCAGTTAATTCAGGCTCATAGCCTTTAATGATACTGCCCTTTAGCTTATCCTCATTTTCAGTTTTAAATCTGAAAACATAGGCATTTACCTTGGGCATATCTTTCAGAATACAGACTTTTGAAATTTGTCTGTCTTTCTGAGCAACTAATCGCCCTTCTGCACGCAAATTTTTAAGTCGCTTTCGGAAGTCATCAATTTTATGACTCTGCATAAGCTTCTTAAAATGATACTGTGCAACGCATATCTCAAAATAATCCTCATCATTACTGTTTCGGATTAATCCGACATATCCGCTTTTAAACAGACTTGTATTCAACTGTTCAAGCTCTTCTCTATCAAAAGTATTTATCAGAAAAGAATATGAACATCTGTATTTTTTGAAGTTTTGAAGAACATCTTCATATACAATCGTCAAAATCTCATCTTCGGGAGATGGGATATCAACAATCCTATTCACAATAGTGAACAGATATGAAGTCATTGTTTCAATACTTATTGAAAAATCAAAAACTTCATTAGAATATTTTGCAGCTTGAAGAATTATTGCAAGCTTTGAAATTATTCTTTCAGTCAAATTATGATTTTCATAATTTTTCTGTGAGATTTTATATTTTTCAAAAAGTTCTTGTTTTGTTTGTTCATAGTCAGCCTCAATTTTGTCTTTGCCTTTGCTGATTAAATGAACAATAAAAACATTCCCTGCGACTGCATAATTTTTTATTACAGTCCTTTTGATATTATCACTGTTTTCAGCACTCTTTGTCAGAGTATCTGTAATCTCAAAAACTCTCGTTCTTATTCCGACAAGACTTTCATCCTCAATGAAATTAAATTCAGCAGTAGAAAAGATTACGGAGGAGAATTCCTTTACCTCTTTTTGAGTTGAATCTCCGTTCAACCTCATTTTAGACCTACCTAAAGCTATTGAATATAGAAGCTTTTGTAAATTTTGCGTGTTACATACCGCCGCTTCGTCAAGCACAACAGTTAGACCATTGCACCGAGCTATAAATTCCTGCAATGAATTTTCTGTTGCATTGTAAGAAATTGCTGTGCCACGGTTTAGCTGTGGATTTGAAAATACACTTGCCGCAAGCATTGCCGCTGTGGTTTTTCCCTTGCTTGAGGTGTTCGCAAGATTTATGACTATTGAGCCAAAATCAAAACTTAAATTCAGCATTGCGAGCAGAACGCTGGATAGAGAAGCACACAATACAAATTCCATTGGCAGATTTCCGACCACCTCATTTTTCACCATTTCACTCCAAATTTCAAGGTTTCCTGTGGGAGTTAAGTCAAGCGAATCCTGACACGAAAACTTAGATTTTAGTTTTTTGTTGCCGAGAGGTTCATTGCCGAGAAATAAGAGTTGTTGTTCAATATTCTTCCAACCGTGTTTTGTGTAACCATATACAACTTCTGCCTGAGCTTCTGATTTTAGGAGATAGTCAATTACAAGCACCGAATCGGCTTCGTCAAAACGGATTCCCTTAGTTAAAAGCTCTTTTACACCGAACTTGGTGAAAATGTCACTCGAAAAAGCATCTTCTCTGATTTCCACACCATTGAAATATCGTATTTTTACGGTTGCCGTACCATCATCAGCGTTTATTATTCGCTGGACAACCTCTGCGTAGGTCATAAAGACTTTAAGACTATGGTTTTCTCCGTCTTTAATCAGCTTACCAATTTTATTGGTGTCCCTTATTATTATATAGGGCGGAGAAATTGAAAGAGTTTTCAATTTCTCGTGAGTTTCTTTTGAGAGCGTATATGTTTTTAGCTGTCTGTAAGTTTTACAATCAACGCTTTCTGGTTTAAAAAAAATTACATCTTGAACCATTTTATTTTTCCTCCTCTCTTTGACTCTATCTTATTATAATTTAGAACATTTGTTCCTGTCAATAGGCTTTTATGAACTTTGTAGAAAGTCACGAACGCCTTTTTTTGAAATTTTCCAAAGGTCGTTTACCCCTACTACTTCTTGGCACACCTGCCTTTTCAAAACTCGCTCAGAAATGCCATTGTGCATTTTGCACAAAGTTTTTTGCCCCAAAAAACAGGAAAATTCCAAAAAAGAAAATTCGAGGAGTTTCAAGCAAATTCGGGAATTTTCCGAAAAAAAGAGAAAACCCGAGAGTATTTTTTGCCTTGAAAAGACTCTTGAAAATGTGTTCATCCCGAAAATCCGAATTTTTGCAGAGTATGCACAGACACACACTCTGCAAAATTCCGATGTGTTTCATCAATCTTTTTTGATTGTGAGTTTTTGAATGTTCCACTGATGAGCAAGAGGAGAGAGCGGATGAGAAAACGGCAAGCCTTTTGAATCAACGATTGTGAACAGCTTTTCTTTGTAGTGTTCATTCAGAGCATTGAGAAAAGCTTTCTTTTCATCCTCGTGGCTTGTACTTCTTCCGTATGCCACGATTATGACATCAGCATTGTCGCATTCTTTCATCACAACAGAAGTGTTTGTTTTGTCAGGCTTAGGCGACTCATTGTTTATTGACGAAAACAGATTGACTATTGAAACAGAGCCAAAATTGTTTTTCACCGCTTCATTTCGGACAAGCATTGTTGTCTGGTCAAAAATCAATTCATCTGCTGATGACGGAAAGGTCATTATTATAGCAAGAGATTTTTTGTTTTTATCCCACTCAATTTTAAGCAAATATCTTTCCCTGTGATTTTTAGAGAATATTGCCGTTGTATCTACCGTGCTTTTTTGTTCAACTGTGTTTGTCATACTCATTTTCAGACACTCCTTTATTGAAAAATTCTGTTTTTCCTATGATATTTATCGCAAAATCATTGTTTATCACAATACATCCGTCTGAATATCCGTTGCCTATTTCTTCAATCCATTCAAATCTATCTTCACATAGTGGAGAGGACAGACCAAATCCTTTGTAGTTATTAAAATCTTTCTCACTCTCCAAAAAGAAAATTCCCCCAACCGTTTCAAACGAACAGTTGAGGGAATATGTTTTGAGAATATCCGACACAAGGCATTCAATGTAGGGAATGATTGCTTTATTTTTGATTTTTGCAATATCATCATATTTTGTTATTATTATCATCTTCTTTTCCTCTTTAAAACTGAGCCAGAGCAAAGAAGCGTGATTGCCGCACTTGCACCTGCTGTGAACATTTCTATTGCGGCTTTTGTTGTAAGACCTGCTACTAATCCAAAAAACATAAAAAATCAGTCCTTTCAATTTTTATTATTTCTTTTTGATTTTATCTGTTATTTTTTCTGTGGCAATAATAGCAACTGTTGTCACTGCAAAGCCAAATATAAACCAAAGTTGTTTCATTTTAGTCACCTCCACTCAAAAATATTCCCCATAACCTAATTTAATGGGTTATAGGGAATTTTAATTATTATTTTAAATTATTATTCACAATAATGAGCATATGGATATCAGAATAGCAATTTTATCAGTAAAAAATCTTTGTTTATCTATCAACAATATCAGCTATAGCATATATAGCAAAAAGAAGTATTTTAAATATTGTGCCAAATGTATCGGGAAGTTCATCTTCAATCTTTTCTATTCTTTCTTTTATTTGGATTTTTTCTTTTTCAATTATATCATTAGAAGCATACTCAGCTAAAGCCTCATAATATGATTTTTCGTCAATATCTAAAGGATATTTCTTTTCTTCTATATTTTTACATTTTTCGGTTATTGTATCCTTGATATTTTTAAATTCGTTTTTGTCTATACAAATTGGGTATTTAGTTTTATCAAAAATGATATTTTCAATATCAATTTTATAGCATATTGGGATATTCTCGTTTTCATTTTTGAACTTGCATCTGTCATTTGAAAAAACAATAATAGGGTATATCGGAATATCAGAATACTTTGTATCTGAAAGAGTTCTTCTTAAAGAATGTATATGCCTTCTTGATTGTTCTATTATGTTTGTATTATTCAATAAGCCTTGTCTGCTAATTGTGATTTTTTCTGCTGAAATATACTTTACTTCTATAGTAAAGATACCACTTTCAGAAATTACAACCAAATCGTGTTCAACAGATTTATCTTCAAGAGGAGTATTTAAGTGTTGAATAATGACTATAATATCATTAAGAATTTTTAAGGATTTATATATATCATCTTCGCCCTTAACCCCGTTATGAGTGATTCTTTGATACTTTCTTAATTCAAGATATTTATCCTTAAAATCTGATTCAATATTATTGAAATCAATAACTGGACAAACTTCATCTGTGAATTCTAACATAAGATTATATTTATTGAGCTTTTGCCTTAAAGAGTATTTTTCTTTGTAAATCAACTTATTAGAACGAATTAAAATGTCTTTTTTAATTTTTTCTTTTTTATTTGGTAAGTTTTTTATCTCAAGTTCCAAATGTTTTAATTCTGCTTTAAGTTGTTTTTTGTTTGGTTTCTTATTTTTCTTCTTGTCAGATTTTAAGCTCATAGTACTCATACACTCCGATAATTTGTAATGACAATTAATAATTTTGTATATACATCATTCTGAAATTTTAAATTAATATCAAGTTAAATTATATTACACCTATAATTAAAATCAAGATAATAAGTTTGATTTTAATTGTTTTTTAATATTGTTATCCTCAGACAATATTATTACCTCAGTTTTTATTTCGTTCAAATTATATCTAAATGCTCTTTTATCAATTTAAAGTCTTTCAATTTAATAATATATTAACTTTTAAAATTATATATTCCATCGTTCTTTAGAAGTATTTTTCATATCGTTTTCAATTTGAGGTATACTATTTTTTAATGTTTTGCTTAGTGATTTGATAAAAGAATGATTAGCAATGGTTTTATCTGTTGTCACAAATCTAATTTCTGATTTTATAATTCCCCAAGTTACTCCTGTTGCAACGGATTTTGCCATAGCACGAATATTACCATATATATATTTAATAGCTCGTGTTTCGTTAACAAGAATATAACAGGTTTTAAATAGATTACAAAATTCAATAGATATATTTGGTGTTATAAATAAAATATTTTTCTTAAAATCGTATTTTCTACGAAGTTTAATTATTTTTTTTAAACTGGAAACTATCCCATTCATTTCAAATGAGTCAATTATACCATTCCTCATATTTTTCTCCTTCATTTATTTTTAAATATTATCCAAATGCTCTTTTAACAATTTTCTGATAGTGCGTTCTGAATATGAATACTTTGTTGCAATCAGGTTGATTGATTCAGAAGTTCCGTCATAGGATTTCAATGCTTCCTGCAAAACAAATTCTTTGGAAAAAAGCCTTGTCGGAAAATTGATTTGACTTCCCTTGAAACTCTCATACAGTTTCACAACATTGTCAAAGCCTATGATTTCACTCATAGTTTCATAAACACCATTCAGAGTGCTGCTGTTTTTCAAATTTTTATCTATATCAATCACCTTCCTTAATTCACCTTCTTTCTACATTATATGACTTGAATTTGGAAAAATCTTCTGCATTTTTCCACGCAAATTTCCAATCATATCCACAAAATAGTGCGGCGGCAAAAATTCTATTGCACACCAGAAACACACAGGCACGCTTTTAATGCGTGCCTTGATGTGTTTCCACAGTTTCAACTGTTGTGCAATATAATTTTTGCCGCCGCTGGAAAGTGTATTATGGTTTTACTATTTCCAAATTTTTTCATAAGTTAAGAATCGGCTTATGATTATGTTTTATCAAAATCAAATTCTTTTTCCGTTTCATCAAAGACGATTTCAGCAGGAACTCCACTTTTTTCATTTATAACATCTAAGCCTTTTTTTAGCTCACTATATAATTCTTCTTTAGCTGATTTGCTATTGTTCAATGAGTTGCTTTCTTTAGACTCATTCATCAAGGTTTACCTCCTTCCAAAGAATATTATTTTATTTGTCTTGACGATATAGGATATATCCTATATAATGAAATACAGAAATGATTATTTGAACAGAGAGGAGAACTGATTATGTCGAAGAATTTCAGAGATACATTAAACGAAAGATTGAAAGACGAAAAATTCAAGACTGAATATGATGCTTTAGAGCCTGAATATCAGCTTATCAATGCAATTCTTGATTCACGAAAAGAAATGAATATGACTCAAAAACAGCTTTCCGAAGCCACAGGAATTGCACAGGGCGACATTAGTAAGATTGAAAATGGTTGTGCAAATCCGTCATTGAGAACTATTGAAAGAATTGCCGAAGGAATGGGAAAGAAACTCAAGCTTGAATTTGTCTGATGAAAAATCCTCTCTTTTCACGGAGAGGATTTTTTATATATAGTATTTATCAAAGAATTTACATCTCAACGAAACAAGCGTTTAGTGATTCACTCGTTATGAAAATATATTCAGTCCGTGAGTTTCTTAGGCTGTGAATCACCTCCACCAAATAAGAACCGCAATTTTGATACAAAGCGTATCCTGATTGCGGTTCATTTTTTATGCCTTAAAAACGGCTTGTAATCAGTGTTTACGGCACTTTTAACCTTTAGTAAAGTGTCAGAGTGATTATTAAATATGGCTGTTTTGTAATAAAAAAGTCAGTCTTTGAGTGTGTTTTTATGCCCGATTTTTTATTCTGACACTAAACTCCCAGACCGTTTCATTTTTCAAAATAAGCGTTTCACTTTTCAAAATCAGAGTATTATTTTCAGCTTTTTAATGGATCATAATTTTAACACATACAGATAGTGCTGATTGTAAATGAAAATATCCATTGGATAACTTCCGGTTTGTTAGCTTGCCTAACAATTTAATTAGAGAATAAATCCGTGTCCGTCTTGTATCAAACACACCTGAATAGCCGTCCCGTATTTGCTTGAAAAAGCAAAGAAAACAATCAGAAAAACTTAAGCCGGTTTCAATTTATTCCGGCAAATAGCAATGTATGAATTTTGAAATCACAATGATGAATTTATTTTCTCCTCAATCGCAAGTGCTATTTATAGCGGATGTCCTGTTTTTGGTTCATCCGTCCTATTATAATAAACACATAAGTAATTGATTGATTTTAGAAGGTTGATTAAAGGAAGATATGCTATTGAACATACTAAAAGCAACGGTATATATTTTGTAAAAAAATAATTAATTTGTACTAAAAAATATAGATAAATTGTTGAAATTCATCTATATTATTGTATAATAAACTTAAGGACAAAATTATAAGGAGATGCTGCAAATGAGTGTTACATTAACAGAAATTGAGGAAAAAATTTTAAATGATAAAATTGGTGCCGGAAACCGAACCTTGTACGATTTTTGCTCAGGTGATAAAGCACTGAACAGAAAATTAGAAAACACATATAATGATATTGATATTTTAGCTGCTCAGATGTGGCTTATTGGTCGTTCATATGCTGCCCAGCCTGAACGCAGATATTACGGTAGCAAAATCACTTTAACTGGTAGTGGAGATGGGCTTGATACTTTCTACGATAAAATGGCAAAGGACTTAATTAGTGAACAAAAAGATGATTTTGAAACATTACAAGAAAAAATAAAAAAGTTAAACGAAGCACCAAGATACGATGAAGATTTTAAGGACGAAGAAATAAACCTAACAACATTAAAGCTATCAATAGAAGCTGTGCTAATGTTCAATGACATGGCAAAAAAAGCTGTCTTTGCGATTGATAAGAAAGACATAGAAAGAGCAGCTAATATCGGTATTGAATCTCTTAAGGATGTAATTCGAACATTAAATAAAGCAATAGACATTGACAATAAAGATGTTATAACTGAGCTTTCAACAGCTTTTATTGAAGAAACTAAAAAGAAAAACTGCAAATTAGATGCCAAATTTATTGACTTATTTATCAAAGCTTTAAAAGAAAAAACAGATGACGAGATAAAAAAAAGCAATAAAAAATTATCTTCTGCGAAGCGAGAACCACTTGTTATAGAGAGAATTAACAAACAGTTGGTAGGTGATTGGGATGATAATAAAGTTAATGAATATAAAAAGCTTATGTATAAGGAATTTGAGTCTAAATCCAGAAATCCGTATTCCTTTGCAAGTAAATTCTTACATTTTCACGCTCCCAATGCTGTGTTTATTAAAGACTCAATAACGCATGACAATTTTAGCTATGGCAAGGATAAGGATAATAATGATCTTCATTTTTACTTTAGTTGCAATGAAAAAGCAAGTGAGCTTGTTATAGAGGAAAGAGAAATAGTGAAATATTACGATGATAAGTTAGGTTTAACATATCATGGTGATGAAAGACTCTATGCTCGGCATTGTATAAAGGAATACTTGCTCGCTAAAAAAATAGTGACTGAGAGTAATTTTAGGTTTAATGAGGAACTTTATATTCCTCGACAACTCGATACATATATGCTAATTGCAAATTCACATTTAAAGAAGGAATAAAGCGACTCAACAAATCAAAGATTTGCTTAATAACAATCTAACGGTTGAAAAGAAATGAATGAGAATTGCCGATGAGCCCGCTTTAAAGCTTGAAAAAATCTTTGATATCGCTAGGCAGAGGTCTAATTTCGGCAACGGGCGTTATGCACGCAATGTTATCGAAAAGGCACAGGTGAATCACGCCGGCAAGCTTTTAAGTATGGATATTAACGCTGTAAAAAGAGACGATATTTTTACATTGCGTTCTGAAGATTTTGATTTCCTTGAGTGCGGCAGCGAGAAAACAAAGCAAATGATAGGCTTTGCCTTATAGATTTATTCTTTTAACTGCAATAAGTACAAAAAACAGAATATATCCGATTGACTATTGTGTAAAATAATGATATTTTTATTATGAGGTGATCGTATGTATGCTTCGTATTTTGAAATTCAGAACGGTGTCCTGACAAAGTGCAGAATGTCGGGAGAAGAAAACGTGACTGTCACAATTCCCGACGGTGTAACAAGCATTGGAAAAAGTGCTTTTATAGGCTGCAGATCATTGAAAAGTATAACAATACCAGATAGTGTAACGAGCATTGGAGATAATGCTTTTTTGCTGTGTGTATCATTGAAAGGAATAACAATACCTGACGGTGTATTAAGCATAGGTAATGATGCTTTTGCAAACTGTAATTTGTTGCAAAACATAGATGTTAGCGAAAGTAACTCTGATTATTCATCCAGTAACGGGGTATTATTTGATAAGTCCCAGACCATACTCATGAAATATCCGGAAGGAAAAAAAGATTTATCTTATATCATTCCTGACGGCGTGACAAGCATTGGATTTCATGCTTTTGCTTGCTGCAAATCATTGCAAAGCATAACAATCCCCGACAGTGTCACAAGCATAGGAAATCATGCTTTTGAGAGATGTGAATCGTTGAAAAGTATAAAAATACCCAACGGTGTAACAAGCATAAGTATCGGTGCTTTTGGTTCTTGTAAATCTTTGGAAAGCGTAACAATACCAAACAGTGTAATGAGAATTGGAGACTATTCTTATTTTTGTTGCAAATCATTAGAAAACATAACAATCCCTGACAGTGTAACAAGGATAGGAAATGGTGCTTTTGCGAGATGCACTTCGTTGAAAAAGATATTAATTCCTAAAGGTGTAACAAGCATCGGATTCAATGCTTTTGTTTTTTGCAAATCTTTGAAAAGTATAACAATACCTGACGGTGTAACAAACATAGGAAATGGTGCTTTTTTGTGTTGTGAATCATTGCAAAGCATAACAATACCAAACAATGTAACGAGCATTGGAAAAGATGTCTTCAATAACTGTAACAAACTTACAATCTGCGCTCCTGTCGGGAGCTATGCTATTGAGTATGCTAAAAGCAACAGCATTAAGTTTAAAGAAATTTGATTATTATGTGAGGTGATTGTATGTATGCTCCGCCGCCGAAAAAGCTGCTGATTATCAATATCCTCGATATCCTCAAAAAATACACAGACGAAAATCACAGGCTCAGCCAGAAGGATATAATCGAGATTCTAGACAAAGAATACTGTATGAAAATTGACAGAAAATCGGTAAAGCGCAACCTGATGAACCTGATTGAATTCGGATACGATATTGAGTACAGCGAGTCAATAAGGCTTGTGAAGGATAAAAACGGAGAAGAAGTGGAAAGCAAAATACTGTCCGACTTTTATCTCAACAGACCGTTTACGGACGGTGAGCTGCGACTTTTAATAGACAGCGTCCTGTTTTCAAATCATATATCATATTCGCAGTGCAGGGACCTTGTCGAAAAGCTTGAGGGACTTTCAAATATTTACTTCAGGTCAAGGGTAAAGCACATTCGCAACCTGCCTGAGAATCAGCCGTCAAACAGCGAGCTGTTTATGACCATTGAAACGCTTGATAAGGCTATAAGCCGAGGCTTGCAGGTGTCGTTTACATACAACTCCTATGACATTGATAAAAAGCTTCATCCTCGCAAGAACAGCGAGGGGGAGGTGCGCAACTACATTATAAATCCGTACCAGATTGTTGCTACAAACGGCAGGTACTATCTTATCTGCAACTATGACAAGTACGACAGTGTTTCGCACTATCGCCTCGACAGAATCACAAACATTAAGCTTCTCGACACACCTGCAAAGCCGCAGAGAAAAGTCAAGGGAATCGAAAACGGACTTGACCTGCCCAAGCACCTCGCCGAGCATCTGTATATGTTTGCAGGCGAAAGTGTAGCTGTGAAATTCATCGCAAAAAGGTATATCGTGACCGATGTTATCGACTGGTTCGGAAAGGATATAAAATTTTCGGACGCAACAGATGATGAGGTCACGGTGACGGTTAAGGTAAATCCGATTGCCATGAAAATGTGGGCGCTGAAATATTCAAGGCATATCAGGGTCATTTTCCCACAAAGCCTTGTTGACGAAATTAAGGCGGATATTGATTTCGCTAAGAAAAATTATGAATAAAAGGAGATTTTCATTATGTCAGTATGGAGATTACAAACAAGAACAGGTTCAGGTCATATCTGTGAATATTGCCTTAACAACTCTGTTGCCGCTATGGGTTGGAGTTTACGTGATATTTCGGAAGCTGAGCGAAATAACATAAAAACTTTTGCTGAATTTTCAAGCTATGCTGAATTGTTTTATGAAAATTTTGATAGTGTAAAAAGACTTGAAAGTGATGTTCGCCCCGGTGATTTGATATGGATGAGATATAACGGAATTTATTATATCGGAAGGGTAGATGAAAGTTCAAAATGGGTTTTTAATTCTTCCAAAGAAGCTACTGAAGCTGATGCGTCTAATCAGTTAACCAATATCAAGTGGCAACATCACGAAATTTCTGATGAAGATACTGTTCCGGGCGTAATCGCTACTGCTTTTATTAAAGGCTCAACATTTCAAAGAATTAATAAAAGCGGTGCTATGGAATACAGTGCACTTCTATACGATAGACTGGATAAAACAGAGTATTATTCAGATATAAAATTAGAACTCTCAGAGGCAAACTTCTATTCACTTCTTTCACCTGAGGATAGCGAGGATTTATTATGCTTGTGGTTATATCACAAATACAGATATATTGTCATTCCGTCAACTAATAAAATAGCTACACAGCTATATGAATGTGTACTCGTTGATCCGAAAGACGGAAAACATATTTATGTACAGGTTAAAAAAGGAAATATTGAATTAGACGCAGATGTTTATAAGGACTTGAACGGTGAAGTGTGGTTTCTTAATACTGAAGGTGCGATAAAAAACATAAACAAATATGATAATATGCACATTGCAAATCCTACCGAATTATATGAATTTGCATTATCGGAAGATTCCAAAAATATTATGTCTGAGAGCATTAAATTATGGACTTCTTTCTTAATAATGCAGAGTAACGAAAATCTAAAAACTAAATTTAAAGGAATAATGTTTGATACAAACAAATCATTCTCAGAAACTTCTGAGAAATATATGCTTGAAAACAGCAGAGTAAGTGCATGGGGTAATGCTCAAAAGTATATACATTCGTTCAACAAAGGGGATTATGTGTTCTTCTACAGCAAATCAAAAGGAATTATTGCTATAGGAAAGATAAAATCAGATAAAACATTTGAATCCGGTAACGAATCGTACCGTGAAGTTGAGCCAATAGTATTTCCGGAAAACTATGATGAACAAAGCATGGCGTATATTTCACCAAGAGAGATAAAAGACGAATTACATAAAAGTTTTTATTTTGCTTCAACTATAAAATCACCATTTTTATCTGAAGATGATTCAAAAATATTAATTGCTCTTTTAAAAGAGAAAATCAATAATCAAAAATGACATCGGTCAGAAATTTGTCATTTCAGAAAACAATATGCAAGAGTGATAATATGGCAGAACTTTATGCTACCAATTACAACCTGATAAAATAAATATATGTGAATCAGCCTGCGAGCTACTAATGACTCTCGCAGGTTGATTTTTTACATTATAGGAAATAGGAAATTGTTCGGTTGCGCTCGTCATATTGTCATACCGTTATTCTTGCCACTTTACCCCAAGGCGGCTCAACCTCATTATTGTTAATAAGCCATAATACTGGTATGTTGATAGCAAGTTTTTCCTGCGGAAACGGCGCATATCCATCTGTAAGAATTATTATGCTCGCCGGAGGCTTATCCTGCATATGTTTATGAACATACTCAAATATGATTTGAAAATCCGTTCCGCCACCTCCCGCAGGGCGAATGATACTAAACTCTTCTTCATCTGAAAAAGGCTCAGGCTTGATAATGGCTGCATCAAAAAAACCGAGCCATCCTTTCAGCTTACCGTCAAACTGGTCGATAGCACCTTTGATTTCCGAGTATGCCGCCGTAATCATAGCGTCAGACATAGATGCCGACGTGTCAATCATAAACAGAATATCTTCCACCATATCTTCTTTACCGTTGAAATCGGGCAGAAAGAATGGGCAGTCATCAAAACGGCGGTCAGGCGGCGAAAAGGAATAATCCACAACCTCCTCCTGAATAAAGTCGTTTAGTATTGTCCGCCAGTCGGTCTGCGGTTTTCTCAACTCTCCTAAAATACGCTGTGCAAATCGTGGCAATAAGCCTCTTGAGTTTGACGGATCACGGATTTCTATTGCCTGTGCAGCGTCCTCAAAACGCTTTACCCACACATCACGCAGTACATCGTCTTCCTCATACATACCCCAACGGGAATGGTCGTCCCATCGCCATTCGGGTTTGTGATTCTCGTTGGTTGCTTGCTGTCTTGCTCGTCCTTTGGCAACACCGCTGCCTTTTGAATGAAGTTTTTTCTTTTCTTGCTTGGGCAACATATCATACACTTGTTCTGCTGTGTATTCATAGCCCTCCTTTCCGTCAGGAGCTATGTGCATTGATTCACCGTAATTTTTAAGCGTGATACTGCTGCTTTTCATATTGTTTTCTAAAAGAATGTTTGGATGTATACTAAAAAAGTG
>DKZL01000063.1:16627-30109 GCA_002493635.1 Ruminococcaceae bacterium UBA7075 | reverse complement strand
GCAACCGAGCAATTTCCTATATAGCAAAAAATCTTCCTCAATAAATTATTGAGGAAGACAGGATAATATCTTTTATTAAACTTTATTAAGCAAAGCTAAATTACTCGACAGTAACGGATTTTGCAAGATTCTTTGGCTTATCGGGGTCAATTCCGCGGTTTACCGATGTATAATACGCAAGAAGCTGTAACGGAACAACTGCGGTAATCGGCATAAGCATTTCGTCTGAATGAGGAATCTCCACAACATAATCCGCAATGCCCTCTTTAAGTTCTCTTGCACAAGCATCTGTACAAACAAGGATAACTTTTGCGCCTCTTGACTTAACCTCAACAATATTGCTGATAGTTTTTGGAATAATATCTGTCTGCGTTGCAACCGCAATAACAGGCATTCCGTCGTCAATAAGTGAAATCGTGCCGTGCTTAAGCTCACCGGCAGCATAGCTTTCTGAATGAATATAGGAAACCTCCTTGAGCTTGAGCGAGCCCTCCATTGAAAGCGCATAGTCAAGACCTCTGCCTATATAAAGCAGGCTTTCTGCCGTGATAAGCTTTGTAGCAATATATTTGCATTTTTCTTCGCAATTATCAATTACATACTGAACAGCCTCAGGCATTTTCATAAGTGCAGAAACCAATCTTTCTACCTCAGCATTTCCAACTGTTCCCTTTGCAAGCGCAAGCTCGAAAGCAAACAGATACATTACTGAAAGCTGTGTAATATATGCCTTTGTTGAAGCAACGGAAATTTCAGGGCCTGCAAGCGTGTAAATCAGCATATCAGCTTCACGTGCAATCGAACTGCCCTTTGCATTGACAATGGCAAGCGTAGTTGCTCCCTTTTGCTTTGCAAGGCGCATTGCAGCAAGGCTGTCGGCAGTTTCGCCCGACTGAGAGATAATAATAACAAGGTCGCCTTCCGAAATAATCGGATTTCTGTAACGGAACTCCGACGCAATATCAACCGTAACAGGCACTCTTGCCAAATCCTCAATAACATATTTTCCAACCATTCCTGCGTGCATTGCCGTGCCGCAGGCAACGATTGTAATATTCTTAAAACTCCTTAATTTTTCCTGCGTAATGCCGTTTTTCTCAAGATCCGGCAAACCGTTCTTGATTCTCGGCATAATTGTAGTTTTAATAGCATTCGGCTGTTCATTAATTTCTTTAATCATAAAGTGGGGATAACCATTCTTCTCAGCAGCCTCTTCATCCCAATCTGCTGTCTTTAATTCTTTTTCAATCGGCTGTAAATATTCATTGACAAATGACACACCTTTTGCCGTAAGAGTTGCAATCTCATTATGCTCAAGCAGATAATAATCTCTTGTATATTTTAAAATTGCAGGAACATCAGATGCAATAAAGCTTTCACCCTCTGAAACACCTACAATAAGAGGACTTTCTCTTCTGACTGCAAAAATTCTATCGGGAAAATCCTTGAACATAATTCCGAGTGCAAAAGAACCCTTTAAGTCAGCCATACATTCGTCAATAGTCTTGACAGGATCACCATTGTAACGATAATCAAGAAGCTGAGCCACAACCTCAGTGTCTGTTTCACTGAGAAAGGTTCTACCCTGAGCAGTAAGAAACTCCTTGAGCTCAATATAGTTTTCGATAATACCGTTATGTACGATAGTAACCCTTGCACCACTGTGCGGATGAGAGTTAATATCTGACGGTTCTCCGTGCGTTGCCCAACGAGTGTGTCCGATGCCGATGTTGCCGCTCGGCTTGCCTACTTCCTCCAGCTTTTTTCTGAGGTCATCCAGCTTACCTTTTGTCTTTACGGTTTCAATTTCGTTATCTGTAAAAACAGCAATTCCCGCTGAATCGTATCCTCTGTATTCAAGTTTAGAGAGTGCGTCAACAAGCACTTCACTGCAATTTCTCGGTCCGACATATCCTACGATACCGCACATAATGAATTCTCCTTTAAAAGTTGTGTGTTCAAAAACTAATTTATCTGATGATTAAACGTAGGCACCAAATCGCTCAAAAGCTGAATTGTTTTTTCACTGTCGTTCGCTTCTGCAGCATTACGCAGACTTTGAAGCTTTAAAAGCATATCATCAGCATCTATATTAATTTGGTTTCCAATAAATATTTTTTTGTTCGCTGTTGATTCAAGTCCTTCTTCATCCATAAGAAGCTCCTCAAAAAGCTTTTCTCCCGGACGAAGCCCCGTAAACACAATCTTAACATCCTTGTAAGGAACCTTTCCATACATTCTGATTAAGTTTTCTGCGAGTGTTGTAATTTTTACGGGCGCACCCATATCAAGCACAAAAATTTCACCGCCCTTTGCCATTGCGCCTGCTTCAAGCACAAGGGACACTGCCTCAGGAATTGTCATAAAGTAACGGATAATATCGGGGTGCGTTACGGTAACATCTGCTCCGTTTTCAATCTGACGGCGAAACAGAGGAATTACCGAGCCGTTTGAACCCAGCACGTTGCCAAAGCGTGTTGTTACAAAATCGGTATGACTGCTTGTTTGCGCCTTGTACTGGATAATCATCTCACACGCACGCTTGGTAGCACCCATAACATTTGTCGGATTGACAGCCTTGTCGGTTGAAATCATAACAAATTTGTCAACCTTGTAGAACTCCGCAAGAGTAGCCACATTGAAAGTACCGAAAATATTATTCTTTACAGCTTCTTCAGGCACTGTTTCCATAAGCGGAACGTGCTTGTGTGCCGCTGCGTGAAATACAAGCTGAGGACGATAGTCTCTGAAAATCTTATCCATCTTGTCATAATCTCTTACTGATGAAATTATTGTGACAAGATTAAGTTTAGTGCCATATTCAAGTACTAATTCCTGCTGTATATCATATGCGTTATTTTCATAAATATCAACAATAATAATCTGCTTGGGCTCGTACTTGGCAATCTGACGCACAAGCTCACTGCCTATAGAACCGCCGCCTCCGGTTACCATACATACTTTGCCGTTTATAAGTCTTTTTATCTCTTTTTTATTAAACTCAATAGGCTTTCTGCCGAGCAAATCTTCAATTCTGATTTCCTTTGCCTGAGATATAAGCGGCTTGTTCTTATCATCAAACAAAAGCTCGCTTATATAAGGAATGACCTTGATTTTGCACTCTGTTGCAGAGCAATAATCAAGTATTTTTCTTTTTTCATCCTCCTCGCAGGAGGGAATAGCCACAATAATATTAGAAATTTGATAATCCGCACAAATACGGGGAATCTCCGGACAAGTGCCCAAAACACTAACACCGTTTATTTTTGTGCGGAGCTTTGAAACATCATCATCTGCAAAACAAACAGGCAAAATATTGTGCGATGGATTGTTCAAGTCGTTACGGGAATTCAAAATTTCCTGCAAAATCATCTGTCCTGCTCTGCCCGCTCCGACAATCAGAGTGCGTTCAAAAATCCCCTCTTCTCTGCCTGCTTTTGTGAGATCCAAAAAGGTTTTTCTGAATATAAACCTGAACAGACAGACTCCGACGGTTGCAACTAAAAAGTAGGTAATCAAAAATACTATGTTCTGCCTGATTTCAAAAATCAGCATAACAACTTCAGCTAAAGCAAAGCCGATTCCCATTGATATTATACAGGACACATAATCCCTTATATTGAAGTTACGCCACAATCGTGAATATGCGCCGAAAAAGAACATCATAAATACGCACATTATCAGATCAATTACAACAGCATAAAGGAGCTCTTTGCCTGCAAAAACTATATCAGAAGATATAAGCGACAATAAAAAGTTTGAAATTATGCCGCTTGTGATAATGATAAATACATCAGCAATTGCAAGCACAAGTTTTCGGTAATTGACTTTACGCATACCAGTACTTCTCCCCCGTAAACATACAAATTAACAACAGTTCTTAAGTAATAATTAATCGAATTTCATTATATTATAATAATAATACTTAAAATTATATCATAACGCAAAAAAATAATCAATAATAATTAATATTCATATAAATATTCAAACAATAAAATGACAAAATTCAGGAATTATTATCTTGCAAAATATGCAACAAAAGCGATAGATGTCATAAGGCAACTACCGCTTTTTACTTTATAGGAAATAGCCCGTATTAACCGTGGCTCACCGTCTGCTTTTATCCAAGAACCAATTTTGCGGTATCAACGCTTTCTTTTGCGTCCTTACAATAATAGTCTGCACCGATTTTCATTGCATATTCCTTTGTAAGCACCGCACCGCCCACAAATATAACACATTTACTTGAACCGTCCTCGTTTTGCAGTTCTTTTCTTTCTCTTACAAGCTTAATTGTATCCTCCATACTCTTGAGTGTTGTTGTCATAAGAGCCGAAAGACCAATCATCTTGATATTCTGCTCAACCGCCGTGTCAACTATCAGCTGAGGGTCAACATCTCTGCCTAAATCAACAACAGTATAGCCGTAGTTATCAAGAAGCACCTTGACAATATTCTTGCCGATGTCGTGAATGTCACCCTTTACGGTTGCAAGAATAATCTTTCCTTTGCTGACAGTATTTCCGTCTGTCTTGGAAATATGAGCTTTGATAACCTCAAAGCATTCCTGCGCAGTGTTTGCACTCTGAATAAGCTGAGGCAAAAAGATTTTGTTTTTTTCAAAGTCATCACCCACCCTGTCAAGTGCAGGAATAAGCATTTCATTGACAATCTGCATTGCATCAATATTTTCGTCAAGCAATTTTCTTGTAATAGTCGCACCCTCGGACTTAAGTCCGCTGTAAACAGCCGTAAAAATATCAATATCGGTATCAGACGGATTTTTCACGGGCGCACACGGAGCAGCATCATTATAGGCATTAATAAACTCAACCGAGTTTTTGTCGATATTTGCAAGCACTCTGTACGCACGCACAGCACCTGTAATTGAGTCAATGTTAGGGTTGATAATCGGCAGGTCCAGTCCCTGCTCAAGTGCCATTGTAAGAAAAGTTCTCGTAACAAGTTCACGGTTCGGCAAGCCGAATGATATATTTGAAACGCCTAAACAGGTCTTGCAGCCAAGCTCAGTCTTTACCCTATGCAGAGCATCCAACGTTTCACGGCAAGCCTCCTGCTCAGCAGAAACCGTCAGAGTAAGGCAGTCGATATAGACATCCCGTCTGTCTATGCCGACAGCCTCGGCACGCTCAACAATTCTCTTTGCAATCGCAAATCTTCCGTTGGCAGTCTTAGGAATACCATTCTCATCAAGTGTAAGTCCGACAACCGAAGCACCGTACTTTTTGACAAGCGGCAACACTGCGCTAAGGCTTGCCTCCTCGCCGTTTACGGAGTTTACAATCGGTTTGCCGTTATAGTGGCGAAGTCCTGCTTCAAGCACATCAGGCTTTGTGGAGTCAATCTGCAAAGGTGCGTCGCATACGCTCTGAATTGCCTTTAATACACGCACCATCATCTGCTTTTCGTCAATTTCGGGATGACCGACATTGACGTCCAGAATTTCCGCACCGCCGCTGACCTGACTTAACGCCTGAGTTAAAATATAATCAATATTATTATCAACAAGTGCCTGCTTGAACAGCTTTTTACCCGTCGGATTAATTCGCTCACCGATAATTCTAGGACCGTTGATTTCAACCGCCGTGCTTGCACTGCAAACAGTTGTATCAACGCACTTCTTTTGCGGCTGATATTTATTTTTTTCGGTCATATCTCTGACCTTTTCTATATATTCAGGCGTTGTGCCGCAACATCCGCCGATAACCTTGATTCCGTATTTCAGAAGATTCTGCAAACTCTCGGCAAAATCATCGGGTAAAACATCATATTCATTACTGTTTGGGTCAGGCAAGCCTGCATTTGCCTTGATAACAAGCGGAAGCTCGGTATATCTTGACATTTCAGCTATAACAGGTTCAAGCTCGGCAGGACCGAGTGAGCAGTTCACGCCGACAGCGTCAACGCCGAGACCCGTGAGCGTCACCGCCGCACAGGCAGGCAGAACGCCCGTAAAGGTTCTGCCGTTTGCCTCGAATGACATTGTGGCAACAATCGGCTTATCGCTGTTTTCTTTTGCCGCAAGCACCGCCGCCTTAAGTTCAAACAAGTCTGTCATTGTTTCAAAAACAATCAAATCGGCGTCACTGCCTGCAACAATCTGCTGTTTGTAGTATTCATATGCCTGTTCAAAGGTCATAGCACCCGCAGGCTCCATAAGCTGACCGACAGGTCCTAAATCGAGAGCAACAAGCGCACCCGTACCGCTGACAGCCTCTTTTGCATTGCGCACACCTGCCCCGATAATTTCCTCAACAGTGTAGCCGCAGTCCTTGAGTTTATAAGCATTTGCACCAAAAGTATTTGCATACACCACATCGGCACCTGCGCAGACATAGGCTTTATGGAACGATTTGATAAGTTCAGGGTGAGTAATATTGAGCGTTTCGGGCACTGAGTCATATTCCACTCCGCTTTTCTGAATCAGCGTGCCCATTGCACCGTCCAAAAGCACAAATTCTTTATTTTTCAAAAGTTCTCTAAAGTCCACAGTGTTCACCATTCTTTCTGAATCTGCATTTTCCACGCATATTGCAGATTGCACAGCCTCTTTTTTTGCGTTCAATTGGATTTTTTGAAAGTCCCATAACCGCAGTAACCGACTTTGTAGGCATCAGCAAAAAGTTTTCATTCGTAGTAAGTCCGATTTTTCTGGGAGCGTCAAGCATACGCAAAAAATCCTGTTGAAGCGAAATAGGATAGTCGCCGTACCCTGGGCTGAATCGGAAAGTCATATTATAACCGTCATATTTTTCGGCAATAATTTCATCAACCTTATTGCACACCTGCTCAACGGCAACGCTTGCAAAGCTGTCGAGCACGACAGCCTTAGCCATATCGGAAATCTGACTTATGCGAATAAGCTTGTCAATCTCTGCCCCCAAAGTTGCACACATAAGAATTGCTTTTTCACAGCCGTCAAGGTGATTGGCAATATCCCTGCCGCCCATAATTGTGTCGCAGGGCAAATCAAGCTCGATGTACAGAAACTTAGGTGCGGCTTTTTCAAGCACCATCTTTTCGCACTCGTCCATCAGAACTTCCATTTGATCATTCATCTGTATTCCTGCACCGCCGAGGTAACGTATTGCCTCACTGCGGTTGAGTTTTTCAAGTGTTATCATAACAAATTAGCAACTGCCTCTGTAATTTTCTTAGCAACATACGGATTGTTCATTGTATAAAGGTGAATACCGTCAACTCCGTTTGCAATCAAGTCGATAATCTGCTCAATCGCATAAGCAATACCTGCGTCCCTCAAAGCCTCAGGTTTGTTCTCGTATTTCTGCAAAATTTTTGAAAACTTTGCAGGCAAGCTTGCACCGCTCATTGACACCATTCTTGTAATCTGACTTTTGTTTGTAATAGGCATAATACCTGCCTCAATAGGCACATCAATTCGTGCAATCTTCGCTCTTTCAATAAAGCGGTAATAAGCGTTATTGTCAAAGAAAAGCTGGCTTATCAGGTGAGACGCACCTGCGTCCACCTTTTTCTTAAGATTGAGTATATCCTCAATCTCATTTTCAGCCTCACCGTGAACCTCGGGATAGCATCCTCCGCCAATGTCAAAAAACTGACGGTATTCTTCGGTTCTGTCAATATATTCGCACAAATCGCTTGCATACTTAAAGTCATGCACAGGCTCGACGCCCTCAACATAATCGCCCCTTAGTGCAAGTATATTTTCAATTCCGTTTGCTTTCAGGTCGGCAAGATTTATGTCAATATCCGACTTCGTGCTGTTTACACAGGTGAGGTGAGCAACCGACTCAACACCGAAATCATATTTAATTTTAGACGCAATCTCGCAGGTGCGGCTATGACCTACCGTACCTCCTGCACCGTAAGTTACGCTGATAAAATCAGGTTTTAAGGCGCAAAGCTCTTCCATTTTGCTGTAAACAGATTCAATCGGCGAATCTTTCTTCGGAGGAAAAACCTCAAACGAAAAAACAGTTTTTTTATTTTCTTTAAAAAGATTAGCAATTTTCATTTATTTTTAGACGCTCCCCAAGTTTTAATTAATATGTAACCGTTGTATCCCGAAGATGTACTTCGGTTTATTGGTAAACATCATAACGCACTAATAAAAGTTAAATTATAATTTAGTGCCATATCCGCCCCTACGAATGTTCATATTCATTAAAACTATATAATATAAATCGGAGTTGCCAAAGGCAACGACCCTTAATTGTTAATTATTTTATATTGCTTTCACAACTCAAAACTTCTATGCCAATGATATTTTATCATAAATAAAAACGCATTACAATATGAAATGCCGAAAAGAAAAATAATTCCTATAAAAACAATAGGCTTTTCGCCTACAAACGTCAAAGCATAATGCCGGAATGTTTTGCATATAAATTAGCAAGAATGACAGGAGGGCTTTATGTGAAAGGCGTAGTGGAAGAACGCGCAGCGATGCTGGGCGAATACATAATAGAAAACAAGGCTACCGTGCGGACAGCCGCCAAAAAATTCGGAGTGAGCAAAAGCACAGTTCACAAGGATGTCAGCCAGCGGCTCAAGGTTTTGAACCCTGCACTGTACCGTGAAGTGCGGCAGGTACTTGACCTGAATAAAAGTGAAAGACATATCAGAGGGGGAATGGCTACAAAAAACAAATATCTCAAAGAAAAGCAGGTTAAGGCAACAAATAAATAATTTACTAACCAAATCTTTACATTTGAAATCTCTTGATGTATAATCTAAAATAGTTACTTATGCAATTTTCGTGTTTTGTTCACATCTGCATATCAAGGAGATTTTAAAATGAAAAAAATTCCTTTTTCTCCGCCTGACATTTCTCAGGCAGAAATAGATGAAGTAGTCAAGGTTGTAAAGTCGGGGTGGATTACCACAGGTCCCGAAACAAAGCTTTTTGAAAGTCAGATTGCCGACTACTGCCATGTAAACAAGGCTGTATGCCTTTCATCTCAGACATCCTGTGCAGAGCTTACTCTTCGCATTCTGGGCATAGGCCCCGGAGATGAGGTTATTTTGCCTGCCTACACATACACGGCAACCGCCTCTATCATCTATCATGTCGGCGCAAAGCCGGTTATGATTGACTGCAAAAGCGGCAGCTATGAAATGGATTACGACAAAATGGAAGCCGCAATCAACCACAATACAAAAGCTATCATCCCCGTTGATTTGGCAGGCGTAGTCTGTGACTATGACCGTATATTTGAAGCTGTTGAGCGTCAAAAGAGCGTATTTAAGCCGAAAAATGAAATTCAGGAAAAATTCGGAAGAGTTTTTGTTGTTGCTGACGCTGCTCACGCATTCGGCGCACAGTGGCACGGCAAAATGTGCGGTGAAATTGCAGACTTTACAAATTTCAGCTTTCACGCTGTAAAAAATATGACCACAGCCGAGGGCGGCGCAGCAGTTCACAGACCGCACGACGGAATTGACGAAGAGGATATTTACAAGCAGTATATGTTGCTCTCCCTGCACGGTCAGACAAAGGATGCCTACACCAAAAACAAAGTTGCGTCCTGGGAATATGATGTTGTTGATACACAGTACAAGTGTAATATGCCTGATGTTTTAGCGGCTTTAGGAGTTGCACAGCTTGCACGCTATGATAAAATTCTTGACCGCCGTCATGAGCTGATTAAACTTTATAACGAAGAATTCAAGGATTTGCCTATTCAGGTTTTAAACCATTGTGATGAAAATCACCGCAGCAGCGGTCATCTTTACTTTGTCCGCTTTATCGGCAAGGACGATGAATACAGAAACAAGTTCTACAATATGATGTCGGAACACGGCGTTATGTGCAATGTTCACTTCAAGCCGCTGCCAATGCTTTCGGCATACCACAAGAGAGGTTTTAATATTACCGATTTTCCTAACGCATATAATATGCACAAAAATCAGCTTACACTGCCAATGAACTCCACACTTTCAGACGACGATGCTTGGTATGTAATTGAAACCTTCAAGCAGTGTATAAATACATTAAAGTAAAAGCAGCCGGTAGGCTGCACTCATTCGTGCAGACAGCCTGATATTTTTCAAATCTTTTCTTCCCGAGCACAACCGAGCTGTTTCCTATAAAGTAAAACAACAGGGGATACATTACGTATCTCCTGTTGTTTTTATATTTTTTATACTAAATTCATCCGAACATATTTGCAATAAACTGAGGCGTATTAGGCAATTCTCTTGTGATTATCTCGGCAATCTCAGCCTTGACATTCTGCGGAATGTCACCGACCACATTGAATGCGTGTGTGCCGATTGCTTGTTCTCCGACAGCGATATACCCTTGTGCGTAACCGCCGAATGCAATCTGCGAAGCAATAGCACAGCCGCCCATAGAATAAACACCCAAAGAGAATCCGCCTATTGTAAAAATTCCAACAGCAACACCGCCCAGAGCAAGCACTCCTGCGGCAACTCCGCCAAGCGCAACACAGCCAACAGAGATATTACCAAGAGCAAGCACAAGACCGATTGATAATAATCCCCATGAAATTAAGCCGACAGACAGCAATCCCAAAGAAATAATGCCGGTAGAAATCATACCGACAGAGAACACACCTTTTGCTCTGTAAGCGCCTAAACCGATATTAATATGATAAAGCGGAAGTCCCATAAAAGTCCTTTTGCTTTTTCGCTCAAAGTGAAGTTTTTCTCTTAAGCTTTTCTTTGCAGAGCAATTCGCCTCAACATTGAAGTTGTCAGCATTAACAGTATTCGCACTCTCGTTATCATTTTTTAGCAGATAATCGGTAGTCACCCCAAAAAATTCACTCATCTGAATAATTTTGTCAACATCAGGCATTGTCTGCCCTGTTTCCCACTTTGAAACCGCCTGACGGGACACACCCATTTTCTCGCCAAACTCCTCCTGCGACAATCCTTTTGACTGCCGCAAACGCATAATTTTTTCTCCAAGTGTCATTTGTATAAACTCCTTAAAATTTAATTGACTTCGAAATCAACTTAATTATACCGCAAACACTCAAAAAACACTACCATTTTAACCTTGAAGTTTGTCAACTTGCGGTTGACAGACTTGTTTTTCAGCAAATTACTTGGAAACAGTCGACATAAAAATGCCGATATAAAATATTTAATGATTTTATATCGGCACTAAAACTGTTATTTATCTGATTCTGAATCTTCCTTGTCAGCCTTTTCCTGCTCCAATTTCTTTTGCAGTTCTTCCTTGCCGACAGCAAGCATAAGCTTAATTCGGTTTTCCTGATTTACCTTAGGTGCACCGGGGTCATAGTCGATTGTAACAATGTTAGCGTTCGGCATAACCTCTTTAATCTTACGGATTGCGCCTTTGCCGTTGATATGATTCGGCAGACAGCCAAATGGCTGAGTACATACAATATTTTCATAACCTGTTTCGGCAAGCTCAAGCATCTCAGCAGTTAAAAGCCAGCCCTCGCCCATTTTGCTGCCGTAGCCGATAATGCCCTTTACAAGCTGTTTTGTATGAGCATATTCGTGAGGCGGCACAAATCCATATTTTTTGGCAGCCTCTATCATAAGCCCTTCAAGCTTTGTAAGATAATTCAAAAGCATCTGAATGACCTTGAACTTTACACCGTTGCCGCCGAACATCTTGATGTCCTCAATACGGTTGTCGACCTTGAATGAAGCAAATCCCATAAGACCGGGCAGGCAGACCTCGCAGTCCTGCTCAGCCAAAAATTCCTCAAGACCGTTGTTTGCCATTGCAGAATATTTTACATAAATCTCACCTACAATGCCGACTTTAACTTTCGGCACCTTGTTAAGCTCAATTTTTGAGAATGATTTTGTAATTTTATTGAGAGTTTCGTCAATTTCTTCAAGAGTATATCCCTTACCCTCAATGAGCATCTGAGAAATCTTATCGCTCCACTCCTGCACAAGAGCCATACTTTCGCCCTTGTTCACCTCATACGGCTTAGTCTGATTCGACAGCAGCATAAGCTGGTCGCCGTACACAAGACCGCCGACAAATCTTCTGATTAGCGGAATAGTAAGCGAAAAACCGCTGTTCTTCTCCATACCAAACGAAAGCGAAATTACGGGGACAAACTCAAAGCCTGCCTTTTTAAGAGCCTTTCTTAAAAGAAAGATATAGTTTGAAGCACGGCAGCCGCCGCCTGTCTGAGTAATCATAAGAGCCGTTTTATGAACATCATACTTGCCGCTCTGCAAAGCCTGAATAAACTGACCTATAACGAGAAGAGCGGGATAACAGGTATCGTTATGCACATATTTTAAGCCTGTCTGTGCAATCTCGGGACCTGTTGTTTCAAGCAAATCCGACTTGTAGCCGTAAAAAGTAAACACTTTTTGCAGTATTCTGAAGTGAATCGGCGCCATATTCGGCATAAGGATAGTATATTCCTTTTTCATCTGTTTTGTAAACATCAGACGGCCTGTCTTTTTGTCATATTTAAGCTCAGCCATAAGGCACAAACCTCCTTATCAATCGTTGTCGATAGCCGCAAGCAAACTGCGAACACGAATTTTTACCGCACCGAGGTTGGTAATTTCATCTATTTTAATCTGTGTATAAATCTTGTTTTCTGTTTCAAGGATTTCACGCACTTCATCAGTAGTAATCGCATCAACGCCGCAGCCGAAAGACACAAGCTGAACAAGCTCCATATCCTTGCGTGTTGTAACATACTTTGCCGCCGCATAAAGTCGTGAATGATATGTCCACTGATTCAGAACATGAGTTCTGAATCGGCTCATTCTTGCGGCAATTACATCCTCACTGACAATAGCAACGTCAAAGCCCGAAATCAGCTTGTCGATGCCGTGGTTAATTTCGGGGTCAATGTGGTACGGTCTGCCTGCAAGAACAAAAATCTTCTTACCTGCTTTTTCAGCCTTTTCGATAATCTCATTGCCCTTTTCAATTACCTTTTGCTTGTATGCTTCCTGCTCGGCGTAAGCCTTCTTTGCCGCCATTCTTACCTCATTGAGCGTAAGGTCGGGGAAGTGCAGAGCAAGACGCTCATAGGCTTTCTGAGGGAAGTCATTAGGACGGTGAACTCCAAAATATTCCTTAATGAAGCTTACCTTTTTGATGTCCTTCATATTGTTATTGATAACCTCAGGATAGTACGCAACAACAGGACAGTTGTAGTGATTGTCGCCCAGATTTTCATCAAAATTATAGGAAAGACAAGGATAGAAAATTGTTTCTATTCCGTCGTCAATAAGTTTCTGAACATGACCGTGCATAAGTTTTGCAGGGAAACATACAGTGTCGCTCGGGATTGTCTGCTGACCCAACTGATAAAGTTTTCTTGTTGAGAAAGGAGAGTGAACAACTTCAAATTTCAGCTCAGTAAAGAAACGATACCAGAACGGATACATTTCGTACATATTAAGTCCCATAGGAAGACCTAACTTACCTCTCAAGCCCTCAACAGGTTTATAGCTGTTTATAAGTTTCAGCTTATATGCATACATATTCAA
>DKZL01000063.1:0-16282 GCA_002493635.1 Ruminococcaceae bacterium UBA7075 | reverse complement strand
AATTTTCTGCCGCCGCCAAAGGAATTTACAGTCAGGCGGCAGTTGTTGTTGCACATACCGCAGTTTGTAACCTTGATTTCGTGAACAAAGTTATCAAGTGCTTTCTTGTCTGAAAGACTGCTTTTGCCCTTGCCCTTGCATTTGTTCTTTGCGTAAAGAGCAGCACCATAAGCGCCCATAAGACCTGCAATGTTAGGACGAACGACTTCAACACCCATTTCCTGTTCAAAAGCACGAAGCACGGCGTCATTAAGAAATGTACCGCCCTGTACAACAACCTTTTTGCCGAGTTCCTCAGGGCTTGACGCACGGATAACCTTATACAGAGCATTCTTTACAACACTCAAAGAAAGACCTGCTGAAATATCCTCAATAGTCGCACCGTCTTTCTGAGCCTGCTTAACGCTTGAATTCATAAACACTGTGCAGCGTGAACCGAGGTCAACAGGACGTTTTGCAAACAAGCCGAGTTTTGCAAAATCGGCAATCTGATATCCGAGAGCGTTTGCAAATGTCTGCAAAAAGCTGCCACAGCCTGACGAACAAGCCTCGTTCAAGAAGATATTGTCAATCGCACCGTTGTGAATTTTGAAACACTTGATGTCCTGACCGCCGATGTCGATAATAAACTCAACATCGGGCATAAAATACTTTGCCGCTGTAAAGTGAGCAATAGTTTCAACAATGCCGTAGTCAACATCAAACGCATTTTTGATAATGTCCTCACCGTAGCCTGTAACGGCAGATGAAACAACATTGATTTCGGGATTTATAGAGTAAACCTCTTCAAGGAAAGCCTTGATAATTTCAACAGGATTTCCCTTTGAAGGCAGATATTTTGAATATAACAACTCGCCGCTGTCATTAAGTACAACTCCCTTAACGGTAGTCGAGCCTGCGTCCATGCCTATGTAAGCCTTGCCCTTGTAGCCCTTAAGTTCCTTTTGCTTTACATCAGCCTTTGCGTGACGTTCGGAAAACTGCTTATATTCCTCTTCGTTAGCAAATAGCGGAGGATTAAACGCAAAGTTGCCTGACCCTCTGTAATCCTTTACCTCACTTATAACCTTGTCAAAGTCAATCGGCTTAGTCGCACAGAGAGCCGCACCGCTTGCAACATAATATAACGAATTTTCGGGGCAAATACCCTTTGTGCCGAGTGTACGGTCAAAACAGTTTCTAAGCTCACTCATAAAAGTGAGAGGGCCGCCAAGATACACTACCTGCCCCTCAATCTCTCTGCCCTGAGCAAGACCTGCAACAGTCTGGCTTACAACGGCATTGAAGATACTCTCGGCAATGTCGCTTTTTCTTGCGCCCTGATTAAGAAGCGGCTGAATGTCTGTCTTTGCAAATACGCCGCATCTTGAAGCGATTGTATATGTTTTTTCATACTGCTTTGCAAGCTCATCCATATCCTCAAGCTCAACATTAAGCAGTGTAGCCATCTGGTCAATAAACGCACCCGTACCGCCTGCACAAGTACCGTTCATTCGCACCTCAAGACCGTTTGAGAGGAACAATATTTTAGCGTCCTCGCCGCCAAGCTCGATTACAACATCAGTGCCTGGGATAAAGGTGTTAGCGGCAACTCTTGTTGCATAAACCTCCTGTACAAAGTCGATTCCGCAAGCCTCGGCAACGCCCATACCTGCCGAGCCCGACATTGCAACATCAGCCTTTTCAACCCCGTTAACGCTTTCACGCACACGGGTGAGGATTTCGCCTATTTTTTCGGTAATCTGAGAATAGTGACGTTCATATGTGCTGTAAATCAGCTTATTGTCATCGTCAAGCACAACACATTTGATTGTGGTTGAACCAATATCAAGACCTAATTTCAAAACACTGCCTCCGAATCCAATATCCAAACTAAAATTTATAGTTATAAAACTCCAATATATGCCAGTTTATATTCTTTATTATTATAATATTAAACCAAACTTTTTTAATTCTAAAAAACAATTAAACTGTTTCTGAATAATTTTATCATCATATGTCAGTAAAATCAACATACAAGTCTTGGAATATGTGTATTTTTTATTTTTTCTCGCCGCTTCATAGGTTTGATTTAATATGTGACCGTTGCGACCCGAAGATGTACTTCGATTGTTTGGTAATAATCATAAATCACTTATAAAGGTTAATCTTATTTTTCATTGAAAACATTGTATTTTAGACCACAATGTGATATAATCTTGTCGGATAAGACAAATCTAAACGGTAGGCGGTTAAGTCTTGCCCCTGCAAGGGGGTGTTGCCAATGGAATACATAACGGTAAACGATTTGTTTACATTCAGCTTGCTGATTGTTTCAATCATAACTCTTGTAATTACCATTGTAAACAAAAAGAAATAAACCGCCTCACTCCAAAGAAACGGTTTATTTCTTAAACTAAATCTTTTGGGGCTAACCGCTTATCGGTTTGCCTTATCTATTTTTATTATATCATAACACTTGACTTTGTCAAGCATTCCTGAATCCTAATTCAAAGATAAATTATCAATTTAAATCGTTGGTACATATTGTGCCAACAGATTTTTTCAAGATAGCTTAAAATTCTGAATTAATTGTTAAGCGTTTTACAGCTATGAGGTATTTTTAAAACTGCTCAATTTGTTTCCTCAAATTTTATGTTGTTATCAATAGCATATTCATAAGCATATGAATCTTTCGGAGCACAAATTACGGCATTTGGCGAGTCCTTGAAAATATCTTTTCCTATTCTTGTAACATTTTCCGAAAAATAAACCTTTTCTATTGAGCCGCGCTCTGTAAAAGCATATGAGCCTATATTGGTTACCGTATCTGGTAAAATTATGTTTTTACCGCTATGACCTCTAAAGGCTTCACTTGATATTGTAGTAACATCAACACCGTCAATCTGTTCAGGCACAACCACATCTTCCGTATCTTCCAAAGGATGATACCAATGTATTGCACAATTCGGCACACCGTTGTAATAATAAATATCATAGGTATAATCGACTCCGTTGTACATTTCTCTTATTCTTTTTGAATAATCATAATCCTTTGTATCGACCATAGGCTTTGGTGTGTAGAACTCATAAGGTATGCCGTTTTGCTCTGCAAAATCCTGAGCATATGAGTTTTCCTGGACATACATTGTAAAGCCGTCTGTACCGCTGAAAGTATTATCCGATATTTTTGTAACGCTTGCCGGAATATAGATTTCCTCTAAGCTCTCACAATCCGAAAAAGCATTGTCACCTATAGCTTCAATAGTTTGCGGAAGTATAACTTTTTCAACCTCAGAACATTCACTATAGGCATTCTCGTCAATATAGACCAATTTATTGCCGTTATCATACGCAGGAACATCTGAAACGCCAAGGCAATATTCATCTCCGAGATACAGCTTTATGTGACCGATTTTACCGTCGTCGGCAGGGTCATACGTTAAGTAAAGCAATCCGTCTGATGAATACTGAAAACTATATTCTCTATCATAATCCCTTTTTTCCAATCTGTCTGCAACAACTGTTTTGTTGGCAATATACGAACCGCCAATCAAAAGCACCAGCACAAGGGCTACGGCTATAAGACTTTTCTTTGTAAAAAGCTTACTTTTCATAAAGCCTTCCCTCCGACACTCTGAGTATGACATCACACATTTCTTTCAAATCTGCCTCGTGGTGGGTTGCAACAATTATAAGTGCCCCTCTCTCCTTTTCCTCCTTTATTATGTCGTATACCAGCTTAACTCCGCTGTCATCCAGAGCATTGGTAGGTTCATCAAGAAGTATGATTTTGGGCTTTTCAAAAACAGCCTGAGCAATATTAAGCCTTTGCTTCATACCGAGAGAGAATTTTCTTACCTTTAAATCCGATTTTAAGCCGACCCTGTTAATTGCATTTCTTATGTCATCATCCGAAGCAACCTTTTTAATCTGAGCTATCAGCTTAAGATTATCAAAAGCATTGTATCCCGGCAAAAGCGTCATATTTTCTATTACAATACCTACGCTCGGCGGAAAGGAAATATCCTTATGCAGTACTTTTCCGTCTATAGCAATTTCTCCGCTGTCGGGTACAATAAGACCGCAAATCGCCCTTAACAGCATAGTTTTACCCGAACCGTTCGTACCGCACAGCCCATAAACCTTGCCGTATTCAAATTTATAGCTGATATTATCAAGAATCAGTCTTTTACTTAAAGATTTATTTATATTTTTCAATTCAACCATTATAACACCTCAGAAAATATCTGTTTTTTTGAATTTACGAATACACAGCACCGCAAGAACTGTATTCAATATAATGCCTATGCAAAGAAATAGATAATAAATATTTTCACCGCTCAAAGCCCCATTCTGCATACCAAACATAAGGCTTGGGAACAGAATTATTTTTAAAACGGAAATATTACCCGTCACCTGAACAATCCAGTATGAAACAAGGCTGTAAATAAAAAGTACTGTATTTACGGTATGCGACGGAATATAAAACTCAAGCAAGCATTGCAGCATAATAATCGCCGACATAATTACGAAATACATAATCAGTGATTTCAATATTCCGCTTTTAACGCTTTTTAAGAATTGGTTAAAATATAAAATTGCGGCACATTGAAACAAAACAATTATCAGCAGTGTAAGCAAGTTTTTAAAAAGCTGTTTTACAATTAATTTAGTCCTTGAATAATTCCGCACCAGCAAAACTTTGCCGTAGCCCTGAATTAAATTCTGCATCGAACCGCTTGTAAAAAACAGAATAAAAATGAGCGGTATCATATAGTTAATCAGGGTAAAAATAATGTTGCCTGTTTTGTATTCTGCGGAAATACCTATGGCAAAGCCGAACTCGTAAGAGTTATGCGTATCACGGCAAAAGGTAAATATTTGCAGAATTATTGCGGCAATCAGCGTGACTAAGGAAACTAATTTTGTCTTTTTCATAGTTAGCTGTTTTCCTTTTTAACAATAATATCTTTTTTCAGGAATATATAATAGGCAAACCAAATTATTGCCGCGTCCATTATTAAACCTCTGATTATAGCAGGCAGAATATCTATCTCCCGAATATTTCCTGACAGTAAAGATAAAATATAGGTTGCGTCTTTACTCGGCAGCCACAGGCTGTCAAGCACCGGCAGAAAAGCTGAACCTGCACTTTCAAGCAAAAGTACCGCTGCGGTAACAAAAGGAGCATATTTTTTACTGACTATAACAATCATAATGAACAAAAGGATTCCGATGCGGAAATAGAACAGAAACATTACGACAAAATTTATCAGGCTGTATATTATCAGCTTGGACTGAATAACCTCGCCAATTCCCAAAAGTATTGCTGTTCCTATAATATTAACCGTTTGGAGTATAAAAACAAATATAAGCGTAAACACCAAGGTATCAGTTATATGCTTGTTTACATAAAATTTTCTTGATTTTAATCTTACAATATAAGCCGGATTGTCCGTCATAAACAAAAAGCTCAGAGCAAAGATATACACTATAGCATACGAAACCGTCACACTGCCCGAATCTAAATAATTTCCGGCTAACCCGACCGGATTTGCCGTTACAGGCACTCTCCTAAGGGCAATGTTGACAAAACTAAAACCATCAAGAAAGCGAAAAATCGGTTCACACCAAAAAAATATAAAAACGGCAGTTATCACTATAAGCACAATAACATATTTTCTTTTTTCAAACTTGCTCATATTTCATTACCTTTACATATGCGAAAATTACCAATGCTATATTAATTCCGACAACAGCCAAATATGTTGGCAAAGAGTAAGTTATGGGATACTCGGTGAAAGGGGCGAACATATGTCGAACAGAAACAGAAACAGCCGAAGGAAGGTACCACAAAATAAATGTAATCGGATAAACCATAAAACGGTTGTGCAAAGCCAACGCAAGTGCCACTCCGCCCATACTGACAATACCCGACATAAATGAAAACAGCAATATATAAATACAGTTATCCAAAAAAGGAGTTGTCATAACATACAGCATAAATTCTTTATAACTACAAAAAGCAGTATAGCTCCCTCCTGCAAAGGCAATATACACCATAAGCATATTGAGTGCAAGAGAAAGCAGGATAACACAAAATCCAATAACAAATCCCTTGACGATATTAAACCAAAAATATCTGTTTTTGCCCCACTTTGTTATCAAAAGATTTTTATATCCTGTTTTGTAATCCTCAATGCAATCGTCGCCGGCAATCAGCAAAAAATACATCGGCAAATAACCGGAAATCAGACTATGGCAGACGCCGCCGTTCGGTGTAGTAAGAAAAGTGGCTAAATCAGGAAGATAAACCGAACCGCCGTTAGAAATGTCTTTTAGTGAAGTAAGTATAACCGTCACGGGCAGAAAAAAGATAAATAAAATCAACGCAAGCTTAACCTTGTTATTAAAAATTCGTTTAAAGTAATATAGGAACATAATTAATTTTCACCACGCTGTTACATTTGATAAATATTGTTTTATATTATAATTGCATTTTATCACAAAAAGAAACAATATACAATCAAAACTTTTCGCAAGCTTTTTGTGCAAAATTCACAAATTAAAATCCACCAAAAGTTAATTATAATGAGCAACCCCTAAAATTTATTATATTTAAAAACATTGTGTGATATAGTCTTGTCGAATAAGGCAAAGCAAAAACAGCAAACAAAAAAAGCAGGCAGTGACCTGCACTTATCCGAGCAGACAGCAATATATAAAAAACATACTTCTGCGCCCGACTGTGTCCGAAAAGTTTCATATAAAGTAAAAAAGCAGCCGGTGGGCTGCACTTATTCGTGCAGAAAGCAATATATAAAAAACATACTTTTGTGCCCGACTGTATCCGAAAAGTTTCATATAAAGTAAAAAAAGAAATAAACCGCCTCACTCCAAAGAAACGGTTTATTTCTATATAAATCTTCATTATCAGGAGCTAACCGCTTATCGGTTTGCTCATCTGTTTTTATTAAATCATATCCTATAATCTTATGTTTAAATTCAGAATTAAGTAATTGTTAAGCATTTGACAGTGATGATATTAACCCTGCAATATACTTTTGAATTTTTGTTACATCATCAATTGTAATATCGCCGTCAACGGTTACATCTGCGGCTTTAAGCTGTTTGCTGTCAAGCTCTTCCATATTAGCAATGTACTTTTGGGCAAGCGTTACATCGTCTATACTTACTGTTCCGTCAAGGTTTACATCACCGGGTTTTAAATCAAGCAGATTAGCAATCTTTATCGGGGTATTTCTGTCGGTTGTTGTTCCGTCACCAAGCTCTCCGAAATAATTATCTCCCCACATATACAAATCGTAGTTTTCGTTTATTACTCCGCCGTAAAAACTTCCAAGACCTAATGCTCTTACATTGCTCATTATCTTTGTAGGGGTATATCTGTCGGTTGTTGTTCCGTCACCAAGCTGTCCGTTACGATTATATCCCCACATATATAAATCGTAGTTTTCGGTTATTGCTCCGCTGTGATTGTATCCAAAACTCACGGCTTTAACATTGCTCATTACCTTTGTAGGGATATACCTGCCGGTTGTTGTTCCGTCGCCAAGCTGTCCTTTATGATTATATCCCCATGTATATAAATCACCGTTTTCTGTTATTGCTCCGTTGTGCCCGTCTCCAAGGCTCACAGCTTTTACATTGCTCATTATCTTTGTCGGGATATAACTGTCGGTTGTTGTTCCGTTGCCAAGCTGTCCGTAATGATTCCATCCCCACATATATAAATCGCCATTTTCGGTTATTACTCCGCTGTGATAAGTTCCAAGATCCACAGCTTTTACATTGCTCATTATCTTTTTAGGGGTTAAACTACTGCCTGTTGTTCCGTCGCCAAGCTGTCCCCAATTATTATATCCCCACATATACAAATCGCCGTTTTCGGTTATTGCTCCGCTGTGATAACCTCCAACGCTCAGAGATTTTACATTGCTCATTACCTTTATAGGGATATGCCTGTTGGTCGTTGTTCCGTCGCCGAGCTGTCCACCTTTATTATATCCCCACATATACAGGTCACCGCTCTCGGTTATTGCTCCGCTGTGTCCGTTTCCAAGACTTACTGTTTTTACATTGCCCATTATCTCTGTAGGGGTATATTTGTCGATTGTTGTTCCGTCGCCAAGCCGACCGACATCATTCACCCCCCATGTATACAAATCACCGTTTTCGGTTATATATGCACTGTGTGCATATCCAAAGCTCAGCTTCACTGCCTCTGTATTATAATTGTCACTGCCGACTTCATTATCACTTACCGCAAAGGCACTTACGGAAAATATCGAGCACAAAACGCACGATGCAAGTACTGCCGATGTAATTTTTTTACCGATTTTTATCATCATTACTTCTCCCTATAATAATTAAAAAATTCGTATTCACAAATCTAAACACTTGTATAGAACAATATAAAATTCGTGTTACCCCTATATTTTACCATATCAAAAATGGGTATGCAACTACAACTTCATATCTGCACATTATGTAAAACTGTCATTTTTAACACTTGATTGCATTTATCAACATAATGTGATATAATTCTGTCGGATAAGGTGAATCTAAACGGTAGGCGGTTAAGTCTTGCCCCTGAACGGGGGTGTTGCCAATGGAGTACATAACGGTAAACGATTTGTTTACTTTCGGTTTGCTGATTGTTTCAATCATAACTCTTGTAATTACCATTGTAAACAAAAAGAAATAGCCGCCCGACCTGCGAAGTTTGGCGACTATTTCTTTTAGTCAAATTATTTCAAGGGGCTAACCGCTTATCGGTTTGCCTTATCTGCTTTTATTATAGCATTTTATCTTGCTTTGTCAAGCATTTATGCATTTAAATCAGAAAAGCTCCTCACTTGATGCTTCAATGTCCTCGGCAATTTCTTCAACTGTTTCCGCTGCATTCTCTACAGCCTGTTCAGCTTTTTCGGCAACCTCAGAAACAGCTTCCTTTACATCTTCAGCGGCATTCTCAACATCAGTCTTGATTTCTTCTGCCGCATCCTTTGCAGTGTTTGAGGCAAATGGTGAACTGTCATACTCATTTTCATTTGAGCAAGCAACTGTAATATCTACAAGGTCGTCACTATTCAACTTTACAGGCTCCTGTTCGCTTGTTGTTACCTTGCCGTAAAAAATATCATTCTGGCTGTCAACAATCTGTCTGTAACACTCACGAGCCTTTGCAATCTTAGCCTTTGAATTTTCAATTACCGCAAACAGCTTTTCCTCAGACTCTGCCTGCTTTGTACTGCCGCCCTTTTTATTTTCATAATACTGCTTGCCAAGAGCAATGTACGCACGGTTCATAAGCTCGCTCTCGTTCTTCATAATAAATCTTAAACGATTGAGCTTTGCGTTTGTTCTGTTCTTTTCAACAAGGGTTTGCGCAACCGTTGAAATTGTGTCAACCGCCGTATTTACAGTTCCTTTTAAAGTATCCATTATAGCCATAATAATTCTCCTTTTTCATAGCCGCTTCATAAGTCTGTAAGAAAATGAAATCACAACCGCCCGAAGATATACTCAGGCAGTACGGTAGCATTCCAAATCGCCATTAAAACACAAAATTAACATTTTAACAATTATTTTCAATTATGAAGCAAGCAAAAAAACGATTAGTAATTTTAATGTACTTTATATTATTATGACAGATATTTTTGATAAAATCAACATTTTTTTAAAAATATCTTGTTAAAATCTCTATGAATTGTTATAATTATTCCAAAGAGGTGTTCGCTATGCCCGAAAATAAAGTTATAAAAGCCATCGTTTGCCCCATGTGTGGCGAACTCAGCAAGGCTGAAATATATACAAGTGTAAACCCTGCAATTAAAAAGTCTATGCGTGAGCGAGTGCTTGACGGCTCGCTTTTTGATTGGTCTTGTCCGAACTGCAAACATAAAGCAAGGCTGAATTATCCTATCCTATATAACGATATGAAAAATCGCTTTATGATATACCTGATTCCAAAGGTTGACCGCTTTCAGTTGTGCGACAAGGAGCTTGAAGATAAATACAGCAATCTGCGCAATATCAGCAAGCGAATTGTTCCTAACTTCAACACCTTCAAGGAGAAAATCTTTATTTTTGAATCGGGGCTTGACGATATGGCTGTTGAGCTTACCAAGCTTGCAATCAGTCAGACAGTATCAAAAAAGCTTGAGACCGCCGATATTTCAGAGGGCTACCTTTCGATGTACAACCGTGAAACCAACACAATGGGTTTTACCTATTTTGTAGGCGAAAAACGCAAGCCCTATGTGCAGACGGCACGCCTCGAAATTTACAGCAAGTCAAAGGGAATAATTGACCGCTTTGCAATCAAGGACAAAAAGCTCAAGGGTTTTATCAACATTGACCGTGAATGGTCAGAAAATATTCTCTACCGTTACAAGCGTGCAAAACAGATTGAAAAATTAAATAAGCTGAATAAATTATAAGCAAGACATTATATAAAGCCCCGAATATTGCGTTCGGGGCTTTTGTGTTGTAAAAAGCAGCCGGTGGGCTGCACCAAACCGGGCAGACAGTGCCATATAAAAACTAACTTCTGTGCCCGACTGCAAAGTGCAAGTAGTTTCCTATAAAGCAAAAATAAGACCCGAAGATTTACTTCTTCTGGACGGTAACAATCCATAATCTCTATACAAACTAAAATAGAGAATTATGATGTTTACCATACAATCGAAGTCAACCTTCGGGTTGTTGAGTTTTAATTTATATTAAACTTATGAAGCGTCCAAAATGATGTTAACCGTTAAACAGAAGTATATCTTCGGGTCTAAAGTTTTTATATTAAAATAAGCTTATGAAGCGTCTAAAAAACTAAGAAATATCCTCCTGCAAAGTAATTTCAATCGTGCCTTCGCTTCCGTCGGAGGTTCTGTAATATTTCAATTTAATTTTATCTCCTGCCTTATGCTTTCCAAGCACCTCATAAATATCAGAGAATGTCTTGACCTCTGTGCCGTCAGCCTCGGTAATTATATCCTCTTTCTCAAGCTCTGTACCGTCGCAAGGACCGTCCTCTACAATTTCAGCTACAAGAATACCCTGTGGCACGTCATACTGGCTTGCCATAGAAGCAGTAACATTAGTGCCCGAAATACCGATTTTTACTCTTCCCGATACATAGCCGTTTCTTACGAGTTCATCAAAAATCTCCTTGACTGTCTGCGATGGAATTGCAAAGCCCATTCCCTCATACTGTTCGGACACAATCTTTGATGTAGCCACACCGATAACCTGACCGTAGAGATTTACGACAGGTCCACCCGAGTTACCGGGATTAATTGCTGCGTCTGTCTGAATATATTTTACAAGACTTGTTGAGGAAAGCTCTCTGTCAAGTGCAGACACAATGCCTTTTGTGATTGAATTCTGATAATCAAGACCACCGGGATTGCCGACTGCAATAATGTCCTCACCGAGTTCAATTTTTGAAGAATCGCCGAATGTTGCAGGCTTTAAATTCTTTGCGTCATCCATCTTGAGCACTGCAATATCGGTGCGTGTATCGTAGCCAACAACACCTGCGGTGTACTCCTTGCCGTCTGCTGTTACAACCTGAATAAGATATGCCGTCTTGCAGTTGCCTATTACATGGGCATTTGTCAGCACATATCCGTCTGATGAAATAATAATTCCGCTGCCCTGCGAGCTGCAATTTTCAACAGATGAAATCTCGCCCGAATAGCAAACAATACCTACAACCGAGTCAGAAACCTTGTTAAATGCAGTTTCAGCCGTGTATTTTTTGTCTCCTGCATCCGACGGTTTGTCATCAAGCTTTAAGCCGCCGTAATCTTTATTGATTTTGTCGCTGTAATCCGACTCCTTATGAACAGGAGGGACAGTAGTTTCAGGCTCATTTAACGAAAATCCTCCGCCGTTGCCGTAATCATAAGGCAATGTAAAGCCGTGATTATTACCAAATCCGTTACTGTTGTTATTATTGTTATTTGAATTTACCACATAGACAGCCAAGCCGACAATACTTCCGACAAGCAGTACGGAAAGCGCAACAATCAGTGCAATCAGTCCGCCACCCATACTCTTTTTAGGCTGTCTGGGAGGGATTGGAGCATAAGGAACCTGAGCGTTGAAGCCGGGCTGCTGCGGCATTTGCTGATAGGGTTGAAAATTCTGCGGTTGATTATATCCGTTCGGTGCATATGCATTCTGCATATTCGGCTGATAATTTCCCTGCACATAGCCGTTAGAATTGTAATTCTGACCTCTGTCATTCTGCTGATAGGCACTTTGAGGGTACATATTTTGCTGAGAATATCCCTGCTGATAATACACTCCCTGATATGTATTCGGCTGACCGAAGCCGTCGTTGTAAGCATTTACATTCTGATTGTTATTTGAAAAATCTGCACTTTGATTTTCAGCTTCTTCAACAGGTTCAGTGCTTACGTTGTTGTCGGCGGAAAAATCAGGTGTAGTTGTCTGTTCCTGCTGTACCTGTTCATTAGGCACGGCGGTGTTATCCTGTCTTTCGGTAAACGGTTTCTGAGGTTCTGCGCCGTAAAATCCGTTGTTAAATTCATTATTATCCATAAAAATCTCCTATATTGATTTATTAAAAGACATTATATATTTATATAAAATAATTATACATCGTTGCACTATCAAATTCAACCGTATTATGCAATAACTGTGTGAGAGAAAACTGAAAATTGAGTGATGTTATTCCAAAAAATGCCCAAAAGTATTAAAAAACGAAAAATCTCTTAAAAAATTCTGCAAAACACTTTATATTTGGAAAAAATTATTGTATAATAAACTTAACTCGGCAAGAATGCTGAAATACATTTTTACAAAGGAAGATGAAAATGCCATTAGTAAACGCTAAGGAAATGCTTACAAAAGCAAAGGCAGGCCACTATGCAGTTGGTCAGTTCAACATCAATAACCTTGAGTGGACAAAATCAATTCTTTTAACAGCTCAGGAGCTAAACTCACCTGTAATTCTCGGTGTATCTGAGGGCGCAGGCAAATATATGTGCGGCTACAAGACAATCGTTGGTATGGTAAACGGTATGCTCGAGGAGCTTAACATTACAGTTCCTGTTGCACTTCACCTTGACCACGGTTCATATGAAGGCGCAAAGGCTTGCATTGAGGCTGGCTTCAGCTCAATTATGTTTGACGGCTCACACTATCCAATTGAAGAAAACATTGCTAAGACAAAGGAACTCGTAGCTACTTGCAACGAGCTTGGTCTTTCACTTGAAGCAGAGGTTGGCTCAATCGGCGGCGAAGAAGACGGCGTTGTAGGTATGGGCGAATGCGCTGATCCTAAGGAATGCAAAATGGTTGCTGACCTCGGCGTAACAATGCTTGCAGCAGGTATCGGCAACATTCACGGCAAGTATCCTGAAAACTGGGCAGGCTTGAGCTTTGAAACTCTTGATGCAATTCAGCAACTCACAGGCGATATGCCACTCGTTCTTCACGGCGGTACAGGCATTCCTGCTGATATGATTAAGAAGGCTATCACACTCGGCGTTTCAAAGATTAACGTAAACACAGAGTGCCAGCTTGCATTTGCTGATGCTACAAGAAAGTACATTGAAGCAGGCAAGGACCTTGAGGGTAAGGGCTTTGACCCAAGAAAGCTCCTCGCACCGGGCGCAGAAGCTATCAAGGCTACTGTTAAGGAGAAGATGGAACTCTTCGGCTCAGTAGGCAAGGCATAATTTTTTGGACGCTTCATAAGTTTCTGATATAATAAAATACAGCGACCCGAAGATTTACTTCGACTATTCGGTGAACATCATAATTCACTATCAAAGTTCGGATAGAGCTTTATGATGTTTACCAATAAACAGAAGTAAACCTTCGGGTCGTTTTTATTACCTATCAAGTTTTGATAGAGATTATGAATTGTAACCAAACAGAAGGAGTTAATCTTCGGGTTATTAAGGTTCTATATTAAATTAAACTTATGAAGCGTCAGAAAATTAATCTTTTATAAATTCTGCAATATCTTCTAATTTGCAGTCAAGCACCGTACAAAGCTTGTTGAGCGTTTTTGTTTCTATGTTTTCATTTGCCCTTAGTCTGCGCACGGTTTTACTGTCAATTCCACATTTCTCACGCAGAGTATATGTTGATACACCTTTATTTTTCATTGTTATCCAAAGCTTGTCAAAAACTATCATACATAACCTCCGTATTAGTATTAAATCAACCGATAGCTGTACCTATCCAAATAGCACCATATAAAAACTGCCCGAAGATTTACTTCGACTGTTTGACAAGCACCATTATTTACTATCCAATTTCTGATAGAGCGTTATGATGTTCACCAATAAACAGAAGTATATCTTCGGGTCATTAAGGTTTCATATTAAATTAAACTTATGGAGCGTCTAAAAACCTTCGGGTCGTTTAGGTTTCATATTAAATTAAACTTATGAAGCGTCAAGAAAAATATTTTACGCCGCTTTCAAAGATTTGCTGGTCTTTTTCAAACGGAACATTCTTGTAGAGGTTTTCGCCCTTACGCTCGCTGTGTCCCATCTTACCGAGCACTCTGCCGTCAGGTGAGGTGATACCCTCAATAGCGCAGATTGAACCGTTAAGGTTGTACGCAATATCGGAGCTTGGGTTGCCGCCTAAATCAACATACTGCGTAGCAATCTGACCGTTTTCGGCAAGTGCCTTGACTGTTTCAAGGTCAGCCATAAATCTGCCCTCACCGTGAGAAACAGGAACTGCGAACACATCGCCTGCGTTTACATTTGCAAACCAAGGTGATTTTACAGATGTAACCCTTGTGTAAGCCATATGTGAAATATGTCTGCCGATTGTGTTGAATGTAAGAGTTGGGTCAGTCGGCTTGAGTTCACGAATTTCTCCGTAAGGCACAAGACCGAGCTTGATAAGTGCCTGGAAACCGTTACAGATACCGAGCATCAAGCCGTCACGGTTTTTAAGCAGTTCGTTTACTGCGTCTGCAATACGTGGATTGCGGAATGTTGTGGCAATGAATTTGCCTGATCCGTCAGGTTCGTCACCGCCGCTGAATCCGCCCGGGAGCATAATCATCTGAGATGATTTTATAATCTCCTCCATTTTGTCAATGGTTTCTTCAATGTCCTTTGACTTGAGGTTCTTAACAATAAGCATTTCAACCTCTGCTCCTGCCTTTTCAAAGGCACGGGCTGTATCAACTTCGCAGTTTGTACCGGGGAATACAGGGATGAATACCTTTGGCTTTGCAACCTTTATTGCAGGTGATTTTGTATTTCTTTCTGTATATAATTTTGCATCAACTTCCACTTTCGGGCATTCTGCCTGTGTTGGGAATACCTTTTCAAGCGGAGCAGTCCACTTTTCAATGAGTGAGCTGATTTCAATAGCTTTGCCGTTGACTGTAATTTTTGCATCATCTGTTACTACACCCAAATCATAGCTCAATACGCTGCTGTCAAGCTCTGCGCCCTCTGCAAGCTCGATTACGAGCGAGCCTGAAAGCGGAGCGAACAGCTCGTCATTTGTAAGCTCATTAGTAAACTTAAAGCCAAAGCCGTTACCGAATGCTGCCTTACATACGCTTGCAGCGGCACCGCCCTCTTTTACAACAGAAGCTGACAAAATTTTGCCGCTCTCTGCAAGAGCATAAACAGCCTTATACATTGCGGTCAGCTTGTCCCAGTCAGGCATAAGAGTTTCCTTGACCTCAGGAACAGGCACATAAATAACCTTTGAACCAACCTTTTTAAACTCGGTTGAAATTGTCTTTGAAGCCTTTGTCATTGCAACTGCAAAGCTTACGAGTGTAGGCGGAACATCAATATCTTCAAATGTGCCAGACATACTGTCCTTGCCGCCGATTGACGGAAGTCCGAGCTTAATCTGAGCCTGCAATGCGCCTAAGAGTGCAGCGGCAGGCTTGCCCCAACGGGACGGCACATCCTTTAATCTTTCAAAATACTCTTGGAATGTAAGTCTTGCTGTAAGCGGATTTGCACCGATTGCAAGGAGCTTTGAGAGCGACTCAACTACTGCATAGGCAGAGCCGTGGAACGGACTCCAGCGTGAAACACCCGGAATATAGCCGTAGCTCATTGCAGTTGCGTCATCTGTATCGCCCTTTTCAAGCGGAATTTTGGCAGCCATAGCTTCCTGAGGAGTAAGCTGGTTTTTGCCGCCGAACGGCATAATAACTGTTGCCGCACCGATAGATGCGTCAAAACGCTCTGCAAGACCGATTTGCGAACAAACCTCAAGACGGGCAAGGTTTTCAGCAAGTGCCTTG
>DKZL01000069.1 GCA_002493635.1 Ruminococcaceae bacterium UBA7075 | reverse complement strand
ATTGCTTAGGCAGTGTCTTTTTTTGCTGTATAGATTTATTTTGGGGGAATCGGCGGATTCGAAAAGGGCATTAAGAAAATGTGCCGGTGGCACATTTTTAGCCCATGGGTTAGATGAAAGTGCTAAGTAAGCTTATCGGTTGTGGTTTTGGTGTACTCATAACCGTCAATGATAAGCTCATCTTCGGTCACGGAATACTCAAAGGTATCGGTCTGATCCTCTTCTTCTCCCATATTGCTGACGGCGGTAAGCTTGCCGTCTTTTGCTGAATATTTATAGTAGGTAAACATTGTGCCGTACTGGTTCTGATACATAATGCCGCTTTTGTCAAAGTAATAATACTCGCCGCTTTCGGACTCCCATGCACCCAGAAGTGCGCTGTCAATATCCGCATTCTGCATAGGAAGGGGCAGGATATCAACGCTGGCAGCTCTTGTAAGCGTTGTAGTTTCTTTGCTCTTGCTGTTTGCCAGCACAATCTCGTCATCACCGTTTTTTTCGTAGGTATACTGTCCGTTAATACCAAACATAAGCTGACAGGTAAAAGTTTTTTCGCTTTCATTAAGCGAATATTTTCCGCAGTAGCCTGTTGTTCCTACAATCAAATCTGCGTTGCTTTTTCCGTCAAATATATAAATAAAATCGCCGAGTTTTGAGCCTGCGCCCGATGTAATTGTCCAGGCACCTGCAAATTCATTTCCGTTTTCGAGGTCATAAGAATGTAAATCTCTGAGGTCAAACTCCTTGTTATCCGCTTCGCCCGTAACCTCAATATGCTCCGTAGTTTCGGTCGGTTTGCCCGAGCTTTCGTTCTTATCACAGCCTGCAAATGCAAACAGACATATTACTGCAAGTATAATCGCTGTTAATGCCCTGAAATTTTTCATAATGTTACCTCACTCGGGGTCACGCTTTAGCCTTTGCGGCAAAGCAAGCCCAGCCATTTTCAAGATGTTCTTCGATTATATCAAAATGTCTGCTTACCGACATTTTAACCTCTTCTGCACGTGTATCAATAATACCGCTCATCACATAAACGGCGTCATCTTTCATAAAGTCCTTTACACCCTCGGACAAAAACATAATTGCGTCAGCCACGATATTTGCAAGAACTATATCGTATTTGCCCTCAACTTTATCGGTAAAACTGCCGCAGATAGCTGTAAATCTGTCGCCTACACCGTTGATTTCGGCATTTTCTTTTGCCGTTCTGACTGCAACTTCGTCAATGTCAACGCCAACGGCATCCTTTGCTCCCAAGAGCAGAGTTGCAATACCAAGTATACCGCTACCGCAGCCTACATCAAGTACGCTGTCGTTTTCTTTAAGATACTTTTCGCACATTTCAAGGCAAAGCCTTGTGGTTTCGTGACCGCCCGTACCAAAGGCAAGACCCGGGTCAATGCTCAGCACCTTGCGGCTTCCTGCATCATAGTCATCCCGCCAGCTCGGACGAATTAGAAGCTTTTCACCGACAGGAATAGGATTAAAATACTTTTTCCAGTTGTTTCTCCAATCCTCCTCGGCGCAGTCGAGCAGTTCAATGCTGTGCTCAATACCCTCGGCATTGTAACGCTCCGAAAGGAACGCAACAGCCTCTGACGGCTGAACATCAGGCTCAAGATAAATGTGCACAAATGCCTTGTTTCTGTCCTTTTTGAGCAAATCCTCATCAATTAAATCAATGTGTGCAATTTCCTCGACCTCTTGCTCAAGGCTTCGGTAGTCCTCAATGTAAATTCCGTACGGCACAACCACATTGGCAATATCGCTTGCTTTGTCAATATCGTCTGCGTTCACGGCAATTTTTATTTCTGTCCAGAGTTCCATTTTAACCTCTTAATCGTTAAACATACCTTTTAATTTTTCAAAAAAGTTTTTGCGCTGTGCATAGTTCTTGTCGGAGGTTGTTCCGTCAAGCTGTTTGATGATTTCCTTTTGCTTTGAGCTTAGATTCTTTGGCACTTCAATTGTTACACGCACAAACTGGTCGCCTCTGCCTCTGCCTCCGAGGTGTGGAAATCCCTTGCCTTTCAGCTTGAAGACATCATTCGGCTGTGTGCCCTCGTGGACTGTATAGCTGACCTTACCGTCAAGGGTAGGTACAGTTACCTCTGCGCCGAGTGCCGCCTGAGCAAATGTGAGCGGCATATCGCACCACACATCATCACCACGGCGGTCAAATACGGGATGAGGGCGAACATGAACATAAACGTGCAGGTCGCCTGACGGACCGTTATTGTAGCCTGAGTTTCCTCTGCCGCTGACATTAAGAATCTGTCCGTCCTTAATACCTGCCGGGATTGTGATGTCAACTGTTTTTGACTTGCGCTGTCTGCCTGAGCCACCGCATTTTTTGCAAGGGGTATCTATAATTTTTCCCTTTCCGTGACAGGCGTCACAGCTGCGCTGTGTCTGCACAACGCCAAAAGGTGTACGCTGATTGATGGTCACCTTACCCGAGCCGCCGCAGGAGGAACAGGTTCTTGCCTGCGTCCCCGGCTGTGCACCTGTACCATGACAGTCGCCGCAGGTTGAAACGCAGTTGTATTTAACTTCCTTTTTGCAGCCCTTTGCAGATTCATCAAAGCTGATGTAAATTTCAGCCTCAATGTCGCTACCCCTTTGCGGAGCGTTTGCATTTGACGAACGTCTGCCGCCAAAGCCGCCGAAAAAGCTCGAGAAAATATCGTCTATATCAATGCCCTGACCAAAAGGACTTCCGCCGCCTGCACCTGCGCCAAAGTTAGGGTCTACGCCTGCGTGTCCGAACTGGTCATAACGAGCCTTTTTATCCGCATCCGAGAGCACCTCGTATGCCTCGTTTACCTCTTTGAATTTTTCTTCACAATCCTTATCGCCGGGATGAAGGTCGGGATGATACTTTTTGGCACTTTGACGGTATGCCTTTTTGATTTCATCCTCGCTTGCACCCTTGGAAACACCAAGCACCTCGTAATAATCTCGTTTATCTGCCATAATCATTCACACCCTATTACAATTTACAATTAACAATTTACAATTAACAATTGAGGGTCGTTGCCGCAGGCAACTCCGATTTATATTTTATTAACTATAATTGTTCATTGTGTTAGTTGTCTCAGAATTATTTTAATTATATTATGCAATTTCTATTTACAATTAACCTTTCAAATACAACCTAATTGTTCATTGTTATTTGTAAATTGTTAATTGAAAAATGGGGAGCCGCTTTTACAGCTCCCCATAATTTTACCACATATTAGTTGTTATCGTCAACATCCTTGAAGTCAGCGTCATAAACATTCGGGTCACCGTTGTTTGGCTGTGCACCGCCCATATCAGGAGCACCCTGCTGAGGGTCGCCCTGCGGAGCTGCCTGCTGATATAGCTTTGCAGATACATCATAAAGTGCCTTCTGCAATTCGTCCTTTGCTGTCTTGATAAGCTCAAGGTCGCCCTTTGAGTTTGCCTCTTTTGCAGCGGCAATCTTTGTGTTGATTGCGTCCTTGTCTTCCTGCGGAAGTTTGTCACCGTTCTCGTTTACGAGCTTTTCTGCCTGATAAACAAGGTTTTCAGCCTCGTTCTTTGCGTCAACCTCTTCACGGCGTTTTTTATCTTCAGCGGCAAACTGCTCTGCCTCTTTTACAGCCTTGTCAATATCGTCCTTGCTCATTGATGTTGTGTTCTGAATCTGAATCTTCTGCTCCTTACCTGTGCCAAGGTCCTTTGCAGAAACATTTACGATACCGTTTGCATCAATATCAAATGTAACCTCAATCTGAGGAACACCTCTCATTGCAGGAGCGATTCCTGTAAGAGCGAATAAGCCGAGCTGCTTGTTGTCACGTGCAAACTCACGCTCACCCTGAAGAACATTGATTTCAACCTGTGTCTGATTATCGGCAGCAGTTGAGAAAATCTGGCTTTTCTTTGTAGGGATTGTTGTGTTTCTCTCGATAATCTTTGTCATTACGCCGCCCATTGTTTCAACGCCGAGTGAAAGCGGAGTAACGTCGAGGAGGAGAAGTCCGTCAACTTCGCCGCCGAGTACACCAGCCTGAATTGATGCGCCGATAGCAACGCATTCATCAGGGTTGATGCCCTTAAACGGCTCTTTGCCGATGAGCTTTTTAACAGCTTCCTGAACAGCAGGGATTCTTGAAGAACCGCCTACCATCAATACCTTGTCAATCTGTCCGATCTGCAAGCCTGAGTCTGAAAGTGCAGAACGAACAGGACCCATTGTAGCTTCAACCAAATCAGCTGTAAGCTCGTCAAACTTTGCTCTTGTGAGTGTGAGGTCAAGGTGCTTAGGACCTGTCTGGTCAGCTGTGATGAACGGAAGGTTAATTGATGAGGTTGTAACACCTGAAAGTTCAATCTTAGCCTTTTCAGCAGCTTCCTTTAATCTCTGCATAGCCATTTTATCGCTTGAAAGGTCAATGCCTGTTTCTGTTTTGAATGAAGCAACCATCCAGTCGATGATTCTCTTATCAAAGTCGTCGCCGCCAAGACGATTGTTACCTGCTGTTGCAAGAACTTCCTGAACGCCGTCGCCCATTTCAATGATAGATACATCGAATGTACCACCGCCGAGGTCATATACCATAACCTTCTGGTCATTTTCTTTATCTACACCGTAAGAAAGAGCAGCTGCTGTAGGCTCGTTGATAATTCTCTTAACATCAAGACCTGCAATCTTACCTGCGTCCTTTGTAGCCTGACGCTGTGCGTCTGTAAAGTAAGCAGGAACTGTGATAACAGCCTGTGTTACTGTTTCGCCGAGATAAGCTTCTGCATCAGCCTTTAACTTCTGCAAAATCATTGCTGAAATTTCCTGCGGAGTGTAGCTCTTGCCGTCGATTGTTACCTTGTAGGAAGTACCCATTTCTCTTTTGATTGAAGAAACTGTTTTGTCCGGGTTTGTGATAGCCTGACGTTTTGCTACCTGACCTACCATTCTTTCGCCGTCTTTTGAAAATGCAACAACTGACGGTGTTGTTCTTGCGCCTTCAGCGTTAGCGATAACGACAGGCTCGCCGCCCTCTATAACTGCTACGCAAGAGTTTGTTGTACCTAAATCTATACCTATTGTCTTTGCCATAATTTTTTCCTCCATTTTTTATCACGCTATTTTTTTCTAACGCTATATAAATTTGTTTTTATATGAAACCGTTGTATCCCGAAGGTATACTCAGGTTGTTTGATGAACATTCATTTTTCTAACGCTACATAAGTTTGTTTTATATAAAACAATTGTATCCCGAAGGTATACTCAGGTTGTTTGATGAACATCATAATTCACTTATCACTTATCTAAGTTAAATTATAGTTTAGATGATGTTTTATTGTTTAATAAAGGTTCGTATAACCGCTAAACATTAATTTAGCTGACTTATAAAAGTGAGTTATGATATTTACCATACATCCGAAGTACATCTTCGGGATACTGCACTATAAATCAAACTAAACTTATATAGCGGACAGAAAAATCTTCGGGTCGCAAGGTCAGATTTTAACTCAAACTTAGGGAGCGTCTAAAAATTAATCGCAGTTTGCAACCTGAACCATTGCGTGGCGAATGATTTTATCGCCGATTTTGTAACCTCTCTGGAAAATCTGCGCAAGCTGATTTTCGCCCAGCTCTTCGCTTTCAACCTTTGAAATTGCATTATGCAGATTCGGGTCAAAGCTGTCGCCGATTTCGCCGTAGCCCTCAACCTTGAGTTTTTCAAAGGATTTGTTAAGCTGGTTTGAAACAAGCTCTATTCCTTTCAGAATCTCGGGGTCGCTGTCCTTGAGATTTGCAAGTGCCATCTGCATACTGTCGGCAACAGGCAAAAGTTCTGTTACCGCCTTTGCTGTGGCGTCATCATAAATTGACAGCTTTTCATTTGATGTGCGCTTGCGATAGTTGTCATATTCCGCCGCAAGACGCATATATTTGTCTTTCCAAGCGGCAACTTCTTTTTCAAGTGCATTCTCGGGACTTTCCTTTGTCTCTTCCTGTTGACCCTCTTCGGCTGTTTCAGGCGGAGTTTCCTCCGGATTCTCAGCCTTTTCTTCAGGAGCCTTGGTATTTTCCTTCTGTTCTGTCTTTTCCTTTGACATAACATCCTCCATTATATTTAAATTTCAATTAGTTCACTAATTATTGAGCCTGCACACTCTGACACGCATTCAAGAATCGAAATTGTTCGTGTGTAGTTCATTCTCACCGGCCCGACCACTGCAAGCACTCCCGACGGGTTGCCGTCAACAAAATAACGTGTTGTCACCAGCGAGCTTGAAACAAGCTCCACACGGCTGTTTTCACTGCCGATTGTAATAGTTGTATCTATTGGCTGTCTTTCAAACAAGCTTGCAACATCGTGGTCATTTTTGAGGAATTCAACAAGTCTGCGTATTGCCACCGCATTAATTTGCGTCATAAAAAGCAGCTTCGTCATTCCGCTTCTGCAAACACTGACCTGCTCTGCACTAAGAGCCGCCTCCTTGATTGCCATAAGCACGCCGGGCATAAAGAGCGAAAGCTCTCCGAATCTTGCCGCCGCAGATTGAATGAACGGCTGATTTATAGACGAAAGCCTGACACCCGCACAAAGCTCATTGAGCGCCTTGTCAAAAATTTCGAGAATTTCGGGAGTTATAATAAACTCGCATCTGAAAAGCTTGGTTTTGATTATACCGTTTGAGGCTATCAGCACCGCCATTGCAGTGTGAGCACCCGTCTGCACAAAACTTATTTTGCGGATTCGGCTGTTCTCGCCGTTCGGTGTTGTGGCAAAAGCCGTGCAGTCCGTAAGCTCTGAAATCAGGTCTGTTGCCGTCTTAAGAATGCTCTCGGGCGAGTCGGCATTCTCGTATAGCCTTGATTCAATAAAATCCCTGCCCTCGTTTGACACAGGCGGCACGCTCATTACATTATCAACATAATAGCGGTAGCCCTGCTCGGTAGGGATTCGTCCTGCCGAAGTGTGCGGCTGAACAAGATAGCCCCGGCTTGTCAAATCAACCATTTCGTTGCGAACGGTTGCCGACGATACATCAAGCCCCGCTTTTTCTATAAGCGTTTTTGAACCGACAGGCTCGCCTGTGCTGATGTAATTCTCAATAACTGCCGTTAGTATTTTTTGTTTCCTTGCAGCCAGCTCCATACCGTTCACCTCGGTTTTGCTGAATTTAGCACTCTCGAGCGTCGAGTGCTAACTGCTATATTTCTAATATAATATCAAAGTCAGAAAAAGTCAAGGGATTTTTTGAAATTTTTTGATTATTTTAAAAATTTCACCTGCTGTTCACACTTTTGCATTGACACACCCCGCTTGTTTTAATATAATACAATTATTACCTCTTTATGTAAACTGATTATATTATAGACTTATTTTATTAAAAACAGCGGAGATTATAAATTTATATAAGCAAAACTTATTAAGCAGGGATAAAAATGAGTGACTTTTTGCAGAATATATACGTATATCTTTGGGCGGTGCTTGCAATTCTGATGTTTGCAACCGCAGTCAAAAACCGAAAAACCTTTGGCGCAACAGCACTTGTGCTTGCTTTGTTCTTTGTGTTTATGACTGTATGGTACGGGTTGCGTACCTTTGGCGGTTATGCAATGTTTGAGGGCACTCCGGGAATTATTTTCAAGGCGGTGCTTGGCGTATTTGCCGTTATCCTTGTTATTGCCTACCTTATCTATCGCAAAAAAATTCTGAACCAAAACGGCAAAGACGAATAAATTTAAGAAAATATTTTTTCTCAATGGTATTGAATAAAAACTGCACCACAATATATGGTTACTGAAAATTAAAAAAGCAATAAAATTGCGGAAAAATCGAGTTTTTTTTGAAAAATGCTTGCTTTTTTTATTCTTCTGTGCTAAAATAATTGACATATGACCGTTACTTTAAGGAGGTGGGACAATGCCAAACATTAAATCTGCAAAAAAGCGTGTTAAGGTTATCGCTACAAAGACAGCAAGAAACAAGGCTACAAAGTCAGCTTTGAGAACAGCTATCAAGAAGGCTTATTACGCAGTTGACACTAATGCTGACAACAAAACAGAGGCAGTTCGTCTTGCTATCAAGAAAATTGACCAGGCAACAGCTAAGGGTATTCTTCACAAGAATACAGCAGCAAGAAGCAAATCATCTCTTGCTAAAAGACTTAACGCATCAGCATAAGTTAAAATTGTTAGCTTAAAAGCAGAGAATTATCTCTGCTTTTTTTGTTTTTCTGTTGACTTTTTCTAAAAAAATGTTAGAATAGAATTATATATCAATGCAATAATATAATAAATAGTAAAAATAAATCTTTAAGGAGGACATAATTATGAAGAACAAGAAACTGGTTTTGCTTATCAGCATTATTTCCGCTGTTGCCGCAATTTCAGCAGCTCTTACAGCATTCTTTATTGTCAAGGATAAACAAAAGAAGGATGACGAGGAACTTATGGAGTACCTCGACAGCTCCATTGAATGATTTATTTAAGAAAGAACAAAGGCTGTTCCAAAGGATCAGCCTTTTTTTAACTTTATAGGAAATTGCTCGAAAACAGTCGGGCACAGAAGTGTGCTTTTTATATGGTGCTGTCTGCCCGGATAGGCGCAGCCCACCGGCTGCTTTTTTACCGCTGTACAAGTTTGAGTTAATATCAGTCGTTGCAACCAGAAGATTAACTTCTGCAATTTGATTAATTTCATAACAAACTTATATAAGTAAGATAAATTATAGTTTAGCGGTTTAGTAAAACTTTTAATAAAAATTCGTAGGGAACGACCCCCGTGTCGTTCCTAATAGTACA
>DKZL01000027.1 GCA_002493635.1 Ruminococcaceae bacterium UBA7075 | reverse complement strand
ATTGCTTAGGCAGTGTCTTTTTTTACTGTATAGCTTTGCTTTTTTGTAGGGTACGTCCGGAAGCCGTACCTACGCAGAACTTTTATTTAGGCACCGTTTATTATTACCCCACACTAATTATAGAACCCCAAATAATAAGCTCCGATTGAGTTTCAAAATGAAACCAATCGGAGCTTTTCTAAAAACCGAGTGTTTGTCCAAATACTCATTTTTTCTTAAAAATATCTTTCAGATAACCAATGCACTCATCATCGTAGTTGTACTGTTTAACATCCTCGTAGGTGCAATTATATGTAATTGGGATGTTTTCGTTACGAAGATAGTCCTTAAAGTTTTTTATAAAAGCTTCCGGGTATTCATCGTACTCGTCATTATCAGACATATATCCCCCAGTGTAATCAAATTTTATTACACTGCCGTTTTTCATATACAAATCTATAAATAAATTCGCATCGTCATTTTTATTGTCTAATTCCGCTTTTGCAATGTCGTAATAACTGTATTCATATCCGGATGGGTTGAATACGGATTTTTGTATGATTTTATCATCGGTAAACACCGTGGAGTTGAAAGTCCATGTGTACACGCCTCCAACGAAAACTAGAACTAGCAGTATGGGTATAGCAACCAGTATAGCTATGACGATTTTTTTAGTCCGTCTCTGCCAGTTGGATTTTTCTTTCTCAATTTCTTCTTTTGCAAAGGAATTATCCTTTGTTTTTTTATCCTTTGGCTCTTTCCGTAACTCAAAGGCAGCGGCTCCTGCTTCGATAAGTACGAGGAATACTATCTCAAAAACGATAAACAACAGGATATAGACTATATCTGAACCGTATCCTGCCCATTTGTTCTGACCGATAAAAATTATGTCTTTTATTGAACCGTATCCAATGGCAGTTGCAGCATTTCCAATAAGAAAGATTACCGCTATCGTTACAGCGATTGACACTAATAGGCTCAAAAGTTCCAGTGTCATTTTTATTGGATGGTATTTCCAACGACGAATCAAACGACGGTTTTCAGCCTTTGATCTTATTATTTCTTTTTTTAAACCTTTTCGCATACTACTGAACCATTACCCTATGCTTTTCTGTGAGCTGCTGTAATCGCATAAATATTATCCAATCTGGAGATTCTTTACCTTATTGTCAAGCCGTTAATATCTAAAGTCTATCATAAAAGCAGAAATATAGCAATTAATTTAATAATTAAAATTCGAATTAGCCGTAAGAAAAAGGCTTAGTCAAATTCTATGGTTTAAAACTACCATAAAAATCATCACAAACTCAAAACAGAGAGTTTGTGTCCAACTAACTTAATCTCCGAATTTCACTTGACAATAATCTACCTGAATATTAGAATGTTGTTAATAACAATAATATTGTCGAATAAAATCATTGAATTCAAGATAAATTTGTGAGGTGTTGCAAAGTGAACGATATAATAAAAGCTATGGAAACAAGACGCAGCATACGAAAGTTCAAGTCAGATATGCCGCCGAAGGATTACATCAATCAGATTATTGAAGCCGGACTTTATGCCGCCAGCAGCAGAGGCAGACAGGCGGTAATTACGATTGCAGTGACAAACAAAGAATTAAGAGACAGGCTTTCCGCCGTAAACTGCAAAATAGGCGGCTGGGAAAAAGACTTTGATCCATTTTACGGCGCACCTGTTGTTTTGATTGTGCTTGCAGAAAAAAATCTGCCAAACCGAATTTACGACGGAAGTCTTGTTATGGGAAATATGATGCTTGCTGCACACTCGCTCGGACTTGGAAGCTGCTGGATTCACCGTGCAAAAGAAGTATTTGAGCTTGAGGAATACCAAAATCTGCTTTCAGAGCTTGGCGTCAATGGTGAATACGAGGGCATTGGACATTGTGTTGTAGGATATATTGACGAAGATTATCCGACTGCACCAAAGCGCAAAGAAAATCGTGTTTTCTTTGCAGAATAATTTTTTAGCCGCTTCATAAGTTTGCTTTAAAATGTAACCGCCCTGACCCGAAGGTTTACTTCGGTTGTATGGCGAACATCATAACGCACTTTTTAAAGTCGAGCAAAAATTTCCCTACGATGGTTTATTAAAAGTTTTATTAAGCCGCTAAACATTAATTTAACTTTTAAAATTGCGTTATTAACTTTACCAATAAACCGAAGTCTGAACTTTGGGATACTGCATTATTAATAAAATCAAATTTGTATGGCGGTGATAAAAATGGCAAAAAGCAAATGGGTTTCATTTTTTCTATGCCTGTTTTTCGGCATATTGGGAATACATAAATTTTACGAAGGCAGAGTACTTTTAGGAATAGTTTATATCTTTACAGGCGGAATTTTCGGAATCGGCGTATTAGTTGACCTTATAATTCTGCTGTTCAAACCTAATCCCTATTACCCTTAACAGCAAAAGCCTGACACTATACGGTCAGGCTTTTGTTAATTTATGAAAAAATAAATCAATTATTTATTCTCGTATAAGACCATCCACTGCCCTATTCGCTGAAAGCGTATTTTAAAAATTCAGGAAAAACAGCACGCCAATATTTCTCATTGTGAATACCATTATCATACTCGGCAAAAACAATCCTATCCTCAGGATAACCGGCATTTTCAAGCCATAGTTTCATATTTGTAGCATCATAGTATAACCACTGTTCAAGCTCATCGCTGTTGCCGCTGTAGATATATACAAACGGCTGAGCATCTTCAAATTCAAAATTCTTAAAATAATTCATCCAAGTATCCTCGGAAAAATAGCAGAATGTCGGCGACAGCGCACCGATTACACCAAACTTATCAGGATGCTCCATACCAATATAAAATGACTCAAGTCCACCCATTGAACTGCCGCAAACTGAAATATGCTTTGAGTCCTTATAAACATTATAGTTGCTTTCTATATACGGCACAACGGTTTCATATACAAAGTCGGAAAAATACTCGCCAGTGCCGTTTATTACTAAATCATTGTCACTCAGAACCTCACCGATAACAGGCGAAAGCTCACTGTTACGGTTGTCTGAATTATCTATGCCGACAACAATCGCTCTGTTGTTACTCTGCGACATCATACTTTGCACGCACTCTGCGACCGACCAACAGCCGTGTGTGGTTGCACTTTTGTCAAACAAGTTTTGCCCGTCGGTCATATAAATTACCGAATATTTTGTGTCCTTGTCATATTCATCATAATCATCAGGCGTCCAAACGTAGATGTTCTTATCGCCATATTCATCATATTTAAGCGGAACTGTGTTATAGGTTATCTCCTTTTCCTCATTGTCATACACAAAAGGCAGAACTCCACTTGCAGTAATATGATAGCCGTTTACATAGTCATTAAAGGCAAGCTCAATAGATTCGTACAAATGATCTCCCTTTGAAAAAATCACTCTGTCATATTCAGATGTATCGGCATATGTGGTAAAGGTTGTGTATTCATCATTTTCGCTGACAAGCTCCATTTCGAAAGTTACTTCTTCCCCGTCTGCAATATTCCTGAATGTTGCAGTTCTGCTGTCACACTTGTAAAAATCACGAAGATACAGCTGATGCCCGTCTGCTTTTGCAGTTCGTACAAATGAACCGCACCCTGTAAGCATAGCCGTTGAACAAATCAAAATCAGCATACCGAAAGCATATAGTCTTTTCATACGTCACACTCCTTAATTTTTTATATAATTAAGTCTATCACAACAGAAATTAAACATCAATGCCCCTGAGACAAAATATGTCTGTGCTGTTACAAAATCATTAAACATCAAAAATTTGCAATCCGACAAATATCATTGTATAATATTCATAAAAAAGTAGTCGGAGGGCTTGCAATAGGTGAATTGCAACTGCCCGAACAGATAACAACACATAAAAACTTTTGTGCCCGACCGATAGGTATGAGCGGTTTTATTACACAAAAAAAGAGGCGATAAACCTATGGCTTTTTATGCGAAAATCGATTTGCACGGTCAGACAGCCGAAAGTGCCAAAAAATTGCTTACATCAAGGCTTTCACAACTTTCAGATGATGTGCGTGAGCTCACTGTCATTCACGGCTACCACAACGGTACAAGACTGCTTGAAACCGTTCGGCACTTTAAACACTACCGCATTGAACGAAAAATATTAGGGCTTAACAACGGAGAAACCGTTTTTATAATAAAGCCGGACAGCAAGAAGTGATGATATGAGAAATTTTACGGAAGTTTTTAATGACGACAGCATAAAAGAACTGCAAAAACAACTTTTATTCTCCGGACTTGACGAAGAGGAAATTTATCTTTTTATCCTGCACGCAAAACCAAAGTATATTCATATTAACCGTGGTGAATCGGTTCAGTTTGCCGAGAGATTCGACCATATGATGTGCGTAATTTACAAAGGTACTGCCAATATTTACAGCATCGAATTTGACGGATACAAAACCCTGCTTAAAAATCTTTCTTCCGGCTATTCAAGCTGTCAGATGTACACAATGTTTGACTATTCAAGTGATTTGATAGAATTTACCGCATCTGAGGACAGCGATATAATTTTAATTGACCCTCAGTCAATCTTTATAGGCGAAAAGAACCTTGCACTGATTCAGCAAAAAATTCTTGTCAATGTAATAGCATCACAAAGGCAATATTTTTTGGACATCTCAGAGCATCTTTCTATTGTATCGCAGAGAAGCATAAAAGATAAAATTCTCAGATTTTTATCTATCCAAAGCAGTAAGGAAGGCAGAAATGAATTTGATATTCCGTTTTCACGGGACGAGCTTGCAAATTATCTTGCTGTTGACAGAGCTTCACTCTCACGTATGCTTGGGAATTTGAAAAAAGAAGGGATAATTGACTTCAAAAAAAACAGATTTATTTTGATTAATCGGGAGCAAATCAAAAAATATTAGAATTGAATATGTTAGCCTTGACTAACCAAATGTGCCGTGATATACTCTTCCGAGTAAGGGAGTAGTCGGCGTGATATATACGCGGCTATGTCAACATACTTGGGGAAGCTTATTTTATCTGCGTACCTATGGCATAGCCTAAAAATCTCTTGATTTGATGACAAGACTTATCTGTGTGCAGCAGGTTGGTCTATTTTTGTCCTCTGTTGCATAATAAAGCAACGGAGGATTTTTTTATGAGCATTTGGGAATTATTTATCATTGCGGTCGGATTGTCTATGGACGCCTTTGCGGTTTCAATCTGCAAGGGTCTTTCGGTAAAAAAACTCAGACCTAAGCACGCTGCAATTACCGGGCTTTACTTTGGCGGATTTCAGTGTGCAATGCCCCTTATCGGGTACTTTCTGGGAATTCAGTTCAAGCAGTTCATAATCAGCATTGACCACTGGATTGCATTTATATTGCTTGGCTTGATCGGTGCAAATATGATTAGAGAAGCATTTGGCAATGATGAAGAAGAGCTTAACGACAGTTTTAATCTAAGAACAATGGTGCCGCTTGCCATTGCCACCAGCATTGACGCACTTGCCGTGGGCGTAACCTTTGCGTGCCTTGATGTTTCAATCGTTCCTGCCGCAAGCTTTATAGGTTTGACAACATTTATTTTGTCGGCAATCGGAATTAAAATCGGCAACGTGTTCGGCGCAAGATACAAATCCAAGGCAGAGCTTGCAGGAGGCATAGTTCTTGTGCTTATGGGCATCAAAATTTTGGTTGAGCATCTTATAACGGGTGCGTAAAAATTACAGAAACTATTTATATTAGAATGAGGCGAGCTATTCGCAGTTTAGCAACATACAGCCTGATATTATCAAAGCAGAAAGACAAACACCCCGAAGAAAAAATTATCTTCGGGGTGTTTTATTCTGATTTTATACTAATACCTGTTAAAAAACCAAATTTATTTATTACTGAATAGTTGCCAATCCTGCAAGATATTTCTGAATGAGCGTTACATCATCAATAGATATTCTATCGTTTTTATCGACATCCGCAGAAAGCATTTGTTTGTTGTCGAAAGTGACAGAATTTGCAATGTATTTTTGAATGTTTGTCGCATCATCAATGCTTACTTTTCCATCTCCATCAACATCGCCGAGAATTACGACAGAAAGTTCGCTGAGATTTATAAATTCAAAACCGTTTTCGTTTGCATAAATTTCGGCGGCTGAACCTGAGTAGCCTTTAATTTTAAAGCTATTGTTTTTCAGATAGTCACCTGTATTTTGATCATAGGAATATCCAAATGCATAATCTCCGATATCTGTTACATTTTCAGGAATTGATACTATTTTAAGGCTTGTACAGTCTGCAAATGCATAAAAACTAATAACTTCCACACCGTCGGGTAGGGTCACGCTCGCAAGATTTATGCAATGGTCAAAGACATTGTTGCCAATGTATGTTACGCTGTCTGGAATTGTTACATTTGCAAGCTTTTTACATCCTGAAAAAGTGCAGTCCCAAAGCGATGTTGTGTTATCGGACATTTTTACGCTTTTAAGACTTGTGCAATTTTCAAATGAATGACTTCCGATTTCTGTTACACTGTCGGGAATTGTGACACTTTCAAGACTTGCGCAGTTTTCAAAAGCGTAACCGCCGATTTTCGTTACACCGTCGAGAATTGTCATACCTTCAAGGCTTGTGCAATTCTTAAATGCGCAATCGCCTATTTCCGTTACACTGGCGGGAATTGTTATGCTTGCAAGGCTTGCGCAGTTTTCAAAAGCATTGCTTCCGATTTTTGCCACGCTATTGGGAATCGTTATGCTTTTAAGACTTGTACAGTTTATAAAAACATTACTTCTGATTTCTGTTATGCTGTCGGAAATTGTTATGCTTTCAAGACTTGTGCAGTTTTCAAAAGCATTAGCGCCGATTTCTGTTGTGCTGTCGGGAATTGTTATGCTTTTTAGGCTTGTGCAGTTTTTAAAAACATTACTTCCGATTTTTGTTGTGCTGTCGGAAATTGCTATGCTTTCAAGACTTGTGCAGTCTTCAAAAGCATTAGCGCCGATTTCTGCTACGCTGTCGGGGATTGTGACATTTGCAAGACTTGTGCAGTTTTCAAAAGCATCAGCAGCAATGCTTGTTACAGTATGTTTTTCAACAGTTGACGGAACAATCAAATCAGTTTCATTGCCGTTATAGCCTGTAATCATAGCCGTACCGTCTTCAAGAATCTTATACCTAAATGGATTTACATTTTCAAGTGTTACAAAGGTAAAACCGTTTTCGTTTGCATAGGTTTCTGCCGCTGTATCTTTATAGCCGTAGATTATAAAATCTTCATCTTTTTCATGTTCATTCCATTTATTTATTACATAACCAAAGGCTCGCAATTCGATAATCTCTACATTATCGGGAATCGTTACACCTGCAAGATTTTTACAACCAAAAAATGAGTATCTGCCAATTTTAACTACACTATTTGGAATATTAATGTTCGTAAGACTTTCGCAACGAAAAAATGTTGCGGACATAATTTCTGTTATTTTGTCAGGAATATTTATTTTTGCAAGATTTGTACAACCGGAAAATGCCAACTCTCCAATATTTTCAACATTATCCGGAATGCTTAAACTTGTAAGATTTGCACAACCGTAAAATGCCTGATTTCCAATACTTGTAACACTGTCAGGAATGTTTATGCTTGTAAGGCTTGTGCATTCACTAAATGCTCCGGCTCCGATTTTTGTAATATTGTCAGGAATATTTACGCTTATAAGGCTTGTGCATTCACCGAAGCTCCAATCGCCGGTACTTGTAACACCGCTTCCGAATGTTATTCTTTCAATACTTTTACAGTTTCTAAAAGCAGATGCCTTAATACTTATCACGCTGTCCGGAATCGTTATGCTTGTAATATTTGTGCAATTTCTAAATGCAGAATAATTGATAGCCGTAACGCTGTTTGGGATTTTCAAGATTTCAAGGCTTGTACAACCTTCAAATGCAGATTCTCCGATGCTTGTAACAGTGTAACCGTTAATTTTGCTTGGAATTATAAGTGCACTTGCACTGCCGGTATATCTTGTAATCTCTGCCGTATTGTCTTTAAGCACGCTATACTCAAAATCACCGCTTTGTTCCGAAACACTTTCGCTCTGATTTACTGCCGCACCTGCCGATAAAGGTGTAGTTGTCAATAAACTCAAAAGCATTGTGAGAGCAAGACAAATTGAAGCCGCCTTTTTGAATTTGTTTCTCATAATTATCCTCCCTTCAATCTAAGGTATATATTCTGCTTATCTTTTAATTACATTTTAGCATATTTGTTAAATATTTACAATAGATATTAAGATATTGTTTTAACTTTATTTAAAACAGATAACTACCTTATCATTGTCGGAATCGGGGTTCGGTCGAACTCGTCGATACGGTTGCCGTACATATAATAATTGGTTTCTTTGACGATAACAGGTGACAGTGCGATAACTGCAATAACATTCGGAATAGCCATAAGTCCGTTAAATATATCGGCTAACGTCCATACCAAATCAAGTGCAGTAATCGGAGCAATTATCAAGATAAGTACAAAAATAATTTTATAGGGCATAATTCCCCTTTTGCCAAAGAGATATTCGATACATCTTTCACCGTAATATGACCAGCCGAGAATCGTTGAAAACGCAAACAGTACAATTCCAACTACAAGAATCGGAGTTCCTATTACGGGAATCTGTGCAAATGCCGCTGATGTCAGCTTATCTCCGTCCACTAAGCCTGTATCAATAGCAGGATTTTTTATGCAGGAGCTTACAATTACAAGACCTGTCATAAGGCAGACAACAACCGTATCCCAGAACGTGCCTGTCGAAGAAATCATTGCCTGACGAACAGCGTTTCTTGACTGTGCGGCAGACGCAACAATCGGAGCCGAGCCCATACCGGACTCATTGCTGAACAATCCCCTTGCCACGCCAAAGCGAGCAGCCATCATAATGCCCGTGCCCATAAGTCCGCCGCCAAGTGCTTTGAACGAAAACGCACTTTTAACTATTACACAAACTGCTTCCCATAAAACATCGGCATTAAAGCAAAGAATTATAATACAGCCTGCTACATACAAAACCGCCATAAACGGCACAAGCTTTTCGCACACGGTTGAAATCGACTTGATACCACCGAAAATTACAAGCGCAACGCAAATTGCAACAATCAGTCCTGCAATAAGCGATACGAGTGAAATATCAAAACCGAACAGCTGAATCTTGAGTGAGCCGTCAGCATTGAAGGTGTTGTTCATAACATTTGAAATTGCGTTTGTCTGCACACTGCATCCGATTCCAAAGGAAGCAAGAGCCGCAAACAGTGCAAACAGCACTGCAAGCCATTTTATGTGCATACCTCTCTCAATAGCATACATTGCACCGCCCTGCATTTTGCCATCCTTTGACTTTACCCTGAATTTAACGGCAATGAGTGATTCTGCATACTTTGTAGCTATACCAAATACACCTGTAAGCCAGCACCAAAGCACCGCTCCTGCACCTCCAAGCGCAATAGCCGTGCCTACTCCGATAATATTGCCTGTACCTATGGTTGAGGCAAGGGCAGTTGTCAGCGCTTGAAACGGACTTATATCGCCGTCGGTTTCAGGGTCTTTTGTTACAGAAAGTTTAATGGCTTTCAGCGTTTTTCTCTGCATAAATTTCGTTCTTATTGTCATAAAAATGTGAGTTCCGAGCAGCACAATAATCATAGGAACTCCCCAAAGCAAATCATCAACAGCCGTAGCAATCTGATTAATTAATTCCATATTTTACTCCCCGCCTCCTGAATTTTAATTGAACTTATATTGCAGCATTCCCTCATTAAATGGACATAAGTATTATACACAATAATGTAAGTTTTTTCAATTCTTTTCTACAAAATATTCGTATTTATCTCACTTTATTTGTTTAGTATTTCAATTACACTTTCAAGTCCGTCAGCAACATCATACAAAAGCGGTTTAATCTCGTCCGCAGGCTCATCAAGGTCAGGCACCATAACGGTTTTGCATCCTGCACTACTTGCGGATTTTATTCCGTTTTGCGAATCCTCAAGCGCAAGGCACTCCTGCGGTCTTAAGCCGAGCTTTTCAGCCGCATAAAGATAAATATCGGGTGCAGGCTTTCCGCACTCCACCATTGCGGCGCAGACAATTTCATCAAAATATTTAAATAATCCCAGCCGTTCAAGATATTCTTTCGTTCTCTCGTACCCCGTTGCAGTGGCAAGGGCAACCCTGTATCCGTTCTCTTTAAGGTACGCAAGCAAAAGCTCCGCTCCCGGCTTAGCCTCTATTCCGTTTTCCTCTATGTATTTATCCATCAGCTCTATACGCTTGCTGTGAACTGCATAATAATCAAAATCCTCACCGAAATAACTCTTTAGCCTTTCAATAGCAAGCGGACGAGCCATTGAGCGGATGCTTAGTGCGTGTGAGCGTTCCATCGGATAGCCGTAAAAATTTGCCGCCTCACACCAGAACCGCACATACAACTTTTCGGTGTCAAGAATTACACCATCCATATCGGATATAACACCTTTAATCTTCATCTTTCACCTTTATTCTTCGATTTAAAACATCCCGACAAATTCACTGCCGCAATTCCGACCGATATTAACAGCAGTGATACGAGCGTTTCAGCTCTGAACACATTTTCACCGAGCATAACACCGGAAAGCACCGTGCCGAACACCGGCACAAGCAAGTTGAATACAGTTATCATACTTGCCGGGTGATACTTTAAAAGTGCTGTCCAGATTGAAAAAGCCGCCGCCGATACAAAGGCGAGCCATAACAAAATCAACACACTCTGCAATTTGCCAAAGGACAGCTTGCCGCCGCAGAATATGCCGATTGCCGTCAGTACAAGACCGCCAATCATAAGCTGAAATGCAGTAATTTGCACTGGATTTCTGCCAACGGACGCTTTTTTTGCAATCAGGTTTCCTGCCGCCGCAGAAACGGTTGACAGAAAAATCATAAAGTCACCAAAACCCGTATCAAGGCTGATATTACCGCCCCAATTTATTGCAAGCACGCCCATAAATCCGAGCACGCAGCCGAGGATTTTCATAAGTGTAAGCCTATCATTCTTAAAGAAAACCGCCGCAAAAAGTACGGTAAGGAATGCGGCACAGGCTGTAATGACAGAGGTGTTTTTACCACTTGTAAATCCTATGCCGATATACGTAAAAATATACTGAGCTGCCGTCTGCACCAAACCGAGCGCAGTTACGGGTACAACATCGGATTTTTTCAGTCCTACAAATCCTTTTTCGGCAAATGTGCTGAAAATATAAACCATTATTCCTGCCGCAAAAAAGCGCAGTCCGGCAAATAATAGCTTTGCGCCTATGTCGTTTTCGGCAATCTCAAACGACTGATAACCAAGTTTTATAAACGGAAAAGCCGTACCCCACAAAAGAGTACAGAAAACTGCCGATACACAAGCAATTATCCGATTTTTAAGATACTTTTTCATATTTTATTCCAACTTTTTAAATTTAAGCATAATTTTATCTCACAGATAAAAACGGCTTCCGTTATAACAGGAAGCCGTTTTAGCTATTAAGATTTTTTATAGCATTAAATGCAAAATCTAAATGTATATTCGGATTGACAAAAACTATTTTCTATCCGACCAATACTCACACCTAATTATTTAAGGTACGTACCGCTTGTGCCGATTTGGCCGCTGATACCTGTAAAGCCGTCAGCGCAGCATACATATACTCTCATATTAGCTTTAGAAATGGAAGGAACAGTAAGTGTGCCGTTTGTAACTTCCTTAACATCACCTGTAACAGCGTCAATATATGTTCCGTTAGGAAGGTTCTTGAAGGTTGCGCCGCCTGAGATAGATACGCAGGCAAGGCTGTCTGTACCGTTTGCTGTGTAGCGGCGGATATATGCCATATCGCCGGTTGAAACATAGTTGCTGTCAACTGTGTACTGTCCCTTCTGGAGAGCAGGAATTGCACTTCTGATAGCATTGAGCTGTCGGAGGTGAACAGCGAGCGGTTTTTCAAGTGTGTCTGCAACTGTACCGCTTGCAGTGTATTCGCCGAAGTCGGTTGCAGTTACATTGCCCTCAAGATAGTCACCAAAGTAAGCACGGCCTGTTTCAGCAAGAGGAGCGTTAGGACCTACGTCAATAACATTACCCTTTGCAAATTCAACCTCTGAACCGTAGTAGATACAAGGAACGCCACGGAATGTAAACATTAGGTTCATATTTTCTGCCCAAGCCTGCGGTCCGCAACTGTAGCGTGTTTTCTCCATATTATCAGGGCCGTAGTCGTGGGAGTCAACGTATGTTACAACATATGTTGCGTCATTGTATAAGTCGTCCTCACCCTTAGCCGCTGTGAAAGCGCTGTTAGCATCCTTGAACGCCCAGTGCATTGGGAAGTCAATTACGGAAGTGCCGTTTGCCTTGCTGTGGTCAGGAGTATGGTATGTAATACCGTTTAGATAAGCATTGTCACTCTTCTGATTAAAGTTTCTGTTGCTGTATGCATCGTAGTGACCTGTAGAAGTTGAGAGGTTAGTGCTCCAACTGTCAGTCCAGCTGCTTGCAGAAGCATATGGGCTGTCTAATTCTTTCCAAGTGTAGAAGAAGCAAGAGTCGGAAGAACCGCCCTCGTTGTAAGCTCCGTGATATCTTGCACAAACCTCACCAAAAATCCAGAAGTTTTCAACATCCGAGAACTTAGGGAAGTAAGCCTGGTTCAATGTCCAACGGTTAATGTGCTTTTCTGTATCAAGACGGAAATAGTCAACACCCATATCAACATATTCTCTGAATGTGTCTGTCAAATACTTGGCAACAGTTGGATTTTCTGTGTTAATATCTACACAGTCACCTGCCATCTGACCTGTCTGCTCTGTTGACTGACCCCAACCAAGACTCTTTTCATGGTGGTAGTAATTATTTGTATCGTTAGCGTCCTCTTTCATAACATTAAGTCTTGCTTGGAACTGATATCCGGGGAGCAAATTGTCATAGTCAGGAGCAGTCTTTGTAAGTACAGAATCAGGAATTTTCTCCAAACAGTCAACAGAGTCAAGTTTGCTGTAATCCTTTGTAAACATTGGAGCAAGGAAAGCCTCACCAAAGTTACTTGTATGGTTCCATACAACGTCCTGTACAATCTTCAGTCCCTTTTGGTGGGCTGCGTCGATTACGTCCTGGAATGTTGTATCGTCACTTTCGTAACGTGGGTCAACCTTTGCAAAGTCTAAAGCATGATAGCCGTGATAGTCATAGCCCGAGCAGTTTTCAACTACAGGAGTAATCCAAACAGCAGTAAAGCCAAGAGCCTTGATATAGTCAAGCTTTTGGATAAGTCCTTTAAAGTCGCCGCGCCAAGCAGGGTCGCTGTCGGGATTATTTGCCTGTCTGTCATCCCAGCAGTGAACGTTGTTGCCTGTGTCACCGTCATAGAAACGAGTTGTGATAATAAAGTAGATACTGTTCTCACGGAAATCTACACGCTCGGGAGAGTCAAGTTCGCCCGGATCATGGTTGAACCATCTCTTGTTCTTGTACCACCACTCACCGGAATTTCTTGTAAGCTCAGCTGACTGCTCTCCATTGGTAACAAACATCATATTGATTTTTGTTACATCATTGAAGGTATAACCATAGTAGTTATTGCCTTCGGCAGTCATCTTCGGACCGGGATAATCCGTTGAAATATTCTGAGGAAGACTGTTCCAGTAATAAATTGAAGGCACACCGTCTTCGCAGTAATAATGCACCTTGATGCCGCTTGACGCCGCTGTGTCATTGCCGTCATCTGTTGTTGCAGCACTTGCTGAAAAAATTCCAACAGCGAGAACAACGCAAACGCACAAAACCAAAGCGACAATTTTTTTGATTTTTGTCATAGCTTTTCCTCCTAATAACAGATAATAATACAATATATATTATAATTTACGGCGCAAGTCTTATTTTTCTAATATAGAATTATTGCAATTGTTGTACTTACAAAGTTTTCAGCCTTGATTTAGGTATTATTCACAAAAAGAAACCACACCCGACACAAAAACCAAATTATTTGTGTTAGGTGTGATTGAATATTGCAGTGAGATTATTCCACTCTGCTTATTTTAGAACATATTTTTCTATTGTTTTTGCCACTCCGTCCTCATCATTTGACTCGCATACATAGTTTGCAATCTTCTTGACATCCTCTTCGGCATTTCCCATAGCAACGCCAAAACCGGCATAACCAATCATTGTCATATCATTATAATTGTCACCAAAAGCAATAAGCTCATCACGATTAACACCAAGCTTGTCAAGAAGCATCGGCAGCATTGAGCCTTTGGTAACACCAAACGGCATAATCTCAAGAAAATACGGAGCACTTTTGTAAATATCAAGCAAACCGTCATAACGCATTGCAAGTATTTCCTTATACTTATCAAGCTCGTACGGTTCGCCCGCAAGCAGAATTTTATTGATGTCAAATTTTACGGCAGACACAAAATCATCGACAACAACCATATTGGCTTTAAGGATGTCACGCTCAACATAGGTATAGTCATTAACCTTATTGTCGGAAATGATATTTTTGTCGTCATAAGTGTTTATCGTGATATTTGATTCCTTTAACACGCTTACAATATCAGCAAGATATTCAACAGGAAAAATCTTGCTGACAACAGTCTGTCCTGTTGAACAGTTAATAATTTTACCACCGTTGAAAGCCATAATATAGCCTTCGTTTTTATCGAGCATCAAATCACGTGCTATCGGTTCTATACCGATAGGATGTCTGCCGGATGCCAGAATAATTTTTTTGCCACGACTCTGGGCATTCAAAAGGGCATACCTTGTGCGGGGACTGATTTCCTTTTTTGAATTAGTCAAAGTCCCGTCAATATCGAGTGCTATTAACTTGTAATCCATAATTTCACCTAAATAATCCTGTGCTTTATGCGATTATCGCATCATTCAAAACTTCCGTTAAAATTTTAACACTGTTCGGATTAAAATACAACATTATATTTGCACTTTTAATATAAGTATTTGTTGATATTACCTAATCAATTCCGCATCTGATATTTTTCAAGGTCAACAAAACCATTCAGGACCTCAACGCCTTCAGCCTCAAGAAGTCTTTGCTGCTCGCCTGCTCCTCCAAAAGCAAAATGCGGAGCAAGTCTTCCCTTTGCGTTGACAACTCTGTGGCAGGGGATTATTCCGGGTGCAGGATTTTTGTGCAGGGCATTACCTACAACCCTTGCATAACCTCTGTTGCCTGTCATTACAGCTATCTGACCGTAAGTGGCGACCTGTCCCGACGGAATCGACATTACGGCTTTGTAGATTTTATCATAAAGATTTTTACTTTCCATAAGCTTAATTCTGCTTTCTTACGATTTTATATTCGTCAAAATACTGAAAATAGTGACAGCCACTGACGTTCTGAGTTAAAAATTTCTCCATTTCATCCTCGTCAAGATTTACACTGCAATAGTCGCCGAATTCCTCATCTGCAACAAAATGAACACAATTCTCACAAATATCCATTATTTTTTCACCGCCATATAAGTTTAATATTACATATAATAAAGTGTCCCGAAGTTTGAACTTCTGTTGTATGGTTAAATTCATAATTTACCTATATAAGTTAAATAATAATTTATCAAATTAACAATTAAGGTCGAGAAGATAGGTTGTAATAAAGGCAAACAGTTATTTACCGTCGGAATTTATAATTTAGTACCATATCGTAGGGGCGGACAAGGTGCTCGTCTTAAACTAAACAGAATTTTTCTTTAACATTCGCAGAAGGTCGTTCCCTACGGTATTATAAAATATAAGTTCATCTAAACTATAAATTATCTTTTATTAGTGCGTTATGATGTCTACCGAAAAAACCGAAGTAAATCTTCGGGATACGACGGTCACACACTAATTTAAACTTATGAAGCGTCCCAAAAAAGCGTCTAAAAAATTGTTAATTGCCATACTTGTTGTATGAATACGGAACATAATTATTTATCTGCTCAAAAACCTGCTCCTCTGTAGACGCAACCGTATAAAGCCTGTTGCATTCATCGCTCATAAATTTTTCATCAACGGCATTCTGCATCATAGCAAGCATAGAATCATAATATCCGTCAACATTATAAACAATAATCTGTTTGCTATGACGATGAAGCTGTTTTAGTGTAAGCACCTCAAAAAACTCCTCAAATGTTCCTATACCGCCTGCACATATTATAAATACGTCGGACTTATCCTCCATAATTGCCTTGCGCTCACGCATTGTTTCTGTATAAATAAGTTCTGTGCATTCTTCGTATATTACATCTATTTCTTCAAAAAATTCAGGTGAAACTCCAATAATCTTTCCGCCTTCAGAAGCTGCACCACGGGCTGCTGCCCCCATTACTCCGTATTTTCCTGCGCCAAAAATCATTGTATCGCCGTTTTTCGCAATTTTTTTGCCAAGACTTTCAGCTGAAGTCAGATATTTCTTATCTATTATTTCACTTGATGATCCGAAAACACATATATTCATAAAATTTATCCTCGTATATTTTTTTAAATTAATTGCTTATTTATAAAATACTATGCTATAATTACCTTATAATATTATCTATGCATAAAATTGTTTTTTATTATTATACAACTCAAAAAAACAATGGTCAACACCGACATTTGGGGGATTGATATGATGTCAGAAGCAAAAAAAATTAAAACTACTGATAACGATTCAGTAATCAAAAGGTCTGTTCTTAGTCTTGCCTGGCCTATATTTTTTCAGTCACTGCTCGGAATGGCACTCGGATATATTGACACGGTTATGCTGTCAAACTATTCCGAAACAGCAGTCGGCGCAATTGGCAACGCAAACACTATAATAGGATTTTTAACACTTGCATTTACAATTATTACAAGCGCAACCGGAATTATGGTCAGCCAATACCTTGGCGCAGGCAAAAAGGATCAGATGAACCGAATCTACACAGTTGCTCTCGCCTTTAATCTTGTTCTCAGCATTATTATCAGCTTGATTGTTTTTTTATTCAGTACACCGATGTTAAAACTGATAAATGTACCCGAGGAAATGATCGGCGACGCCGATATGTATATGAAAATAGTCGGCGGTACTATTTTTACGCAGGCTGTCATCAATGCTTTTTCGCAGATTTTCAACAGCAACGGCAAAACCTTCTTTGGCATGATTATTGCTTTTGGTATGAACGGCGTTAACATTATAGGCAATTATCTTCTGCTTTACGGTCCGCTGAAAATACTCGGGCTGGGTGCGTCAGGCGTAGCTGTTTCAACAATTACAAGCCGAATTTTAGCCGTTATTGCCGCTGCAATTTATTTTAGTGTTGTTATAAAGGGAAGCTTCAGCCCACGCTATCTCATCCCCTTCCCTGTAAAGATTTTAAAAGAACTGTTAAAGCTGGGTATTCCTACAGCAGGAGAAAACATTTCGTACAATCTGTCGCAGCTTGTAATCACCGCAATAGTAAACACGCTCGGAATTGTAGCTATCAATACAAAAATCTACGGAAATATGCTTTCTATGATTAACTATATGCTGGCTTTCTCGGCGGCTATGGCAACACAAATTCTGGTCGGTCACAGCGTAGGCGCAAACAATTACGACTTTGCATACAGACGAGTGCTTAAAACCCTCAGATTCGGTCTGATTGCTTCAATATCGTTTGCAGTTCTTAACTGGCTTGCTGCTCCCTACACATTCAGACTGTTTTCAAGCGACCCGAATGTTGCCGAACTCGGTTCTACTGTTATGTTCATTGCAATTTTTCTTGAATTTGGCAGAACAACAAATATAATTATCATCAACAGTATGAAGGCTGCCGGCGATGTAAAATTCCCGACAGTTCTGGCAATCTTTTCAATGTGGGGCGTCAGTGCGCTTTTTGCGTATATACTCGGCATTGTATGCGGAATGGGACTTGCCGGAGTATGGATTGCAATGGCGGCAGATGAAATTCTGAGAGGAATAGTAGTATTTATCCGTTGGCTTAAAGGCACTTGGAGAGGAAAGCGTGTTATCAGCGAAACTCTTCAAAAATACGAAGCACTTGAGGAAACCGAAGCCGAATAAAATCATTCTTAAATTCCGCATTGTTATTCTTTTAATTTGTTTTAACAAAATATTCAGGGGATGTCGCAAGTAAAAAATTTGCGACATCCCCATCATTATATCAATATTAAATTTTAACTTTTAAATGCAGATTATCCTAATACGCTGCTCATACCTGAAACATGTTTTTGAATTTCAGTTGCGTCCTTAATGGAAATTTCATTATCGCCGTCAACATTGGCTGCTTGCTGCTGCTGACTTGTCATACTTACAAGATCTGCAATATATTTTTGGATATATGTTGCATCATCAACAGAAACCTTGCCATCGCCTGTTACATCACCCAAAACAAATCCAGGTGTCGTCGGAGTTGTTGGAGTTGTAGGATTTGTAGGCGGAACATATCCCGTAATATCGCCGTTTGACATATTGTATGAATATGACTCAGATGACAATCCGTTTCTCTTGACATCAATCTTAATTACAGATGAAGATGTAAGAGCAGTTGCCTCAACAGTAAATTCACCTGTGATTACATCTGAATGTGTTTTGTAGGACTTGCCGTTCACTGTTACCGTGATGTCTGCGTCCTGAACTGCAACACCAGCTATTGTAGTCTTGCCCTTAACAGCATATGAAAGACCTGCATTTGCAAGCACAAGAGCAGCTTTTGCGTTTTGAAGCTCTTCAAGTGTACTTACAACAAGAGCTTCATCGGCTGCTGATTCACCCTGTGCAATAAGAGCGTTTGCACTTGTCATTATTGACTGAACATTGTTCCAGCTTGATACTGTGTAATCACTTGCTGTCATTGCAAGAACTCCTCTTGCCTCTTTCTTGAGTGTCTGGAACTTTGAAAGGACAATCTCAGGCTTAGTGAGTTTATAGGTTGTGCAGTCCTCGTTTGTTATTTCTATGCAGGAACCGTCGATAATGCCTGTAATATCTTGTGTCCTTTTGCTGTCGTTGCCCGTACCTACGATTGCGCTAACCTTATCGTAGCCGCTTACTGTGAATATATAGTTACCGTCAGCGTCCTTTTCTGTAAGTTTCATGCCCGGCCATCCGCCTGTCAGTTCGCTACCGTCGGCAGCCCAGACATAGAGATGATAGCTTGCTGAAGCGCTGTACGGCTTAATTGTGAATGTAACTGACTTTTCAGACGGATCGTCACCGCTGCCTGAGGTACCAATCTTTGCAGCAGAGTAATTGCCTGACGGAATTTCAAAATATGTTTCGCCGTTGAGATTTTTGAAGTTTTTGCTCTGGTTGCTGTTGCTGCCGTTACTGAGAACAACATTGTATGTATCTGTTGTGTTAAGATCCATAACATAGTAACCGTCGCTGTTCTTTTCTGTTATCTGTGTTCCCGGCCAAGAACCGCAAAGCGCTGTGTTTTCACCTGCCCAGGCATAAACATAAGGTGCACTGTCGCTCTTTACGAAGATTTTTGCTTTCTGAGCAGGAACTGTAGTTGAAGGATCGCCTGTTGTCGGCTGCTCCTCGCTCTCAAACATCTTATAGAAGGATGCAACCGCTCTTGATGAACCCTTTTCGTTTGTTGCCTCGAGTGTGATTTTGATTGTGTCGCCCTCGTAAGCAGTTTTACCGATTTCAAAGGTTGAGCCGTTTGTAACAAGGAACTTATTGCCGCCGTCGATTGAGCAGGTTGCGCTGTCACATTCCTCAAGTGATACCGTAACAGTCTGTGTACCCTTGAACTTTGCCTGGCCTGTAACGCTCATAATAGGTTTGCCGTCCGGCATCTGAATGAGAATTGTTCCGTTTTCACCGCTGTTAAATGTTACCTTGCCGTCTGTAACTATTGCAGATGACTGGTCATAGGCGTTCATAAGCAGCTGACCGTCGCTCCATATTGAAGAAACATCAATAGTTATATCTGCATTTGAAGAAGCAGCGATTACAGCTGCTACCTTGTCAGAAACACCGTTCTTATCGTATGTTCTTGCAAATGCAACGCCGTTTGTTGCAGAAAGCTTTATGTTGCTGCCTGCACCGACTGCAACATGGTCTTTACGGAACTGACCAACCTTCTGCCAATGAGCGAGAACAGTTTGGTCAAGGCTGTCCCAGTTCATATCACTGCGCAGTGAGTGACCGGAACCACCGGCGCCGTCAAAGGCTAAGCCATCAAACATCGGACGGTTTGATTCGTCACCGTAGTAAATCTGAACGCCGCCCGGAGTCAGGAGAAATGCCGAGCCGGTGTAAATCATTGTGTTTGTATCACCACGGGTTAAAAGCGCATCGTGTGATGAAATGAACGAAAGCACATTGAAGTCTTCCTTTGTGTTGATTGCGTCAGCGTAGCCCTGATACAAACCGGCAACCCTTGAGCTTGCAAGCACGCCTGCGCCCCAGGTCTCGAAGTTAATCATAGAGTCAAAGCCGCCCTGTGTATAGTATTCATCATAGCCAACGCCTTTGTCCCAAGCCTCGCCTGTCATCCAGAAGTCCTGCTGCCAGTCTGCACCCGGCTTGTCAGGGTTGTTCTGACGCCATTCTGCAAGTGCATCTACGCAGGCAGTTTTGAGCTGTTTCCACGAGCTCTTCTCAACATGCTTTGCTGTGTCACAGCGGAAGCCGTCGACACCGTATTTTCTTACCCATTCGGCAAGCCAGCTTGTAAGATAGCCTGTTACGGTATTTGAACTGCCATACTTTGCGATTTTTTCGTTGTATGTACCCTCTTTTGTCCACTTTGTCTTTAAGACCTCAGGAATTGAAACGGGGGTTGTCTGCTCTGTTTTGAAGTCAGGCAGGCCGGCGAGGCTCATCAATTCGTTACTGCCGCCGCCCTCGGTGTATCCCGGAAGGCCGCTTCTTATCCAGTCGGGGCCCCACCATTTGCCCCAGTCTTCTGCTGATGTTTGGTAATCAATATGTTTGTTGAAATCACTGACATTTTCAATGACATACTTAAAATCAGTAGCACCGTCTAAAAGTGTACCGAAACCAAACTCCTCCATATCAGCTACTGTATTGTAGCCGCAGTGGTTCATAACTATGTCCATAATAACTCTGAGGCCGTGCTCGTGAGCAGTGTCAACCAAAGTTTCAAACTCCTCGGGTGTACCGAAGTTGGCGTCTGTTTCGGTATAGTCGAGAACATAATAGCCGTGATATGAATAGTGCGCAAAGTGGCCTGCGCCTGAGTCGCAGTATCCGTGAGTCTGCTCATACGGAGCGGAAATCCACAGTGCATTTACGCCGAGGTCGTTGAAATAGCCCTCCTCAATAGCCTGTGTGATACCTGCAAAGTCACCGCCGTGGAATGTGCCCGGAGCAGTGTCCCAGCCGGAAATCGGCTTACCGTCTTTGTCGAGTGTTCTGCCGTATGAGTGGTCGTTTGATGTGTTGCCGTTTTTGAAACGGTCAGTAAGCAAAAAGTAAACTGTTGCATTGTCCCATGTGAATCCGTCGTTTTCAACAACTGAACCTGCTATTGCAGAAACATCAGTATCTTCTTTTACGGTTGCAGCTCCTACATTTGCAAACGCAAAAGACACACAACAAATCACCAGACTAAGTGCGACCAATACACTTAAAAGCTTTACTGTCTTTTTGGTTTTCATTTGTTTTTTCTCCTTTCAAAACTTCTTTTTATCTTAGGAAAACCTAATCATGTTAATATTATCACATCATCATCACAAAGTCTATGAAATCTGTAAAAAATAAACAAAAACAGCATTTTTAACAATTATCGGCTATTTGATTTATGCAGTTTTTTAAAGCATATTTTCACTTTTATATGCACCTTTAACAACCAAGGCAGTAAATACTTGTATAATTCTTATATGTGCTTCTTAGTCACGCTTTGAAACTCATTTCTGCACCTGGCTGTTTCCTATAAAGTGAAAAAACGGCTGTCAGTGACAGCCGCTGAAAATTTAAATATAAAGTAATCGCTTATTATTCAACAGAGTTTTCTTCTTCTGAGCTTATTTCCTCATCGACAACTTCCTCGTTCTCTGCTGATTCTTCGTCATCATTTTCAAGCAAATCTGCCTCAATGCCACCCTCAAGCACAGGAGAAGCAGAAGCTGCTTCTTCTTCCTCATCAGCAACTTCAAATCCGCTCAAAAATGTGTAAGGAATACCATAACCGAGCACAATACCTGCAAGTGAAACAATAAGGCTTACATTTCCTGAAATGTCCGAAGCAAATACATCATGCAAAGGCAAGCCGGCAGCCATTGAAGAAATAATTATGTAAAGTGCAGGAAGAACCATAACAATTAGAGTTACAAGTGAAAAACGCTTTACAGCCTTGCCGTCACCGACACGGGTTGCGTAGAAAAGCAACAGACCGAATACAACATAGAGAGCTATTGAAATAATTGTGCCTACATTTGATGTAAGCGTATTTGTGAACTGGGTAAAGAAATGTGCGCATACAACGAATGCAAGCACCAAAAATGCAGAGAAAAACAGATTTACATTATCTTTTTTATTTGGCTTTTTCATTTTATATGTCCTCCAAAAAATAATTAATTTAACTATATTAGTATAATTATAAAACACACAAAATTAAATGTCAACATTTATATTTGCGCCGGTGAGCACTCTACCCGTTATATAAAGTGCAAGCACAGCAAACTCAGCATCTCGGAATTAAAGCATTGATATGAAAATCTTTTATATGATGCTTTCTGCCCGATTAAGTGCAGGTCACTACCTGCTTTTTTATTTTATAAACATCGCCGTCCATAACGGTATATGTGCTTCTCAATTCACCGTCGATCTCAGGAGAAATGCTCTGGTGAATGTAAAGGCTGTCTATACCGAAATCAGCCGCTCCGCCAATATCCGATCGAAAATCGTTTCCGATCATTATACTTTCAGACTTATCAAGATTATAGCGTTCAAACAAAATCCTGAAATAATTTGTATCGGGTTTTGAACATTCCTCATCTGAACTGATACATATACCGTCGAAATATTTTGTAAGGTCAAGCATATTCAGCTCGTTTTCCGTAAAGGTACGCTGTGCGTTAGAAAGCAGATAAATCTTTTTGCCCTTTGATTTAAGTGTATCAAGCAAATCAATAACTCCGTCGTACAGCTTGATGTACTTCGTTGAGTAACAACGGAACACCTCGGCAGTCTTGAGAACCTGAGCCTTCGTTGCCTTGACGCCTTTTTGCGTATAAAGCTTTTTGAACACCTTTTCTATTTTTATGTCAATGACGGAATAATCCTTGTGACGTCGGCAGACTGCTTTTTTCTCCTTTTCAACCAGCTTTCCGTATTCCTCGTTAAGCTCTTTATATGTGTAGTGAGCACCCTGATAACCGTAGAAAATTGCCATTTTCTTCCAAAGGTCATCGCACCATTCGTCTGTGTTTATATCTATCAATGTTCCATAAAGGTCAAACACATAATTCTCATACATTTTATCACTCCAAAATCAAATTAATACCAACACCGTTTTAAGCCGTCCTACTACTCAGATTTTCTGTAAAACGGTGTTCGCCGATAATTGTATTTTAACAAATTAATTGTTTAATTGCAATAGCAGATTAATTATGATAAACTGTTTTTGAGGTGATTGATGTGACTAAAAAACAAATTGCAGAAAATGCTGTCAAGGCTCTGAAAAAAGAATATCCCGACGCAATTTGCTCACTGATATATACAGACCCTCTTCAGCTGTTGATTGCCACAAGGCTTGCGGCTCAGTGCACGGATGCGAGGGTAAATATTGTTACTCCTGCGCTTTTTGAACGCTTTAAAACCGTTGATGATTTTGCCGAAGCAACCGAAGAAGAGGTTGCAGAATACATAAAAAGCTGCGGACTGTACAAGACAAAGTCACGAGATATTGTCGCAATGGCACAAATGCTGCGTGATAAATTCGGCGGAGTTGTACCCGACAACATTGATGATTTGACAAAGCTGCCCGGCATAGGCAGGAAAACCGCCAATCTGGTTTGCGGCGATATTTTTCACAAGCCTGCCGTTGTTGTAGACACCCACTGCATACGCATCACTCACAGGCTTGGTCTGCACGACCTTAAAGATCAGAAAAAAATCGAATTTGCCCTGCGTGACCTTCTGCCGCCGGAGGAGAGCAACGATTTTTGTCATCGTCTGGTACTGCACGGAAGGGCGATTTGTCAGGCACGCAAGCCTATGTGTGAAAACTGTTGTATGAATGAATTCTGCAAAAAGAAAATATAACGAGGTATATATGAACAGCATAAAACTTCTTGCTCTTGATATTGACGGCACAACAATGCGAAACAACAACACGCTATCTGCAAAAGTCAGGCAATCCATTGAAAAGGCAATAGCAAACGGTATTATTGTGGTTGTGGCAAGCGGAAGACCGTACGGAACAATGCCAAAACAGATTTTAGAAATTGAAGGAATCGACTATGTCATTGCATCAAACGGCTCTGCCGTATATGACAAAAACGGAAAATGCATTCGCCGCTTTCTGCTTGACGAAAACGAAGTGGTCAAGCTGCTCGGAATCATTGAGCCTTACGATTTAATTCTTGAAGCCTTTATTGACGGTCTGACATATACAGACAAAAGATATTCAGACGATCCCATAAAATACGGATGCCATGAGGATTATGTGGATTACGTCCGCTCGGCACACGGACATATTGAAGATATGAAGTCATTTATCCTTGAACACAAAGCAGAGCTGGACAGCATAGAAATTATTGAGCATAATCCTGCCGTCCTTAAAATGTTATGGGATAAAATTGAAAATAATACTGACAAATTCTACATAACGTCCTCCACTCCCGACTTTATGGAGTTTATGGACAAAAATGCCGGCAAAGCTTCTGCCTTAAAATGGCTCTGCAATGAACTTAATATCGACAAGAGCTCCGTTGCAACCTGTGGAAACGCCGACAATGACGCAGATATGATTGAGTGGGCAGGTTTGGGCGTTGCTGTGCAGAACGCAGTTAAAAGCTGTAAACAGCACGCACAACTTATAGTACCGTCAAACGAAGATGACGGAGTTGCCGCACTGATTGAAAAAATTTTTTCACCGACATATAAGTTTTAATATGTTGTATAATGCAGTATCACGGAGTTTTTGCGACCCGAAGGTATACTTTAACTTAACAGAAAACAGCATATTTTTCCTTTAACATTTGTAGGGAACAGTCTTGACTGTTCCGTTACTTTATTACCATCTGCTGATTTTGCGGAACGGTCAAGACCGTTCCCTACACACCAACAGATAACTTCGGTAATACTCTAAAACTCCAAATTTTTTAAGAAGCTATTTTTATTATTTTTTATTCCGGCTTTTGATACAAACAAAAAATACTTAACGCTAAAAGGCAAACACTCTATACAAAGTGTCTGCCTTTTGAATATTAATTGTTTAATTAAAATGCATCAACCTGTTCGTTGCCGGCAATCTGTGAAGTCTGGTTTACCAGCTTGTTGATACCTGCCTTATAGACATGACCGATAGCTTGTCCGTTTACTACCGCAAGATAACGCTCGTTACCTGTGTTGTAAAAGCTGACTGTTTCGCTGTCACCCGATGTAAAATCATATTTTACCGAAAGTACAGGGTTTCCGCTGAAACTTTCTGTGTCACCGTCCGCACGGGTAATAAGTGTAACATTCTGGAAATATGTTGAAAAGTTTCCGAGGTCAATTTCCTTGTCACCGTATTTTACCGTTGTGGTGGTTGAGGTTGTTTCGCTGTCCTCTTCATCTTTTTCGGTGCTTGTTGTTGAGCTAAAAACAAATTCATAGTTCTTCTTGCCGTCATTTACCGTCATCTTTGAAAGTGACACCATTGAAGGCGACAGCATATACTCGCTGAGCATTTCATCGAAAGTTACCTCAACCCAGGTAACGCTGTCCTTGCCAATCTGATATACAACATTTCCGCCCTTTATCATCATACTTACAGTGCCCTCGCTGTCGGGCTTTGCAGCTATAAGCTCAATGGTTGTATCGGGATATACCGCCTTAACGGTTGCATACGGATTGTCGAGTCCAAGCTCCTTGAGCTGAGCGTCTGACGGATTAACCATCTGAACACTTGTAGCATACAATCCTCTTATATCGCCTTCAACATTACTGGAAGCTGCTTCGGAAGCGTACGCCTCTACAGGTGCTGACATAGCGTAAGAAGCTGAAATATCAGAATTTGTATTGGGTTCGATTACAATTTCTTTGTCGAGGTGAGTTCCGCCGAGAGTGATGCTCTTTGCCTGACTGTTATTCGTGTCGGTCGCAGAATCATTGATTGCCAAACTAAACATATCTGTAAGTCCGTAGCTGAACGCTGAAACTGAATCAACCGTTACAAAATAAACTGTGTCACTGTTGCCGAATTTGATGTATGCGCCTGCATCCTGCGGAGCGTTATCGCCCACAATAATTACTGCGCTTGTGTCGTCATCAAAATAAACCGTTATGGTTGCAGTCGGCTTATCAAATCCGTAATCAGAAGAATTTTTGCCGTCAAGGCTGATGACCTTTGTAAAGTCAAGAGCCGCAGCTGCATTGGCAATTTCATCTGCAATGCCTGCCTGCAAATCAAAGTCCTCATATCCCTTGATTGTGTAAATTGTTGCTTCAGTTTCGCCGTTTTCATTTGTGGGAGTTTCAGACAACACATCAAATGTACCTTTACTGTTTTCAACGTGAATTTTATTGATATTGGCAGGATAATACTCAAGAAGTGTACCATAGCTGTTGTTGTCAATCTCGCCTTTTTCGTTGGTTATAATCTGAGCCTGATGAACGCCGTTCTCGTCAACATTGACAGACATCTTTACGCCTTCATCATAAGTTGCAGTTCCTGATGCACCGTCTTTCGGCAGGAAGATGAGCAGGAGCAGAACTCCCACAAGCACAACCACTGCAGCAGCAACAATTAATAAAATTATCTTATTCTTTTTATTTTTCATTATTTATTCCTCCTGCGAATCCAGAACACAAGACCGATAACTATAACTGCGATTGGAATAATGATTACAAAAATAACCATAATAACGCTTCTGGTTGCAACATCAGACACACCAAGCTCTGTGCTTTCCATTGACTTTGTTTCAATGGTGATACCTGTGTCGTCCTTGCCCGAAACAGTGTTCATAATATTCATAAGGTATGCAGAGTTATTGTAGCTGTTATAGCTCATAATATTTGAATTGAACATTACATATGAACCGAATACAACAAGTTTTGATTCCTGCTCATTAGTGTTGCTCTTGACGCCCTCAGCAGCCACACAAATTGGCTCGCCTGTGATAGCGTCGTTGTAATCCCATCCTTCTTCTGCGTCCAGCGGATAAATGCCTGCACTTGAAGATGTATTCAGAATTGCGTGAGCTGTGTTTTCGTCTGTCACATTAATTGCGTGTGCGTCGGAAACAACAACCGGAATACCTGAATTTTTGAGTCCGTCTTTATAATAGTTTGTGTAATCAACAAGGAATGCATACGGTGAGCTGTTTGAAACAAGGTGGTCTCCGCTGGTTTCAAATACATATCCGGTGTCAACTGACATTCCCCACTCATTTAAAAGCTCGTTAAGATTAGGGGTTGACGGCATATCTGCTGTAGGAACATAAACAAGAGTTCTACCATACTCTCCATCGTTTTCAAGCCAGCCTGAAAGTTTTGAAACAGCCGCCTCATCAAGGTCAACAGAAGGAGCAAACAGAACTGCAATAGTTGCGTCCTCCTCAAGGTCCTGTGTTGCAAGTGAAATTTCATTCACCTTATAGGCGTTGTTGTCAAGCAAAGTCTTGATTGCCGAATAATCCTGTTCGTTGTTACCTGTAATCATATCGACTACAACCTTATCATCTGTCGTAACATTGAGTATTGAAGTTACAACAGCCTGTTCAACCTTTGAGCCTGTGATTTGAAGAGTGCCTTGATAAGCATATGCCTGCTCATCATATTCAAAGCAGTCTTCAAGCTCTAACACCTTGTACTGATTGCCGCATTCAACCAACATCAGATGTTTTGTGCTTGAATCAGTCCAGTTAATATCGGTATATTTTGAAGTGAAAGTTGGGTTTTCCGTGAGGTCAACATAGGCAATTTTCAGCTTGCCGTCTGAACTGCTCTCCATTTTTTCAAGAAGATTGTCAGCCTGCACCATATATGAACCGCCGCTTTCAAAGACATCCTTGTTCATAAGGATTGTAACCTTTACATCTTTTGAAAGATGTGAAACATAGTCTACAGTGTCCTCCTGCAAAGCATATGAGCTGTTTGCAGTCATATCAATCCTGAGATTCGGAAAACGGTCTACAAGCAGTGAGCAGATTATATTAAGTACAATCACAATTGCGATAACTGCAACAACAATTCCTATTGCAACAGAGCCGTGTCTTGCCTTTCTTGACTTTAAAAATGCTTTTACTCCGCCGTCCTTATCGTTTTTACTCTTTTTGTTTTTCTTCTTGGATTTTTTATCAGCCTCTGTCTGAGCTGTTTCTTTTACTTCCTCAGTCACTGTATTCTTTACAGTTTCTTCTGAAGCGTTAAGATTGTTAAGATTTTTTTCTTCACTCATTTTGTCAACCTCCCTTAGCTCCAGCGTCTTTTCTCAAGCACACGTACTGTAAAGAAAATAAACAGTGCAGCAAAACTCAAGAAAAATACAATATCTGTAATATTAAGCAAACCATAAGAGAAGTTTACATAATATGTGATGAAATTAATTTTTTCAAGTGCTGCGGAAAGCCACTCGAACGGAATAACACTTGTAAATGTGCTCATCATAAGAATGACAAAACCCACAGCCATACCGAAGATTGCAGCAACAATCATACTTTCAGTAAGAACAGAAATAAAAATATTAATTGCAATCAAAGCAGCGCCGAAAAGAAGAACTCCTATAAAGGTACACAGGATAACGCTCCAGCTCGGTGCGGCAAAGAATGAAATAACCACTGCAAAAACAAGAAAGATTACTGAGCATATTGCATAAAGGATATATGCACCCAAAAATTTGCCCATTACGATTTCCGTAAGATTTACAGGGGCAGTAAGCAGTGCTTGATCGGTTTTCTGACGTTTTTCCTCTGCAAAGCTCTTCATTGTGATAATCGGAACAAGGAAAAGGATTATATAAATCATATTATTAAAAACGCCTGTCAGACTTGTTGTGTTGCTCTCAAAGCAATAGAAATAAAAATACAAACCGGCAAAGAAAAAGTATACAGCCATTACGACATAAGCGATAGCTGAATTAAAGTAAGCCGAAAGTTCTCTTTTAAGAATAGCACCCATTATCTTTTGCCTCCCTTCGCATAATTAGAAGATGTCAGCTTAAGGAACATATCCTCAAGTGTTTCATTGCCCGACTGCATATCAAGAATCGGGGTATTATTACGAGCCATAGCGTTGAACACCTCACGGCGGATATCAGCATCCTGATCATAGAAAACAATATATTTAGCAGTATTCTCGCCCGTATCCTGCTGTTTTGAAACCTTTTTGACAGACGGAATATTGTTAAGCTCAGAGGTTATAGACGAGCTTGTACCCTCAACAACAAGCGAGAGCTTCTGCTGACCTGAGTTTACAACAGACAGCTGGTCTGTCTTTGCGTCGGCAACAATCTTTCCCTCGTTGATTACAAGTATTCTGTCGCAGGTTGCAGAAATTTCGGAAAGCACGTGAGAAGAAAAAATCACCGTATGCTTTTTTCCGAGACTTTTTATAAGTTTACGGATTTCAATAATCTGACTCGGGTCAAGACCTACCGTCGGCTCGTCTAAGATAAGCACTGGAGGATTGCCGAGCAATGCCTGAGCAAAACCCACACGCTGACGATAACCTTTTGAAAGATTCTTGATGATTCTGTCAGCCTTATCGGTAATGCGTACAAGGCGCATTACTTCGTCTATATGCTCTTTTTTAGGAAGTTTTACCCCCTTGAGGTCAAACATAAACTCCAGATATTTTCTTACTGTCATATCAATATAGAGAGGAGGAATTTCGGGAAGATATCCGATTTTACTCTTAGCATTCTTCGGATCCTCCAAAATTTCACTTCCGTCAATTGTAACAGTACCGCTTGTTGAAGATATGTAGCCTGTTATCATATTCATTGTTGTTGACTTACCGGCACCGTTCGGACCGAGAAATCCGAGAATTTCTCCTGTTTCAACGGTAAAGCTGATATTGTCAACTGCTTTTATGTCACCATAACATTTGGTAAGATTGGCAACTTCAATCACCTGACATTCACTCCTTGTTTTATACTTACATATTTTGTGCTTAATTGAACAGAACGCACATTAAAACATTATAGATTATACTACAAAAAATCCAATTTGTGTAGTATTTTTTTAAAAAAATCATTTAATAAACACAAAAGTTCAATTCGCTATCACATAAAGAAATTTTATTATGAATTTTTAAGCAATTTTTGCAAATAATACTCTTAATTAAATAACACTTATAAGGAGAATTTCTATGGATTACTTAAACGCATTCTGGGTTGGCGGACTGATTTGTGTTGTCGGACAGCTTCTTATTGACAAGACCAAGCTCACTCCTGCAAGAATTTTAACAAGCTTTGTAGTGGCAGGCGTAATTCTGGGAGCATTCGGACTTTATAAACCTCTTGTTGATTTTGCAGGAGCAGGTGCAAGCGTACCAATCTGCGGATTCGGCAATCTTATGTGTGAGGGAGTGCAGGAAGCACTGAAGCAGGACGGAGCTCTCGGAATTTTAACCGGCGGTCTTACAAGTGCCTCGGCAGGAATTGCTGCGGCTGTATTCTTTGCGCTCATTGCCGCCCTCTGCACCAAACCGGGAGATAAGCTGTGATTTTTTCAATGTCGTTCCCTACGGACTATAACAAGAAAAGTATGCTGTTCACCATAAAAACAAAGTAAATCTTCGGAATTCAAACACTATATTTTAAACAAAACTTATGAAGCGTCCAAAAAATTTAAAAAAAGTGTTGACAAAACGCTCTTTATGCATTATAATTAGTCTTGCTGATTTCGAGTATTAGCAAATGACATGGCGGAATAGCTCAGCTGGCTAGAGCACTTGGTTCATACCCAGGGTGTCGTAGGTTCAAGTCCTATTTCCGCTACCATATCTGGCCCGGTGGTCAAGCGGTTAAGACACCGCCCTTTCACGGCGGTAACACGAGTTCGATTCTCGTCCGGGTCACCAAACTTTATATGCCGGTGTGGTGGAATAGGCAGACACAAGGGACTTAAAATCCCTCGGACTAATACTCCGTACCGGTTCAAGTCCGGTCACCGGCACCAAGCGATTGCATAATGCAGTCGCTTTTTTGTTTTGGTTTTATAACAGATGTTGGAGTAACAACAAACATAACCTTAAATAAGTTCTATGTAGGGGACGGCTTCCAGACGTCCCAAAACCTTGTCTTAATATGTCCTTTTTTCTGATTGCTGTTGCAATCAGGTGGGACGTTTAAGATTCCGAGTTTTAAAAAAGCTATTCTTATTATATTTTTAGGTTATCC
>DKZL01000076.1:23790-34425 GCA_002493635.1 Ruminococcaceae bacterium UBA7075 | reverse complement strand
GCTCTTTATTATTAGGAACGACACGGGGGTCGTTCCCTACGAATTTTTATTAAAAGTTTTATTAAACCGCTAAACTATAATTTAGATAGTTCCTAACTTTCTATTTAAAGAATTACACTCTTTCAAATGCCTGCTTCAAATCGTCAATCAAATCGTCAACATTCTCAAGACCTACAGAAAGTCTGATTAAATCAGGTGCAACACCTGCTTCAATGAGCTGTTCCTCAGTCATCTGACGGTGTGTATGACTTGCAGGATGCAAAAGACAAGTTTTTGCATCAGCAACGTGAGTTGCAATAGTGCATAGTTTCAGGCTGTCCATAAACTCAATCGACTTCTCTCTGCCGCCTTTAATACCGAATGCCAGCACGCCGCAGGAACCATTCGGCAGATATTTGCTTGCAAGGTCATAGTATTCGTCGCCCTCAAGGTTAGGATAGCTGACCCAGGCAACCTTGTCATTATCCTTTAAAAACTTCGCAACAGCCAGAGCGTTTGAACAATGTCTGTCCATTCTTACGTGGAGTGACTCCAGACCATTCATCAGATAGAACGCATTCTGCGGCGACTGAATTGAGCCTAAATCACGCATAAGCTGAGAAGTTGCCTTTGTAATGTAGCCGAGCTTGCCGAATTTTTCAGCATACACAATGCCGTGATATGATTCATCGGGAGTAGTAAGTCCCGGATATTTGTCAGCGTGTGCCATCCAATCGAAATTGCCGCTGTCAACAATAGCTCCGCCCACAGAAACAGCGTGTCCGTCCATATATTTGGTTGTTGAATGTGTAACTATGTCAGCACCCCATTTGATTGGCTGGCAATTAACAGGAGTCGCAAATGTATTGTCAACAATAAGAGGGACACCGTGTGAATGAGCAAGTCTTGCAAATTTTTCAATATCAAGCACAGATACGGTAGGGTTGGTGATAGTTTCACCGAACATCGCTCTTGTATTAGGTTTAAAAGCCTTTGCAAGTTCCTCTTCGGGCAAATTCTGGTCAACAAAAGTAACCTCAATACCCATTTTCTTCATAGTTGTACCCAAAAGGTTATATGTGCCGCCATAAATTGCAGAAGAAGCAACAATATGACTTCCTGTTTCGCAGATATTAAAGAGTGCAAAAAAGTTTGCAGCTTGTCCGCTTGAAGTAAGCATTGCAGCAACGCCGCCCTCGAGGTCGGCAATTTTTGCAGCGACAGCATCATTTGTAGGATTTTGCAGACGGGTATAGAAATAACCGCTTGCTTCAAGGTCAAACAGCTTTCCCATCTCATCACTTGTTGCATATTTCCATGTTGTGCTCTGATAAATCGGTACCTGTCTTGGTTCTCCGTTATTTGGTTCATAGCCTGAATGCAGGCATTTTGTTTCCTGTTTCATATTATATTCCTCCATAAATTAATCAATTTCCAAAAAGATGTTTAAAAATTTCCATTATGTAATCTGTTCCCCAGATTACTATACAGAATACAGCAATCAATAAAATTGCAGATATGATTCTGACTGTAGTTCGCTTTACACCGCTCATTTCTTCAAATTCCTCGGTTGCAGACTTTACTTTGGGCACAGGCTGACCGTCATCATCTAAAATTTCAGCCTCTCCCTCATTGATTGCACCGATACCGACGCAAATATCATAAGCCTTTTCATATGCAGAATACGGAACAAGCAAATCATATTCTGAATTATCATACCCTGTTACCGCATCGGCAGAAATGTTCTTTTTTCTTGCCGCCGTATCACAGGGTACTCCGTTATCTTCAAGCGCCGTTCTTACTCTTGAAAGTTCAAAACCTTGTGCCGACAGCATAAATACAGGTGTATTTTCATCCTCTATAATCTCAAGAGGCTTTTTGCACTCAGGGCACATAAGTTCCTCATCATTATGAATATGCTTACATTTATTACAAAATTTCATTTTTTGTTCTCCTTGTGCCGAATACCTGATAGAAACGGAATAAATTATGCAAAGCTAATGTTTTTTGCTGGCATCCGACAATAATAATTGGTACAATAGTCCTTATAAAATATATTACCACAAAAAAGCGGTAAGGACAACACCTCACCGCAAAATATATTATATTTATTTTTATTCAAAAACAGGCTGTATCTGCTCTCCTCTGAGTGCCGCCTCAACACACTGCGGAATTTTATCAAAATCCGCTACCAATGAATTCGGCTTTTTAATGCAGTCATCCTGACTGAGCGGCACAAAGTAAACATTTTTCGTATTTAAAAGTCTGCCGATATTCTGTGCAGACGCACCAAGCGCATCGTTTGTTGCCAGACACAAAAGTACCGGACGCAGAATCCTCAAGTGTGATTTTGCCGCCATTGTAACAGATGTATCGGTTACGCCCAAAGATAATTTTGCCAAAGTATTTCCCGTGCAAGGTGCTATTAACAAAAGGTCGCACATTTTTTTCGGTCCTATCGGCTCTGTCATCACCGAGGTGTGCATTACCTTTTCGCCTGTTATGTCTTCTGCCCTTTTTACCATTTCCTCAGCTTTGCCAAAACGAGTGTCGGTTTCGTATGCGTTTTGCGACATAATCGGCAAAACTTTATAGCCAAGCTCCACCAACTTCTCCATTTGTGACAACGCTTTTGAAAAGGTGCAAAAGGAACCGCACATTGCAAAACCTATGGTTGCTTTTGTCACCTGTAAACCTCCTCAATAGTGTTGAAAACTGTTGTCTTTATTATTTCCCCGGCAGTTTTAGGAGCACATTTTCCCGGCAGAGCCAATGCCCTGACAGCGTCAATACCGAGAATATGTGCCGCTTCAAAGTCAACGCCTCCGGGTAAAGAGGCAAGGTCAATAATAATTGTGTTTTTATCGGTGTTTAACAATAATTCTCTGTTAAAAATCATACTCGGCACGGTATTAAATACAAGGTCAAAATTTCTGACATCCGACATCTTGTTAGTATTTATTTCGTCATATCCGAAAGCTTGCGCAAATGCCATATCACTTGGCTTTCTTGCGCTGACGGTTACCTCTGCCTTCAGGTTTTTCAACATTTCGGCAAGCACCTTACCTATTCTTCCATAACCTGTAATAAGACATCTGCTGCCTGCAATAGTGCCCTCAAATTTATTCATTGCCACCTCAACCGCACCTTCTGCCGTGGGCAGAGCATTGAGTATTGCAAATTCATCCTTAGCCGCATAATCAAAGATTTCTGCCTTTTCAAACTGCGGATAAGCTTTGATAAATTTATCCTTCATAGCGATGAAAACCGGTTTTTTAATCAAAATTCCAATAAGCTCATCATCGAGTACAGTACATTCATCAGAAAACGGAGTATTTATACTTCCGTCTGCTCTGACTGACGGAACAGGCAATATCATCACATCGCATTTTGCCGCCACCGCCTTTATGTCGCCCAAAACAAGGTTACCGGTACTCCGCAGCCTGTCAAAGCCTCCGAGCATTACGGCATAACCGCTGTCATATATTGCTTTGGCTAAAAATAGCTGCCGCTTATCTCCGCCTATTATGCCAAAGGATTTTATATCAGTCATCTTCATAAAAACACCCAAAATTATTTCTTAGTATTAATCTCAGTTATATAGTGAGATTAATATTACATTCCCATAATATGCAGCGTGCATTTTAATGTGCCGAAAATGCAGGTTACCGTTATCAGTATTTATTTTATTTTGAGAATATGCTATACTTAATTCTATAAATTTGGAGGGGTGCGAATGTTTAAAATTTCAATCACCGAAATAGGAAATGACCAAGAGGAAGAAGTTGTTATCAGGTGCCACGAGGTAAATGACGAAGTTTTGTCTATTGTACAAAAGCTGAAAAAGAACGAAAACATAATTCTCGGCAGCAGCGGCAGCGAGGTTTTCAGAATTTCCGTAAAGGATATTTTCTATATAGAATCCGTTGACAACAAAACCTTTATCTACTGCCAGAATCAGGTTTTTGATACCAAAGCAAGGCTCTATGAGCTTGAAGAAAAGCTGTCGGGCACCAAGATGTTCAGATGTTCAAAAGCTATGATTTTAAATCTTGCAAAGGTGCGCTCGGTTGCACCGTCAATGAACGGCAGATTTGAGGCAAGGCTTACTAATGGTGAGAGTGTTATAATCTCCCGTCAATATGTGCCTAATCTAAAAAAAAGACTTGGAATGTGAGGTATTAATATGAAAGAATCAATCAGATTTGTAGTTATGAATTTTTTTGTAATCACAGTTGGCGTACTGTTTGTAATAAGTCTTGCAACTACATTGGGGGGCGTTGAGTATTACCCTACTGAATATCCATGGATGATATTACTCACGGGTCTGCTAACATCTTTTCCCGCACTTATTTACCACAGCAAAAAAGAGCTGAGTGAAAAACAACTCAAAATTCGATTTGTCATACATTTTATTGTAGTTGCAGGCATAGTTATGACCCTCGGCTACATCTGGAAATGGTACGAAAGCCTCGGATATGCAGTTATCGTATTTCTTATGTATATGTTTGTTTATGCAATAGTAATGGCTTATTCCTACTTTATTCAATACCGAACAGCAATTTCAATCAACAAAGCACTAAAAGATTTTAATGCTAATGAAAACAATCAGGAATAGTATTTAACTTTATCCAAACAATGCATTTCACAATTTAAAATCGGCATCTTACATCAGGCAAATTACAGCTTGGTGCAAGGTGCCTTTTATTATGTTTTAGGGTGTGCTATGATGAATTCACGACAGGAGGAAAGACATATGAGTAAAATTATTGAGGTTTCGCACCTATCAAAAAATTATAAGAATGTCAAAGCTGTTAATGACATCAGCTTTAGTGTAAACGAGGGCGAATTTTTCGCTTTTCTCGGCATTAACGGCGCAGGCAAATCTACAACCATTAACATTCTTTGCACAGTGCTTGAAAAAACTTCGGGCAATGTAAAAATCGGCGGCTTTGACCTTGACAGGCAGAAGGACAAAATCAAGGACTTAATCGGAATTGTATTTCAGAATTCGGTACTTGATATTCAGCTTACTGTCAGAGAAAACCTTGTTTCAAGGGCGTCATATTACGGACTATCAAAAAAGCAGATTAGAGAGAGAGTAAATTACCTTACTGAAATATTCAATCTTGATGAAATTATGAACAGGCGCTATGGCAAGCTGAGTGGCGGCCAAAAAAGACGAGTAGACATTGCACGAGCACTGATTAACGAACCGAAAATTCTTTTTCTTGACGAGCCGACAACAGGACTTGACCCGCAGACAAGAGTGCAGGTGTGGAACATTATTCATAAGCTGAGAAAAGAAAAGGGACTTACCGTATTTCTGACCACTCACTATATGGAAGAAACCACCGACTGCGACAATGTAGTAATTATTGACAACGGACAGATTTCGGCAAACGGAACTCCGAATAATCTTAAAAACACCTACGCTCAGAACAGTCTGATATGGTACACAGAGCAGGGCGAAAGCACAGAAAATATGCTTGCTGAAAGCAAGTTGAATTTTGAATATTTCAACTCCGCATACCACATTAAAATTGAAAAAAGCACTGAGGCTACCGAGCTAATTAATAAGTTTAAAATCGAAGATTACGAGGTAATCAAGGGCGATATGGACAGCGTATTTCTAAAAATAACAGGTAAAAGGCTTGGTGAATAAAATGACAAAAACAATAAACGCATACAAAGGTATTACACTAAGAAATATAAGAGTGTACTTAAAAGATAAAACATCAATCATAATGTCGCTTATGGCGCAGATAATAATTTTAGGTCTGTTCCTTTTGTTCCTCAAAAACAACTATACAGACAGCATTATCGCACAGCTTGGCGAGCTTAGAGATTTGCTCTCGGATAACGATATAAATGCAATTGTAAACAGCTATCTTATGGCAGGAGTAATCGGCACATCTGTTGTTACGGTTGCACTCAACTCACTGTCTGTTATGGTATATGACAGAGAAAGAAAAATAAACTTTGACTATGGTGCATCTCCCGTAAAAGGTCACACGGTAGTGCTCTCATATTTTTCGGGTGCAGTTGTAAACACATTTTTAGTATCTGCCGTGCTGACAACAGCAGGATTTATCTTCCTCTGCATCGGCAGTGAAATCACCTATACTCTGCTTGATTTTCTGAAAATTTACGGACTTGTTGCACTTGGCTCAATCTCTGCAACACTGGTGCTTATGGTGTTTGCGTCATTCTTTAAAAAGTCATCAACTCAAGGCTCATTCGGCGTGCTTGTTTCAGCCGCAATCGGATTTATAACAGGTGCTTATATTCCTGTTTCGCAGTTCAGCGAATCCATTCAGACGGGTGTAAACCTTGTTCCTGCCTCTCAGATTGCAGGAATGATGAAATATGTGCTTATCACTCCGACCATTGACCACGCAAACGATGTGCTTAACGGAATTGACAACGGCGAATTTGCAAAAGCTATGTATCAGATATTTTCCGTAAAGATGAATATTTTCAGCAACGAAGTTGACTTTGGCTTTATGCTGATGTATTCACTCATAGCAATAGCAGTTTTCCTTATTATAAACCTTGCTCTTTACAGATTTACAAGTAAAAATAAATAAGTTTTATATTATATCAAAAAGCTGACAGAACGAAAAATTCTGCCAGCTTTTAATAATAAATTTATTATTCTTCTCCCATATAAATTGATGATTTAAAGTCATTTATTGGCTTTGCCTGAATATAATAATATAATATATAATTTTCTTCTTTTGAATCCATATAATAAACATTCCATAAATCGACATATTCTATAGTATAATTTAAAGAACTTGTATCACAAAGAAGATTGTCGTCAAAAAAATATATTAAATTATTATTTCCTCTTTGATAATCAGCTACAAAATACAACCATTCATTTGACAGCTTTGAACAACTAAGCCTTTTTATCGTTGTATCTGTGTATGTATCTTCAAAGTTAAAAAACGGTAACTTTTCTGCTAATATACTTTTATTTTTTTTTGAGTCGGCTTTTAATATCTCAGACGAATGTTCTTCTTTACCATTCAATTCATTTTCTCTGGTTTTGCTAATAAACGAATAATTATAATCCTTGCCCTCTCTATAAAAGTATCCGATTGTTTTTTCATGAAGATAATCTTGCCAATTATCTTCATCATATCCTATATTAGGGAACTCACATTTTTCTGTAATCATATAATTTTCAAGGGAATAATTATAGCTAATATTATTTATTGCCTCTGTAACTCTGTAGTTATTTGAATCTATCGGTATAAATTCAAATTTTTCAAAAACATCACCAGGCTTAACTAAATTATCACCTTTTCCTTTATAATCAAGCGTAGGTGTATCTTTTGTTGTATCTATTTCTATAATATTGTTCCATTCAGCACATGTTAATACAAAAAACAAGTTTTTATTATGTTTAAGCATTACACAATTATCAACTGTAGTATAATCTTTAAACTCTTCTCCACTTATATATTTCTCCACTTTTAATATGTCAAAATCAATTTTAAAAACATCATTAGTCTTTCTTACAAAAAAATATAAACAATTATCGATAACAAGATAATTATCAAAATTTATATTTTCTTCATACAGCTCAGGCAACTCATCTCTTAAATTAGTTGTATCAATTACTTTGAAAAGTTCACCATATTTATATACATACCACATATTATTCCAGAAATTCGCAATAAATGTATAACCATCATTATAATATTTTAACTGTTCTTTTTCATCCAAAGTCAAATCATCATAGCTTTTATCAGTAAGTTCAAATTCTGTTTTATCATTTGAACTACTCTCTTTTGTTTCAACTATTTGTTGTATTTTAGAAGTTTCTTCAGCAGTATTAATTGTGTTATCAGGTTCGATTTTTTTACTTTCGCAAGCCGTTAAAGAAAAAAACATTAGAATTAACAGCAAAATTGATATGTATTTTTTCATTTTATAATTACTCCTCCCATAATAATTCCAACTATAATTAATATTATGCCTATTACCACAAACGATGTTTTTCTTTTATTCTGATTCATTATGTCATCCCCTAATTTTGATTTTTTATAACATTTCTGCGAATAGTCTTTACAACTACTGCAAAAACTGTTATCATAGGCAATAATAAATTTGAAACATTAACTTTCGTGAAATATGCCCTTACAAGAAAAACTGCTGTAAACTCCCATTATTACTGGTGTTTACAGCAGTTTGACTGTTTTTTTGACCACTTTAATTTTCAAAAAGGCTTTAGTTTATTAATTTGTTTTCGCTTTTGCTCCATTGTAATATGCACATATTTTTCAAGTGTCATTTTAACGGTTGAATGTCCCAATATCTCGCTTACACTTTTTACATCCATTCCACTTTCAATAGCTCTTGTGGCAAATGTGTGTCTTAATGCGTGGAAGTTTATATTTTCAACTCCTGATTTTTCAAGATATTTCTTGAATTTGTTTTGCAGTGTTCTCGGTTCAATATAATTCATATTTCCTGTCAAGAAATATGTGTTATTTCTATTTATAGATTTATATTTCTTTAATAGATTTATAATATGTTTAGGCAAAGGTATATCTCTAATTGAAGTATCTGACTTCGGTACTTCTATTATTATTTTAGTTTTTGTATAGCTGTTATTATCTATATTTTGTATTCTCTGCATTGTCTTGTTTACTGTTAATATACCGTTTTCTAAATCTATATCAGACCATTTCAAAGCACAAAGTTCACCTATACGAAGTCCTGTATATAGGCATAAATATACACCCAATTTTGGTAAGTCGATTTGTTTAAGCAAGTATTTTTCTAACTTTTCCTGTTCTGATACTGATAAAACACTATATTTTTTATCAGATATACTTATAAACTGATAATCTTTTAATTCTATATTAGAATCATATTTTTCATTTATATACCCTACTATTGATTTAAATATAATGGATATATGTTTAAGTGTTTTTTGTGAAAGCTGTCGATTGCTTGTAATCAAATCACAAAGTGAGTTCTTATCTATTTCATATAGCTTGCATTTTCTAAACTGAGGAATAATATATCTTTCAATTTCAAAGCTATATTTTGCATAAGATGATTGCTTAATATTTCTCTTTTTATTTTCGAGCCACTCATAGCAAACATCTTTAAAATCTATATCTATTTTCTTTTCAGGAATTTTCAAAAAATCAGGCACAATGTTGTTTAGCTTAACCTTTACTTCATAATATGTTTTTGCGTAGACAGAACCGTATTTTATTTTTCCTTTGCTATCATATTCTTTAAAATACCTGCCCTCCCATCGACCGTCTTTTCTCTTGTAGATATTCCGTTGCGTTCTCATCTAATCACTGCCTTTCAAATTAATACTTTTAAGTAGGCACATAGACCATAAATTTGACCATGTAAGCCTCTATTAAAAGGCAATAATGAGATAAAATTGCATAAAAAGATACATTTTAAGATAATTTCTCAAAAATAAGTTGACATATAATGTTGATTTTGCTATTATATATACAGAATTTGACGATATTTTTGTTTCGTTGAAGGGCATATTTCACGAAATTTCAGGTGATAATTTTACTTTATGTAAGGTTATTGCCTTTTGTGTTATAATAATTATATGACATTTTTGCACTTTTTGCGATTGTTTTTCATTTTACATACTTTTTAAAACGGACTGCCTTATAAAAGACAGCCCGCTTTATTATTTTATAGAAATTTGCTCGGAAACAGTCGGGTACAGAAGTGTGCTTTTTATATGGTGCTGTCTGCACGAATAGGTGCAGCCCACCGGTTGCCAGCCCACCGGCTGCTTATCAGATTTTTTCTGTATAGTCAAGGGCAATCCAGCCTGCACCGCTCTTTAGCTTGCCCCATTTGCTTGCGCCTGTGCCTGTTTTTTCATCAACAATCGTATAGGCTCCGCCCTTTGGAATTGCACCGGTGATTGCATAATTTGTGCCTGCGCCTTTGCGGATATTTACTCCGTCATCAGCCGTTATGCGCACAATATAGCTTTTAAAACCACCCGATGTGCCGCCTGAAGAACTGCCTGATGAACCTGCCGCTTTATAAGTCACACCAAAGTGGTCACATAATCCATGGCAGATAGCCTCAGCGATTTTTGGAACATTGTTTATAATCCAGTTTGCACCTGTTGTTGTATCGTGAAATTCGCATTCAACATAAACAGTGAGCGCTCTCGGCGTGTTGATTTCATAAAGTCCTGTTTCATATTTTATGCTGTCGGCAGTACCAGGAGAAATTGCACCGAGATACTTGAGCACCTTATCGCAAGCACCCTTACCGTTTGAGTTAAGGCAAAAAATGCGTGTGCCGCCTGTAACTTTGCCGTTGTATGCGTTGGTGTGGATAGGCATATGAATGTCTGCACCAAAGCTGTCGCTTTCAGAACAGCGATTCTGCATGGTGTCGCCTGACTTGCCCACCTTAACATCAAATCCACATCTTTTGAGTGCCGTTGCAGTAGCCGCTGCAATCTTGTCGCACTGTGCCATTTCGTTTGTGCCGCCTGTCGCATATGAGTTGCTTCTCTGGTTAGACGGACTTAAATAAATTTTTTTAGCCATTCAAATTTTCCTCTCCTTTTTCAATCTCTTCATTGTTTACTGTGCTTTTATCATCAATAATTTCTGTTTTATTCTGACTTTC
>DKZL01000076.1:0-23423 GCA_002493635.1 Ruminococcaceae bacterium UBA7075 | reverse complement strand
AGATAAAGCGTGATATTTGTGATGATATAACCGATTGCCGTCTGCAAAAAGGTTCTGAGCGCTTTTATAAGGCAATCTTTTGATAAATAAAACTTAAAAATTTTCATAATGCTCATTTTCCTTTCCGTTTTTTTGTTCATTTTCAAGATCAGCTATTCGATGATCCGAAGTTTTTAGTTTGTTGTCAACAACCGCCTGATGCTCCTCAATTTTGTAAACACGCTCAACAAGATTGTTGTGCTTATCAACCTTCTTTTCAAGCTGTTCAATGCGGTAGTTGGACAATCTTGACGTTGCATACACACCTGCAAGCGAACCTGCAAGCGTGCCTGCAAAGGATATCAGAGCGAGAATAATTTCACTCGTCAAAATATACCTCCTTACATTTTATTCGGACACCTAAATTAAAGTTCTATAAAAAGGTGTCCTCACTTATGGGTATAAAAAAAGAAGAAATTGCATAAAACAATGCAATTTCTTCAAAAATTTTTTATGTAGTCATATTCTCCCGTGGAGAACTCAATTAATACTAATCTCAAATAAAAACACCCGACAACTGTTAACTGAAATAACAATTATCGGGTGTTAGTCTGGTTGTAATAGAGAGCGTTTTTGTTTTATTGATTATTACTTGCTCAGGTATCTCTTTCTGTTAAAGAATGCAAGTACACCGCAAGCAGAAACTAAAACAATGATAGCCACAACAGAATACATAACACTGCCTGTTGCGATTGCTCCGTTATCTGTGTTGCCATTTATTACGCTGTCAGAAGTTGCTGTATCTGAGGTTGAAGATTTGGCTGTATCAGATGATGCTAAATTACCGTTTGCAGGGTTGCCTGTAATTGTGCTATCGGTCTCGTTATTTGTTTTTACCGAAAATTCATATTCAAGGTCAACACTGCCTCCTACGGGATCAAAGCTAATTTTCGCCTTATAATTTCCTAAATCAGTTACGGCAATCTGGCTGTAAGGTTCATCTAATTCAGTGGTATATGCTGCTAATAATCTATCGCTTACGTCAAAACCATAATACACGTAATCATCAAAAACATATACTCCGGATTCACCGTTTGCATAGTAATATGTAAGCTCTGCACCTTTCATATTCAAAGCAATAGATTTATTTGCTTCATCTAAATCTAAGCTCTCTCCTTGTTTAGGAGGAATGAAATAATCGGTAAACAAAGGCTCGGTGAATACCTTGTCGGGAAGCTTTGTAAGCTCAACTTTTACTATAGCAGACGAATTTGCACCTGTGTGATTAACCTCAAAAACTGTTGTTTTGCCTGCAAACTCTACCTCAGCCTTATAATTACCCAAATCATTAACTGTAATATATCTTCCTTCATATTCAAAAGAAACAAGACCAAAACCATTAGGTTTGTCAAAATTATATACATCCGATGTACCGTCAGTAAAGTTAATCTTCATCTGAGCACCGTTCATATTATACTGAATAGAATTATCATTCAACATATCAAAATATTCTTGCTGACTTTTGCAGTCTTCACTACTGATATACGGAGCGGTAAACACTTTATTAGGCAGCTTTATAATTTCAATGCTTTTAACAGTTGAGTTAAAAGGATCTTCAATCACATTGATTGTATATTCGCAAACCTCACAATCAGATTCGTAGTCACTAACATCTCCATTAAAAATATAATAAGAAATCCTGACTGTATACTCGCCGGACTCTGAAAGATCATCAAATTTATTACCTTCAGAATCAAAGAACTGAATATGTAGCTCTTCAGAATAATAGTCTACACTCTCAGTACACACAATATGCTTTTCTGTGCCATCGGAAAAATATACATTAAACTCAAGTCCATCAAGTAAGATATTATTTTTTGAAAAATCCCAATCTGTTTCTTTAATATACTCTGTTGTTTCAGGTAAATTTACAAGTTCAATGTGATCAACAACAGATTCTGTAGGAGTATCCATGGTTGATTCAGATATATCCCAATAGTCGTCTTCCTCTGCTGCATTTACTGCTAACGACATAACAGTAAAGGCACTGATTGCAAGCACTAAGGCTAATACAACCGATAAAAATTTTGTTTTCTTGTTCATTTGTTCTTCTCCTTAATAATAATTTTTGAAAAATTTGGCTTGCTTTGTCAAATTTACAATAATAATATATCACAACCTCTGGTTGTTGTCAATAACTAACAATAAGTTTTTTATTTAACTAATATAAGTTGTTAATATTAAAGTTGAGGTGGTTATATGGTAAAAAATTTAAAAAAATTAAGATTAGAAGCAGGAATCAGTCAGCAAAAGCTCGCCGAAATTATAGGAACAAGCCAGCAATCTATAAATAAGTATGAAAATCATAATGTTGAACCTGATATAAGCACTCTTATTAACCTTGCCGACATATTTGGCACTTCGGTCGACTACCTTGTGGGGCATACCGACATAAAACATATAATTGAAGAAGTTTATCATTATGATTTGAATAATGAAGAATCCATATTGGTAGACGAATACAGAAAGCTGACAAAAGATGAAAAACAGAGTATAAATGCAGTAATTAAAAATTACAATATACAAAAATAGCAGCCGGTGGGCTGTACCTATCCGAGCAGACAGCATCATATAAAAACTCACTTCTGTGCCCGACTGAGAAGTACGAGAAGTTTTTTGTAATGTTAAAAAGCAGCCGGTGGGCTGCACTTGTCCGGGCAGTTTGCTATAAAGTAAAAAAGGAACGGCGCAAACCGTTCCTTTTTAATGATTTAATAGAATTATTTTGAAAGAAGCTTTTTAATTCTCTCAACAGCTTCGATTGTGTTATCTCTGTCGCCGAATGAAGTAAGACGGAAGTAGCCTGCACCATTCTCACCAAAACCTTCACCAGGTGTACCTACAACATTTGCCTCGTTAAGCAGGAGGTCAAAAAATTCCCAGCTGCCCATACCATTCGGACACTTGAGCCAAATGTATGGTGAGTTCTTACCGCCTGTATAGTAAATGCCGAGTTCATCAAGTGCTGATGCAATAATTCTTGCATTTTCCTGATAGTAAGCAATATTTTCCTTAATCTGCTTTTGTCCCTCTTCGCTGAATACTGCGGCAGCTGCACACTGTACAGGCCATGAAACACCGTTGAACTTTGTTGCCTGACGGCGATACCATGTTGAATAGATATTGTGACCGTCACGCTCAAGCTCTTTTGGAATTACTGTGTATCCGCAGCGTGTGCCTGTAAAGCCAGCTGTCTTTGAAAGAGAGCACATTTCGATTGCACACTTGCGTGCGTCCTCGATTGCAAAAATTGAACGCGGCAAATCTTCAGTAATAAATGCCTCATATGCGCAGTCATACAGAATGATTGCATCATTTGCGAGCGCATAATCAACCCACATTTTTAGCTGTTCTGCCGTATATGCAGAGCCTGTAGGGTTATTAGGTGAGCAAAGGTAGATTATATCAGTCTTTACGCTTTCATCAGGTAGAGCGGCAAAGCCGTTTGACTCGTTTGAAGCAGCGTAAACAATTTTTCTTCCTGCCATAATATTTGAGTCAACATATACAGGATAAACAGGGTCAGTAACAAGAACAACATTGTCCTTGTCAAAAATATCGCCGATATTGCCGCAGTCAGACTTTGCACCGTCAGATACAAAAATCTCATCAGCACCGACTGTTACACCAAAACCCTTGTAATAGTCTGAAATTGCCTGTCTTAAAAACTCGTAACCCTCGTAGTCGGGATAGCCCTTAAATGTTTCCTTATGAGCAAGGTCCTCTGCACCCTTTTTCATTGCTTCAACAACAACAGGTGCAAGCGGAAGTGTAACATCACCGATACCGAGCTTGATTACCTTTGCATCGGGATGAGCCGAAATATATGCATTTGTCTTTTTTGCTATATCGGCAAAAAGATAGTTTGGAACGAGATTATCAAAATTCTTATTAATCTTCAATTTTATTCCTCCTCTATGTTTGAACGGAATTTATTTACTTTCAACAGCCGCTTTAATGAAATCTCTGAACAGCGGGTGCGCACGGTTTGGTCTTGACTTGAACTCAGGATGATACTGAACGCCTACAAAGAAACGCTTGTCGGGAATTTCAACTGCTTCAACAAGAAGTCCGTTAGGTGAAGTACCTGTAATACGCATACCTGCATTTTCAATGTCCTCACGGTAATCGTTATTAAACTCATAACGGTGACGGTGACGCTCGGAAATTTCAGACTTACCGTAGGCTTTTTCCATCTTACTGCCCGGCTTGATTACACAAGGATAAGCACCAAGACGCATTGTACCGCCCATATCCTCAACACCAAGCTGTTCAGGCATCAAATCTATTACATTATGGTCGCCGTTCGGAGTAAACTCGCCACTATTTGCATCACTGTAACCTACAACATTACGTGCATACTCAATTACAGCTGTCTGCATACCAAGGCAGATTCCGAGGTATGGAATGTCGTGTTCACGGGCATATTTAGCCGCCATAACCTTACCCTCAACGCCTCTGTCGCCAAAACCGCCGGGAACAAGGATGCCGTCAACATCGCCCAAAAGCTCGTCAACCTTATATTTTGTGAGAAGCTCGCAGTCAACCCACTTGATTTCTACATCAGTTGCATTTTCATAACCGCCGTGACGAAGAGCCTCGGCAACAGAAAGATATGCATCGTGGAGTGCAACATATTTTCCGCAAAGTGCGATTGTGCACTTTTTGTTGCGGTTGTTAATACGGTCAAGCATTTCCTCCCACTCTGTAAGGTCGGGCTTAACATCTGTTTTAAGATTAAGCTCACGACAGACAACATTTGAAAAGTTGCTCTTTTCAAGCATAAGAGGTGCCTGATAAAGTGTTGGTAATGTTATGTTTTCAATTACGCAGTCAGGCTTTACATTGCAGAACAACGCAATCTTATTGAAAATGCTTTCTTCAAGCGGCTCATCACAACGAAGTACAATTATGTCGGGATTGATACCGATTGAACGAAGTTCCTTTACTGAATGCTGCGTAGGCTTTGACTTATGCTCCTCACTGCCCTTGATATAAGGAACGAGGGTTACGTGGATGAAAATGCTGTTTTCTCTGCCCACCTCAAGAGATACCTGACGGATAGCCTCAAGGAACGGCTGACTCTCAATGTCGCCTACTGTACCGCCGATTTCCGTGATTACAACATCTGCGTTTGTCTTTTCACCTACGTTATATATAAATGATTTGATTTCGTTTGTGATGTGCGGAATTACCTGTACTGTTTTGCCGAGGTAATCTCCGTGGCGTTCCTTTTCAAGTACATTTGAATAAACCTTGCCTGTTGTAAGATTTGAATACTTATTCAAATCCTCGTCAATAAAACGCTCATAGTGACCGAGGTCGAGGTCGGTTTCTGCACCGTCCTCAGTTACATAAACCTCGCCGTGCTGATAAGGACTCATTGTGCCCGGATCAACATTTATGTACGGATCAAGCTTCTGAGCGACAATTTTAAGTCCTCTCGCCTTCAAAAGTCGTCCGAGTGACGCCGCTGTAATACCTTTTCCAAGACCCGAAACAACACCGCCTGTGACGAATATATATTTTTTAGTCTTTTTCTGCTCTGTCATTTCCACGACTTACACCTCAATTTCGCCTTCAAATACTTTTTCAGCATTACCTGTCATATATACCGTTTCGTCAGTATAGTTAATGATAAGGTCGCCGCCCTTAAGCTTGATTTTAATGTCTTCGCCCTTTTTGCAGAAACCGTTTTCGCAAGCTGCTACTGCAACTGCGCATGCACCGGTACCGCAAGCCCAGGTTTCGCCTGAACCACGCTCCCACACACGCATTTTTATTGTGTTGTCATCAAGAACCGTTACAAACTCTGTGTTTACCCTCTCAGGGAAAATCGGGTCAAGCTCAAATACAGGTCCGATTTTTTCTATTTCAAGGTTGTCTATGTCATCCATAAATACTACACAATGCGGATTGCCCATTGAAACACAGGTGATGTCATATTCCTTTTCGCCTATTTTAACTGTCTTGTTTACAACCTTATCGCCGTCAAGTGCAACAGGAATCTGCTTAGGATCAAGAATTGCCTTGCCCATATCTACACGAAGTCTTGTTACCTCTCCGTCTGTTGTATATGCTTTAAGGCTCTTGATACCGCTTAAGGTTTCAACAGTGATTTCATCCTTTTCATTTACATCAACCATACCGTGGTCATAGAGGAATTTGCCGACACAACGTATGCCGTTACCGCACATTTTTCCCTCTGAACCATCGAGGTTGTACATCTTCATTTTTGCATCCGCAACTTTTGATGGGCAAACAAGGATTACACCGTCACCGCCGATACCGAAATGTCTGTCGGAAAGTCTTACAGACAATGCTTCGGGATTGTTTATTTCCTGATCAAATGTACTGAAATAGATATAGTCATTACCTATACCCTGCATCTTAGTAAACTTTAGCATAAGCTTCTCTTCCCTCATATTATTTATATCAATAAGTTCTGTGCTGTGCTGTGTATAGTGGCTCATAAGGCACTGTGCAAGAGCATTGGCTGTATCCAGCGATGTAAGGCAAGGGATATTTCTTTCAACAGTTTTTCTTCTGATTTTAACTGAATCTCTTGACGGAATTCTGCCCTTTGCAGATGTTGAAATTACATACTGAATTTTGCCCGACTCAATAAGTGTGAGTGTATTATCAGTCTGGGACTCGTGAATCTTCTTAACGGTTACAGCATCAATGCCGTACTTTGAAAGCACCTCTGCCGTACCCTGAGTAGCGTAAATTTTGAATCCCATATCGTAATATTTCTTTGCGATTTCACCGATTTCAGACTTATCTGAATTACGGACAGTTATAAACACACCGCCGTTTTTCTTCATTTTGTAGCCTGCACCGATTAAGCCCTTGTAGAGTGCTTCTTCAAGTGTGCCTGCAATACCCAAAACTTCACCTGTTGACTTCATCTCAGGTCCAAGGTGGTTATCAACATTTATAAGCTTTTCAAAGCTGAATACAGGAACCTTAACGGCAACATACGGACTCTTTCTGTAAAGACCTGTTCCATAACCCATATCTTTAAGCTTTTCGCCGAGCATTGCTCTTGTTGCAAGGTCAACCATAGGAACACCTGTAACCTTGCTGATGTACGGAATTGTTCTTGATGAACGAGGATTAACCTCAATTACATAAAGCTCACCCTTATAGATAAGGTACTGAATATTAACAAGTCCCTTTGTCTTAAGCTCTATTGCAAGGTTCTTGGAACTTTCAATAATAGTCTGAGTCATTTCATCTGAAATGTTCCACGCAGGATAAACGGCAATCGAGTCGCCCGAGTGGACACCTGCACGTTCAATATGCTCCATAATACCCGGAATGAGAATATCCTCGCCGTCGCAGATTGCATCAACTTCAATCTCAGTACCCTGTAAGTATTTATCAATAAGAATAGGATTTTCAATGTTCTGTGCAAGGATAATAGCCATATATTCCTTGACATCAGCTTCGTTGAAGGCGATAATCATATTCTGACCGCCGAGAACATATGAAGGGCGAAGAAGAACCGGATAACCGACCTTTTCTGCAACCTCAAGCGCTTCTTCCGTTGTCATAACGGTTACACCCTTAGGACGCTTAATCTGGTATTTTTCGAGAAGCTCGTCAAAACGCTCTCTGTCCTCTGCCATATCAATAGCATCATATGAAGTACCGAGAATATTTACGCCGTTGTCGCTCATAAATTTTGTAAGCTTAATAGCAGTCTGACCGCCGAAAGCAACAACCACGCCGAATGGCTGTTCAGTTTTGATAATACCCATAACATCTTCTGTTGTGAGCGGTTCAAAATAAAGTCTGTCTGCTGTATCAAAGTCAGTAGAAACAGTTTCGGGGTTGTTATTTACAATTACAACGTCATATCCGGCATTTTTGAGTGCCCATACGCAGTGAACCGACGCATAGTCAAATTCTATTCCCTGTCCGATTCTGATTGGTCCCGAACCGAATACAATTACTGTCTTTTTATCGGTCTTGCGGCTGTTTATAAACTCTGCCGCCTCATTTTCTTTGTCAAAGGTTGAATAGAAATACGGTGTCTGTGCTTCAAATTCTGCTGCACAGGTATCAACCATTTTATATACGGGAACTAATGGATTCTTTATCTTTTGACCCGAAATTTCTTCTATTGTTTTGTCAAGGAAGCCTTTGTTCTTTGCACGAACATACAGTTCTTCTGTCAGTTCATTGTTTGCAAGTTCATTTTCAATTACGATAAGGTTGCAGAGCTTCTCTAAAAACCACTCGTCAATCATAGTGATCTCATGAATCTGGTCAACTGTTACGCCTCTTTTAAGCGCCTCATATACGCAGAAAATTCTTCTGTCGTCGCAAACGCTTAATCTGTCGATTACAGATGCATTTGAAAGTGCTGCAAACTCCTTGTCATTAAGAGTATTATGCGAAATTTCCGCACCTCGAACAGCCTTCATAATAGCCTGCTCAAAGGTCGGCGCAATAGCCATTACCTCGCCTGTTGCCTTCATCTGAGTACCGAGGTCACGCTTTGCGTATACGAATTTATCGAAAGGCCATTTCGGGAACTTAACTACAACATAGTCGAGCGCAGGCTCAAAGCAAGCGTAAGTTGTTCCTGTTACAGCATTTTTGATTTCATTTAAAGTGTATCCGATAGCAATTTTTGCCGCAACCTTTGCAATCGGATAGCCTGTTGCCTTTGAAGCAAGAGCAGAAGAACGGGATACACGGGGATTAACCTCGATTACTGCATATTCAAAGGTTTCGGGATTAAGTGCAAACTGACAGTTACAGCCGCCCTCAACTTTGAGTGCAGAAATAATATCAAGAGCTGCGCTTCTGAGCATCTGATACTCTTTGTCTGCAAGTGTAACAGTCGGTGCAATTACGATTGAGTCGCCTGTATGAACGCCGACAGGGTCGAAGTTTTCCATTGAGCAGACGGTGATTACATTTCCGTCGCTATCACGCATTACCTCAAACTCAACCTCTTTCCAGCCCGAGATGCACTTTTCAACAAGCACCTGTGTAATCGGTGAAAGTTCAAGTCCGTTTGATGTAATTTCACGAAGCTCATCTTCGTTGTTTACAATACCGCCGCCTGTACCTCCGAGCGTAAATGCAGGGCGGATAATTACAGGATATCCGATTTCGTCAGCAAACTTAACAGCAGTTTCAACATCGTTTACTACAAGTGACGGAATTACCGGCTGATTTATTTCAAGCATTGTATCCTTGAATAGCTGTCTGTCCTCCGCCTTATCAATAGTTTCAGGATTTGCACCGAGAAGCTGAACACCGTATTTATCAAGGAAGCCCTCCTTGGCAAGCTGCATTGAAAGGGTAAGTCCCGTCTGACCGCCCAGTGTTGAAAGAAGGCTGTCGGGACGTTCCTTTTTTATAATTCTCTTTACTGTTTCAAGTGTAAGAGGCTCTATATAAACCTTGTCTGCCATTGCATTGTCGGTCATAATTGTAGCAGGGTTTGAGTTTACAAGTATAACCTCAAGTCCTTCTTCCTTCAGTGCACGGCAAGCCTGTGTGCCTGCGTAGTCAAATTCAGCAGCCTGTCCGATTACAATCGGGCCCGAGCCGATAACCATAACTCTTTTTATATTACTTTTGAGTGGCATATAATCATTCCTTTTTTCTTTACTAACGCTCTATAAGTTTGTTTTAGTATGTAACCTTTGTATCCCGAAGATTTACTTCAGATGTATGGTAAACATTATAAATCACTTATTATCCTTCATAAGTTCTATAAATCGGTCAAACAGAAATGCTGTGTCCTTCGGTCCGCCGCAAGCCTCAGGGTGGAACTGAACTGAAAATGCAGGCATATCCGTATATTTCACACCCTCACAAGTGTTGTCATTACCGTTTACAAAGCTGACCTCACCGTTTGACGGCATACTGTCGCTTACAACCGCATAACCGTGATTCTGGGAAGTAATGTAAACCTTGCCTGTTTCAAGTTCCTTTGCAGGCTGATTTGAGCCTCTGTGACCGTATTTAAGCTTTTCGGTCTTCGCACCCTGTGAAAGTGCAAGAAGCTGATGACCGAGGCAAATACCAAAGGTTGGAATTTTATATTCGCAGATTTTCTTAAGCTCGTCTATAATCTGTGTATTTGACGCAGGATCTCCGGGGCCGTTTGAAAGCATAACACCATCCGGATTCATAGCCTTTATTTGCTCGGCAGTTGTATTTGCAGGTACGACAGTTACATTACAGCCGCGCTTTACAAGCTCTCTGCCAATGTTGTGCTTTGCACCGAAGTCCATAAGCACTACATCAAGCTGTGGATTTTCAGCCTTGAACTCTTGCGGCTCTGCAATTGTTGTGCTTTCAACTGCGTCTGTAATAACATAGTTTTTGATGTCGTTCAGAATATCATCGTTGACCTCATCGGAATATGTAATGCGGCAATTCAGAACACCGTATTCACGCACAATACGTGTGAGCGCACGGGTATCAATTCCGTAAATTCCCGGAATGCCCGCTTCTTTTAAAAAGGTGTCAAGATCACCCTCACAACGGAAATTGGAAGGAACTTGGCACCATTCTCTAACAATATAACCTCTGAGCGCAGGAGCTGCACTCTCAAAATCTGACGGTATTACACCGTAGTTGCCGATTAGAGGGAATGTCTGAATAACCACCTGACCAAAATAGCTTGGGTCGGTGAGTGTTTCAAGATAACCGGTCATTGCAGTTGTGAAAACCAGCTCTCCTGTCGTTTCCTTTTCGGCACCAAATGCCTTGCCTTCAAACACTGTACCATTTTCAAGAATTAAGTACGCCGAACGGCTCATAAAAACACAATCCTTTCAGAATTTGTAATTAGTTTTCATAGGTCTTGATGACCTGTTTTGCAACCTGAAGCTTGCTTATCCGCAAATCCATTGCCTGCTTTTCAAGATAACGGTGTGCTTGGGTTTCATTCATATTAAGGCAGGTTATGAGCAGAAATTTTGCTCTGTCAATAAGCTTAATATCCTCAACCATATGCTTTAGCTTTTCGTTTTCTCTGGCAACGCTCAGAATACGCATTTTGAAGCATTCCGTAAATTGCAGATAATGATGAAAAAGATGTCTGTTGATTGGCTTTGAAATAACAAGCACGCCATACTGCGTGAGAACATCATTTATCTCATCGGCATTTTTCTGGGGCACAATTATTACAACACACGCTCTTGTAGTACTTGCAAAGTACTTAGACACATCAATTCCGCTTTCATCAGACAACGGAGCATTAAGACAAATCAGGTCATACTCCTCTTTTTCAGCAAGTATTTTAGCGTCTGTGGCATTATTGGATACAGAAATCTGCGTATATTTTTCACTGCGAAGCAGTTCTGACAGAGAAGCTGCGCTTTTGTCAGAGTGTGAAACCAACAAAGCTTTTTTCAAAAATACCACCACCGCTATATTGTTTCATTCATCATATTATTCTACAAGATTTAGTGACATTATAATTTACATAAAGGAATTATACGAAGATTTTTTGATTTTATTGTCGGATTAGCAAAAGCAAATCTAACCTGTCACAAATACCTTTAAATATAAAACATAAAAAGTTTTCAAATGCTTTAAACTAGTTTATTATCTAATTCATAAATATCGTGATAAATAATATATACATTTAAGGTCATTTATGGTAAAATAAAAATATATTATTTTTTAAGGGTATGTAATTATGGAAAATAGCTTTACCGAAATTACCGGTACTGTTGAAGATATTATTTATAGAAACGAGCAAAACGGCTACACTGTTTTTGAAATTGCAAACGGTGATGACAGTATTACCGCTGTCGGGCTATTGCCTCAGATTGGAGCAGGCGATACTGTCAGGGTAACAGGACGTTTTACCAATCACCATAGCTACGGCAGACAATTTTCTGTTGATGTCTGCGAGGTGTGCCGTCCGACAGAAACAGCAGACATTCTGCGCTATCTTTCTTCGGGTGCAATCAAGGGCATTGGCGCAAAGACTGCTCAGCTGATTGTCAGCGAGTTCGGCGAGGCTGCACTTGATGTTATGGAAACTCAGCCTGAAAGGATTGCCTTGCTAAAAGGAGTTTCGCTTTCCAAAGCAAACGATTTTGCAAATCAGCTCAGACAAAACACGGGTGTGCGCTCGCTTATGCTGTACCTCGGCGAATACGGAATATCGAACTCTTCGGCTGTTAAAATTTTCAGCAATTTAGGTGCAGGATGTGTTGAAAGGATTAAGGAAAATCCGTATATTTTGTGTCAGGGTGACTTTGGAGTTTCCTTTGAAAATGCTGATTTTATTGCTAAAAAAGAAAATCTTGATTATGACAGCAATGTGCGTCTTCGTGCAGGTCTTGTATATATTCTGAAACACAACGAAAGAAACGGTCACACCTGCTTACCGCTTGAAAAGCTTTCCGATACGGCGGCTCAGTTTTTATCCGTCGAGCCTGACAAGATTGCCGCCTGCATTGAAGAAATGTGCTTTGACAGAAGCCTTATTAAAGATACAATTAACGAGCAAAAATTTTTGTATCTTCCCCAGACGCATCTGAGCGAACTTTATACCGCTTCAAGAATAAAAATGCTTTTAAAATTTCCTTTAGAGAATATAAGCGGCGTTGACGAAGAAATTGAAAAATGTGAAAAAGAGGACGGTATTACATACGCCGACAAACAAAAAGAAGCAATTACCAGAGCTCTCACAGAAGGTATGCTGGTATTGACAGGCGGACCGGGTACGGGTAAAACAACGACACTGAACGCAATCATCAAAATTATGAAATCCAAGGGCAGAAAGGTTTTACTGTCAGCCCCAACGGGAAGGGCAGCTCAGCGTATGAGCGAGGTAACGGGCGATGAAGCAAAAACACTGCACAGACTGCTTGAAGTAAGCTGGGATAAGCACGATAATCCTATTTTCAACCGAAACGAACGAAATCAGCTCAGTTGTGACGCATTGATTGTTGACGAAGTTTCGATGGTTGATACATACATTATTGAAAGCGTTATGCGTGCACTGCCGTTCGGATGCAGACTTATTTTAGTCGGTGACTCTGACCAGCTTCCGTCTGTCGGTCCGGGTAATGTGCTCGGCGATTTAATTGACAGCGGAATTGTGCCGGTTGTAAGGCTGGATGAAATTTTCAGGCAGGCACAAAAAAGTCTTATTGTTACAAATGCTCATAAGATTGTGAACGGCAATATGCCGGTGCTTAGTGCATCTGACAACGATTTCTTTTTTCTTAAAAGAAATAATAAAATTGAAATTTCAAATGTTATCCTTGATTTGTGTGCAAACAGACTGCCGAAGGCTTACGGATATTCTCCATTTGATAATATTCAGGTGCTCTGTCCGTCAAAAAAAGGAGAGCTTGGCACTGTTGAGCTTAACAAACAGCTTCAAAATATACTGAATCCAAAACTCGATGACAAAGCAGAGGTTACAATCGGTTCAAAGACCTTCAGAGTCGGTGACAAGGTTATGCAAATCAAAAATAACTATGACATAAGGTGGTTCAAGGAAAACGGCGACACGGGCGAGGGCATATTCAACGGCGACATCGGCATTATTCAGAAAATCGACAGGAAAACAAAATTCCTCAGCATATTATTTTATGACAAGGTCGCACGGGTTTCATTTGACAACTGCTCAGATCTGGACTTTGCGTATGCGGTGACTGTTCACAAAAGTCAGGGCAATGAATTTGAAGCTGTAATTATACCGATGTTTTCAGGTCCTCCTCAGCTTTATTACAGAAATCTGCTTTATACTGCGGTTACACGAGCAAAGAAAACACTTATTCTGGTCGGAAATCCTGCAACCGTAGAATATATGGTAAACAACAACAGACGAACAAAAAGATACAGCGGACTAAAGGAATTTTTACTGCGTGATGACGGACTTTATTAAAAAGGCAAAAGAGAATTTTACGGACCTTTTCTATACCGTGAAATGCCCGTACTGCCGAAATGTTATAGACAAAAATAAATATGCCTGCGAAAAATGCGCCGAGTCCTTTCCCGAATTTGCAATTATCAATTTTGCTGTCGGTGGTTATAAATGTGTATCTCCTCTTCCCTATGACGGCAATTTTGCAAGTGCCGTAAAGCGTTTTAAATTTTACAATCAGGGAGTGTATGCAAAGCAGTTTGCAATGCTGATGTCCGAAAGGATTGCAAAAGAGTACGGAGATAAAAAATTTGATATTATAACCTGCGTACCAATGCACAAAAATGCTCTTAAAATCAGAAAATACAATCAGTCTGAGCTGCTTGCAAGACAATGTGCCGAAATATTGAAAATTCCTTATGCAGACACACTGAATAAAATAAAGAAAAACAAGGCTCAGCACGGCATAAAAGGCAAAGAAAGAGCCAAAAATGTTAAAGGCGTTTATAAGGCTGTTGACAAAGAGTATATAAAAGGAAAAAATATTCTGATTATTGATGATATAATAACAACAGGCAACACATTGGGTGAGTGCGCAAGAATACTTGATAAGGCTGAATGCAAAAATATCTGCTGCGCAACAATATGTGCCGTAACATACAGATAAAAAAACAAAACATAGGAGTGTGTTTTATGGATATTGCAATAGATCTCGGTTCTGACAGAACAAGAGTATTTATTGAGGGCAAAGGCAAAGTGCTTGATGAAGCAAGCGTTATTACCTTTGATGTTGACAGCGAGCAGATTTATGCTGTCGGCGACGAGGCATATAATATGATTGGAAAAACACCGTACGGTATCAAGGCTGTACATCCGCTTGACGGCGGTGTGATTGCTCAGTCACAGCTTGTTGAGGATATGGTTCAGATTTTACTTAAAGAAGTTTGCTCTGTTAAGGTAGTTATGCCAAGAGTTGTAACAACTGTTCCGTGCGATGTTACAGAAGTAGAAAAGCGTGCCGTTGTGAATGCGGTCAGTGCATTTGGTGTGCGCAAGGTATATTTGATTGAAAATCCAAAGGCTGCGGCGCTCGGCTGCGGAATTGATATTAAAAGTCCTCACGGTACTTTAGTTGCTGACATCGGCAGCGGCACAGCGGACATTGCGGTTATCTCGCTCGGAGGAATGGCAGTGTCAAAGACATACAAACAGGCAGGCGCTGCTATGGACGATGAAATAGTAAAATACATCCGCAAGCATTACAATTTGATTATCGGTACAAATATGGCTGAAAGCTGTAAAAAAGCAATAGGATGCGTAAAGGTTCCCGATGAGGAAAAATTCTTCAGAGTTAAAGGCAGGGACGCTGTAAGCGGTCTTCCACGGTTTGTTGATGTAAAAAGCTCTGAAATCAAAGAAGCTGTTGAGGAAATTGCCATGGGCATTGTACGAGCAATAAAGGACATAATCGAAGAAACACCGCCCGAGCTTCTGAGCGATATTTATACGGACGGAATTATTCTGACAGGCGGACTCGCAAAGCTCGGCGGTTTTGCTAAACTCATCAGCGAACAGACAAAACTGCGTGTGCGTGTACACAAATATGCGTCCGACTGCGTAATTATGGGGTGCGGCAAGGCAATCTCTCTTATTGGCGAAGCCGACAAGCAGCAGGTAAACGGAGTTTCTCCGCTGCTTTCGGCATACTGATATTAAAAATCAAAATTATAGTTTAGCGGTTTAATAAAACTTTTATTAAACCACCGTAGGGCTGAAAAAATATGATGTTCACCATAAAACCGAAGTACATCTTCGGGTCGCAATGGTTACATTTTAACGCTAACTTATGAAGCAGCTAAAAAAATAAACTATGTATTATTTAATCAGAGAAATTAAAAAGCAGGAATACAACCTACTTGATGACTTTTTATATGAAGCTATATTTATCCCGGAAGGCGTAGAAGTACCGTCAAAGGAAATTACAAACCAGCCCGATTTGCAGATATATATTGCTGACTTTGGAAAACAGAACGACAACTGCTTAGTTGCAGAATGTAACGGCAAGATCGTTGGTGCTGTATGGACACGAATTATTAATGATTACGGTCATATTGACAATGAAACACCGTCCCTTGCAATATCTTTATTTAAAGAATATCGCAGTCTCGGAATAGGCACAGCCCTGATGAACAGGATGATTGAATTGCTGAAATCAAAGGGATATAAACGAGTATCTCTTTCGGTGCAAAAGGAAAACTATGCTTATAATCTGTACAAGAAAGTCGGGTTTGAAATCATCAAAGAAAACGACGAAGATTTTATAATGGTAAAACAATTATAATTATTAAAGGAAACAATCTGATACGCAGGAAAGCGTACTGAAATTTTCCGAAAATCATTTCAGACTATAACTATATTTTATATAATGAATTTATTCACATAACTGTTTTCAATTAAAATACTATAAAATCTGTATGTAATTTCGCCCCATGAAAATTACGTTATGGGCTTGCACACTGAATAAAAATAAAGTATAATACCAATGAAAGGACTGGTAAATAATATGGGTGGTTTTTTTGGAGCAATTGCAAAACAGGATGTAACACTGGATATTTTCTTTGGTGTTGACTATCATTCGCATCTTGGCACAAGACGAGGCGGTATGATTCTTCACGATGATAAGGACGGCTTTCAGCGTCAGATACACAATATAGAAAACACTCCTTTTAGAACTAAATTTGAAAATGACCTCGTGAAATTTCACGGAAATAAAGGTATAGGCTGCATAAGCGACACTGATCCCCAGCCGCTTTTGGTACGTTCGTATCTCGGCTTGTATGCTATAACAACTGTTGGTCTTATTTCAAATGCAGAGGAGCTTGTTGAACGTCATTTTGCTGCTGAGGGACATCAGTTTATGGCTATGAGCTCGGGCAAGGTAAATTCTACCGAACTGACAGCGGCACTGATAAACGAGAAAAGCTCTATTGTCGACGGCATTTTATATGCACAGGAAATGATTAAGGGTTCTTCAACAATTATGATTATGACAAGCGACTGCATCTATGCAGCCAGAGATAAAATGGGACGTCTGCCCGTGCTTATCGGCAAAAAAGAGGACGGCTACTGCGTGTCATTTGAATCATTTGCTTATCAGAAAACAGGATATACAGATGCCTACGAGTTAGGTCCGGGAGAAATTGTACGCATTACATCAGACGGCTATGAAACAGTATCTCCTGCAAGAGATAAAATGAAAATATGCGGATTTTTGTGGACATATTACGGGTATCCTAACTCCTGTTATGAGGGAATAAATGTTGAGCTTATGAGATACCGCAACGGTGAGATTATGGCTCGCGAGGATAAAAAAAGAAATCTTGCGCAGGAGGTTGACTATGTAGCAGGTGTGCCTGATTCGGGTCTTCCCCATGCTATCGGTTACTCAAACGAGAGCGATATTCCGTTTGCAAGACCGTTCATCAAATACACTCCAACCTGGCCACGTTCATTTATGCCAACCAACCAGAATGTGCGTAATCAAGTTGCAAAAATGAAGCAAATTCCTGTTAAAGAGCTTATTGAGGACAAAAAACTGCTGTTTGTTGACGACTCAATCGTTCGTGGCACACAACTGAGGGAAACTGTTGAGTTCCTATATAAAAGTGGTGCAAAGGAAGTTCATATGCGCTCTGCGTGTCCTCCGATTATGTACGGCTGTAAATATCTGAACTTCTCAAGCAGTAATTCTGATATGGAATTGCTTGCACGCAAAACTGTTCAGGAGATTGAAGGCGACGAAGGTCAGAAGCATCTTGATGAATACGCTGACGCAAATACCGAAAGAGGTCAGTGTATGCTGAAAACAATCTGCGAAAAATTCGGTTTTAATTCACTCGGCTATCAGTCACTTGACGGCTTGCTTGAAGCAATCGGACTTGACCGTGACAAGGTTTGCACCTATTGCTGGAACGGCAAGGAATAAATTTTATTGTTTAATATTGAATATAGCATAAAATATGGCATACACACTTTCTGTTTTGATTGTGTGTATGCCTTTTCTTTTAATCTGTAAGCCGAAAATGTTCTTTTCCTTTATTTCGACTGATAAGCATTTAGCCGTACTTGAACATTATTCTGTAAATTACGATAGAAAAATTGATAATCATAGTGATGATAAATACCGTCTTCAAATATATCAAGTCCGGCAGGGTATTCTTCTGCCGTTACATCTGTAACCTTTAAAGCACCTCTCACATCATCAATATATGCACCTGTAAGGTTATTGATTTCTTTGGTGATGTTGCCGTCATAGTCGGTAAAACACGCTCCAAGGTTAAGATTTTTATCTGCAAGAGTTGAATCTGTTTTCCAGTTAAGCGGATTTATAGTAAGAGTTTTGGTTCCATTGGGAATTGTAAGCGAATCATTAATATTTTCAGCTTCGCTGTTAAAGGAAATAATAACTCCTGTATCGCTTTCCCCCTCTGCAAATTTAAGCTGAGGATATTCTTCAATTTCTTCCTCCGTAATGCTCCATCCGATTGCATAGCAAGCTACAAGCTGACTTTGCATATCCTTATCCTCAAAGCACTCCTTCAAAAGTCTTATGCACATATCAGCACCCTGTGAAAAGCCCGCAAGTATAATAGGTCTGCCTTCATTGCAGTTGTCATAATAATATTCAAAAGCATTTTTTACATCATCAAACGCAAGCTTGAGATACTGCTCACGTTCATCTGCTTCCATTGAGTAAACATTCAAACCCACCTGACGGTAATACGGTGAAAAAAATCGACTGTCGCTGTCATAAATTCCTTTTTCCATATTTATCGCACCAAGAAAATTTGCTTTTGTTTCTGTATCTGTAAGATTCATATTGTATGAATCTTCAGCGCCAAAATAAACGGTCGGACACACAAAGAAAACATCTGCGGTCTTATCCGCTGAGTTATTTTCAAAATATGCCCAATTTGTGTTATCCGAATAGCCATATGTCGGCACATAAAAGCGATATTCCAAAGCACGAACTTGAAAAGCTGGCAAACTGTTTCCTGCCTGATATAATTGCTTTCTTTGAAACCGAGGAAGGCAATAGGGAATATGAGGAGTGGAAACAGCAGAGAGAAAAAGAGAATCAAGCTAATCATAAAAATATAGCATAAAATCAAGGCAGAGAGTATATGTGTAAGCTCTCTGCCTTGGTTCAAATTTCATAAAAAATATATTTATTGATTTTGCTGTTAAAGTTAGGATATTGGAAATAATAGACAAATCCGAACCCATCTCCAATAGGAGTAAGGTTCGGATTATTTTCGTTTGGTGCGGGCGACAGGACTTGAACCTGCACATCGGTTGACACTAGAACCTAAATCTAGCGCGTCTGCCAATTCCGCCACGCCCGCACGTGTGTATTTCAACAAGTTAAACTTGCGAAAATCAATATATTAAATTGTTTCACTGAGGTAGCGTGACCGAAATCTATCGTGTCTGCCAATTCCACCACACCTGCAAATATATAAAATCAGGTCGCAAAACCCGATATATATCTGTTATTCAATTCTTTCCCTTAAACAAACAATATCCCAATCTTCGACAGGAATTCCGCTTATTTGGATAATTACAATTTGATTCCATCTTTCTTTTATTGATTTACCATCATATATCTTTGCATTAAATAATTCTTCTGCTGTTTTAAAAGCACAACCATTAGTGATATCGCAATATCCTGCCCAATATGGTTTGTCTTGTTTAGAAATAAATCCTATATAATGTTCTTTTTCGTTTATATCTGTTTTAAAATAGAAAGCAGTTTCATCAACAGCGATTCCACTGTTATTAAAAATTTCAAAGAACTTATTATAGTTCTCATACCATTTCATTTTATTTCTCCGCTGAGGTAGCGTGACCTAAATCTAGCGCGTCTGCCAATTCCGCCACACCCGCATATTTAGTTTTATTTGTTTTACTTCAAATGACTGCCAGAATAAGCTATACAAAGCAGTACGTATAGAAAAGTAAAAATAAACCCGTCTTAAATAAAAGACGGGTTTGGCGGAGGACAAGGGATTTGAACCCTCGCGCCGCGTTAGCGACCTACTCCCTTAGCAGGGGAGCCTCTTAACCACTTGAGTAATCCTCCGTGTAGTTAAGTGTATTTAAAATATAAATAAAAATGGCGGAGAGGAAGGGATTCGAACCCTTGGTCCCTCGCGGGATCACTAGTTTTCAAGACTAGCTCCTTAAACCACTCGGACACCTCTCCGTATATGCCGTCTTTCAGCAAGAATTATTCTACCACAAGTAAATCTTTTTGTCAACAATTAATTTTAAAAAAATTAAAATTATTTAACCTTGCTGCACATATTACCCTCTGCCATTTTATATTCAATACCTGAAGTATTGAACAAATTGCAGCCGGTTGTATAATTTGTATTGCCTTTAGCGTCAACTGCTGTGAACATTGCAGGTTCGCCAAGACCGGGCTTACCGCTCATATAAAGCAAACGGTCAACATGTGTATCAAACTTAATTGTATTCAGCTTGCCCCAGATAGCACCGCCTTCTGTATTCAAAGCAGAAATTGAAGTGCTTGAAGGGTCGATACTGAGTGCAAGGATAAGCGGAACATCAAGAACTCGTCCGCCGTCGGACAAAGATCCGTCTCCTTCACGTGCCCAGGTATCGGTTGTATTTACCATCTGCCATATTATTCGGATTAGTTGCATAATAATCGCACAACTTACCTGTTGAAGCGTTTACAGACACTGTTGCTGCAACGCTTATCATAAGCTTCATTAAAACAAGAACAACACTTATGAATCTTTTTGTACTTTTCATCGTTAATTTACCTTCTAAATTTTACTGGCTCTCATTTTTTAATCAAGCCATATCACTTAAATTATATCTATAATTACAACAAATTACAATAAAAAAATAAGATGCGCAATGCTTTTTGTTGCAATGCACACCTTTTTTTAAAAAAAATTTGTAAATAATAGCCAAATAATATTATACTTCAATAATTTTATTTTTGCGTTTCTTTTTTTATTCCGTAAATTTTTCTAAGTATTGCCGAAATAAATTTTGGATTTTGAATAAGTATGACCTTCATAGTAATTACCTCCGTACACAAGATAAGCTTACAATAACAAGTGCTCCGGCTGCTACAATCAGCACCCATTCCGACGGCAAGAGCGATGCTATAAGCAACCCTGCACCAAAACATACCGCCGACTTAACTCTTTGTGTGTGACAGTTCATCGTATCACCCTCTAACATTTTATACACAAAACGAATATATGTGAGAAAACAGGTTGAAATTTCTTATGAATTAATATAAAATCAGTGTATATAGTGTATATAGAACTTAGAGGGTATCGTATGAGAACACTTGAAATCAAAAAGAATGACGCCAACCAGCGTTTGGATAAATTTCTTCAAAAGAACTTTAAAACTCTTCCAAAATCACTTATGTACAAATATATACGCAAGAAATGCATAAAAGTCAACGGCAAAAAGTGCGATATTCAAACTATGCTGTGTGAGGGCGACATACTGACTTTTTACATAAAGGATGAATTTTTTGAGGCTGCCGCACAAAAAGATTATGAATTTATGAAAGCACCAAAAAAGCTTGACATAATCTATGAGGACGATAACATTCTTTTGCTCAACAAACAACCCGGAGTTATTGTTCATCCCGACAAAAACTATCACTTTGACTCTCTCGTTGCACGGGTTCAGCACTATCTTTACGATAAGGGAGAATACAATCCCGAAGAGGAACAAGCATTTGCCCCCGCCCTTGTCAACCGTATTGATCGCAACACGGGAGGTATAGTAATTGCAGCCAAAAATGCTGAAAGTCTGCGTGTGATGAATGCAAAAATGAAAACCCGTGAGCTTGAAAAGCACTACCTTTGCCTTATTTACGGCAAGCCTGAAAAGAAACACGCTGTATTGCACGGTTACCTTACAAAAAACGAAAGCAAAAACAAGGTAAGAATTCACAAAACAGAGGTCGAAGGCTCAAAGGAAGTAATAACTGAATATACCGTGCTGAAGTCAAACGAAAAATTCAGTCTTGTTGATGTTGAACTGCACACGGGTCGAACACATCAGATTCGTGCACATATGGCGTCGATCGGTCATCCGCTTGTGGGCGATACAAAGTACGGCAAAAACAAAAAAGCACCCGACGGCTTTAACTATCAGGCACTTTACAGCTATAAATTGATTTGCAATTTTTCAACTGACGCAGGTACATTGAATTACCTTAACGGCAGGGAATTTTCAGTTTCTACTGACAAAATACAATTTTCAGATTTTCTTGCTCCTTAACAAATGTTCAATCGATGCATTATTATTTAGAAGAAATACACATAAATGCACTCATTGTTCCTCTGTGACCTTTTGTTGCCCTGTGGCTCCACAAAAGCTCACTGTTGCAGTTTGTGCATAAATCCGAGATTGCGATATTGTCAGGCTTAACACCGCTTTTTACAAGAATCTGCCTGTTTGTTTCAAGTAAATCAATCATAAATTTGCCGTCCTCTTTTGGGAACACAAATTTATCTGTATCAAGGTCATCAAATGCCAGAAAATTGTCCGCACACGGTTTGTCAACCTCATAACAGCATACAGAGATTGCAGGGCCAATAGCCGCTTTAATATCGGCAGGAGCAGTTCCGTACATCTCGCCCATTTTCTTAACGACTTTTTCGCCGATTCTTCCGACAGTACCTCTCCAGCCTGCGTGAGCAAGTCCTATCGCCTTATTTTTTGTATCAACAAAAAACAGCGGTGTGCAGTCTGCGTAATAGGTAACAAGCGTAACTCCCTTTTCATTTGTAACAAGCGCATCTACACTCTGCATATCTCTCGGCTTGTAAATGCCAACACCCTTGTCGGCTGATGTCACCGCACGTACAACCGTGTTGTGATCCTGTGCTGAGGCAACAAGACTTTCATAGTCAAAGCCTGCGCTTTTACAAAACAGTTTATAATTTTCGGTAACATTCTCAACCTTGTCACCTCTGTTAAATGCCATATTCATCGAGGTAAATTCGCCCTGCGATACTCCGCCGAGACGTGTCGAAAATGCGTGATTTATAAAACTAATTTCTGATAAAGAATTATATGTCAGATACGGAACACTGTCCGTATTATTAAGTTTCATAGTTTTTGAGTTAATATTCAATTAAAAACCTCCGAATAACTTGAAAGAAATATTAATAAATGTTATACTTTAAAAGAGGTGATACTTATGAAAAAGCTGTTCGGCACCAATATAACACCAAACTGCTCATACTGTGCAAACGCATCATCAGAGCAGGGCATAGTATTCTGCTCAAAAAACAGACAGTTTGAAAACAACAAGTGCAGAAAATTCAAATATAACCCTTTGCTCCGTGTTCCAAAGCACACAACCATAAAAACAACTTATAACGAAAACGATTTCAGATTATAAAATTATTAATATTTTCTATAAATAAAGCAGCCGGTGGGCTGC
>DKZL01000071.1 GCA_002493635.1 Ruminococcaceae bacterium UBA7075 | reverse complement strand
TGGAGCTGTTATTGCGACAGCCCCATAATTTATTTTATTAAAAAATCGTGTGCAATTTTTGCTGCATCAGGTTCCATATTACAGGTCAGCTTATAGAAAACAGTTGCTTTTATAAGCTTATCAAAATTATCAAGCATTGCCTCAGCAGTTTTTCTGTTAATAAAATGTGCTGTTGAAAAATACAGCATCTGAAGAATTTGCGATGTTGATTCAATTTGAGAAATTGAGTTATCTTCCCCGCGCTCAAGAAAAATAATTCCGCCAAGCGGTGCAGAGATATTGTTGACAATACCGCTTCCGCCGTCAAACGGCGTGCCATAGGCTGTTGCGATGCCGTTTTCAATTCTTACAACAGGCTTATCATCATTAATATAAACAATTTCGTCACCGTAGAGTTGCTTCCACAGTCTTGTATGTGTTGATTTGCCTATGCCTGAATTTGCCGAAAAAAGATATGATTTTCCTTTTACAATAATCGCCGACGAATGTATCAGCATTGCGCCAAAAGGGATAATAGCCCTATTAAAAGCAGTAGCGTATGCAAATTCTTCAGCCTGAGCAATTGTCGTATCTTTTTCCATACGGACAAGCAGATTTTCAATATACTTATCCGTCCTTGAAATAGTAATGACTGCCTGCTCATCTCCGTAATAAATAAAAGGCTTGGACAGCTTGTTCAGATGGTCATATTTGGGATTATATTCTACAACAAAGTCTGCAATTTTATGTTTCGGCATACTATATCTCCATACAAATTATATAATATCTAACAAAAATAATAACAGACCTGACTGACAATGTCAATCAAGTCTGTTTTAATATGCTTAATTTATCATAACAATGTTATTCAAAAGAATTAATAATCTCTGCAAGGTACTTTTGAATATTAGTAGCATCATCAATGTTTACTGTTCCGTTCTTGTCAACATCAGCAAGATACTCTGCCTCTTCTGTGAGAGTTAAAACATCAACAAGACTTTTCTGAATCGTAGTAACATCAGAAATAGTTACATCTCCGTCCATATCAGCATCACCAATTTCGTAATTTATCTCATCAAGCAAAACATAAGGAATTCCATTTTCTTGCGCATACTGGTGTGCATAAGAATTTGAATAGCAATAGAATGTTAGGTTTGGACAATCATTGAACGAGTTTGCAGAAATCGCTGTAACAGAAGCAGGAATATAAACACGCTCAAGTGAATAATCCTTATAAAAAGCATAAGAGGAAATTTCAGTGCAAGTTTCAGGCAAATATACTACCTCGAGATTTTCGCAAGAATAAAATGCCTGCTGTCCTAATGAGTCAATTGAAGTATCTGATAAGTCAATTGTCTTAAGTGAGGGACAATTTTGGAAACATCCAAGAGCCATAATTGTAAGATTACTTGAAAAATGAACTTGACTCAGTTCTGTACATCCTCTAAAAGCCATTGCACCAATACTTTTTATGCTCTCCGGAAAATAGACAGAAGTGATAGACTGATTATTCATAAAAGCCGATGGATAAATTGCAGAAACTTTCACATCCAACAGAGTATCAGGAATGATTAAATCTGTGTCATCACCTCTATAGTCACTAATTGTCCATCCACCATCAGTGTAACGAGTAAACTCAAAATCGTCAATATAGTAGAATGTTTCGGCAAAAACTGAAGCAATAGAAACACTTGTAATAATAATTGTTATCAGCGTAAGCATTAAAAGTTTATTTACAAATTTCATATAAATCACCTTTAATTAAAATATATCGGCAGAGCAAAACCCTGCCGATATTTTAATAATTAATCGTCACCATCAACATCTTCGCCAAGAGTTTCCTCAGGAACATTGCTCGAAGTAAGAAGTGCAGTTGAAAACAACATCTTTACAACTTCAAATTCCGGTTCATTGTAAAATTTCTTCAAAAGAACACCCCCAAATTAATTAGCAGAAGTTTGTGCTGGAATATTAGCTGTATAGCAAAGGTTGTAGAACTGAACTTCGTTTGCATTAGAAATATCACACTGAACAATCGTTCCAACTGCATCTCTAACAATCACATATGCGTAAGCAGCAAAGATGTACTTCTGATTTGCCTCATTATTAGTATAAACAAGGACTTTATCAATTCTATTCTTATTTGTAAGATCCTCATTATTAAGAACATACTTTGAAAGCCTATGTTCACAACCGGAAGTATCCATATAGGTAGTCTTAGATTTATCACCCAACTCTTGGTTCTGAGCAACTGATAATGCTTTATCAACATCAAGCCCAAAATTATTAAAATAACCTTGTAATATCGTAGGATCGAGCTCTGTATCATTCTGCGCAGCTTCCTTGATACTATTCATATCAGCATCAGAAAGTGTCTTAGTATTGTTACGGTCAACAATTACACCACATTCAACTGTATAACCGGTATTATCAGGATTATTATCCTTGAATACAGGAACACGGCTTGAATAGTAAGATACAAGTAAGTCAACATATAGACGGTCAGTAGCAGATGAAGCACTACCAAAAATTTCACGGTTCATAACAGGGTCACTTATCTCAGCACTAATTTCGTCAATTTTCTCACCATAAACTACCTCAAGATAGTAATCGTCATAAATTCTGAAATTAAAAGTACGATCGTAGCAAGTAGCAATAAGAGTCTCAGTTTTCTGTCCATTTTCGCCTGCTTTGTAAATGTTCCAATAAGAGAATTCCTTACCCTCTGCATTTTTATCAGGTGCAGTCAACAAGAAGTTAATTTTATCAGGATCATTTGCATCGTTCTCACCGAGGAAAGCGTTAAAAGGAACTGGCTTTGATTCAACTATACCGTCGTTGAAATACTCACCTGTATGATAATAAACTTTACACATCTTGTCTCTCTGACTAGCAGTTACTTCAGCGTAAGACTTTGTTTTTGTAACCTTGCCGGCATCAGTTAAATCCCATATTGTATCAAGATAAATTGTATCAATGTAAGGAGCATTTCTTTGAATGGTTTCGTCACTTGGAATATAGCCTTCTTTAATTTCCTTAGGTGACAGTTCAACATCATTAACAACGTATGAAACCATTTTTCCCACGCCATTTTCAGCAAATCTGTCATAGTACTTATATGTAATGTCGCAAGTACCGGAAACCTTTACAAGGTCTGAATAGAATCTTATAACGTTAACTTCCAAATCCTGTCCGTTAAAGAGTTGCGAACATTTAAGGTTCATTTCAAAAGTAAGTTCTCCATCTTGACCTTTTGGATCATAATCTTCAGGACCAATTGGAAAATAATTTCCGTCAGGTGCCATCTGATACCATGAATAGAAAGTATTAGGTTCATAACAAACAGTTTTGAGTGTTATATCGATTGTATAATCAGAACGTAAGTGAGCAATCGAAATTGGATCTTCAGTAAAGTCATACGGTTGTCCAACAACATTATTATTTCTGTCTTTTACTACAGCCATTATGAAATACTGACCAACTATTGAACCGCCAGAGTGAGCAGGAGGATTTGTACCTGAATACTGAGTATGTCTGAGTACAAGAGAGCCCTCAGGAATTTTCTCAAGACGAGCAACAATGTGATAAGAGTTGTTCATTTGGAAATCATTTACTGTTGTATTAGTCTTTGAAATTTCATAGTATGAGTAACTATCGTCAGCATTCTTAGACTTAATATACCATCCAGCAAATGTCCAACCATCTTTAACATCAACACTAATGGTTGCAGTACCATCAACGGATTTATAAGTTGCTTCTCTAACACCGTCAAGTCTTGCAACAGAACCATTGGTTACAGTAGAAACAAAACCGTCTTCGTTTTTTACACCTGAATTTTTATCTTCAATCCATTCACCATTGCCTGAGTTGTATTCAATGGCAACATCAGAAGTAAACTCTAAGTCGCCAACTTTTGAATAGTACCAGCGACCGTCAGAACGAACACCACCAGAAGTTTTTTCTTTGTCATAGCTAATATATGTCTGCAGATACTGACAATCGTTCCTGTAATTTTCCAACAATGCTTTATATTTAGGTGAGTTTTGGTTAATATATTCTGAAGGAGTACCAACTGAAAGTAATCTTCCCTTATTATCATAAATAAACCACTTTGTAGCCCATGTTCCCTTAGTAAAATAATCACCGGTTTCACTATTAGTGTCTTGGTTACCAACGGAAATAATATGAACTTTCTTTGATTTATCCATATCCTCTTCAGAAAGAATATTGCCGAAAATATCAGTGTTACGACCATAGTAGTCAGTAAAGTCTTCAAATCTGTTTACATCTAAGTTATTCCAATCATTTGAAATAGTAGAACCAATTGTCTGATTCGAAGCAACAAGACCATTATCATTATCAGTATAACGCTTTATAGCAAAAAGCACAGCTTTTACATTCGGATCTTTAGAAAGCTGAATAAAGTCGGAATAGTCGTAAGTCTGGTAGTTTGTAGTATAACCGATTACTTCCGGATGAATAGTCTCTTCAGCATAGTTACACACTGTTAAACCACTCATATAAGTATTTGTCTTTGTTAACTTACCATCAGTCATTACATACTTATGTCTTGGTACTAAGATTTCGTAGAATCTGCCCCTAAGTACCATTGGCTGACCGGGATAGTGACCAAAAGGTCTGTCCTCTTGTGTAACACCGGTACCCACATAAGGATATACTGCAATGGTATCTCCCCAAGTGTCTGTTACTGTTGAAGCATCAACATAAAGATGAATATAGTCACCGTCTGCTTCAATAGTTCTGTTAAGATAAATTGGAGTAATTTCAAATTTATTGTTTACTGCGTTTTCAGAGGTAAGTCTGTAAGTCGGAGAACGATAGATAACATTACCATTGGTATCTGCATCCTTAATAGCCTCAACATATTTACCATTTACGCAGAATGCCCAAACATAGTAACCACCAGCGTCACCTTGATTGGTCATTGTTGTTGTGATAGTAATTGCAGTATCCTCAGCAACATCTTTATACAAACGAGTTGTTGAGTACCAAATTTCTCTTGTTTCATCTACATCGCCTGCACCGGCAACAGTAGTAGTACCATAGCCTAAAGAACCGGTTGTTTCATGAAAATCGTTATTATTTCTTACTGTACCCGGTTTAGCATATATAGTGAAAGACTGCTTGTTATTAGGGTCTGTGCTGAGATAGATAATACCCTTATTTGAATCGTATACTACATAAGCATCACCACAATTAATTTTCCAATCGCCATTGGCGCCAGATGAACTGTAAGAATCTAACCAATCAGCAAAAACCTTTGCATTTCTATCATTAGGACTACTAATATCATAAGTACTATCTATCGTAGTACCTGGCGCCGGGATATCACCACGTTGAGCATATTTACCCTCTGTGTCCTTAATTCTAAAACATGTATCTTTTGAAATTATAGAATCAGAAATATAAACTCCGGCAACTGAAGTTTCGTGCATATCAACAGGTGACCCGCTTTTTATAGCAACCTGATACACAACAGCAGGAGCTACTGTTACATTTACAGTTGTAGTACGAGTAGCTGTTTGTTGATTTGCTGTATTTGTTACTGTTGTTGTTACAGTGTATGTACCCTCAGCAGTCGCAGTAAACTTTGGATTAGCTGTATTTCCCAGTGTAATTTCGAGACCATTATCACATACTGTTGAATATGTGAGATACTCCTGCGGATTGCTGACACCTTGAAGAGTAGCAGTTACATCCAAAACCTTTTCTTTGCCAACATACGCAGAAACTGAATCGGTTGCACCACCGCTAACAAATGTAGGGGTTACATCTTGAGGAGCAACAGTAGGTTCTTGAACAGTAAGTGTACCAGCCTTCTGATAACCACACATAAAAGGTGTCCATGTAAATGTATAATCACCTGTAGCAGTTGGTGTATAACTAATAAGATCATCAACACTAGTATAATTATACAAAGCTACGCTGTTATTATTAAAAGCTTTATCCCTATTATAATATTTTCCACTACTGCTGTCCTGAACATAAAGTTTATAATCCTGATTAGCTGTTAATTTAACAGTAAATGACCCTGTTGAGCCTGAGCTGAAATCACCTAATTTTGTCTTAGTCACATTATCCCAAAGAGAATATTCAGAATCTTCTCCCTGTGTTATAGAAATAAAAGGAGGAATAGAGTTTTGTTCAAGTTTAATTGTATAATTTCCTGCATTATTAAACTGAAAAACATAATTAACATCCTGTTTTATCTGAAGATTAGATACATTTGACTTAACTTCATAATTGGCATCCCATCCGTATCTTTTTTCATCTTTTCCTATTAATCTAAACTGTTGATTCGCTAATACACCGGTTAGTTTAATTTCATTATTAGAATCAAATTTTTGAGTAGCGCTAAAAGCTTTATTCCAACCGGGTAACCCATTAGCATTTCCTTCAACACCATATTCCTGAGTAGACGCTGAATTTTGAACAAACTTTACATATACAGTAGTATTGGCATTGATTGTTGCTTTGTATTCAGTCTTGCCATCAGTTCCACTGATTTTATTATTCCAAGAAGTATCACTGTACCAAGCTTCAACTTTGTAATTTGATTTTGGAGTTGCCGTAAAAGTAACTTCAGTACCAGCATCAACAGACGCATCGGAACCAACAGTTGCAGATACAGTACCATATGTGCCATTGTTTGAACCATAAGTTACAGTGTACTTTTGTGGAGTAGCGCTTTCAACAGTGATTGTTGTTGAAGCTGTCGCCGTACTGGTAAGGCCAGAATAACCTTTAGCATTATATGTAACAGTAGCTGTAACAGTATAAGTACCAGCAGCTGTAGCTGTAAACTTATTATCTGAAACTGAAGCACCACTACTCGGTGATACAGAATAAGAAGTAGATTTTATAGCATTATATGTTGTATTACTTGTAAGTGAAGGCGTAAGTGTAACATCCACACCTGTTTTAACACTTGTTGAACTTGCGCTTAATGATGCAGATGAAGTAGGCTTTACCGTCCCCCATGTGGCATCCGTTTTATTTTCTTCAAATTTACTAATATAGTTACTATCAGTATCTAAAGCTATATCACCAGTCTGATTAACTTTATTAAGCCAATCTGGACCTAATGTAACAGAGTTGCGTGTTAAAATGACATGATCCCATGTACCACTCGGAATTTTTACATAATAAGTATTGCCACTATACTGCTCCGCTTTGGCAGACCATAGATTATCATTATTATTACTATTATAAAAATAAGCAAAGATACCCGTTGCCGGCCACCACGATACAGCACTCATATTAAAATATAAAATCGTGCTTCCGTCAGATGTGAGAGTGATTGCACCAGGGGTAAGATCTGAACCACCATCAATTGTACACCATATCTTATTACCACTATTAGTATCAAGATGAATAATAACATTACCTGACTCATCAGTACCATAGAAGCGCAATAAAGTAGATTCATCATCAGTATTATTAATTGACTTTAAAGAAGCCTTATTTTCTGATGTATTGTCTTGAAAAGTATGGTATGCAGAACTACCACCAAACATATTTTTACCATCATGAACTATAAAAAATGGTGGTTGATTTCCCTGAGAAAGCGCAGACAACTCAGATACAGTTGAGTATGTATTAAGTTCATAGACACCGTCTGCTGTCTTATTAAACTGAATATTTTTTGATTCAGTTGTTGTCCATTCATACTGAGTACCAGTATAAGTATCAATCGGAGCACCAGCTGCAGTTTTCATTTTAAAACGACCACCCAAGTAATATGTTGTAGGGTCATCGGTTGGGGGTTCACTGTCGCCAGGATCAAAAGTAATTGTTTTAGCAGTTATATCATATGTTACTTTAACTAAATCTGATGTACCAGCAGAAGCATTACCATTAGTTTCAAATTTAACTAAATTAGTATATTCACCTCGACTGCCAGACTGAAAATTTTGAATCTTATCTGTATTGCTAATAATTGTAGGTTGATCATTCCAACAAACTTTTCTATCAGAATCACTTGTAGAAATAGAAAGTAGATACCAAGTCCAACCAGCTACACCAGTAAAATCAATAACAGTTGTATAAAGATTGCTACTGTAAGTCATAGGTTTAGAAGATACACCGGTAAATTGATCCTCAAAACCACAATATACATAAAGATTATCGCCATTATTAGCAGCATCAACAGAAACAATGCCAACGAACATTGTCGATAAAGCCATCATTATGGCAAGAATAACGGACAGCGTGCGTTTTGAAACACGCTTAAATTTTCTTTTCATAATAAAATCCTCCATTTAATTAAATGAAATTTTGCAGAAATATAATTGTTTTTACAGTTTTTACATTAACCCAATAACTTAGTCAGAAGACTGTTGGATGTTTTTCTGCCTGACCATCAGAGAACACACAAGATGTTCCATCCCAAAACGCATATACTCCCACAATTAGATAACTTCATTTTATCATACAATATAACAAAAATCAATGTAAAATATGGCTTATTTTTGTTTTTTTTAGGAACTTTGTTAATTATGACAATGAAATGATAATTTATTTGTGCATTAGATGATATAAATAATTATCACAAGAACCATTTTAAACTTTTGTATAAATTGCAGTGCATTTATATAATCACCAAGCTTTTATCCGTTACGAAATATTTGAAAATATTGCTGATTATTTAAAAATTAATGCACCTTTTAAGCACAACACAACCACTTCAAAGAAGATACATATTAAACAAATGAAACAGCTGCGCCAAACCGAAAATGATTTGACGCAACTGTTTTTAAATTTAGGTTCTATACTTAATGTTGGGGTAAATACAAAACTGTAAGGTTAAATTCATACAAATTATAGTTTAGTTTTTTAGCTGAACGGCTATTAAGCAATCGTAGGGAACGACACGGGGGTCGTTCCTAATAATACAGTCCTATTATTGAAACGAGGAACGACACAGGGGTCGTTCCCTACGATTTGCCCTTAGATATGAGATATTGTTCAATCTGCTCGTCGTCATAAATGCCTAAGTCGTCACAACCTGCCAAAAACTCGTTGTGATGCCTGAGCTCGTGATGAAAAATACGCTCAAGCTCCTTAAAAATCTTATCGTGTGGCAGACTGCCGTATATACGATTGATTGAACCATAGTAAAACACAATGGATTTTCCTATGTAATCACGCACATATTCACCAAGAATATATAGGTCATTATTTACCGCTGCGGGATGAATTTTTACCTGCGGAACAAGCGAGATTCCTGCGTTCAGCTCACGATAAAGCTCGGCAGGCATACTGTCGGCAATTTTGTCAAGCATCTGACCACACTGCTCAAAGGTAAAATTCTGATTGTCTGACTGTGCGTTAGTTTGAAATTTCAGTTCCATATCAAATAATTAATAATCAAGATAATCCTTTAGTTTTCGGCTGCGTGACGGGTGACGGAGTTTGCGAAGTGCCTTTGCCTCAATCTGGCGAATACGCTCACGTGTTACGTTGAACTCCTTGCCTACCTCTTCAAGTGTACGGCTTCTGCCGTCCTCAAGTCCAAAACGTAGGCGCAGAACTTTTTCTTCTCGTGGAGTAAGTGTTGAAAGCACGTCAGAAAGCTGTTCACGCAGCATTGTATGCGAAGCAGCATCAGCAGGTGCAGGGGCGTCATTATCGGGAATAAAATCGCCGAGATGGCTGTCCTCTTCCTCACCAATTGGAGTTTCAAGAGAAACCGGCTCCTGCGCTACACGCATAATCTCACGCACCTTATCTACAGGCATATCAATCTCTTCTGCTATTTCATTAGGTGTAGGCTCGTGACCGTTCTGATGCAAAAGCTGACTCTGTACCTTTTTTACCTTATTAATAGTTTCTACCATATGAACAGGGATTCGTATGGTTCTTGCCTGATCGGCAATAGCACGGGTGATAGCCTGACGTATCCACCATGTTGCATATGTTGAAAATTTAAAGCCTTTAGTATAGTCAAACTTCTCAACAGCCTTGATAAGACCGAGGTTTCCCTCCTGAATAAGGTCAAGAAATGACATTCCTCTGCCAAGATAACGCTTTGCAATGCTGACTACAAGGCGGAGATTAGCTTCTGACAAACGCTGTTTTGCAGCCACATCGCCGTCACCGATTCTGATTGCAAGTTCGATTTCTTCTTCAGATGAAAGAAGCGGAACTCTTCCGATTTCCTTAAGATATACCTTTACCGGATCGTCTATTGTAACACCGGGTTCTGATGATGAGGTGATGCTGTCGCTGTCATTACTGCCTTTGCCGCTGTCTGTAAGGTCAATATCGTCAATTTTTATGTCACCAATATCCTCTATAATCTTTATGCCCTGCGATTCAATACTGTCATACAGTTTTTCAAGCTGTTCAGGATCAAAATCCTGTTCGCCCATAGCATCAAGAATATCCTGATTGGTGATCTGACCGTTCTGTTTACCAAGCTCTATAAGCTCTTTTAAAATATTTTTCTTTTCCGGTTGTGCCGACATACACATCTCCCTTTCATTACACAAACATCAATTAAAATCGGTACTCAACATTACTGCTTGTTTTTCTTCATTCGCTCAAGATAGTCCCTGAGCTGATCCGGCGACATAGATGAAATGTCATCGGAGGACAGCTTTTGACTTTCTTCATTGATTACCTCAATGTATTCCCTCATTGCCTGCGGAGTTGACGCCGACGGAATGGTTTGGGACATAAGCTGAAAAAGCTTTGAGGCTTCATCGCTTGAAAAGTCTGCTGTTATATTATTAAGCGGGTCAAGCCCGTCAATAATGCGGTTTAAAATATATTCATAGTAACGCCTTATAAGGCTGTTCTGAAACTGCTCCGGCTTGAGCTTTGACGAAATCTCACTCGCCGAATCAGGGTTGTTGACAAGATAAACCACAAGCGCTTCTTCAGCAGATGAGCTGCGAGGCTTTTTATAGTGATCGGTATTGATTTTATCATTTCTTCGGCTTAAGTCGGTTTGAATTTTTCTTGCTTCCTGCTTTTTGCTGTCACGTTTTGCTCTGCCTGTAAGGCGAGAAAGCTGCTGTTTAAATGCATTTTTGTCAACATTAAGCTCAGCGCATATTTTTGAGGTGTATACATCACGCTCAATCGGACTGCTGATTGTGGCTATCACTTTTGAAGCAGCCTCCAAAAAAGCCACTTTGCCGTCGGTAGTTTCTGTGTTATGCACCTGTTTCAACTTTTGCAGACGATATTCAATGTCGTTACCGCTTTTTTCAAGCAAAGCTTTAAATGCAACAGGTCCGTCTTTGCCCTTTGAACGAATAAACTCGTCGGGGTCTTTTCCGCTCGGAATCGAAAGAACCCGAATGACAAGCCCTGCATTACGCAAAATTGGAATTGCCCTGGCTGTTGCCTTTTGCCCCGCCTCATCGGCATCATAGCATATAATTACCTCATCAGCATAGCGTTTCATAAGCACCGCCTGCTCAGAGGTAAGGGCTGTACCCAGTGTTGCAACTGCATTTGTAAAGCCTGCCTGATTGACGGCTATAACATCCATATATCCCTCACACAAAATAAGTGTGCGTGAGCCTGAATTTTTTGCATTATTAAGCGAAAAAAGATTTGCACTTTTCTTGAATACAGGCGTATCGGATGTGTTGAGATATTTTGGCTTTTCATCGGTCATAATTCTGCCGCCGAATGCTATTACATTGCCCCTAAGGTCAATAATCGGGAACATAACACGATTTGTAAAACGGTCATATATACCATTGCCGTTTCGCCTTTGTACTGCAAGATTTGCAGCGACAAGCTCGTTATCCTTGAAGCCCTTACTTCGCAAATGACTGCAAAGGCTTGTCCAGTTATCATCAGCAAAACCAAGTCCGAAATGACGAATAGTACGGTCGGAAAGACCTCTTGAATAAAAATATTCAAGTCCCCCTGCCCCGCTTTTTGAGTAGAGAGTTGAAAAATAAAATCGTGCCGCTTCACGGTTGGCTTCAAAAACACGGCTGCGAAGCTTGCTTAAACTGTCATCATAGCTGTTTTCGGGCATTTCCATACCTGCACGCTGGGCGAGCGCCTTGACAGCGTCAACATAATCAAGATTTTCAATCTTCATTTCAAAAGAAATTACATCGCCGCCGACTCCGCATCCAAAACAGTAAAACGAACCGTTTTCAGTATATACATTAAAAGAAGGAGTTTTTTCGCCGTGAAACGGGCAAAGCCCGACCATATTGCGCCCTCTGCGTTTGAGATTCACATAACCCGACACAACCTCGGTTATGTCGTTTCGCATTTTAAGCTCCTGCAAAAAGCTCTCAGGGAAAGCCACAAAAACTCCTCCTTTCTGTCTTCCTATTAATTATTACGCTAAAAAATTAAAAATTCCTCTTTTTTTACAAAACTTTTTTACTCATTTAATCAATTATTCTGTTTTTACGGCAAAGTATTCCTCACTGTCTGAAATTGCCTGAACTTCGCCCGAAGTTGCATCAGCAAGCTTTTTATTAAGAAGAGGCAAAATGTCAGGTTTGATATGGAATTTTATTGACACGTCAGATTCATAAACCGTATCCTCAACTACAGCTCCAAGCTCCATTATAAGAGAAGAAACCTTTCCGTATTGATTATAGCTACACTTTGTATTGCAGACAGCACAGCTCTGCATAAGCACAACGTTGCCTGCCTCAAGTGCAACTTTTGCGCCCTGTGAATAGGCACGCACAAGACCTCCCGTGCCAAGCAGAACACCGCCGAAATAACGGGTAACAACAATACACACGTCATAAATATCATTTTTCAGAATCACATCAAGAGTAGGCATTCCCGCTGTTCCCGAAGGCTCACCGTCGTCGCTGTATCGCTTAATGTTGCCTTCACGGAGCGAGTAGGCATATACATTGTGTGTTGCGTCCCAATGCTCCGTACGTTTGCTGTTGATAAATTCAACAGCCTCCTGTTCAGTTTTAACGGGTTTGCAGTAACCTATGAAGCGAGAACGCTTTTCAACAAATTCGCCTTTTGCTTCAAACTGCACTGTTTTGTAATCTGATGACATAGTGACCTCACAAGCAATATGATGTTGCATCCAACACCTTGAAATTTCTCATACAAAGTAAAGAAGGCGACACAGTCGTGCCGCCTAAACAATACATAAATAAATTATTTGTCCATACCAAAACGCTTTTTGAATCTATCAACGCGTCCGCCTGTATCAACCAATTTCTGCTTACCTGTAAAGAACGGATGACACTTTGAACAAATTTCAACACGAATGTCCTTTCTTGTTGAACCGGTTTCAATAACATTACCGCAAGCGCAAGTAATTGTTGTCTGCTCATAGTTAGGATGGATATTCTCTTTCATTGTTTTCACCTGCCTGACTTTACACAATTAACAGATAAATTATACTACATCAAATTACAAAATGCAAGTATTTTTTAAAACTTTTTATAGCAAATATTGTATATTCTATAATAGAATTATATCACTGGTTCTGACGAGTTTCCAGATATAATCTATATTCCTCAAGTATCATATTATATGAACGCATATTTTCGGCATTATCTTTGCCCACATAGCGGTAAATTGAACCCGAAGCAGTGTGACTGCACACATCCTCCTTGCTTTCGGGATAGCGCAGTATAAAACCGTATTTCACACAATTACGTTCAAGCCATTCTGAAACCTGTGAATCGGATATATCAAAATCAACAAGCAAACCGGTCTGAAATTCACTTCTGCCGCCCTGCGGAACAGTGCGCTTTGCTTCACTCTCTGCCCTGACCTTTGTGTAATCAGGATTTGAAAGAAACTCCTCAAGCTTTTGCTCATGCATCTTTTGCTGTACATCAAAAGGGATATAGGCATTAATAATTTTCAGATTAATACCATCAGAATCAGCATTTTCAAACATCTCTCTGATTGAGTCAAGCATTAGCGCATTAACCTCAAAATTTTCAAAATGTTCGAGTACCGGAACATACGATTGTTCAACAGGATGCGACTGACTTACAACCGTTAAAAGCTCATTTTGCTCAAGTTCAGCAACAGTCTGAACGTTTTCGCCCTCTGAATCGGTATAAGAAGAAAGCATAAAATACCCACAAACCGCTGATACAAATACAACAGCCGCTACTGAAATTGTAATTATAATTTTACGTTTTTTTGTTCTTATAGGTGTAATTCTGCCCGTTTTGTCAGCCTTAAATGCCTGTTTTCGGCGGCGTTTTGACTCACGGTATGCTTTTTTATCATACGGAGTAAGACTTCCTGACATATTACACCTTCCCTATAAATCAGATTTATTTAATAGCCTTAGTATCAATCTCTTCAACTGCCATCTTAATGAAATCGTCAAGCTTCATTGCGCCGAGATCACCCTCTTTGCGGTGACGGACAGAAACAGTCTGAGCCTCAACATCCTTGTCGCCGATAATAAACATATACGGTACTTTTTCAAGCTGTGCCTCACGGATTTTGTAGCCGATTTTTTCGCTTCTACTGTCAACCTCAACACGCATTCCCTGTGCTTCGAGTGCCTTTTTGATTTCATAAACATAATCAAGATGTCTGTCGGCAACCGGCAAAAGCTTTACCTGTGTAGGAGCAAGCCACATTGGGAATGCACCTGCATACTTTTCAATAAGAAGCGCCATAGTTCTTTCATAGCAGCCGATAGAGCTTCTGTGAATAATACAAGGAGTTTTCTTGGTACCGTCCTTATCAACATACTCCATACCGAACTGCTTTGCAAGCATCTGGTCAATCTGGATTGTGATAAGAGTATCCTCCTTGCCGTAAACATTCTTAATCTGAATATCAAGCTTAGGGCCGTAGAAAGCAGCCTCACCTACACCGATAACATATGGAATTTCAAGATGATCAAGAATTTTCTGCATCATACCCTGAGCCTCATCCCACTGTTCAGGTGTACCAATGTATTTTTCAGTATCATTAGGATCCCACTGTGAAAAACGATAGGATACATCATCATAAAGGCCAAGTGTTTTAAGCATATATATAGCAAGCTCAAGACAGTCTCTGAATTCATCTTCAAGCTGCTCCGGAGTACACATCAAGTGTCCTTCTGAAAGAGTAAACTGACGCACACGGATAAGTCCGTGCATTTCTCCGCTTGCCTCGTTGCGGAACAGCGTCGATGTTTCATTATATTTTAAAGGAAGGTCACGATATGAACGCTGACGGTTGAGATATGCCTGATACTGGAACGGACAGGTCATCGGACGAAGTGCATATACCTCATCGTCCTTATCAGGATCACCAAGTATAAACATACCGTCCTGATAATGATCCCAGTGACCGCTTATTTTATACAAATCACTTTTAGCCATATACGGTGTTTTTGTAAGCAACCAGCCACGGCGCTGTTCCTCGTCCTCTACAAAACGCTGTAAAAGCTGAAAAACTCTTGCTCCCTTAGGAAGAAGAATCGGCAGTCCCTGTCCGATTACATCGGCAGTTGTAAACAATTCAAGCTCTCTGCCAATTTTGTTATGGTCACGTTTTCTTGCCTCTTCAAGCATTTTAATATGCTCTTCAAGCATTGATGCTTTTGGGAAAGCAATACCATAAACACGGCAAAGCTGTGCATTATTTGCATCGCCTCTCCAATAAGCACCGGTGCAGTTTGTAAGCTCAACAGCTTTGAGCACTGAAACATTCATAAGATGAGGACCTGCACAAAGGTCAGTAAAATCATCCTGTTTATAGAATGTAATTTTTTCGCCATTATCAGCATGTTCCTTTACGAGCTCAACCTTATACGGCTCGTTCATCTCCTCAAGCTTTTTAATTGCTTCGTCAGGAGAAAGCTCAAAGCGCTCAAGCTCAACTCCCGATTTTACAATCTTTTTCATTTCAGCCTTGATTTTTTCAAGATCATCCTGAGAAAACGGCTTTTTTACATCAAAATCATAGTAAAAACCATTGTCAATGGCAGGACCGATTGCACACTTTGCATCGGGATAAAGTCGTTTTACTGCCTGTGCGAGCACATGAGAAGCAGTGTGCCAAAAAGTCTTTTTACCGTCCGGATCGTCAAATGTAAGCAAATCAACATGGCAATCGCTTGTCAGCGGTGTGCGAAGGTCAACAACCTTGCCGTCAACTCTTGCACAGCATACTGACTTATAGAGTCCCATTCCTATTGATTTAGCAATTTCGGCAGGAGTAATGTTTTCATCAAATTCTTTGACTACTCCGCCTTTAAGTTCAACATTAATCATATTTTATTCTCCTCTTAAATTAAAATAATATACAAAAACAAAATCCCGATACTTCTGAAAGTATCGGGACGAATTTACTCGTGGTTCCACCCTGATTCAGCATAAAATGATACAATATCATTAATTATGCCCTCAAAGACCTTAACGCAGTCATACGCCGCACCATTTCCTGTGCAGACTCAAAGGTGGTAGAATGTAATGCCAAATGCAGAACTCACAGCATTTGTTCTGCTCTCTGAAATTCGGTTAACTACAATCCGTGTCCTTATCAAAGCTTTTGTATTTTCTTTATAATATCACTTAAAATTTGCGCTGTCAACACTTATTTTAAATCGTCAAGCGATTTTAGCAAAGCGTCAATGTCTTCCTTCTGCTTAGACTTCTTATTGGCAGTGCTCATTTCTGTATCAGCAGAATTATCTTTTGACGATGAAATAACCTGATTAATTTCCTCCAAAAGTTCAGAAGAATCTGATTGTTTGCCTGAGGAAACTTCTGAAATTTTTACTCCATCAATATTTTCACCGACAGACTTCTTATCAGATGTATTGTCTGATACATCATTAATCAGTTCTACGGAATCCATCTCGTTTTTAAATACAATTTCAGATTCAGATGATTTTTCATTTTTATTTGATTTTGCCGATTTACCAAACTTTTTAAACTTGATAACATCTTCTGAATCATCGTAAGATGTCGGAGTTACAAAAAAGTTTGCAAAATCAGCCGACTTTTCCATTTCTTCTTTGGTAAAATACGGAATAGGCTCTTCTTCCTCTTCTGTATCATATCCGATAATAAAATCATTAATATCCTCTGCACTTGCAGCATATCCGATTTCGTCATCGTCGTTAATATTCTCTGTCTGAGAAACAACGAGCTCATCATCATAATTGGCGATACTTGCATAGCTCTCTTCTTTAGGATCGTCATCATCAGGCATACCGTCAAGAATTTCAACCTCATCCTTTGTAAGTACATTCCCTGAAATCTCAATAAGTGAAGTCATTGCGTATAAACCTAAAATTAAAAGCTCGGCACCGACAATTATTGTTGAAAATCCAAGATTTTCAACAGCTCTTGAAGCATACAAAATTTCATAAATACCAAATGTAATTGAAACTGCAGCAGCCGGGAAACCATAGATAAAACAAGCTTTAACGGGATGTCTGCCTTTTATTTTTGATACAATCATAGAATATGAGAACAAAAACAGAGTTAAAAAGATATAGCAGAACAAAGATGTCATATCAGTAGCTGAAATTGAAACTTTTGTTGCACTCAAAAATTCTGTAACAAGCTCCGCACAGCCCCATAATGATGGGAAAACATAAAAAAGTGAAACACTTGACGCAGTAGATTTGCCGGAAAAATGAACCTTTGACATCATAATCAAAGCTATTGCCGCCGGAATTGAGAGTGCCGCAGTTATTAAAGTCATAACATAGTATTCTGTTTCAGCCTGATTGCTAACGACGCTGAACATTGATGACGCCGCAATAGCTAAACCGGAAAGGATTGCCAGAATACCTGCTATAGGATTCTTTCTGACATTATAAACCTGAGCAGTTTTTCTGTCAAAAATATTCATTAGAATACAAACAAGAAACAAAAGCAAAGTAAGTCCGATTACAATATATGTAAGCGTCATACCGCTCATACCAAGAAAAAGTCCATCGCTGTCAAGCCCAAAAAGGCTGATAAGCTTAACTGCAATCATCATCAAAGTAATTGGAACAAATGGAATTAAAGCATTTTTAATCTTCATAACAATCTCCGTTTCTCAAAACTGTTGGAAAATACCTGATAAACCGTAGATAACAGGCTAACAAATATTTTACGAATCAAAATATATAATTCAACTTAATTGCAATATGCAAATGAAATTTTTTAGCAATCTTAGCAATCATTATATATAAGTAATATTCAGATAAAATCATACATATAATATTTTAAGGCAATTAATACAATATGTCAAGAAAAATTAAAAACAATTATAATGCTGATTACATTGTTATTTTGTGCGAAATTAAGGTGTTACTAATGAAAATAAAGGTAATTGCAATTTTGCTTATGCTTGCTATGATGGCATTTTTACCATTTGCAGCAGCAAAATGCGCAACAAAAATTGAACATAAAAGTTTTATGGCAACCTCTGACAAAGCAAAAAGTGATAACAGCAACCCATCAAGTGAGGACAAGGTATTGTGCGGACTTGTGGCTGCCCTATGCGAAAACAAATATTCATCCGAAACAATTAAAGCCATATCCATTTTACTTAACAATGATTATTCGTTGAAACCGGATAAATTTGATTTAAGCAATCCCGATACTTGCTTATATGTTGAAAATGCAGATAATGACATTAAAGAAATATATCCACAAATTGAGGAAAACGTAAGTTACTCAAAAAATTTATTAATCTACTATAATGACAAAAATGTTTTTATCCCGTATTCAAAAATATCAAATGGAAACACAGTATCCGATGAAAACTATAATTACATATCACCTGTTGCATCTCCCTGGGACTGTTTTTCAGACTATCTCGATAGAAATGCCGAATGCATCGGTGTAAGTATTGAAGGTATTGATTATTTATGTAAAAACGGAATGAGCGCTGAAGAAGCTTTGAGCTGGTACTTGCCCGAATGTGAAATCAAGTGACATAATTATTATACTATATGATACTTAAAATTACAAATTAAATTATTAGAAAAAACACTCTTGTATAGAACTTGAGTGTTTTTTTATACATATTTGATTTAAGACAACATTGTACAATTAAAGGCTATATTTTTAACTAAAATACTTTCTCTCATCTTTTCTGTTATTTTTATAAAAATTATAATTATACGGTATTACCTTAACAAAAGGTTTTAAACAGCATAAAATATATCGAGCTAACACTCAAAAATTTGAAAGGAGAATGGACTTGGAAATCCAAGATATGATAAAAGAAGAATATGGAATTTCACAATTTCCGAGCAAGGTATCAGAGGCAATGGCATATGTACCGTTTCAGATGAACAATGCCACTACCTTTACTCCTGCTCAAGGATTTGTAAGCGGAACAATGTTCCCCTCTCTGAACAAGCCTTTCTATGGCAGTAAATGCGGCGATAGAAATGACTGAAAGAGAAATTCTGCTGAAAAAAATATCAACCTATCAGTTTGCGGCTCTTGATTTACAGCTTTTTTTGGATACTCACAAAAACGATACAAAAATGCTTGAAAAAATGAAAGAATACCGAGACCTTGCCGAACCTCTGATAAAGGAATATGAGAAGAAGTACGGTCCTCTCACAAAAAATGCTAACGACCGTAATAACTGGCAATGGATAAAAGCCCCTTGGCCTTGGGAAAGTGAGGAGGACGACTGATGTTTGTATACGAAAAAAAATTGCAATATCCTGTTAATATAAAACAGACAAACCCAAAACTCGCAAAAATCATAATCACCCAATATGGCGGTCCTGACGGAGAACTCGGAGCCTCTCTGAGATACCTCAGTCAGCGTTTTACAATGCCTATACCGGAATTAAAAGGTGTGCTTACAGATATAGGTTGTGAAGTGCCTTGGTTGGAAAATTTTTCATTATATCTGTCAATTTCAGCCTTTCCGCAGAGAATTTTTGCACTCCACTTGTCGGGAATGAATTTAAGATGAATGTCAAGCTCACGATTTTTGCTTACTACAATTTTATCTACTATATTGCGGTAAAATGTATCGTTCCACTCTTCCCCATTAATGATTGAATTTACATAAGCTTTAATTTCATTAATTATTTTTTCCTTGTCCGCAAGCATACTGCTGTGGGCTTTTTCTTTTTGCAGCTTTTCGGATATTGTATCAAATTCGGATTTAAGTCTTTCGCAGGCTTTGCGGTAATCCGAGGTTTCGATATCACCCGACAGGCACATATCAAGTAACTTTTGCTTTTTGTTTTCTATCTTTTCAAGCCTGTTTTCAAAATATGTTATGTTGTCTTTCTCTTTATCGGATTTTAGAACATCAGACACAATTTGCAGTACGCTTTCTAAAATTTTATTTCTGTCTTTCATAATATCTGAAATAATATGTTGCAGGATTGAACGAATGTCCTTTTCGTTTATTGAAACATTTGAACAGCCGACCTTTTCATTATTTTTGTTTATTCGCTCCTTGCCGTACTTCTGATTCTGAATACAAACCCAGCTTTCATTCTGATTTACGTTTGATGAAGTTTTTTTGCGGTGGATAAAGGTTGAACCGCACTCGGCACAGATTATTTTTCCCGACAGAGCGTATCGGTTTGCAAAGCCGTTTTTTGCTCCGTGAAGCTTTTTTCTGCGTTCAAGCTCTCTTTGCGTTTCTTCAAACATCTCTCTTGAGATAATCGGCTCGTGATGATTTCGGATTGTCACATACTCAACCTCACCCTTGTTGTACTTTTTATTATGTGACAGATAATCGGGCGTGTAGGTTTTCTGCTGAATCAAATCACCGCAGTACTTTTCATTTTTGAGGATTCGCAATATCACCGTGTATGACCAGTCTTTCATATAGGTTGAGGTTTTGATTCCTGCATCTCGCAACTCCTTTGCGATAATATGAGTTCCTTTGCCCTCATTGAGAAATTTATGAAAGATTAATCTGACGGTTTCTGCTCCCTCTTTATTTATGTACAGCTTTCCGTCACGCACATCGTAGCCGAGCATATCTCTGCCGAACACAACGCCCTGCTCCATCATTCTGCGCTGTCCCCACTTCACTCTGTCAGAGGTTTTGCGGCTCTCTTCCTGAGCAATTGACGACATAATCGTCAGACGAAGCTCTGCATCAGCATCAAGCGTGTTGATATTGTCATTCATAAAAATTACACCTATGCCGTAGCTTTTCAGCTCTCTTGTGTAAGCAATGCTGTCAAGAGTGTTTCGAGCAAATCGGCTGATTTCCTTTGTGATAATCAAATCAAACTTTTTTGCTTTTGCATCTTCTATCATTCGGTTGAATGATGCTCGCTTTTTTGTGCTCGTTCCGCTGATTCCCTCGTCAACATAAATTTCGTAAAGCTCCCACAACGGATTGCGTTTTATATACTCATTGAAATATCTTTGTTGACTTTCAAGTGAATTTGCCTGATCGAGATTGTCGGTTGACACTCGGCAGTAAGCAGCTACCTTTCTGACTTCGTTTTCAAAGTTATTTAACATTTTTATACCTCCTTCGGTAACACAAGTATATTATTAATTCTCATAATGTCCAGAGAAATTTTCAGAGCGACAGTTGTGGTGTCACTCTGAAAATTTCCCGTTATGGATTTAAGCTTTCAATTTCTTTAGACACTCCTCGTACTGATTCTGAGTAAGATAACCTCGCTCCTTTAGTACAAGGAAGATTGATTTTTTAATTTCATTTTCAAATTCTTTGCTGACATTTTTCTGCTCTGCATTTTCATTTCGGTTTTCAAAGATGATTTTCCTTTTCACCTTAAACACCTCGGTAAAAACTATGCAGTTGCAGATTGTCTATATTCTTTCATCATCCTTTCTCTGTTGATTTGGTTAATGATTTTAATAAAAGCATATTTTTTCCTTTGTCATACATTTTGTTCCGTGCTTTTTGGCTTGAACACCGAACTTTTAGCTATTTAGGAATACATTTAGTAACACTTTCTGAAAAAAGTAACACCTTTTATATTTGTCGAACGGCACTGCCGGACGGTGTATTTCGGCGCAATCGTGCTTGCACGGAATACGCCTTTATCCTTTGATAAACAAAAAACAAACTTGTCAGAGGGTGTGCGAAGCATACCCATTTTTACTGACCACTATATATTCACTGTGTATATTTATTCAATATTTTTTCTATTTACTACTTGACATTTTGATAGCCGGCTGCTTTCATCATCTTCAAGCGACAGATACAGAGTTGTACCGCTGTTGGTATGCAGATTCCAAACATCTTCGCCTTTTGCAATCCGAACGCACCAGTCAAGAACAAGCCACGACTTACCTACCTTTGGTGAGCCGGCTATAATTGAAAGACCGCTTGTGAGTAGTGAATTGATTATAAACTTCTTTCTCGGCAAATCTTTTTCAACAAGACTTGCACCGTCGATTGAATCAAATCTTGCCTTATTGCTCAACTCCAAATTTAAATTCTTAATCATTTTTCTCCTTTCCCTGTTACTCATACCTCATATGATTTCAAAATATTTTAGCTTTGGTATGGTTATTCAGTTGTAATCCAAAAGTTGTTGGATTTTTTTCACCGGTGTGATACAATAATCTCATACTTTTTAAGAAAAATATATGACAAAGTGAATTGAAGTGATTTTTATAATTATCACTTCAGGACAGAGGTGTATATGGCGAAGCACGAAGGTTTATTATTAAAAATTGATTTCAAAGGAAATATTTCCGGCTATATGCAGGAAAATGACAATAAGATTCCAATTGAAAATTCGACTATAAAAGATGAGTTGATTAGTTTCTCGGAAGAAGATTTTGAGGAGTATTCTGAACTTCAAAATGAAATAAGAAAAGTTTACAGAAGATATCCCGATATAAGCGAAGAAAGATTTGCACTGATTAAAAATTTAACAGCAAAAGCAGAAAAGGCATTGGCGGAATATAGAACTTTTTACGGTCTTTTGAACAGACTTATGATTGAGGATTTTTTAGGAGAGAACGACGGAACTGAACATTATCTGCGTGAATACGCAAGCTATCTTGACCAGATAAAAACCGTTCAGTTTTTTGTTTTGCACTTTTTCAGCGATTTATCAAGTCAAAAGGAAATAGATATTAACGAAGATTTCAATTACAACAGCGTACAGATTTCCACTGTATTTTATTTTGAGGACAACAAATCCAGACAGATGTACCATATCCGTAACCTGACAGAGTATTATTTTCTGCTGTTACATTTATTTGTTGAGAACGGATACCGCCTCTGCCGCTGTCAGCTTTGTGGCAGATACTTTGTGCCAAAGACAAAAAAGAAAACCCTGTACTGCGACAGAGTTCTGAATAATGGTAAAACTTGCAAGGAATTTGCGCCGAAATTAAAGCACCGAATCTTGGCAAACAGAAATGAGGTGCTGAAAACTTTTGACACACAGCGAGGCAAAATGTATAAGCGTTATGAAAGAACACTTAACACACCTGGTACTGTGGAAAAGCCTTTGAGTTTTGAGGAATATTACGATTGGCTTGAAAAAGCGAGAACAGCAAGGGACAATTATCTTGAACAGAAAATTTCCAAGGAGGAAGCATTGAGCATAATTTGTATTGAGTAAAATTTGCAAAAAGTAATCGGATATGCAATCAATGGAAAAAATTGACTGCATATCCGATTATTAATTATTTACTACATCAATGATAATCCTTGCACCCAGTCGAAAGCCGTTCAGGAATGTCTCTCACTCACTGATTTCAGAAATTTCACGATTGCAATCCTTGTATTTTTCAAAGGTGATTTTCTGTTCTTCGTAAAAAGTTTCCGTAATATAAATCTTCAAGTGTATTCATTGCTGCACCGCCTTTCGCAGTACAAACATATATCACAAAGCTTTTGCAAAGTCCAGACTTTTCATTAAAAATACTTCTTGTATTTTACATTATGAGAAATTCCAAGACGGAACGGTAAAATGTATTGAAGATAAGATACCGTTTGATATTATTGAGGTGTGGGCGTGGTGCATTTATGAGACTTATTTAAAGTTTCATCAAGTAAACATTTTGTTTTGCTAAAAATAAGAAATATGTTCTGATAATAAAACTTATGAGAAGCTATTTCATAATAATTTTATCATACTTGTGAAAAGCAATCAACATTCTTTTGCAAATTTTTATGCTATTGTATACAAAAACTATAATTGGTATCGACTTATTTAATTATGTCGGGTATTTCTTAATAACTTACCAAAATATATAATTTGCTAAATTAATAAATTTAAAAAGTTGTGTCAGTAATCTCATTGACATATGATAGCATATATGCTATCATATATTTGTAAGAGGTGATGTTATGAATGAATATAGAATTGTTGATGAACTGGCTGAAAAACGCAGAGAATTAAAAATATCTCAGCGTGAGCTGGCAAAGCGATGCAATATGCCTCAATCTACAATTGCAAGAATAGAAACACATCAGATTTCACCTCAGCTTGAAACAGTATCGGTGATTGCCGAAAAGCTCAACTGCAATATTCAGCTTGAAGATAAGCTGAAAAATAAATGGGACGGCTGTAAAATTTCGGTTTACTGGAAAGATGAACTGACTGCTGTTGTGAATATCAAAAACAACGAAGTGTTTATCAAGAAGTTCACCGACAATCCGATGAAGCAGTTTTTCCTTGCTTTTGACAAAATTGATATTGCAAAGCTCAGCGAACTGTTTGAAACACGCTGTTGGGAGCGTGGGCGTGCCGATATAAAGGATCTGCTTAATAAAATAGGTCTTGACGAGTATGACCCTATTGAAATCGTTAAAAGGACCTTTGGCGTAAGCTACAACGACTCTATCTGGTTTAAATTCGGCGACAACAATATCACTTGGAAAAAGCTTTGCCCCAAAGGAGAAAAATATGTTTGACATAACATTGAGCGACGACCTGACAGTAAACATTGACGGAACAAGTGAAGGCACGCAAACGAAATTCTATGACAAGGGATACTGGTATAAAACAGATACTTTTGAAGAAGGCATTGTTGAATACCTTGTTTCAAAACTCCTCACATTCAGCACTCTTCCGAAGAAAAGCTATGTTGTTTATGAATACGGAAAGATAAACGGCAAAAGCGGTTGCAGAAGCAAGGATTTTCTTAAACCGGGTTATGAGTTAATCACATTTGAGCGTATTCATCAAAGAATTACCGGCACAAAACTGTCTGTTAAAAAGTTCGAGTTTGAATCAATGGAAGGCTATATTGAATATACCGTTGACTTTTTCAGAAAATACCTTGATTTGGATATAAAGAAATATCTGAAAAATACCTTTACCCTTGATTTTATAACTCTGAACGAGGACAGACACTTTAACAATCTTGCTGTGATTTACGACACGAAGAATAATAAATATCTTACGGCACCGATTTTTGACAACGGCAAGTCGCTTCTTAACGGAAACAGGAGCTACAGACCTGCATTCTCAATTGACGAAAATATCAAAAAAGTTATTGCACTCCCGTTTTCGGGAAGTCACAAAAAGATGTTTGATTACTTCGGAAAAGGTTTTTCAATTGACATTGAGTCAGCGCTTGAATGGCTGAATACCGAACCGCAATCACTGTATCGGGATGTGCTTATCTATCAATTATCTGTAAATAAAAATTTGGAGTAAAATGTGAAGAGGAAAATTTTTGAGTTTATAAAACAGGAAATGATACTGATTGTCGCCTGTGTGCTTGCGGTGATTTCAATGTTCTTTGTAACGCCGGACGAAAAATATTTTGAGTATATAGATTTCAGGACATTAGGGATATTGTTCTCGTTGATGGCACTGATGGCAGGATTTCAGAGTATGGGCGTCTTTGAAAAAATCGCACAGACGCTGTTAAATAAGGTGCAAAATATTCGCCAACTTGTGGTAATGCTGACTTTACTTTGTTTCTTTTTCAGTATGATAATTACCAATGATGTGGCGCTCATAACCTTTGTTCCGTTTGCCTTTGTACTGTTTGATATGCTCGGACAAGCCGAAGAGAAAAAGTGGCTTATTCCCGTGGTGATTTTGCAAACTATTGCAGCTAATCTGGGCAGTATGCTGACACCAATAGGTAATCCGCAGAATTTGTATCTGTACGGAAAATCGGGTATGGCTTTTGAAAAATTCATTTTATTGATGTTGCCTTATACAGTCTTATCGCTTGCAATGTTGCTTATCAGTAGTTTTGCCATAGGGAGCTTTGGGAACAAGAAAATCACCGTAAGTCTGACCACAAAAAGCAAAGAAAAGAACACCTGCAAGGTGATATTGTATGTTGCACTGTTTTGCGTTTGCATTCTTGCGGTATTGCGTGTTATTAGTGTTAGTATTGCGTTTGCCGTTACACTTTGTGCAATCCTGATTTTTGACAGAAAAGTGTTGAAAAAAGTTGACTATTCACTGCTGTTCACATTTGTCGGGTTCTTTATATTTATTGGGAATATGGGCAGACTCCCAATGTTTTCTTCTCTGTTACAGAAATATATTTCAGGTAATGAGGTTATTACTGCGGTGCTTACTTCTCAGGTTGTAAGCAATGTTCCGGCGGCACTGCTTTTGTCAAATTTCACCGATAACTTACCGGCATTGATTGTAGGCACTAATATAGGCGGCTTAGGTACATTAATCGCATCTATGGCAAGCCTGATTTCATACAAATTCATAGCACAAAAGAAAAATGTATCCAAAGGGAAGTATCTGCTGTTCTTTACCGCCTGCAATATAATTTTTCTGTTGGCGTTAATGTTGATGTATGTTATAATAAAGTAGTATAAATTGAAATTTGCAGCAACAGCGAGTTGCTTGTCAAACTATATTACTTGCGGTATAATCGGTATGAGATGATAAACATATGGATACAAAAGATGTTATTCTTGAATTCAGAACGAAGAAAGGTATGTCACAGGATGAGCTTGCGGAAAAGGTGTTTGTAACCCGACAGGCTGTTTCTCGTTGGGAAACCGGTGAAACTACACCGAATACCGAAACTTTAAAACTATTATCAAAGCTATTTGATGTTTCAATCAACACACTTCTTGGCTCGCCAAGACAGCTTATTTGCCAATGCTGTGGAATGCCGCTTGAAGATGCTACAACCAGCAAAGAGCCAAACGGTGATTTTAACGAGGAATATTGCAAGTGGTGTTATGCTGACGGCGAGTATATGTATCATAATATGGACGATTTAATTGAGGTCTGCGTGAAGAATATGGTAAGTGAGCGTATCTCTTCTAAACAGGCTCGTGCGTATATGAAGGATATGCTCCCAAAACTTGATTATTGGAAACAGTATAAATACCTTGGTAGTGCTGAAATGTTTGAGGAATTCAAGCAAAAGCTTATAAGTGAGTTTAATGATTTACATATTGAGGGAATGCCCAAGGTAGAAAAGCTTAACGCTCTTGTAGGAGGTTATATCAACCTCGAATATCGTCTTCCAAACGGTCAAATTGTAAAATTCCTTGATGATACTCAGGAACACCAAGCTCGTGCAAATGAGTATATAATTCAAGCAACTCATTCAGTTCATCTATTTTGATTTCTCTAATCATTTCATCACCGCAACTAAACATATTCTATTAGAATTGTACCACCAAATTAATTATTTAGCAATTAATTTTTGTACGTTGCTTTATATCAGATACAGCATTACTGTAAAGCATTTTCTTCTGTGCTTGTCCGATTCTGTTACAATCTTAGTTGTGCGTTTATCAAGTTTTCCGTATGATATGAATTTATAGCTTTTAAACGGCAAAACTTCCAACCGAGGGGACTCGTCAGGTACAGAAGAACTCGGTCATCTTGAGATGATTGGTGCAATTGTGTATCAGCTTACAAAGGATATGACAGAAGAAGACGTGAAGAAATCAGGATTTGAGGATTACTTTGTTGACCACACGGCGGGTATTTATCCTCAGGGAGCATCGGGAACTCCGTTTATGGCAGCATATCTGCAAAGCAAGGGCGACGCAATAACCGACTTGCATGAGGATATGGCTGCTGAGCAGAAGGCTCGCACAACCTATGACAACATTCTTCGATTTTGTGACGATTATGACGTTAAGGACGCTATCCGCTTTCTAAGAGCGAGAGAGGTTGTTCACTATCAGCGATTTGGTGAGGCTTTGCGTCTTATGACAGACAAACTCGACTCCAAAAACTTCTATGCATTCAACCCCGAATTTGACAAAAAATGCTTTAAAGCTCAAAATAAAAAGAGTAAAAATTAATTAAAGCCAACTGACTTCAATTTATGAGATCAGCGGATAGGTATCAAAATTAAATTGATTACCTATCCGCTTTTTATTTGAGATTATTTTCATCCGACTACCATAAAATGTGGACTTAATACCATCAGCATTTATTCATGTTAGGGTGTGTGGATAATACATAAACAAAATAACATCTGTACTATCATCAGACTTGTTAATTTCACTTGCATCTCCGACTTCTGCAATGTAAGGCGTTATCATATTTTTCTTTGCGTAATAAACTTCTGTCGGTGCAAGCTCAATAAGCGTAACATAGTGACCAATTTCAACAATCCACTCGGAGTATTTTCCAATACCTCCGCCTATTTCATAAATTGTACTTTGTTATATACTGAAAAATAATCTCCCTTGAACGATAAATTTCTACTATACCCAAGCTACGCTAAAGGCGGTCACTTTCAGCACCGTTATTGTAAAAGTCATCATAGCTGACATTTATATTTGCTACGTTTTTTCAACTCTTTTTCGGAAAGCAACACTTTCATCAACAAGCGTCGAGCCTATATCAAAGAAAATCCACTTTATGCTTTTCATTGTTCTCTATTTTTCCTCATAATCTCATAAATCATAAAAGCACCGTTGCCAATATCGTATTTAACGTGCTTTACTGTTTTAAAGCCTCGGTTTTCATAAAAAACGCAGGCAGGAAGAGAAGCGTCAAGCTCGCAGTAATTGTATTTTGAGAGAATTTCATTTTCCAACTCGTTCATAATATGACTGCCGTAGCCTTGTCCCTGAAACTCAGGCAGAACATAAACTCTTGTAATGTGATTATCGGTATGACTGCCTGTGCCGATAATTTTGCCGTCTTTGATTAAAACGCTTATTCTGCCTGCTTCTATATCTTTAACTATACTATCAATGCTGTGAAGCCTGCCGAAAAAGTCAACAACAGCCTTTGTATAGTAATCGGGATAAATTTCAGCCTTCGTATGCTGAACAATATAACATACTCTTTCTGCTTCATCAAGCGTTGCTTTTCTATATTCTATGCTCATAGTATCACTCCCTATACCCATTGAATAAATGCAGTTTTATCCTCGGAGTTGTAGCCTGCTTTTTTATAAAAATTTAAAGTGTTCTCACTCTTTGAGCCTGTGAGCAACATCATTTTGTAGCAATTAGCTTTCTGTGCAAGTTCTTTTGCGTAATTCAGACATGCAGTTGCGTAGCCTTTTCCTCTGTAATCAGCGTGGGTAACTACATTTTCAATAAAAGCATATGGACGGATATTTCTTGTAAGATTCGGAATAATCACGCACACACATGAAGAAACAATTTTGCCTTCAACCTCACAGACAATAATATGATAATTATCGTCATTGCAAATTGTGTCCCATGTTTTCTCTAAATTTTCGGTGTGCTCAGGAATACCAAGCTCGTGCAAATGAGTATATAACTCAAGCAGCTCGTTCAGTTCATTTGTTCTGATTTCTCTAATCATATTCATCACCATAACTAAGCATATTCTATTTGAATTGTACCATCAATTTAAGAATTTAACAATTAGTTATATAAATTTCTATCGTCTAATCATTTGCAAAAAATTGCATACCGAAATAGAAAAACGGCAGAGAGCAAAGTTATACTTTCTGTCGTTTTTGTTTTTCTGCATTTCCCCTCTTTCTATAACTCAATTATTTTCGTTGCAATTTTTTTACAAAATGTTACATCGTGTTCCACAAATAACATTGTCGGCTGATAACTGAGCAACAATTTCTCAATCTGCATTCTTGAAAACACATCAATATAGTTTAAGGGTTCATCCCAGATATAAAGATGAGCCGGAGTCAATAAACTTGCTGCAATCAGTATCTTCTTTTTCTGACCATCCGAATATTCCTGCATATTTTTTAGAAACTGTACCCTCTCAAAACCAAGCTGTCTGAGTATTGCGCAGAATAAACTTTTATCCAAATTATTCTCTATACAAAATGTTGTAACATCTCCACTCAAGCCTGTCGCATCCTGCCCGATATATGAAACTATAAGTCCGGAAGCAGTTTCACACACGCCCTTTTCTGAAACAGGCAGAGAAGTACTGTTTGTATTGCTTTTCTGTAAAATCATCTTAATAAGTGTTGACTTTCCACACCCGTTTTTGCCTGACAGCACAACCCGCTCTCCTTTGTTAATTGAAAATGTCAGACCTGAAAAGGCAGGATAATCTGCATTCTCATACCTCAAACTATAATCTTTAATGTTTACAAGCGTGTTCTTGTAATGTGAAAGCTGAGTCAATTTCAAGTCAACAGATTTTTCTAAATCCTGCAAAAGCCCCTCCTTTTCTTCTATCTCACGGTTAATCCGTTTTTCCATTTGCTTTACTCTGCTCTGCATCTTTTTTGTTTTTGAACCGATATATGCCCTTGCGCTTATAGACCTGTCGTGTTCTTTTATAGGATCAAAGCCAATTTTTGTGCGTTCACTGCGGTCTGCCCACTCTGAAGTACGTTTTGCCGCCTGTTTTAATTTAATAATCTCTTTCATATGTTTTTGGTTTTCTGCAATAGCAAATCGGTCTTTCCTCTGCTTATTTTCCCACCAATCAGAGAATTTGCCGTTTTGAACTTCAATACTTTTTCTATTCAGCACTAAGCAATGGTCTATGCAGGCATCCAGTAAATCCCTGTCGTGTGATACAAGAATGAATCCTTTCTTTGACGCCAAATATTTTTTTACCGCTTCTCTTGCCTCTTTATCCAGATGATTAGTCGGCTCATCTATCAATAAAAAATTATTATCTTCGGAAAACAAAACAGCCAATAAAACTTTTGTACGCTCTCCCGGACTAAGCGTCATAAAAGGTCTGTAAAGTATTTCTGCACTTTCTCCTAACTCTGCCAACTCACAAATTACTCGCCATTCTTCACACCCCGACTTCAGCTCTTCAATAAAATCTGCCGCTGATAACTGCACCTGACTTTCCGTAATCTGATACGGAAAATAATCAAACACTGCAGAAGTATCTATTGAGCCTTTATATGAATATTTTCCTAATAATAAATTTAAAAATGTCGTTTTACCTTTTCCGTTTCTGCCGATTAATCCGAGCTTCCAATTAGTATCAATTGAAAACGATACATTCTCAAATATATTATCAAAGCTCCCGTCATAATAAAAAGTAAGATTATTTACACTTATTTGTGCCATATAGATTCCTCCTCGTAAAGTTCCCTATAAAGTTTCCTTTAAAAAAATAAAGGAACCGCTTGCTGCCAAACAGTTCCATTACATACTATAACCTCATATAATCGGAGAAATGATATTACAAAATCCGTCACTTACAATAATTTTTATGCAAACAAAAAGAGAGGTTATGAGAACATAATCCACTTTTGGCAACATGAAAAACAGTACGCACATAATCATACATACCGTCAGAATTATTCACGTAATCAAAAGTAAATTATTTTCTCATCTTTTCACCTCTCTCTAAGATACTGACATTCTAACACACTAAATTTAGTGTGTCAACAGTTTTTTGTTTTCATAACAAATCAAAATAGCCAACTGATTCCAAAAAATGAAATCAGTTGGCTTTATAAAATATAAACAGTGCATAATTTTTAAATTTCAACAGAAAATTTTCCACGGCTCCACAGCCACAACGGCGTATGAACATCTATTGGTACCAACTTTGAACCCTGCAAAAGGTTTTTCCAACGTTCAGCTACTATGGCTTGCACATCTGATTGCTGCCTCTCTGACGGAGATATGATTCCGAGTTTTTCGCTTGCCTGAATTATATGAGTATCCGGAGCAACAGTAATATTCTCTCTGTCAGCAAACTGAATATCTGTATATTGTTCAATGACATACAACCAGTAATTACATATCTTCTTTCCGCCCAGATATGGAAAAGACTTTTTATTAACTGCTATATACTCCTTTACCTGCTGTACTGAATAGTGATTACGTGAAAATAGGTTTCTTATATCTCCATCAAGTTTATTTTCAATAGTTTCACACAATGTTTTCCAAATAACGGGCTGCTTATTTGGCTGAAGTGCGACTTTGTTTTTTACAAGATAATCCTGCAACATGCTAATTTGCATAGCACAAACACTTTTGCTGTCGAATACTTTTACAGAATTTTTATCAGCGTACATTCTGTTAGCACATTCCCATAATTTATATGAATTCCTCTGATAATTCAAAGCCATTGGCAAAGTAAAATACATATAGTTTTCTTTTGAGGGTTTTTCAAGATGTGGATTTTCATCTTCAGGCATCTTTTCTCCGCCTAATTTTCCGCTTGCGTACGCACAAATCAACTTATTAACTTTTTCAAAAATTATATCCGCTTTTTTCATTACTTTCACCTCAAAAAATTAAGCAGCCATCTTAAATCCTCATCATCAGTTATTTGTACTATATTAAGCACCTATTTTTGATAGTGTTTAGCATTAGTATGAGATTTATTATTTTCTGACTACGGGAATCCAGATACCGCTTTCATAGTCTGCTGATTTTGTGTCACCTTCAGCATACCATTCAATATTTACACCCATAGCTATTTTATAATCGGGGTTGCCGGGTAACCATTCCTTAAAGAGCTTTGTGTTTAATGACTGCAATGATTCAGGCATAGGACCTATGCAAGTAAATTTTGCCCACTCTGCATCAGGCAATTCATAGCTTACCATACCTTCCGGGATTTCGCCGCCTGTATATCTTCCGGCAATCAAATATCTGAATTTGCCGTCCTTGCCTATATCGTCGATGCAAACTCCGTACTCCCCTACATGACAATTACAAATTGTTTTTTCAATTTCGGTTTCGGGTGTTTGCTTTGACATAAGAGGCGACATATACTTCTGACAAAACTCATCCCAGAATTTAGGAATTTCCTGATAGCTTGTTTCAAAAGAAAACTCCCTTTCAAATCCTACAACCTTGAAATTCTCAATTTTTTCTACAACATAATTCATATAGTTTCCTCCCTGAATGGAAATTTTTATTTTCAAAGGCAAGAAAATTTTAATTTTGTCCGGACTTTTTCTCATCAGATTAGGAGAAACACCGTGGAATCTTGAAAAAGCCTTTGTAAAGCTTTCAGGCGTATCATAACCGTATTTGTAAGCTATATCAATTATCTTTGTTTTATTTGCTATAACTTCCAATGCAGACAAATACAGCCTGCGGTTTCTGATATATTCAGCTATCGTGTAACCTGTTATTATCTTAAAACCGTTTTGAAGATAGCACGGAGAGATTGCAACTATTTTGGAAATCTCCTCGATATGAAGCTCATCAAGCAAATGCTTTTCGGTATAATCAATAGTTTTCCTTATACTTTCAATCCATTCCACAGTTTTATCCCCTTTTGTTTGCCTTTGATGAGAATATTCTATCAGTTCGGATTAAATCTGTCCTGTCATTTCTTGCAAAGATTTGTCCTTAATTAATCATTTAAAGAAATTGTACAAGCCCAGAACAAACACAATCAGAATTATTACAGGGAGCACAAATGTCATATAACCCCTCATCCAGCCGGCAATCTTAGCACCTTTACCGGTATTTGCTTCAGCCTTGAAATTCTTCCAGCCCCATCCGAATTTTGAAACACAGAAGATTACATAGCACAGTGAACCGAGAGGAAGAATTATATTGCTTACGAGAAAATCTTCAAAATCCATTATCGACGATGTGCCGCCGAACGGATGAACTCCTGACAATAAATTGAAACCTAATGCACATGGGAGTGAGAGTAAAAACAAAAGGACACCGTTAATTATACAAGCCTTTTTTCTGCTGCAATTAAGCATATCGACCGTACAGGAAATTATGTTTTCAAATACGGCAAGAACGGTTGAAAGTGCGGCAAAGGACATAAACACGAAGAACAGACTTCCCCATATCATACCTCCGGGCAGACTGTTAAACAGATTCGGCAAAGTAATAAAGATAAGGCTCGGACCGCTGTCTACTTCAACATTAAATGCTGCGCAAGTCGGGAATATAATAAGTCCTGATGTTATTGCTACTAATGTATCAAGCACGGCTACATTTATTGATTCGCCAAGCAAAGAGCGTTCTTTGCCTATGTAGCTTCCGAAAATAGCCATTGCTCCTATACCGAGGCTAAGTGTAAAAAATGCCTGATTCATCGCCGCTACGATTACATTAACAATTCCAATCTGTTCAATATTTTCAAAATTCGGAATAAGGTAGTATGCAAGTCCGTCCGAACCGTCAATAAGGAATACACTGTAAAATGCAAGCAATATCATAATTGCAAGCAGTGCAATCATCATAAATTTTGTAACTCGCTCTAACCCCTTCTGCAATCCGAACGAGCAAACAAAAAAACCTACCGCAACTACTATGCCCATATAAATAAGCATTGAAGGAGTATCAGACAGCATATTTGAAAATTCCCCTGATACCTGTTCCGAGTTAAGTCCGTTAAAAGTACCGGTAGCCGTAGATACAAAATAGTGAAGCATCCATCCTGCTACGGTAGTATAAAACATCATCAGCAAATAATTTCCTGCAAATGCTGCATATCCCTGAGCTCTCCACGCTTTCTTTTTTGGAGCAAGCTGATGATAAATTCTTACGGGACTTTTCTGACTTGCACGTCCCATTGCAAACTCCATTGTCATTACGGGCAAACCAAGTATTGCAAGGAAAAACAGATATATCAGTACGAATATTCCTCCTCCGTTTTCACCTGCCATATAAGGAAACTTCCATACATTGCCGATTCCGATTGCACACCCTGCGCTTATCAGAATAAATCCCAATCTGCTGCCAAGCCGCTCTCTTTTCATTAATATCTCTCCTCAATATTCAATTTCTTATTAATAAATCATATCCACCTAAATATTGTACAAAATTTTCGTCGAAATTTCAAGTATTTTATCAATGACAGATAATCAAAAATAATAATAAATTTATTACAAATACCGATTATTGACTTTTAAAGCAATATGAATTATTTTTATTATGAGGGTGTTAGATACTATGAACCTAAAACAAATTCCAAACTATATTTTGACAATGCTCATCATCGCAATTATGGTTGGTGCATCAGAAGTGCTTGGGGAAAAAGAGATAATTTTTCCTGAAATCACAGCAATAGCCATAGGACTTTTTATAGCTCCACACAGAAGCTGGCAGGTAAATAAAGCAAGAATACTTATTTTAATAAGCATTTGTTCGGTACTCGGACTAATGATTTCACTTTTTGTACCTCTCCCCTTATGGCTTAAAATGTCGATCGCATTTATTATATGCCAGTTTATTTTTATCTTTTCAAAAACAAGCTTTGCACCAATGATTTCAGCAGCTATACTGCCTGTTATGCTTGGAACAAAGAGTATAATTTATCCTGTTGCGGCAATTTTGCTTACTGCACTTATTTTACTTGGCAGTATTTTGCTTGAAAAATTAAAATTTAAGGAATATGAAGCATACATTCCTCAGCCGCTTCCAAAAAGAAAAGATTTTTATGATTTGATTTTACGGTCGCTGACAGCAGTTATCTGCATTGCTTTTGCAACAAATTTTAATTTTGGTTTTGCTGTTGCTCCGCCTGTTCTGGTTGCATTTACAGAATTCACACGACGCAACTGCAAAGCAAGACAAAAACCGATAAAAACAGTTTTACTTATATTGTTATGTGCATTCGTAGGTACGGTGTGTCGGTATTTTTGCACCGTACAACTTAGATTGCCTCTGACATTTTCTGCTGTAACGGCAACAATTATAATGCTTGCAATACTTCATCTTTTTAAAATGTACCTGCCTCCTGCCGGTGCATTAACAACCCTTGCTATGCTTATACCGCAGGAAAAGCTGTTTTTGTACCCTATTGAAATTCTTGCAGGGGTAAGCGTATTTATGGGACTTGCATTGCTCATTTTCAGGAATAAAACAAAACTTATGAACAAACATAATAATCTCAAAACAGAATAACATTGCATAAAAACGACAGGCAAAACAAAAAATTGTCTGTCGTTTTTATAGGAAAATGTTCGGACAGTTATATGCCAACAACTAACGGAAATATCGTTATATCATTCACTTTATGAATATATTTATATTGGTTAATGCTAATCAACTATCCGATATGAAAAAAATTAATACACTTTTTAATGCACTATGCACAAAGTTTTGTCAAATTTACAAGATTTATAGTATTTTGTGAAAATAAATGTTATAATAGGTTTGTTATAATATTTAAAATGAAGATAGTATAACTTTGGCAGGATGCTTTCTCGTCTGCTGATAAGCAGAAATGTTTTATAATCGGCAAAATTACAATTTATTGCTGGTTATTAATTGTATAAAAGCAGCTTGCCGTATTTAAAAGGGGTTATGCCCCTTAGCTGAAACAGTCCCGGTTAAAGGAGTTAGAGATTGTGAAAACTGAAGAAATGAAAAAACTGGATGAAATTATGCAGGCACATAATTTCAGTCCGAATCTTGTAATCGCCATAATGCAGGATATTCAGAAAGAATACCACTATCTGCCTGAAGAGCATTTGAAATACATTGCTAAAAAGCTGAATATTCCTGAAGCTAAAATTTATGGTGTAGCTACATTCTATGAGAATTTTTCTCTTGATGCAAAGGGCAAGTACATAATAAAAATCTGTGACGGTACTGCCTGTCACGTACGGAAAAGTGTCCCAGTGCTTGAAGAATTCCGCAAAATTTTAGGTGTTACGGCAGAAAAGCCTACCACTGATGATATGATGTTTACTGTTGAAACCGTTTCATGTCTTGGTGCGTGCGGACTTGCTCCTGCCTGTACTGTAAATGATGAGGTTCACCCTGCAATGAATCCGGAAAAGGCAAGAGAATTAATTAAACAGCTTAAGGAGGAATCTGCATCATGATGAAAATTCGCACCAGACAAGAGCTTGATCAAAAACAAAGGGAATACTTAAAATCACTTCAGAATCAGAAAAAGCAAATTCTTGTTTGCGGAGGAACAGGCTGTGTTGCAGGCGGCTCTCTTAAAATCTTCGCCAAATTGAATGAAATTATGCTTGAAAAGGGCATAAACTGCGTTGTCAAGCTTGAAAAAGAACCAGAACACGATTCTGTCGGCATCAAGAAAAGCGGATGTCACGGTTTTTGTGAAAAAGGACCTTTGCTCAGAATTGAACCGGGCGGAATTCTGTATACAAAAGTTAAGGTTGAGGATTGCGAAGAGATTGTAGAAAAGACAATCATCGGAAATGAGATAGTTGAAAGACTTGTTTACCATGATTCAAACGGTACCGCATACCCAAAACAGGATGACATTCCATTCTATAAAAAACAAACAAGAATTGCACTTGAACACTGCGGTAAAATCAACGCAGAATCAATCGTAGAATACATTGCCGAGGGCGGCTATCAGGCTGTTGCAAAGGCTTTGTTTGATATGACTCCCGAGGAAATAATTGAAGAAATTACCGAATCATCCTTAAGGGGACGAGGCGGCGGCGGATTCCCCACCGGCAGAAAATGGGCATCCGTTCTTAAACAGACTGAAGAAGAAAAATATGTTGTCTGCAACGGTGATGAGGGTGATCCCGGCGCATTTATGGACCGTTCAATGATGGAGGGCGACCCTCACAAAGTTATTGAGGGTATGATAATTGCAGGTATTGCAACTAAGGCTCATCACGGCTACATTTATGTTCGTGCTGAATATCCGCTTGCTGTTGAAAGACTAAGTATAGCAATCAGCAAAGCAACGGCACGAGGCTTGCTTGGTAAAAACATACTTAATTCCGGCTTTGACTTTGATATAAAAATAAGTCAGGGTGCCGGCGCATTTGTATGCGGTGAGGGTTCTGCTCTTACCACGTCAATTGAGGGCAACAGAGGTATGCCGAGAGTTAAACCTCCGAGAACTGTTGAACACGGTCTGTTTAATAAACCTACTGTACTGAATAATGTTGAAACTTTCTGCAATGTACCTCCTATTATTAACAAGGGTGCAGAGTGGTACAAGCAATACGGACCTGAAAATAACCACGGTACTAAGGCATTTGCGCTGACTGGCAATGTTGTGAATACAGGTCTTATTGAAGTTCCTATGGGAACAAAGCTAAGAGAGGTAATTTTTGATGTAGGCGGCGGTGTCAAAGACGGTGAATTCAAGGGTGTACAGATTGGCGGCCCGAGCGGCGGATGTCTGTGTATAAGTGCAACAGAAAACCATCTTGACCTTAATATGGACTTTGATAGTCTAAAAAAGGTGGGTGCTATGATTGGTTCGGGCGGACTTGTAGTTATGAACCACCACAACTGTATGGTTGAGGTTGCAAGATTTTTTATGCAGTTCACTCAGAATGAAAGCTGCGGCAAATGTGTGCCCTGTCGTGAAGGCACAAAAAGAATGCTTGAGCTACTCACAGATATTACAGAAGGCAGAGGTACCCTTGAGCATATATCAATGCTTGAGGAGCTTGCCGATACAATTTCCAATACTGCACTTTGCGGACTCGGAAAAACTGCGGCATCCCCTGTTGTTTCAACACTTAAATATTTCAGAGATGAATATATAGCCCATGTTGTTGACCACAAATGTCCGGCAGGTCAGTGCAAGGCTCTCGTAAATCTTGTTATTGATCCCGACAAATGCCGAGGCTGTACAAAATGTGCAAGAATGTGCCCGGTCAATGCTATTACAGGCGAAATCAAGAAACCCCACACCATTGATACTCAAAAATGTATCAAATGCGGTACTTGTATGGACGGCTGTAAATTCGGCGCTATATCTTATGAATAAGGAGGAACAACAATGCCAAAGCATATGATTATTGACGGTATTCGTGTAGAATTTACCGATGAAAGAAATATACTTCAGGTAATCAGAAAGGCCGGTATACATCTTCCTACCTTCTGTTACTATTCAGATTTATCAATTTACGGCGCATGCCGTATGTGTGTTGTTGAGGATGACAGAGGCAGAATTATGGCTGCCTGCTCTACCCTGCCCTATGACAAAATGGTTATCAGAACCAACACATCACGTTTGCACGATTACCGCAAAATGATTTTGGAACTGCTGCTTTCTTCACACTGTCGTGACTGTACAACCTGTAAGAAAAGCGGAAAATGCCGTCTGCAAATGTTAGCTGCAAGATTCGGTCTGACAAAAGTAAGATTTAAAGACACACGAGAATTTATTCCGATCGATAATTCGTCATATTCAATAGTGCGTGACCCTATGAAATGTATTCTCTGCGGCGACTGCGTAAGAATGTGCAACGAGGTTCAGCATGTAGGCGCTATAGACTTTGCAAACCGTGGTGCAGATATGATTGTAACACCTGCTTTCGGCAAAAATATTGCTGAAACAGACTGCGTAAACTGCGGTCAATGTGCCGCTGTATGCCCGACAGGCGCAATTACAATTAAGAGCGATTTAAAGAATGTCTGGAAGGCATTGTACGATGCAAATACAAGAACTGTCGTTCAGGTAGCACCTGCCGTAAGAGTTGCTCTCGGTGAAGAATTCGGATTAAATCCGGGTGATGATTCAATAGGAAAAATATTTACTGCACTCAGAATGTGCGGATTTGATACAGTGTTTGACACTTCATTTGCTGCTGATTTGACGATTATTGAAGAAGCTCAGGAACTTGTTGATAAAATTAACAGAGGCGACACTGAAATGCCGTTGTTTACATCCTGTTGCCCCGGCTGGGTAAGATTTGTTGAAACAAAGCATCCCGACCTTATGAAATATGTATCAACCTGCAAATCACCTATGCAGATGTTCGGTGCTGTAATTAAGGATTACTATAAAAAAGCAGATGAAGAAACCAATCAGAAAACTGTTTCTATTGCTGTTATGCCTTGTACTGCTAAAAAATACGAGGCTGCAAGAGATGAATTCAAAACCAACGGTGTACCCGATGTTGACTATGTAATCACAACGCAGGAGCTTGCGACAATGATTACCGAGCTTGGTATTCAATTCAACGAAATTGAACCCTCTGCCCCTGATATGCCGTTCAGCATAAGCTCAGGCGCAGGTATGATTTTTGGTGTAACAGGCGGTGTTGCTGAGGCTGCATTAAGAAGAGTTGCAAATAATACAACAAGTGCTCTTAAAGAAATTGAGTATTGCGGAGTAAGAGGTCTCGAGGGCGTTAAGGCGGCTTACATTACCCTTGGTGATACTGCATTAAGAGTGGCTGTTGTTTCAGGTCTTGGAAATGCCGACGCATTGATTGAAAAAATCAAAAGCGGTGAAGAACATTTTGATTTTGTTGAGGTTATGGCTTGTCCGATGGGATGCATAGGCGGAGCAGGTCAACCGTTCTCCTATGTTGACGGCAAAAAAGAAAGAGCCAAAGGTCTGTATACTACAGACAAATCTGCTATGATTAAACGGTCAAATGAAAACCCTGTTGCCAACGACCTCTATTCAATAGGTCTTTTAAAAGACAGAGCACACGAGTTGCTCCATGTTCATTATAAAACCTGCGAATAAAGGCTTTTTAGATTATATCAGCAACAAGAACCCGCTATAATTAATACAACAATAAATTTGTATTATTGAAAAATGCTCACGGACAATAAAGTCTGTGAGCATTTTTATCAGAAATCATATAATTTTTTACTGTATATTATGAGTAACTATAATGTTTTTTAATCTGCAAAAATAATTCTAAACTGCACTTCAAAATTATTTGTTGATATATTTTCGTTTTGCAAAAATATCATTATTTACTCTCCATTCACCATTATCAAGAACAGTTATATTTTGCCAGTGGAAAGTGTTATCAGTAATTTCCTTAAATACCCATTTGGCGTTTTCATTTTCAAGAATTGTTCCCACAAGCATATTGTTTTCTTTTGTAAATGTAAGACGTGTCATATATCTCCGTGATTTAAGGTTGATTTTTTATTATCAACAGTTAAGTCCGAAATTCTTGCAACCTTAAATGTTATGTAGGACTGTTTTTGAGGAGAATAAGCAAATAAGTACCATGCATACCACTTATAATGAATAGCAAGTGGCTCGATGTATTTGCTTGACACACCACCGTTTGCGTTTCTGTATGTAAATGAAACATAATTTCTATTGCTTATAGCTTTTTCAAGAACTGAATTAATATTCTGAACTTCAGAATTCTCTTTTGATACGCTGAAATCCCAGAATATGCGTTTTTCTTTGTCATCAATCAAAGCATTGTATTTTTCGATTAACTTATTCAGTGTTTCGTTAGTGTATGAAGTCGCAAGAGTTTCCAATGCACCCTTAATCATCTGCTGTTCATCATCACGAATTTCATAATTTCTAATCTTGTATTCAGGCAGGATTGAGTAACCTCCCTGCTTTCCGAGATTTGCGTAAACAGGTATACCGATTGATGAAATAGTTATCATATCACGCTGTATTGTCCTGAGTGATACATTAAAACGCTCTGCAAAATATTTTGCAGGCACATTGTCATGATTCAACAGATATATTATTATTTCAAGAATTCTGTCTGTCTTCATTTTATTATATTTCCGTTTCAATATTATTCTTGCCTGAATTATATCATACAAAATAACATAGTTCAATTAAACCTTCAATTAAACAGTATATACATATTTTATTTTTTATTTGACTTTTCACCATTTCTTTGATATAATGTGTGTTGGTAGAAATGGTAGTTTTGTTTCTGTCCATGTGGATTAAGCTGAACAGTAAATTTTTAATTGAAAGTAAGCTCCACCTCGGTAGCTCCACCGTGTAAAAATTTAGGAGTAATAAAAATAGTATGCAGGTATGGCGGAATTGGCAGACGCGTATGGTTCAGGTCCATATGAATGCAAATTCATGCAGGTTCAAGTCCTGTTACCTGCACCAGTATGAGTGTTCATAACGGATTTATGTTATGGACACTCATTTTTTATTCAATTTCTACCTTTATGTATTCGGTGAGCAGGTTGATGTGCCTGCTCACCTTTTCTCTTATGCGGATTTTACTGTGGGAATATACTCCACGTCTACGCCTTTTCGGGTGTTGGCTTTGTAGTTCTCGTCCTCTGATGATGGTAGCTCTAAGTAGCCGACAAAGCGATAATAGATGACGATGCGTTGAGTGTAGTTCTTTTTGCCGCCTTCCTTTTCGTACACGTCGATGTGGTCGATAAGATCTCGGAGCATTGGCGCGGTTAAGGATTCCATCTCCATAAACTTCCTGACAGCCTTAAGAAAGTCATCTTTGTTTTGCTCCATTTCGCTGATTTTGGCAAGGCGTTCCTTGTACTCAAAAATCTTTGTTTTCAGTTCAAGGCGTTCAACCTCATATTTGTGCGAAAGCTCCATATACATCTCATCGCTTAGCTTGCCAGAAACATTGTCCTCGTAGGTTTTTGCGAAAAGTGAAGTGAGCATTTCATTTCGGGCGGTTACCCGATTTAGCTCTGTTTCTAAGGTTTTTTGCTCCGCCAACATATCGGCGTTGGTTTTCTCAGCGAGGAGCTTTGCAAATTCTTCCTCGTGAGATTCCAAATACTTTGCTAATCTCTTTAATTCAAGCACAACTACATGCTCAATGGCATCAGCACGGATATAGTGCCGTGTTTCACAGTTGCCTCGGGTATCCTTTTTGTAGTTGGAACAGCTGAAATAATGGATTTCCTTGTTGGTGGTATTCGTGTGATACCATAATTTGCTGCCGCAATCGGCACAGTAGAGAAAGTCACAAAACATATCCTTTTCGCCGTTTTCCTGTTTAGGAGCACGGCGCTTTGTCTTTACGACAAGCGTCTGCATTAACTCAAAATCATCACGGCTGATAATCGACTCGTGAACGTCCTTGAAGATTACCCAATTCTCTTTTGGGTTGTCGTAACGCTTCTTGTTCTTATAGGATTTGGAGTAGGTCTTGAAGTTGATGATATCGCCGCAATACTCCTGTTGGGTTAGTATTTTGGTAACAGTGGTTTTGCACCACTTGTATTTGTTAGGCTGCGTTACCTTACCACCTTTTCGAATACCCTTTTCTTGCCAATACGCCATAGGAATCAGCACCTTGCGCTCCTGCAATATACGGGCAATCGTTTCGTTGCTCTTACCTTCAAGCGCTATTTTGAAGATGTCACGAACGACCTGTGCCGCTTCGGGATCAATAACCCACTTCTTAGAATTATCGGGAGATTTGATATATCCATATGGCGGCGGAGCTAACGGCTCGCCTGTGTGCTACCCCTGATACGATAGGATGATCGACATTTTTTGCTAATGTCCCTCGCATAAAACTCGTTCAACACATTTTTGAACGGCGCAATTTCACTTTCACCTTCGTCGCTGTCGATATTGTCGTTAACGGCGATGAACCGAACATCTCTGTCGGGAAAATAGGTGTCCATATAATATCCGACCATATCGTATCGCCGTCCGAGACGGGACAGATCTTTGACAATCACCGTTGAGATATATCCGAGGTCAATGTCCTCGATCATCTTCTGAAAACCGGGACGCTCAAAATTTGTACCGGTATAGCCATCGTCAACATAGTATCGGGTATTGGTTAGCCCATTTTCCTTTGCAAAACGTTTTAACAATTTCTTTTGATTGGCGACCGAGTTACTGTCACCTTCCACGCCGTCATCACGGGAAAGGCGGCAGTACAAGGCGGTAATGCCAGCCTTATCCTGTTTCTTTTTCGACTGCAATGTTGTCCTCCTTTCCGAAAGCCGAACACACATTTTCTGCTGCCATAGTATCATTTTCCTTGGTGATTATCAAATGTGCGAAATCGCTGTTTATTATCCTTTTAACAAAAGTCGGGAAAGAGGTGTTGTCCTCTTTCCGTCCTGTGTGCTTGAACGCCGCCGACACAATGTAGGTAGCGCCGTTGACTTTGTATTCGTGTTCTTCGCCGTAAAGTGATTGTATAATGCTCATTATCGTTCCTCCCTGTTGCGCTGTCTACGTCTGTAATCGTCCTGCGCTAATTTGAGTAAGCGCTTGTAAATATCCTGCGGCGTGAATTTCTTTGGGAAATACTTGCTCAGTTCATCGAGCTGAAAGCTGATTTTCTCTCGTTGATTGGGTTTTTCCTCGGATATAATTTTTGATATGGTTTCGCTGACAAGTTTACCTGACTGAGAGAGCTTTTTCATTTGGATTACCTGTGATAGCGAGGGAGTTTTTTCCTCTAATTCTATTGCTTCAAACAAATCCTGTTGTTCGTATTCGGTTAGAAAGGATAGCTCCACGCCAACGCTGAAAGCAATACGCTGTTCATCAACCATTTTGAGAATATTATGGATGAGCTTGGTCAGACGGATATAGCGATAAACTGTATCACGGCTTTCGTTAGTTTGTTTGCCTATTTCCGTTGCGCTGTCGAACTTTGTCGCAACTTGCGACGAAGTTAAATCAGTGCGCTTGCCCTGACGTTTCAGAGCGTCATATTTCAGTTTATAGGCGAACGCCTTTTCCGACGGCAAAAGATTTTCACGGTGGAGATTGCTGTCCACCACCATAATCGCTGCTTCGTCACGGCTGACGGGACGAATAAAGGCAGGAACTTCTGCAAGCCCTGCCTTTTGTGCCGCACGAAAACGGCGGTGTCCCGATATGATTTCGTACTCGTCTTTTGTACCTTCAAGCGGACGGACAATCAGCGGCGACATAATGCCCTGCTCCTGAACGCTCTCAATTAAGCTGTTCATCTCGTCGTTGTCAAGCACCTTGTAGGGGTGGTCTTTGAATTCGTGTAATTTGTTGATTGATATATTGGTCATCTTTCATAACTCCTTTGTTTTGATTTTTGTTTCTGTTTTTTGTTTAAACCATAGGCTTCATTTCTTGCCTGCGTTTCTATACGAATGTTTTCTTTGATTTTCGGATTGTCCTCGATAATTGTTTCGGCGATCCGTTTGTTTTTTCGGAGCTGACGCAAGAGTGTGGTGCAATCGTCACGGCTCTTTTTTAATTCCGATATTCTGCCCTCGTCGTTACAACGGCGCAGCTTGTTGTATATCTTTTGGCGAAGCTCGGTGACTTCCTTGATTCCTTGCTCGGAGTGACTGATATAATCCCGAACGTCATCAAGCGTATTGAGCTTCTGATTAGACACCAGAGTTACCTGTCGTGAAAACCTGTCTAAATGCCGCCACGCTTCACGCATTTCGGGCGATAAAGGTCTGCGTTGATTCCGCTTAGGTAGCTTGCCTAACAGGTAACAATAATGCAGATAGGTAGCGTATAAGCCGCCAAAGCACTTGAGCAATTTAAAACTGCCACGGTACTTTACTCTCTTCGGATGAAAATTTCTCATTTTCACTCTGTCGGAATGATACTCGTCAAAATGTCTGTAGCCGTACTGTTGATAATGAACCTTGATTCTGCGGAGGATGGCGTCGTTGGTATATTCTTAACCCAAGCGGTACATCCTTACAGCCTTGTTACTGTTTACGGAGCGAATCGTCCAGTATCTTCGTCGGGGATTTGTATTGACGACATAGCCCTGACTTTTCATCACTCGATCAAAACTTGATATGCTGTATGAATGCTCTATACCAAAGTCAATTGCTTCACGCATAAGATTGAAAGTGGTCGATTCTTCGTTCTTCTCAGCAAAGTAAATGCTTCGGGGCGTTTTACCCTTTGGATTTTTGATTAACATCAAACCGTACTCGAAGCAAAGCTCGTCGGATAAACCTCTAAATCGCCAATACTCTCCTTCGTTGCAGTTGAATTTTCTGCCCGTCCACATATTGATACTATTTATGACGAAGTGGTTGTGTAGCGTACCTGTATTTAGATGAGTCGATACCAACACCTGATGGTCGCTGCCCCACATTCTCTTGGCAAGTTCAATGCCAAGCTGATGGCATAGTTCGGGAGTAACTTCACCAGTCTTAAAGCTCTGATAGGCGTGATAAGCGACGTTTCTGCCTGTTTTTCCGAAACGCTCCTGTACGGCGAGCATTTCTTTAAAAGCTGTGTCAGCGTTACAGTTCACGCCTGTGACAAAACAGGTTTCTTCATTAACAGTCTTGTCGCTGTTTTCGGCGTAGTGCAGAACAGCCTTCAAGTCCGACAAAACCGTTTTGTCTGGATTGGCGGCGTATTGAAGCACACGGGACAGGCTATCCTTAATTGCCCATATTTTGGTCGTTGCCATTGCCGTCCTCCTTTTCGTAATAAGCATCGAGTAACCGTTCTCTGATATTTATTAGGTTGACCTCGATCTCGCTTTTGGAGAACTTCGATAATTTGTTCAACAGCCATTCCGTATCGTCATACGCTCTGTGAAGTGTTGCGCTCGGAGCGGCGCAAATCTTTTGATTCAACCCGGCTTTTCGCAAAAAAGCCGAGAGAGAAAGCCCTGCACGCTTGGCGGAGCGTTCCAGGGCTTTCTTCTCTTTATCCGTCACTCGGATATTGATATTTATATTTCGTTCTCGCATTTGATTGTCCTTTCTGTATGGGGTTTACAGGGGCTTAGCCCCTTTCGGCGTTTTCGCCGTCGGTTTTGGCTTTACAAAACCTATGCTCGCTACAGTATAAGACAAACCCGCCCTGTGGTAATACGGGACGTATTCTGTTTGCCTTATACTGCTGATAATATTTCATCTTTTTATAATTCTGTTGTGCCGTCAAAGTGACGGCAGTTTTGTTTATCGTCTCAAAATTTGCCGTCATCGTGCCGTCAATCAAACAGTTTAAGGTCGTCATAATATCTTGTTCAGCTTCTTCCTGTTGTTCTGCGGTCAGTGCCGGAGCGTTTGTCATAAGCTACGGAGCGAAGTTTGCTTCGGCAAAGCAAGCCCGCATTTCTTCACGGATAATGCTTCGGATATCCTCATCGTGCTGCTCTCGGGTGATCGACTGCAAATCCACATATTTAGCTCTCAAGCTCATATACGGTCTTGTTTCAAGAATCAGCCATAATTCGCCGATATTTTCATCATCAAAATATCCCTGTGATTTTAAATTAACTTCAATTTTGTCAATCAGATTTTTAAACTTATCCAGCAAACTCTCTGCTGAATTCGCTGTCAGCTCAGCAACCATAGCTTCTGCATCGACATTTTCCGGTTCAAGTTCAAGCGCTTTCTTTGCGTATTTTAGTGCTTCCTTTTTAGATGAAGCTGTTTCAGCAAGCTCTAAAAAGTCATAAGCGTCACTTGCATTTTCCTTGCTGATTGCATCATTAACTAAAAAATTCTGTTGTCTTATAAATTCTTCAAAAACCTTGTCAAATTCTTCATCCGACTGAATGTTTTTATCAGCGGAAAATTCATTAAATGCTTTTAAAAAATCACTCCGTTTCATTTTTTACTCTCCTTTTGAAAATATACAATTATTGACAAGTCCACCTAATACCATAAAGACAAGACCTAATCCTTTAATTATATCAATAATTGCATCTCTTTTATTTGTCCCTAAAACATCCTTCATTGGACAATTCCCACTTAATTTGTCTTCTCACAATCAAAAGTTGGCGTTTTCTATCAGAAATTCAATACTGTACTATTCCTACAGCATTAATCTCTCATAAAAATATCTCTTGTATAGACTTTTGATTTTACATCATCAAGTATTTTATTGTAACGATTAGCAACGATTGCATCACTTTTGGCTTTAAACTCTTCAATATCATTCACGACAAGACTGCCAAAGAAAGTTGTACCGTTTTCAAGCGTCGGTTCAAAAATGATTACATTTGCGCCTTTTGCTTTGATTCTTTTCATTACTCCCTGAATTGAACTCTGACGAAAATTATCACTGTTACACTTCATTGTAAGTCTGTAAATACCTATTGTAACAGACTTCTCTTTTGAATAATCATACTGGTTTGAAGAGTCATAATCGTAGTATCCTGCAATTTTAAGGACCTGATTGGCTATAAAATCTTTTCTTGTACTATTTGACTGAACAATAGCTGTCATCATATTCTGAGGAACATCAGCGTAGTTAGCTAACAGCTGTTTAGTATCCTTTGGCAAGCAATAACCGCCATACCCAAAGCTGGGATTGTTGTAATGCTCCCCGATTCTTGGGTCAAGGCAAACACCGTTAATAATTTGCTTGGTGTCAAGCCCCTTCATTTCAGCATATGTATCAAGCTCATTGAAATAAGAAACTCTGAGTGCAAGGTATGTATTTGCAAAAAGCTTGACTGCTTCAGCCTCGGTAAATCCCATAAACAGAGTTTTGACATCTTCAGCAAGCGCTCCCTGTTTGAGTAAATCAGCAAATAAATGTGCGGCATTTACAAGCCTTTCATTAGACAAATCAGTTCCCACAATAATTCTTGACGGGTAGAGATTATCGTATAAAGCCTTTGATTCACGCAAAAACTCGGGGCTGAAAATAATATTCTCGGTATTAAACCTTTCTCTTACGGACTTTGTATAACCAACGGGAATTGTAGATTTAATTACCATAACAGCATTTGGATTGAACTTTTGAACGAGTGAAATTACTGCTTCCACAGCACTTGTGTCAAAAAAGTTTTTTTGCGAATCGTAATTGGTAGGAGTTGCAATTACAACAAAATCAGCGTTTTGGTATGCCGTCTCTGCATCTGTTGTAGCTACAAGATTTAAATCCTTTTCCGCCAGGTATTTTTCAATATACTCATCCTGAATAGGAGATTTTCTGTTATTTATCATTTCAACCTTTTCGGGAATAATATCAACAGCAACTACTTCATTGTTCTGAGAAAGTAATGTAGCTATAGAAAGTCCGACATATCCGGTTCCTGCTACTGCAATTTTCATAGTATCATAACCTTTCAATAATAATCAGGATTATTTAAATTTCTTTTTTAACGTATTTAATAGTGTTGTAGCCAATCTGTTTTTCATAACGAACAAAATTGCTGAATAACAAATAATTGAAGCCGCTACGCTGATTATAATTATTATAAAATAACTTGAGAAAAATACTTTTGTTAATACACATATAACTCCTATAAACACACATCCGATAACACAGGACAGTATATCTTTTATGCATATTTTGAAGGTATAAAGACCTTTTGAAAAATAAACACCAAAACACATTACTATGAATTCAGCGAAAACCGTTGTTATAGCTGCACCAATATATCCCCATAGCGGAATAAATACAAAATTAAGCAAAACATTTACACTTGCGGCCGTTAAAGTAGCAATAAGAAAATTTTTTTCTTTTTTGTTTGGCACAAGGATTGCATTATTAAAGAAATTACCAAAAACAGCTCCGCAAAGAGCTATACTTAAAATCCTTAATGCCCAGTAACCGCTTGCATAGTTTTCTCCGCCAATGAGTGCAATTATCTCATAGCTTAGCATAAAAACTCCTGTGATAATCGGCATTATTATGCTGATTATAGCATGAAATACTTTTTCGAGGAGAGCGTTATACTCTTTTGATTTATTTTCACCAAGCAATGCAGAAACTCTCGGAATAATAACAATTATAATGGCATTCAAAAGCTGTTTCATAATATTGTATATTTTCACAGCTGCACTATATATTCCGACCACAGTATCATTCATAAGTATGCCAAGAAGAGTTATGTCAGAATTTATGTACAACTGTACGGATAACGAATTGCAAAACAGCATTAGCATAGGCTTGATATGTGTTTTGAAATTAGTTTTTCTTGTCAAGCGTAAATGTGCATATTTTCTTATATGAATAAAATTCGCTATATTGGCACCGGCATTGGCAAACACATGAATTCCTGCATAAACAATATAGTCATCCGGCGTTCTTACAAATATAAACATTGCTATAATAGAAAAGATTTGAATAACTATATATCGAATTGTAATATACAGAAAATCCTCGTAAATAGAGTTAATCCAATCCGCACCTAAGGTTGTAAGTATAACACTGATACTCTGAATCAACAGCAACAGCCAATACGAATGCAATTTCGGCACAAATATAATCAACAAAATAAAAACAAAATACGCGACTAATGTTGTTATACAGTTGATAGTAAACACTTGATTAGCAAAAGTCTGAAATGTTTTTTTATCATTACGAATTCTTGCACCTTCACGAATAGCGTAATTAATTATGCCCAAAGCAGCAAAAAGAGTAACATACACAATAATAGAATTACCAAAATTTAGCTTACCGTAATTTTCTGCTCCAAGCACACGCGAAATATATGGGAATGTGATAATCGGAAATAATATTGCACAACATTGCTTTATAACATTAAGTACTGCGTTAATTCCAACTGACTTTTTTTTCATACTAACCTCTTAAAATATTACCAAAAATAGTTATTTGAAACTAAAATGCTGATTAAATTCGAATTTCCGGTTAAATTTAAATTTAAACTTATAAGTGAGAAAGCTATCAGAGCTATCACTATAAATAAAAATCTTACATCCTTTTTATCAGGCGTCATCTTGTATATAGCTATGAAACTGGGTATCATAACAACTCTGAAAACACGCCTGAATTGTAAGGTATAAAACAGTATGGGACACATACACAGCATAAGAATAACTATGCCTATAACCGACCAGATAAACGCTTTGTCACACTCTCTTACTTTTCCAATCTTATAGCATACCAGCAACAATACAAGAATCAATACTTGCTGAAGTAGGATAAATGGTATTACAAGTTTTGGAGAACTATGATATTGTGTACCGAGAAAATATAAATCTACTTTTTCTTCCGGCATTACGTAAGATAGGTACTTTATCAATAAACCTACTTTATCTAAAATATAGAATAAAACTATTACAGCCAAAGTAACCGCAACAGAAATTTTTATTCGATTTTCCTTTTTAACCTTTATTAAAAGGAAAATAAAGAAAAATACAAACAGCGTATGTATTCCGGTTGCTATAAGCGTTCCGATTATATACAATATTTTACCTTTTTTAGAATCATCCTGTAAAAGATAAGGTAAAAACAACAAATACACGCCCATAGCAGTAAATTGTCTGAACTGAATACCATCCATTATAAAGCCTGCAATCATATACAAGAAAATCATAAATGCAACATTTTTACTATATCGTCTTGAAAAATGAAACACACTAAATACACCAAAGCAAATTAAAAAGCATCTGAAGGTTTGATAATCGAGCTTTAATAAATTACCTAATCCACATATTAATCCAAAAACAAAGTTTGAACCCGTAGTAGATTCATTAAAATAAACAGCGTATATTCTCCCATAATTCTCATAATCAGCATTAAATGTATTGAACGCTAAAAAAAATGTGGTTAAAAATATAAGAATCAATCCGAAAAAATCACAGCGTGTAAATTTAAATACTACTTTTTTCTTTTCTTTAAACTCTAATACAAAAAAAACTACCCAACTACATACAAATGCAATCACAGGATTCAAGGCAATCGCCACACTCTCTATTCAAGTTTTTCAAATAATCTGAGAATTGAAAACTCACCATTATATTTATAATCAACGACATAAGAATTATCTTTTATCCAATCGTAATCAATACTATTCGTGTCGTCAAAGTATTGAATGTATCTTGGATCATAAAAAGGCATATCTTTCACACTAGAATTGTTAGTCAATAGCTTTTTGTTATATGCAACAGCCTCATAGTATCTAAATGAGCTTGAACTCTGACCATCAGCCAAAATCTCTACTAAACAGTTTGAACTGATGGCATAACTTAACATTTGATTATAAGGAAGAAATGCAGGTAATTTTTTTATACCGATTTCTTTATTTTCGGTTTTTAAATCAAATATCTTAAAATCACATACTAAACCTTTATCTGTGGCATTTTTCGCTATATCAGTTAATGTACTTAATCTTCCTTTATCAACACCAATAAAAAACATATCTGATTGCTCAGTACTTGCAGCTATTTCCTCTCTCCTTGCGTAAGGATCCCAAAAGTGTATCAAACCATATTTTTTAGCGTCATTCAAATCAAATGTAGCTACTTTATCGTAGCTGCTAAAACATTCAGTAATATTTCCCCAACCATTAAGGGACTTAGTAACATCAATTGAATCAAATAGTATTAACGCTGTACACACCTTATCACCAAACTTTTGCTTGATTTTATGTAAAAGCTTAGGCGTATAAAGTCTTTCAACATCTCTGCCGATAACAAAAAGCAAGAATAATTTTTCATTATTCTCAACCTTAATGTTATTCAGCACGGAGTAATGATTCCATAAAGAATTTGGTATAAATCGAAAGATTTTTCTGCATGTATCTATATATCTCAAATTATATAACTTTTTTATTATTCTATTATTAAAACAATATGGATTTAAAAAAGAAGCATTTTCTATCTTATTATTAATTACTTCATAAAAAGCTTCATTAAGAATATTATACTTTTGACCGGTACCTATAATAATATATTTATTTGTCATAATTTGATAAACCTTAACCTATATAAATTAATAATTATTTACTCTTGTATTTGCTACTGCTAAAGTCTGTAGAAGACACAAAATTCCTCAATTAATCAATAAATGATTTATAACTTTTTCGAGATATATCAGTAATTGCTACAAAAATATACTTTAACAAATTTTTTACACTCGGTTTTATTTTATAAAGTGCTTTATATTCTTGTTTTGCTTTGAATTTGCAGGCTCTTTTGGCTGCTCCAAAAGCACCTATATTGTAATATCTGAATGCAGGAAATTCAGCGGCTTCCTTTTGATATTTTGATAAAATACGGATTTCAGCATTAAGTAATTTCGTTTTGTTTTTTGAAATAGAGTCTCCCTGAACATACATATTAACTAACGGCTTATTAACAAAATAAAAAGTATATTTTTCCGAAAGTCTTATTGTTATATCATAATCCTGCATTCTCGGCATAAGAGGATCAAACTTAATTTTATCAAAGCATTCTTTTTTAGCTATCAGCGTCTGAGTGCTGACGCAGGATTTTCCGAGAAGTGCATCTCTGTTTACTATGCCCTCAGGTAAAACAGGATGAATTTCTGTTTTTTGATTGACAACTTTATTAAATGGGCAAAAAACAACATCAATATCTTTATTGTCAAAGGCTTTCATCTGCTTTTCTAATTTGTCAGGTAACCATTCATCATCACTGTCCTGAAAAGCAATATAATCACCTTTTGCTTTTTCAATTCCGAGATTCCTTGCAACGCAAGCACCGGAATTCATATCTAATTTATAATAGCTGAATCTATCGTCTTTTATAGATGCAAGCACCTCAATTGTTTTGTCTGTTGAGCAATCATCAACAACTATCACTTCAAGATCGTTATAGGTTTGATTGAATACACTGTCAACTGCTCTTTTTATTGTTTTTTCTCGATTATAAGACGGAATAATTACAGAAACCATAATTTTCTCCTTCTAAAGTAAATGGATATAAAATATCATTTAAACAGCATCAAAAATCTTTTTAAGCCGTAATCTAAATTCAAAAAGCCGTTTGCTAATAATGTAAAGGCTCTTGATTTACCTGCAAATTTTGCATTGTAATACTTTTTTGAGTGGTAAAAGCACTTCATTTCAAAAATTTTGTTTTCCCTATAATAATGCTTTATCTGACTACTTAATTTTTCTTATGAACTGCATAAATGGTTTTGGCATTTTTGAATAAACCAAATAAAAATACTTTTTTAAACCAAGATTTTTATTATGCAGGTTATCCACAGCTATGTATCCTTTTTCTTTGTACAAATTCAAAACCTTATCTCTCAATGGGTTCATTTTACTCGGCTTTACAAGCTGTTCATTTTGTTGCTTTACTTTTTCAAATGCAGAAGGCTTTAAATTTAATCCGGAAGCATAGTTGTTTATGAGTTTTTCTCCGTTTTCAGTATTTACAAGAATACATGAAATTCCGTCTGAATGCCTCATATCACCGCCGTTATCTGTCAGATATTCACTGTGTTGCTTTTCTATTCCCCAATAATCTCCTATAGTTATATCCCCTACCCTCTGCGCATTTGCATATGGACATGAATAACAGTTTTCTCTATAAATTACTGATGTTAAAAACAATGTATAATAGGATGAAAGTCCGGCAGGAATAATTTTTTTAGTAAAACAATTGTTTTTATCAAGGTATGCTACACTTCCACAATGCCCCCAACCTCTGCCTTTTTCTCTGAAACTAAAATCAACAACTTCCTTTCCTGATTTTTTAGAAAGTAGTTTTAAATAATCGTTGAAAATTCTTGAGTTTGGTACACCGTGGCAGATAATATCAATAATAAAAAGGTTTTCATATGATTTGTTGCCAAGAAATCTTCTTAATGCTGCGGCTTGGCAAGGAGTGCCTGAAAATAAAACTTGCTTACCTTCAAGCAGACATTTTTTTATCTCTTTATATACAAAGCCTGTATTACTTTGTACATATTTAGAACCCTGAATTCTTTGTAAATCTTCAATAGTTACGGCTTTTATATGTATAGGTATCAGCTCACTGTTGATGTGTTTATATGCACAACCAAATACAACTCCGCCATTTAAAATAAAATCATTTGCAAGTTGTCCAAATATGCCGCCTGAAGCTGATTTCATTATAATATTTTCACTTTTTGAAACAGCAGCATAAGATTTTTCTGTATAGTTTGTTTGAGAACCGTTTTGATAAGCACATACTTTTTTACACATTCCACAAGACATACATTTACTATCTTCAATTTGAGGATAAAGGTAGCCAAACTCGTCTTCTTCCATTGTTATTGCTCCATTGGAGCAAATATTCATACATACCTGACAACCACAGCAGTCTTTTTTCTCTTCAAATAAAACTACTTTATCATTTTTCATAAATTACCTCTAATCAATCTCTTGAAAATATCCTATCAAGAAATTCTCTTGTTTTGTTTCTTTCGCTGTCAAGTATAGCATTAACCTTATTAAAATCAACACTTCGATTAACTACATCAAAATCATTGTAATCCGATATATGTCTTTGGAGCGAATCAGTAAGAGTTAGGAAGCTGTGCAATCGTCCTCCATACTCTTTTGGATAAACACAAATCGGTTCTGTATTCATATTCATAGAAAACGCAGTTGCGTGAAAAGAATCGGTTAGAACATATTTTGCGTTGTCGATAAGGGTTACAAAATCAAATACCTCAGGTACAAGCATACTTTTACCCGGACGATAAAATTGATCATATCTCGTGCAAAATCTCACAAGTTTAAGACCCGTCCGTTTGGATAGCTCAACCGCATAGTTATCAAATTCTTTACTTCTGTTTAAATTATATATAAGAATGTAATTTCCTTTTATTTTTTTTGTTGTTTTGTATTTTCTCCAAAAATCACCGTGCATGGCTACAGTAGGATCAAGTAAATGAGTTATTTTTGTTTCATCATAATTGTATTGATTAATGAGAATATCTACTGCCGAGCTTTCACGAACGGATATATATTTATACTGGTCAATAAATTTTTTTGTCGCTTTAATTTCATCCGGACTGAGTTTGTCGGCGCCAAAACTCGCTGCATAAGCAAACTTATATTTATCTTTCGGAACAAAGCTGAGATAAAAAGAAGGAAGTATTCCTTGATTCCATCCGGAATTCCAAACCTGATCACTGCCTGTGCAATAATAATCTGAGTCCAATGGAAAATATTTAAAATCTTCTTCATTAACATATCTTTCTTTAGTTAAATTAACATTTTTTGCAAGGAAGCCATCAAATACTTTTGTCCATTTCCTGACGGTCGGATAAATAATTATTTTCTTGATAATATTTCCCTTTGACCAATAACTTATTAATTCTTTTTCAGAAGCAGCATCAGGGCGAACATAATTGATAATCTCTACCTCATCAGCATACTCTTTAAACAGCTCTTGCGTTGCAAAAGCCTGCAAAACCGAACCATAATTTCTAATTCCCTGCAATGTAATAACCGATACTTTCATATATTTCCCCTAAACAAATATGTAATTATTTCCTTCTAAAAAAATAATAAATATCGCCAAAATATTTTCTTAAATTCAAATAATATTTTCTATATCTGAAAAGCTTAAACCAATAAAAAGGTTTTTTCTCGACAATTAGTTTATATCTGTAATCACACCAATTTGTACAGTTCTCAACTGTCTGCAACTTATTTTCATCAAAATATTCTGAATTTAAATACCAATTATTTATTGTTCTGGTACGATTAATGGCATTAACTCTATATTTATAACCATGTATAATTTCATTGGATGCATTGCTGTCATGCCGCCTATACTCAATCAAAGTGTCATCATAAATATAAAGTTTCCTTAGTAAAGCTGCAATCGTCCACAGTACAGCATCATGAGGAGTTCCGGGTTTCCAATTTTCAACAAATAAAGGTAGAAGCTCTTTTTTGAAAGCCATAGTACAACCGGGACGAAGTATTTGATAATACTTTTCATTAAATACTACACGACTAACGATTTCGGCTGTTTCAGTGGGTACGGGATTTTGAATTTCGGGTGTACCGCCATTTTCACAGAAGGAATGGAAACCGGATGATAACAACCAAATGTTTTCATTTTTCTCAAAGGCAGCAGTCATTTTTTCTATTTTATCAAGATGCCAAACATCATCTTGATCACAAGGATATATAATATCATTGTTAGCAGAATTTAAAACATTTAAAAAATTTTTTTCCCAACCCAGATTCCGGTGATTTACAGTTATTTTCCAATTTGTCAGGTTATGTGCTTCAATATATTCATTGATAAATTCAACTGTATTATCTGTAGATCTGTCATCACAAATAATAACTTCATCTATTTTTCGAGTTTGGTTTTTTAGAGAATCCAACATTTCTTTTAGAAACCTTACTCCATTGTATGTAGTCATAACAACTGATACTTTCATATTTTCCCCTTTTAATAATTCACTGATTACTGCCTCTCCACTGTGTTTTTGAGTAAACAAAATTTGTAATTGTATAACCAAAATAAGTTAAAAAAGCTGCAATGCGTGCTTTTTTTCGTGCTTTGCCGTTAAGTAATACAGACTTTCTGTATGTTTTAAGTTCATTCCATAATACTTTTTTCTCAGTATTATGATCGTCGTCCTTAATCTGAAAAAGAATATTACTTACAGTACTGAAATATCTGCAACTTAATGCATCAATATTTTCAGGCGACTGTTTCTCAATAAATTTTCTTAAAACAGACATATTTTCAATAGCATTCATTTTAGAGGGATTAAAATACATATTTTGGATACCATTTTTTCTCTGAAAATAAAAGTAATCGACATTTTTTATAACCGCAATTTTATTGCTTCTTTGAACTGTTACTGGCGTTACGGGAATATCCTCATATAATTTTCCAAAAGGATATCTTAAATTATCAAAAAGACAACTTTTATATAACTTTCCCCAAGCTGATATTTCAATAAAATTTTGATAAAACATTCTTTCAAGGCACTGTGTTGATGAAAGAATTTCTAAATTTTGTAATTCCTTTTTGCAATCGTTCTTATCAGGAAGACAACTTTCAAAAACATTTTCAAACCAGCTTATAGACATATCGGCATTTGAACATAATAAAGCTTTATACAAATGTTCAATATAATAAACAGTTACATAGTCATCGCTGTCAATAAAAGTTACATATTCGCCGTTCATAATATTTAAAGCATAATTTCTTGCATCAGAAAGTCCACCGTTTTTCTTATGTAACACAGTAATTCTACTGTCTTTATCAGCATATTCCTGACAAATCTTAGCGGAATTATCAAGAGTTCCGTCATCAACAAGCAATATTTCAAGATTATTATATGTCTGGCTAATTACACTTTCAATGCATCGTTTTATGTAATTTTCAACTTGATAAACCGGTATAATAACAGTAATCAGCGGAGTATTCAAAATACACCCTCCTTATTCCTTTTTATCAAATAATAAATTAAAAATAAGTTTTTTATGCTCATCCGATACTCGCTGTGCGTCAAATTTTTCATATACTGCTTTTTTGCCGTTTTCAATAAGCTTTGTTCTGAGCTGAGAATTATTATAAAGCTCCGTAACGGCATCACAAACAGCCTGAGACGACTCAACCGGTACAAGCAGACCGTTTTTTACTCTGTTGTCAATCAAAGTGGGAATTGCGTCCGTTTCACACGCTACAATCGGCTTTTGTGCAAGCATATACTCAGGCAGCACAAGACCGAAGCCCTCCCAGCGTGAAAGCAATAAGGCTGTATCAAATGTCGTTGCATAGCTAAGAGGATTTTCGACCCAACCTGTAATTTTTAACGAATCAGCAAGACCGTTTTCCTCAGCGTACTGCAAAATCTCGTCTTTCATATCGCCGTCACCGACAAGCACAAAGTACGCATTTGGTATAGACTCTTTGATTTTTGCGGCGGCTCTGATAAATACATCAGGGGATTTTTGCTTTGAAATTCTGCCAACCTGACCTATTACAAAGGCATCCTCGGGTATTCCGATTTTTTCTCTTAAAATTCCGTTATTAAGCTGTTTATTGCAATTTTCAATATCTATTCCGTTCAGAATAACATTAAACTTTTTGGCATTTGCAATTTTATTTTGAACAGCGGATTCTTTTTCTGCCTTTGAAATACAAACGAATTGCGTAGTGAACAGCGAAAGTACCTTTTCAATAATACGATACATTGCCTGCTTTTTTTTGCCGCAGTCCATATTGAATGCCCAGCCATGCGGATTGTAAATTTTGATATTACTAATGCCAAGGTCAGCTATTCTTCCAATAGCTCCTGCCTTACTTGAATGCATATAAACAACATCGGGTTTAACGGATTTAATAGCTTTTCTTACCTGTTTAATTGAGGTGAGGTCGTCTTTGGCGCTAATTTCACGCTGCATATTAATCTGAATGAAATCATCGGTTATTTCATCATAATCATCTTTGTTAAAATCATATGAGCATAAAAGTATGTTTTCAAATTTTTCACGATCAAAATACTTCAAAAGAGAGCGCAAATATCTGTCAACACCGCCTGCGGCTTGTGCAATATGTAATACCTTAATTTTCGTCTGCATAATTGAAATTCACCTGAAACTGATTAAAACTTAAAAGTATCCTTAAGACCGAGCCACTTCTTATCTTTATCAGAAAGATTAAGAGGTGTGCCGTCAACGGTGTAACCCTCTGAATCGGCATTTCCGTTATATTTTCCCTCAAGCATAGGCCACTCTATGCCGATTTCAGGGTCATTCCAGGCAAGACCGCCTTCGTCACCCGGATGATAAAAATCTGTTACCTTGTAGCAAAACTCAGCTTCATCACTTAATACAAGAAATCCGTGAGCAAAGCCCTCTGAAATATAGAACTGTTTTTTATTTTCTTCTGTAAGCTCAACGCCGAACCATTTACCGTAGGTTTCGCTGTCTTTTCTTAGGTCAACAGCAACATCGAATACTCTTCCCTTAATTACACGAACAAGCTTGCCCTGCGGGTACTGCTTTTGAAAATGAAGTCCACGCAGAACGCCCTTGGTACTCATACTCTGATTATCCTGAACAAATACCATATCAAGTCCTGCCTCATGCATATCGTTTTGATTATAGGTTTCCATAAAATACCCACGGCTGTCACCATGTACTGTCGGTTCTATAACATAAAGTCCCTCGATTGGTGCTTTTGTAACTTTAATCTGTCCCATAGTTTTCCCTTTCCTATTATTTTATTGCATATTATCAAGCCGATATTTATAATACCGGCTCAGTCAATTAATATTCAATTTCTTTTAAATACCTCTGTAAAGCGTCCTTCCAGGTTGGTAATAATTCAAAACCGTTTTCTGAAAGCTTGCTTTTATCAAGCCTTGAATTAAAAGGTCTTTTTGCTTTTGAAATCCCGTATTCCTCAGTTGTAACAGGATTTACCTTTGTTGTATATCCCGCCTGCTTAAAAATCTCACAAGCAAAATCGTACCAGCTAATATATCCGCCCTCGTTTGTTGCGTGATAATAGCCGTACTTCTCAGTTTCGCACATATCAACCAGAAGTTTTGCCAAATCATAAGTATAAGTGGGAGTACCGATCTGGTCATTAACTACCCGCACTTCATCGTGTGTTTTTCCCACATTAATCATAGTCTTTATGAAATTCTTACCGTTAAGACCAAACACCCATGCTATACGGACAATAAAGTATTTTTCAAGTGTACTGCTTACTGCCAGCTCGCCCTCAAGTTTAGTCTGACCGTAAACATTCAAAGGCTTATAATCCTTGCAGTCAGGCTGCCACGCCTCATTACCCTGACCGTCAAACACATAATCTGTTGACAGATAGAGCATCTTACAGTCAATTTCTTTGCAAGCATCAGCAATATTCTGTGTACCGCCTGCATTGACAGCACGGACTTTTTCTACCTTGTCATCATCCTCTGCCATATCTACAGCCGTCCACGCAGCGCAGTGAATGACAGCATCAGGCTTTATTTCAGTAATTACTTTTCTGACTGCGTCTTTATCGGTAATATCTAACTGAACATAAGGCATAGCAGTTACAGCAGAACCATCTGTCACTCCGGAATAGACAGGCTGAATATCAGAACCTACTCCCTCATAACCACGCTTTGCCAGTTCATTCATCACATCATGACCTAACTGTCCGCCGACACCGGTAACAAAAAACTTCATCTGTCTGACCTCTTTATTTATTCTTATACATATCTTCGTAATATTTCCGGTAATCACCGCTTGTCACATTGTTCATCCACTCTTCGTTTGCCAAATACCAATCAATAGTCAGAACAATACCCTTCTCAAACGGGGTCTCGGGATACCAGCCCAAATCATTCTTAATCTTGGTGGGATCGATACCGTATCTTCTGTCGTGACCTAATCTGTCCTCTACGTGCTTAATAAGCTCCTCGGAAATATCCTCGTCCTGCAATCTGTCGTGAAGCTGCTCAATAATAGTCTTAACAATAAAGATATTCGGACGCTCATTATGGCCACCGACGTTGTAAACCTCACCGATTTTTCCTCCGTTTGCAACCATATCAATTGCCTTACAGTGATCTTCAACATACAGCCAGTCACGAATCTGCATACCGTCACCGTAAACAGGAAGCTGTTTGTGATGCTTCACATTATTAATCATCAACGGAATCAGCTTCTCGGGGAACTGGTAAGGTCCATAGTTATTGGAGCAGCGAGTAATATTTATCGGCATACCGTATGTATCGTGGAAAGCCATAACAAAATGGTCGGCACTTGCCTTAGAAGAAGAATACGGACTGTGAGGTGAAAGCGGAGTAGTTTCCATAAAATATCCCTCTGCTCCAAGCGCACCATAAACTTCGTCTGTAGAAACCTGTATGTACTTCTTGCCATCTTTCCATGTCTTTGCTTCTGCGTTATACCACGCTTCCTTTGCTCTCTGAAGCAGATTTACAGTACCCATAACATTGGTCTGTACAAAAATTTCAGGATCAGCAATGCTTCTGTCAACGTGGCTTTCTGCCGCAAAATTAATCACATAGTCAAAATCATATTTTTCAAACAAACCTGCAACAAGTTCCTTGTCGCATATATCACCCTGCACAAAAATATGACGTGAATCACCCTCCACGCCCTTCAGATTTTCAAGATTTCCTGCATAAGTCAATTTGTCAAGGTTCACAAGCAGAATATCCTCATACTTTTTCAGCATATAATAAACAAAATTTGAACCAATAAAACCGGCACAACCTGTAATAAGATACTTTTTCATATTGTACTCCCCTTTTAAAGTTCTATGTACTTTCCATCCAATACGTCTTTAAGATACTGACCGTACTGATTCTTTTTCAACACTTCATAAATCTCAAGCACATCCTCTTTTGAAATCCAGCCGTTGAGATAAGCAATCTCCTCAAGACAGGCGATTTTTCTGTGCTGATGTGTTTCTACTGTCTTTACAAAATTTGTAGCGTCAACAAGACTTTCGTGCGTACCGGTATCAAGCCATGTAAATCCCTGTCCAAGCAGTTCTACATTTAACGCTTTATTCTCAAGATATATCTTGTTGAGATCTGTAATTTCAAGTTCTCCCCTTGCTGACGGCTTGAGATTTTTTGCATACTCTACAACACTGTTATCGTAGAAATACAGACCTGTTACGCAGTAATTCGACTTTGGCTTTTCGGGCTTTTCTTCAATAGAAACAGCCTTTCCGTTTTCGTTAAATTCAACAATACCGAAGCGTTCGGGATCATCAACATAATAGCCGAATACAGTAGCACCTCTGCCATTCTCAGCGTTCTCAACTGCGGCTTTTAATCGTTTTTTCAATCCGTGACCGGCAAAGATGTTATCGCCTAACACCATTGCTACGGTATCGTCACCGATAAAATCAGCACCAATAATAAACGCCTGCGCAAGTCCGTCAGGTGACGGCTGAACAGCGTATGTAAGACTAACACCAAACTGATGTCCGTCGCCCAATAAATCCTTAAAACGAGGTGTATCCTGTGGAGTTGAAATTATGAGAATATCCCGAATGCCTGCATTCATAAGCACAGACATCGGGTAATATATCATAGGCTTATCATAAATCGGAAGTAACTGTTTTGATGTTACTTTCGTTAAAGGGTAGAGTCGTGTTCCGGAACCGCCTGCCAGAATTATACCTTTCATATGTACCTCCCAAATCATCTTCCTTGATTGGTAAAAACCGTGATAACTGTTTTAAATATGATTTTCCAGTCAACAAGAAAACTGCGCACACGTATATACTGTATATCCATCTCAACCCATTCATCAAATGAAATGTCATTTCTGTTTGGCTGAATTTGCCAGTAACAAGTAAGACCCGGTGTTATAAACAATCGCTGGGTTTGATAAACAGTATATTGCTCAACCTCTCTGGGCAAAGCAGGACGAGGTCCCACAATACTCATATCACCCTTTAAAACATTAAATAGCTGTGGAAGCTCGTCGATACTTGTTTTTCTTATAAATTTTCCGACTCTTGTAATTCTCGGATCATCGGCAATTTTAAAAGCAGGTCCATCCATTTCGTTATTTTTCAGCAGTTCCTCAAGCCGGTCTTCTGCGTCAACAACCATTGAGCGAAATTTATACATTTTAAATTTTTTGCCGTCTCTTCCGACTCGTATTTGCGAAAAAATAGGACTGCCTTTAGGATCATCAATAAAAATAGCAATTGATGTAATAATCATTACGGGCGAAAGAACAATTATGGCTATAAGTGAGAATATAATATCCTGAAATCTTTTTAACCACCGGTAGCCGTGTCTTGTTTTTAAAGTCTGAGAATAATCATTGTTATTCTCAAGCATTGATTCTTTTTGGACAGCCTTGCGTTTGACTTCGTTCGTATATGTTTTTTCTACCAAAACTCCACCCCTCTCAGCAAAAGCTAAAAAAGAAAATTAATAACCGTATCTGTATCCTCCGCCGTATTTGCGTTTGCCGACAGGTTCAACATCGTTAAATATCATGCCGATAATATTAGCCTCGGAACGTTTAAGAATCTCAATTGTTTTTTTATAATCTGTAATATCAGTAACATTATCTCTGACTACCACAACAACACCGTCAGTTTGCTTGATTATAGGTAAAGCGTCAATTACTACGCCAATCGGAGGAGTATCAAAGATAATATAATCATATTTATTTGAAAGCTCTTTGATTAAATCTTTCATATTATCACTTGCCAAAAGCTCCGATGGATTCGGAGGAATGGTGCCGCAACAAATAGCGTCAAGATTGTCCATTTTTGAATTGTAAATAATATCAGAAATCTCGCATTCAAAATTGAGATAATTTGTAATTCCTTTGTTAACCGGTATTTCAAGTACCGATTGAACTCTCGGTCTTCTCAAATCACAATCAATAATCAACACCTTGGTATCAACCTGTTGCGCAAGTGCAATAGCGATATTAACCGAAGTAATTGTCTTACCTTCAGATTTAGCAGAGCTTGTAAATGAAATCATTTTGCAGCCTTTTTTTACAATCGTATCTTTTCTTTTTTCCGTTAGATTCATTTACTGCGTCAAAATTTGGAATAGCCGCCAGAATCGGAATATCTCCAATCATAGTCATATTCTCGTTATATCTCATCTTTTTATCGAGGAACGCTCTTAGTAATGAAATTCCGACAGAAACAATAAGGCCTGCTATCAATGCAATTATTACATTCATTCTTTCGCTCGGAGATGACGGAGCTGTAGGCAGCTGAGCGTAATCGACTATCTTAAGTGTTGCTTTAAATTTAAGTCTTGAAATAGCCTCAGGAGCAATCTCGCCAACCGCATCAGCAATAAGCTTTGAATCATTTGGAGAATGAGAAGTAACCTTAGCATCAAAAATCTCTGTTTTATCATCACTGCTGAAAGAAACCATTTCGCTAAGCTGTTTTGCAGTATATTTGTTGTTTATTTGTTCGGAAAGCTCTGTGTAAAAAGTATTTGTGTTAAGCATTTTAATGTATGTAGCAACAAGATTTTGTGCATAAGTTTGCTCAGAAAGTATATTGTAGCTGCTGTTATTTTCGTTATCATTTGACGTATCTACATATAACTGAATTGATGATGTATATGACTTTGGGATAAAATATCTTGTTATAAAAAAGTTTCCGACGGCACAAATAAGCGTAATTACAATAATAAAAGCCGCATTTCTCTTAATGATGTTCCATATATCTGTCAATGAAATAACAATTTCATCCTTTTCTTACCATAGTTCTGCCTCCATTTTGCATAATTAATGCATTATACAGTGTTATTATACTACAACAGTCCTTTTATTTCAACAACAATATTTTATTTTTTTAACTTTTCGACAAAATTTATACGAGTTATTTATTGTTATTCAACAAGGAATTAAGAAATTAGTAATTTTCACATAGTAATACATAAAGACTTTTCAGTGAGAAAGCTATATAAGTAAAGTTACCTTGCTTTTTAGCGTGATTATGGAAATATTTACTATTTATAAATGATTTAAGATATCCATGCACCATTAGCAACAGAGAGAGTTAAGGCGGTTTGCACTTCAAGCGTCTGCCGGTTTCAGCAGTGCAGGAGGAGATGCACTATTACTGAAACAGTATTATTAATTTTATTATTGATAGCATTCGCTGAAGTCGTTAAGTACAGAACACAAGCACGGTTTCTATGTTCATGCTAAACCAAACAAGTGCAGACCTAAACAGACTCTGAAATATATCGGTCGTTATCTTGGCAGACCTGTTATTGCTACTTCTCGTATTATTGATTACGACGGCGATTTTGTTACCTTTAAATACAACCGCCACGAGGACAATATGCTTGTTATTGAAAAACTGCCTGTTTTGGATTTCATAAAAAGACTTATCCGCCATATCCCCGAAAAGCATTTTAAGATGGTCAGATATTACGGTATCTAAGCAAGACACCGTGAATAGGATAAAAAGCTTTGTAAGGCTATTCCTGAATTTAAACAGACTTTTATCTTTCTTTAACCAAATGGCGCAATTCTATCGCTTATTCCTTTGGCTATGACCCTTTAAAGTGTTCCTTCGGTAATCAAATGTCTCTGTTAGAATTATTCCACAACCACAAACCAGTTTCTCTTGATGATTTATACCGAAAGGCTGTTGAAAAACTTCGATTGCTTATTTCCTCTTAACTTTTTCCTCCGTTTATGTTATTATCTTTTCGGAGGTAGATTTTATGAACAAGCAACAGATTGAGGAACTTAGGCAGAAATACATTAATAATCCCCCTGAAGGTATGTCTAAAAAAGATATTAAAAATATGTCCGACGATGACCTTCTTGATATGGATTATTTCTTACATGAAGATGATGACATTTTTGATAACCTTGATCACAACGATGTAGTTGACTTTTTTCTTTTTTACTCGTTTTCGAGAAGTTTCCTATAAAGTAAAAAAGAGCCTATGTGTATTCAAGATATAAAAAAAGTGCAAAGTCTTAAGTAAAACACGTTAAGTAAATGTGATATTTGGAATTTCTCATAGTCTTTTCCTCCTCGACTGAATATTGTATTCATATTATAGGAAGAAATTGAATTAATCACAAATGTGCGAGTGAGAAATGTGTGTAACTGCCGATAAAACCTGAATTTTTCATAAGTCCGTTATGAACACTCGCACCATAACATTTTTAAAGGTAAAGGCTCAGTAAGTTTCGATATTTACTGAGCTTTTACTATATTAAAATCACATACCATAGCTAACATAAAACAATCCGAACCTATCTCCTATCAAGGAAAGGTTCGGATTAGTTTTTTAAAAAAACGAATTATTTTTCTAATTATCCTGATTGAAAACATAAAAAAGATGTTCACTTTATAATCAGGGTGTAGTATTAATTTTATTTCTGCGGATTTCCGTATGTGCGTTGTATTTATTGCATATAATCAAAACAAACAATGAAATTAATAATAAAATGAAAGAAATAGCAGCAGATACGAATATCATATCGCCGGTAGAAATATTATTTTCATCATCTGTCACGGAAGCGTTTGCATTATCGGTAACAGTCTGCGTTGTTTCAATTGTACCGTTTTCAATATGTGCGACAACCTCAGTGTTTCCGTCTGTATGTGCTGCAAAAGCAGTCATTGAAGTCATAAAAACTATTGAACACACCGCAACAAACAGCAGACAAAAAGCCTTAATTATTTTAATCCTTTTCATAGCAGATTAAAATCATACAAAAGATTATTCACCACTAAGCGTTGTCAAATCGCTATGGAATGTCATAGTTCCGCTGTAATCACCTGCAATTTCATCAAGATTCTGTGCGTATAGTTGTTTCTGATTGAGAGCAAGTGTAACATCCTGCTTTGAGCCTTCAGCAGATGCAGCAAAACTGCAAAGATGATAGCCATATTCACCTATATCGCCGCTTTGATTCATAGGTATGAACTCTTCACGGTTAGTATCATCAACTACACGCTCAAAAGCATCATATGAAATTGTAAACGGGTTTTCTACATCCTTTTGTTTAATATAGAACTGTCCGTCAGCTGCCGCACTGTCCTTTACGTAAACAGAAACTGCGCCTTTTTCAAAGTTGAGCTGAGTAGCCACAACTATAAATCCGATATACTTATAGCTGTCTGTTTCAGTTTCAGGCTGTGTAAGTGTTCCGAAATCAACCTTATCGGGAATTGTGATTACATAACTTACATCGCCCGGACCTGCACCTTCAATTCTGGCTGTAATCTCTGTTGAGCCGTCAGGATTTTCATTAGTGAGAGTTGCGGCAGAAGCTGATACAACTGCTGTTGTGCCAAGTACTCCGGCAAGCAAAGCTGCAATGATTTTTTTAGTTTTCATTATAAACATCCTTTCAAAATAAAAATTTATCGATAAGAACACCTTATGTTTTGGCATTTCTTACTTAACTATTAGTGTAAATTCCGATTCGGCGGAATTCAGAGGAGTATGATTCTCATCAAGGGTAACACATTCATAAAAAACCATTGCGGTGTATTCTCCCTTTTCGAGTGTTTCCGAAAGAGGAACCTCAGTAAGTCCGCATCCCGGCTCAAGCAATTCGGATTTATAAAGTATCGTACCGTCGTCAAGCTTTAATGTTGCGTAAAATCCGCACTCGTTTGATTTAGGATTTCCGATACTTATATGCAAGCTTGTATCTCCTGCTTTCATTTCAGCGGTGCTGTAACCCGGAATCTGAGTACCTGCACTCTGCGGTGGAGTTTTATCCTTATTTCCTACATCCCAGTCGGAGGAAATTTTTCCGACAACACCGTCTGAAACTGAGGGTTGCTCGGCGAAGAAGTTTTTGTATACAACAACTCCGCCTACAACCAAAGCCGCAATAATCAGTATTACTATTATGATAATTAAAAGTTTTTTCTTTGACTTATTCAAAATTATTCCTTCTCTTAATGACAATCACAAATGCCGAAGCAAACATTACAATCAACAATACCGAACAGCAAACAGTTGAACCTGTCTGAATCGGTGTATTATCATTTGATGTGTTAATCACTGCTTTATCGGTACTTGTATTGTCAGATATATTTTTGTTTGTACTTGTTCTGTCTACAACAGCAAACGACATAGGATGTGATACTGTAAATACCGCAATTCCGTTTTCAACAGAATCAGGCTTATAATAATTAATCTGACCGTCTGTATCTATTTCCGCAAACTCGACATTATTTCCACTGACGGGTACAGAGATTTTGTAGTCGCCCTGACACCAGAGTTCATCAGGAATGTAATTGCCGTCATTATCGGTAAGGCTCACGGAATACACACCCGATACACTTGTTTTGTCAAGTGCAGAAGTAATTGCAATGTATTCTTCATCTTTTTCGTTGCAAACATTATATTGTATGTTCAAAGCCTCATGCATACTGCCCTCAATAGTTATACCATTTCCGGCAGATATAACGTTGTACATAAAGAAATTACTTTTGATAGTCGGATTTCCTTTATTAAACTTTGCCTTACGAACCCAAGTGACTGTATCATCACTCACGGAATTAAGTTCATTTACAAAATCATCATTTTGGAAATCGGAATTTTTTGCCTTTGCCTTATTTGTTTCATCAGGCTTAGTCAATGAATCTGTTCCGACTGCATTAAGATTGTTCACAGTGGTGTAAAAAACATTTTTAACTGTAGGATTTTCCGCTCCTTCATATCCGTTTATGCCTGCAATCGAACCCGTTGTTTTTTCAGAGTTACCGCTGACCGTTCCCGAATTGTAAGAGCTTTCAATTATTCCACAGTTTCTGCCGACAAGGCCGCCTGATACAGAGCTTGACGATGCACCTATCTTTACGCTGTTGGCACAGCCATATATTTTTCCATTATTCTCAGCTGCAATACCTCCGCACTGAGCACCTGTCACAACAGCAGCGTTGCGAGAGCCTGTAATCAAGCCGTTGTTCTCGCCTGCAATACCGCCGCTCAGTTCGCCCTTGATGCTTGAATTAAGAGCAACTGCGTCAATAGTTATATCGCTGTTGATATGTACAATTCCTGAGGTCAGATTAATGCCGCTGATGCAATGGTCTATTGTACCATTATTGATTGCAGCAATTCCGCCTGATGTATCTGAAGAAGCCTTAAAGTCGCAGTCATATACAAACAAATCCTGGACCTTTCCCTTTTCACCTATTATCTCAAAGAGTCCGCCGTATTTCGGTGAATTTACATTAAATCCGACAATACAGTAGCCTTTTCCGTTAAATGTTCCGTTGAAAGGTTTGTTATCTTCAACAGAGCCTATTCCTTGAGTCCACTCTGAATCATCAGATGCTTTAATATTATTTGCAAGAATATAATTTTGTGAACCATATACCTCATAGTCGCTTCTGATAAGTTCTGAGAATTTAACAAGATCATCATATGTTCTTATTATAAGATTTCCGTCATCATCCTTATCAAAAGCATCAGGCTCAGCAGGCTTTTCTGAATAGGTATTTGAGTAAGTATCCTTATATTCAAGATAGTATACTGTTCCGCCGTCAAATCTTGGATAATCGTCAGGGGTCTTATCATTGTCTATATTTTGATACCATACCTGCTTGCCATCTGTAACTGAATTGTTAAGCAGATATGCAACCTCGCCGCTTGCAAACTGCTCAGGTGTCTTTGTTGTTGCAGCTGTATCCGTAAGCTGATTACTAATGCAATAGCAGTTGCTTATTGTACCGTTTCCGTCGCCTCTGATACCGCCTATATTATCAGTTCCTGTTCCAATAACCTCACCGGCATTAAAGCAGTTGTCCATTGCTCCGCTGCTGTTTGTATTACGACCTCTTATTGAACCGACAAACTTTGAACCGGTTACAGAACCTGCATTATAGCAATTTATAATTTTTCCACCATAGGTCGAGCCTTCAATTCCGCCTACTCCTTCGTTGCCGATAACTGTTGCTTCGCTGAAGCAATGCTGTATGTTTACACCTGAGTTGTTATTTCTGCCTAAGATACCGCCTACGCAGTTTTTGCCCTCAATATAGCTGTTGACAATACCGACATTATATATATCTGCACCGCCTCTGGTATAGCCGAACAGTCCTACATTATCGGCTGTTGAATCGCTGAAATAAATACCGCTTATTGTGTGACCCCGACCGTCAAACTGACCCGTGTAAGAGTTATCCGAAGTACCTATCGGGCTCCACTTTCTCAAAGAGTTTGATTGCGCACTTGCAAGCTTGCTTATATCTCCGTCATTTACAACAATATCCTTAACAAGAATAGCATTTGCCGCACCGTTCTGACTTTCAAAATCAGCGTGAGTTCTGTCTCCGTTTACAAGAGAGGCAAACCAGTAAAGCTGACCTGCATTGCTGATTTCATAAACTCCGTCACTGTTGAGATATGCCGGCTGATATGCACCACAATATATGCAGAAACCATAGATATTAAAATTGTGATCAGTTAATGTACTGCTTAGCGGATAGTTACTGTATGCTTTTTCAGTTTCATTACATTTATAGCCGCAATAAACAGTTCCGCCTTCAAATTTTGGATAATCATTAGGTGCTTTTCCGTTATCAATGTTCTGATACCATATCTGTTTACCGCTTGTTACATAGTTGTTAAGCAAATAAGCAACCTCACCCGATGAAAACTGTTCGGCTGTTTTGCTTGTGCTGTATTTGTCTGATGAACCGCAGGTATCCAGATAATAGCAATTTGAAGCTGTATTCAGACCCGGTAATCCGACAATTCCGCCAGCTTTGTCGCCGCACGAAATTGCACCGACATTATGGCTGTACTTTACTGTACTTGAACTCAGTCCGTTGGTTTCTACTGTTCCGAGAATACCTCCTACAGAGTAGCCACCGGAAATTGTTCCGGTATTGTAGCAGTTCTCTATTGCTCCGTAAAGACTTCCGGCAACACCGCCTATATATGATGAAGAACCCGAAATATTACCTGCGTTACAACATTTTTTTATTGAGCTTTTATCGGTAGAATATCCAACTATACCTCCGACATAGTATCCGCCTTTCATAGATATATTTACATAAGAAGATACATTTGAAATTGTTGCACCGCTTGCTTTTCCAACGGCACCACCAATACTATTACCTTGCTTATTTAGCGTTATATCACCCTTAACAGTAAAGTTTTCTACCGTGGCGCCAACTATTTTTCCGAATATTCCTGAGTGATCTTCCTTTTGCGTTATTTTAACTCCTGAAATCGTGTGATTTTGTCCGTTAAACCTACCTTTGTATTCAATTGATTTTCCATTGCTGTAATTTCCTATAGGAATCCACTCACGACCGTTCAGGTCAATATCAGCTGTCAGAACAGCATTTGCACTCTTATTCTGCTTATCAAAATCTGCATATGTGCTGTCGCCGTTTACTAGGGCAGCAAACCAAAAAAGCTGACCTGCATTGCAGATTTCGTAGTTTCCGGTTTTACTGTTATAAGCCGCAGGCTCATAAAAACCGCATTTTATACAAAAGCCATCTGAATAATTATGGTTGCAATCTATCATATAATATAAGGTGACATCACAGTTCGGCATTACAAAACTGCCTGTTCTGTCTGAACCATCCGCCTTTTTCAGCTCAATGTCCTTTGATGAATTATTATATTTCAGACTAACTGAAATTACATTCTCGTCTGCAATAAAGTTTACGGTATCTCCCTCAGCAAAAATGTTTGTATATGAATCAAGTAAAATATGATCCGTTGAGCCATCCCTTCCCTGTGAATAAACTCTATAACCTTTTTGTGTATTAAGAGAAACAGTGGCATCTGAATAAGGCGTTGTAAATTTATATATATAATATCCGTTCTTATCTGTATCAAGCAGTTCTATCTGTTCTTTTGAAAGAGCAGTAACTTCGCTTGTCGTATTATTCTTATCCGAAGCGTTGTTATGCCTTTTTATAGAAACTGACTGTAAAACAGTATTATCCGATGTCGGCTTGAAGCGCACAATAACTTCACTGCCTGCCGCTTTTGTGACGCTTGTCGCCTTTTCACCGTTGTCACCCTCAATATAAATTTCAGCATTGCCGCTGCCGTTTACGGCTACTTTTGTATTTTGATTAAAGGTTGCGTCTTTATTAGCCAATATTATAGAATACGCAGTATTATAACCCGACTTTCCCTCTTGAATGTTTTCAACATCAACCTTAGTTATACTGAAATTAGCCTCAGGCTCCTGCTGGTATGCATCTAATACCTTAAATATCGGGAAGGTAGTTACAATAACGCTGCCCTGTCCTTTTGTGTCAAAGCTAGAAGTCATAAAATAAATCGGATAACCGTTTGCATATGAAAGATAATCTGAAAGATAGTTTATTGGCTTGCTGTCACAGAGTGCGAATGCCGGTGTGTTAAAAAGTTCATAAAAATCAGCTGACGACTGTATGGGCTTATAATTATTATTAGTTCCGTCACCGTATGTTGCACAGGTTGTAAGGTTAAAGAAATCGCCGCTTGGCCAAAATACATCAGCGAGTATCGGATTTGATTCATGATCAACAAGCTTTATCATATGCAGATGATTGGGAATTTCGTTGTTGTCAGCACCATCATACTGCGTTCCGTCAAATATACAGAATGAATTTATCCCGTTGTTGGTTAACGTAAATACTCTGTTAAATTTAACGTCTTTTTTTACAAAATTTGGAAAAATAGACAAGTTGTAAGGCGATTGGTAGTCAAAGTTACGCATTACAACAGTTGCTGCGTCCTCAGATTTTGGATACTCCTCCAGCTTCATATAAATACCGTTCACAGGAGAAACCTTCAGATTTCTGTCGAGCATAGTGTTCATTTCATCTGCAACATTTTCATTAAGCATCTTAAAACTATCAAGATAGTTACCGTAGCTTTCCCATCTTTCTTCATCTTCGGGATACTTTTCCTTAAGATAATCTCCGCGCTGAGAAATAAATTCCTGATAAAGCATCTCCAATATCACAATTTCGGTAAATTGCTTGTCAATGTTTACCTTTATATATTCATACTGATCACTGCAAAACGGAAGAGACTCAAAAGCAAATTGAGCTACAACATCAGCATAGTTTGTGTCATTATTAAGATTACTGCTGATAGTTCTTATTGTATTGACCATAACATCGTCAATTGTACTGTCGCTGAATATAATTGCCCGCTTTTTATCATATGTATTGTCTGTATCATGGAATCCGCCGTTTACAGAACTGTAAATTCTGCAAAAATCATCAAACAAAACATTCTGAGCTTTTTTTACATCATCCAATGTTGCCTTGCCGTCATTATATTTTTGTGCGACATCCATATATTTCTGATAACTGCTTAATGTGTTTCTCACATTGTTGTTATCCTCAATATTGGTAACATCCTTCTGCCATTTATCATCTACACTGCGCATTGCTTCGTTATATTTAATTTCACTCATTATTTTCTGAAGCTTAGAGGTATAGCTGGTGAGTTTTGAATTTATTTGTTGTACCTCGTCAAGTATATCTGTGCACAATGACTTTATAGCAGCGAGAGTTTGACCCTGAGAACCCCCGAATACCCATTTGTTGAGAAATGATACAGCACTCTGAAACTCATCACAGTTTGTTGAATCTGCAATTCTCACAAGGGCAGTTCCGCAGACAAGAAGTCCGTTGGTATAAATCTTATTTACACTGAAGCTTTTTGCTGTGTTTGTCCATATATTTGGCTTAACAGGTGCCGGTGCAGCAGCCGATACACTGACAAATGATACCGAAATCATAGAAATCGTTATACACAGCATAAGCAGAAATGACAACATTTTTTTAGAAATCAACCTTACCATTCTGTTCATTACCTTTCTACAAATATAAATTTTTTGTTCTTTAAAACCGCTCAGGTTTTCAATAGCCTATGGTGCAGATTTCTGCGTTTTATCCACATAGACAATCCCTCGCAAAGTTCTGCATTGGTGGGAGGAGCTTTGAAAAAATATCCCGCTCGCAATCGATATGCCTGCAAAGAAAAGTCAACATCACTGCACCAAATAAGACTACAGTCGGGACATAGCGAACACAACCGCTCCACTGCATTCAGTCCTGCGACACCTGAAAGCGCAACAATAACTATACTCGGAGTAACCTTTTTTGCTTCATAAAAAAATGATTCTGAATCCTCATATATTTCAATCACGGGAAACAATCCACGCTCCGCACAGAATCGCTTTGTAAATGAAAAAAGATTCTGTTTATATTTTTGATTATCTGTAAGAATTGATATTCGATACATAATACACCCTCTCTCTGCATAAGCTACTTTTCTGAATTTCCTTTATAATAAGTAAATCATATATAAATTTATGTTTTAAATATTAATCAATTTTTTATTTATATTCAATATAGTTAGCACAAACAGTAAAAATCCGTCCCGAATTGCAATTGATAAACAAGACTTTTATGTTAAAATATATATTGGGTAATTATATTACTCTATAAGTACAGTAAGGAGATATACTACTATGAGAATTGCTATTGTCGATGACATAGAATCAGAGCGAAAAGAATTACATAAAAGAATAAATGCTCAGCTTTTACATCACACTTTAAATGCACAGATTTTTGAGTACGAAAATGGCGAAACATTCCTTATCGACGCTGGCAAAGAACGCTTTGATTTAGCATTTTTAGATATATATTTGAATGGCATAAATGGTGTAGAAACAGCTAATAAACTGCGAACTTTCGACCAGGAATGCATACTGATTTTCACTACCACCTCTACTGACCACGCCCTTGATGGTTTTCGGGTGAGGGCATTACATTATCTTGTTAAGCCCTATTCTGATGACGAACTTGATAATCTGTTCTGTGAAATCATTGACCGACTGCCTGCGCCCGAAAAATATTTAGATGTTCGTATTGTCGGCGGCAATGCTCGTTTACGGTTTTGTGAAATTATGTACGCACAACACTTCCGTCACCAAATTCATATACATACATCAGACGGAAATACGACAGTTACCCGTCAGACTTTCAGAGATTTTACCGCAGAACTTGAAGGTGACGAACGATTTTTTCTGTGTAACAGAGGTGTGATTATCAACCTTGAATATGCAGATGATTTTAACGGTACGGATTTCAAATTAAAAAGCGGAGATGCAATTTCCGTCAGCCGTGACACTGCAAAGTCGGCTCGTCTTGCATTTTGTGATTTTCTGTTTAAAAGGGGGGCAAAACAATGATTGATATTTTTCGACCGATTATTGAGCTTGCTGTTATCCTGCCGGGGATACTTCTTGCCTATCTTCCGATGAAACGACATCTACGCATAGATAAAGGAAAGCTATCATTATTGTGGATACCAATTATACTTTTGCTTTGTGCTATTGGAGGCAGCCTGTGCTGGTTTTTGCAAATTAAAACCATATGGGTAGCCGTGCCTGTTTTCTCCCTTGCAGGTGTCATCTACTGCAATACATTAAAAATCACTTATTGGAAATCAATCAGCGTAATTTTAGCGGTATGCGGAGTTTTTTCCTGCATTGGAAGTATTTCAAAGGTGATTGACTACATACTCTGCCCGAATAACACAGCACCGTGGTTCTGCCTGAGTGCAGGACTGTTGTATAATCTTTTCTGCTGGCTATCTGTTGTACTTGTCTGGCATTCGGCAACGCACGCTGCCCGTGATTTGCTTGAGGATGATATAATTGCCCAGACGTGGTATATTTTCTGGATTTTACCGTCTGCATTCATTGCTCTTAATATTTATATAATTCCTATAAACCTCAAAATTTTAGAACAGGGCAGACTTATGCAGATATATATTGTTATAAGTCTGATACTGCTTGTGCTGTTGCTGACATTTTATGCTATGTTCTATCTTATGGCAAAAAGTCTTAACAAAAATAACCGCTTAAGGCAGGAAAATCAGTTTCTATCAATGCAACAGACTCAATATAAAAATCTTAACTCTGCCATTGAGGAAACCCGACAAGCAAGACACGATATGCGTCATCACTTTTCCACACTTACAGCACTTGCAAGTCGAAAGGAGTGGCAGGAGTTAGAGTCTTATCTCGCAATGGCAAAGGAAAGCATACCGAGCGCCGAACTGAATCTATGTGACAACCCGGCTGTTGACGGAGTTGCAGGTCATTACTGCCTGCAGTATAAAGAGAATGCTATTCCTTTTTCTATAGAGCTTGATTTGCCGTATGAGCTTCCGATTTCTGAAATGGATATGTGTCTGGTACTGTCAAATCTGCTGGAGAATGCACTGGAGGCAAGTCTTCGTACAGATAAAGTAAATCGTTATATCAAGGTACAGTCTTATCTATACTCAAGCAATGTTGTTCTGCTTACGATAGAAAATGCATTTGACGGCACTATAAATGAAAAGAACGGAGTTTTTCAATCCTGCAAACGCCATGGCGACGGTGTGGGCATCCAGTCAGTTCGCCGTATAGTAGAAAAGAACGGTGGCTATTGCCGTTTCACTGCCGAAAATGGTGTATTCTGTGCCAATGTTATGCTCAGAGGAGAAAACAGCAATAGCCATTGATTAGCATAAGTTGAGAATCAATTTTTTACCGTAGTGGTGTAATGATCAGATCCATGTGAAAGCAATTTTATGCAGTTCAAGTCATAAGTTTCTGCAACCGTAGGCATTTCTTTTAAGCACTTTGATTTTGTTGTTACAGTCTTCGGCAAACCCGTTAGCAATAGATGAAGAATAAGAGTTAAAAATTCGTGATCGTGCTTGCCTTTCCATATCACCTTCTTATGTGAAACGACGGAAACCTCCGTAGGTTTTATCTCATTCTTTTCAGACCATTCTTACACAAACTCCGTGTGAATAGCCGATAAACTGTCGCTCATAATAAATCCTCAACCTCCTTTGCAATTACATTGTATTGGAAATCAAGGAAAACTTGTAGTTTGCGATTATCAGCAAAAAAATCCCCTTGAAAAATTTTCATTCTTCCAAGGGGTACTTTCTATGTTTAAGTTTTTTAGTGCTACAAACTGGAAGTTGTAGGATTTTTACTGCACGTCCCATTCAAAATTTTCTTTGCCTGCACCAACTTCAAAATGGTATTTCCCTATACCAAGGTCAATACCCGAAAAATGTCCGTTGCCTGCGGAAATAGATACTTTATTACCATTGCCCTTTACAACAAAAGGCTGCTTATTTAACGCTGTGGGCGCATACAGTAATGCATTTACACCGTCAACAAACCATTGTGGTGCATTACCATTATATTCACTGATTTCTGCTGCGGTTTTGGATTTATGAGCAACTCCTTGAGTACGACCGTAACCAATTGCAATCACACCATTTATACGCACATCCTTGTTGCCGAGATTTTTTAATGCACCTTTGCCATTATACATACCTCCAACCCACCATGTATTAAGCCCCAGCGTTTGAGCATAGAGGATTAAATCCGCACCGCAATAACCTAATTTCTCATCAAGATTGTGAGTATCCGTGCCGGCAAGGACAATATAATTGTTTACCGTCTTTGAAAGCAGTAATTTTGCCATACTGCCAATACCATCAGAATTACCAACTACTAAGGCAAGATCAAGGTTATATTTTTTATTGTTCTCAGCAATCCGTGCATTAATCAATTCTACAATATCTGTGGGAATTGCCTTGTCTGTGTATTGCCTTACCATGTGTCTTTCTTTGATTGCTTCTTTAATTGTCATCTTTTCCTCCATAAAATTTTCATTTGTTTCATCCATTATTTTGGGAAATGGGCAATCCCGTTATGGGACTGCCCATTTATTCTATAAATTATGCGATTTTTAAGGCTCT
>DKZL01000065.1 GCA_002493635.1 Ruminococcaceae bacterium UBA7075 | reverse complement strand
ATTTCCTATAAAGTAAAAAATAACGCCGTTTGAAGCTCAGACTCAAATGGCGTTTTTACAGGAGGATATTATGAAATCTTTATGGCAGGCGACATCAGAACTACCGTCGTTTCCTCATCAACACGGCGATATATGCACCGATGTACTTATTATAGGAGGCGGAATGACAGGACTGCTGACAGCATATCTTCTGCATCAGCAGGGAATAAGGTATGTTTTGGTTGAAAAAGGCAGAATTTGCTCGGGAACAACCGGGAAAACAACAGCAAAAATCACATATCAACACGGACTTATTTATAATAAAATCCTGAAAAGCCGTGGTCTTGAAGCCGCAAAAAAATATCTTCTGGCTAATAAAGCTGCTTTTCAAATGTATGCCGAGTTATGCAAAAATGCAGACTGCGAATATGAAATAAAGGATAACTTTGTATACTCAAAATACAATAGAAAAAAACTTGAGGACGAAATTACAGCTTTAGATAAAATTGGTTACAAAGCGGGATTCTGCGAGGATGTCGCTATTCCGCTGAAAACTGTCGGAGCAGTAAGATTTGCAGGACAGGCTCAGTTCAACCCCTTGAAATTTGTTTCTGAAATCGCAAAAGGTCTTAATATTTACGAAAACACTTGTGTCCGTGAAATGGAAGAGGATACAGCTGTCACTGATTTTGGCAGAATTTATGCTGACAGAGTAGTGGCGGCAACGCATTTCCCATTTATTAATAAGCACGGCAGTTACTTTTTGAAGTTGTATCAGCACAGGTCATATGTTGTGGCACTTGAAAACGCACAAAAACTTGACGGAATGTATGTTGATGAGGACAGATTGGGAATGTCATTCCGCAACAGCGAGGATTTGCTTTTGCTTGGCGGAGGAGGTCACAGAACAGGAAAATCAGGCGGCAACTGGGAGGAGCTTCGCAGTTTTGCAAAAAGAGTCTATTCCGATTCTAAGGAAATATATTTTTGGGCGGCGCAGGATTGTATGAGCCTTGATGATATTCCGTATATCGGAGAATATTCAGCCAAAACGAGCAATTTTTATGTGGCAAGCGGCTTTAATAAATGGGGAATGACAGGCGCAATGACTTCTGCAATGATTTTGCGTGATATGATTATGGGAAAGAAAAATGAATATGCCGATGTTTTCAATCCCTCAAGAAGTATTTTAAAACCTCAGCTTGCTGTCAACAGTTTTGAAGCAGTAAAAAATATACTGACAATTTCCGAAAAAAGATGTCCGCATCTCGGGTGCGCATTAAAATGGAACAGTGCCGAACATTCTTGGGATTGTGCCTGCCACGGCTCTCGTTTTGCAGAAAACGGTATTGTGCTTGATAATCCCGCAAACGGAAACCTTAAATAAAATGCCATTTACAGATTACAGAATTAATACTAAATTCATTTAAAAAGTGGACAAATCTGTTCACTTTTTAATAGCGCCAAAGGTGCGTTTAATTTAGAATGATTTATGCCCGGATGGGTAGACGGGCTATGCATAGCATAGCAGCAGACAGCATAGCTGTATGCCTCAAATAAAATGTCTACATTTTATTTGAGATAAGTATAAGACAATACCGCAATTATATCTTTCGGTATTGCCTTAATTTTTTATGTGTTGTATAATAAACATATATTCTTTGAAAGGGTGTCTGTAATGACTTTTCCGAATGATCCAATGATTTTGCTTTCATATATTAACACACAACTCAGAGATAATTATAATACTTTTGAAGAATTATGCAAATCTATGTGCGTTGACGGTCAGGAGATTAAGTCAAAGCTTTCTGCCATTGACTATGCATATGATGAAACTCTGAACAGATTTGTTTAAGCATAAAGAATTTTCTGCAAAATAAAAACCGCACGCTTTTTGGCGTACGGCTTTTAAATGATTACAATCAGTCGTTCTTGTTCTGGCTGTTCTGCTGGTTTTTGTTCTGATTGTTCTGCTGATTCTTATTCTGTCCATTCTTATGGCAGTTCTGCTGATTGTTCTGCTGATTGTTATTCTGGTTGAAATTCATTTCAACACCTCCTTAAATTGACTATTTATATTATTAACCGATATTCAGGTATTATACATATGGATGAATTTTTATTTAGAATAAAATCGTTGTTAGGTGACGATTTTGACGAATTTTTAAAATTTTATGAAAATGAAAATTATAAGGGTCTGCGTGTAAATACGCTTAAGTGTTCTGCCGAAAAGCTTAAAACGCTTGTTGATTTCGAGCTTGTGAACACCCCTTTTTGCAAGGAGGGCTTTTATATCCCGAGCGATGTAACCTCACTCGGCAATAGCCCTTTGCATCATTGCGGAGCATTTTATATTCAGGAGCCTTCGGCAACTTCTGCGGTTGAGATGCTCGGAGTTGAGAAAAATGATTTTGTGCTTGATTTATGTGCTGCACCGGGCGGTAAGAGCACTCAGATTGGTGCTAAGCTTCAAGGTACGGGACTTTTATGGAGCAACGAAATTGTAAGAAACAGAGCAAATATTCTTTTATCGAATATTGAGAGGATGGGAATTTCAAATGCAGTAGTATCAAATTGTCACCCTGATATATTGTGTAACGAGCTTCAGGGCAGATTTGATAAGGTTCTTGTAGACGCTCCGTGCAGCGGCGAAGGAATGTTCAGAAAGAACAGTGATGCTCAGAATGAGTGGAGCGTTGAGCATGTAAAAAGCTGTGCGCAAAGACAGCTTATGATTCTGAACAGCGCAAAAAATGCCCTTAAAGAGGGCGGTGTTATGGTTTATTCGACCTGCACATTTTCTCAGGAAGAAAACGAGGGCGTAATAACTCAGTTTCTAAGTGAAAATCCCGATTTTGAGCTTGAAGACGCAGGTATTGATTTTGGCAGAAAAACTCTTGAATACGCATGCAGAATTTTTCCTATGGACGGCGGTGAAGGTCACTTTGCAGCAAGACTGAGGAAAAAGGGCGAAAGCTACGGAAGTATTATTCCATATAAGAATAATCAAAAAATAGATGACAAGGTGTGGGATTTTTATGACAGCTTGTTTGTTGACAGACCGTTCGGCGATAATCTTACATTAGTCGGGGAAAAGATTATGATTCTTCCCGAGAATTATAACAGAAATATAAAAAACATCGGTATAATAAGAGCCGGCGTTATTTTGGGTGAGATTGTAAAGAACAGAATTGAGCCGCATCACAGTGTGTTTATGGCTGCACAAAAGAATGATTGCAGGTCGGCGGTTGATTTTGATTTAAACAGTGATGAAATCCATAAATTTCTGCACGGTGAGGAGATTGCCGTGCCAAGTGAAGTCAAGGGATATACGGCGGTTTGTGTAAACGAAATTACAGTTGGATTTGGCAAGGCTTCAAACGGAAGACTAAAGAACAAATATCCGAAAGGGTTAAGGATTTTAAGATGAACAGATTATCTGATATTGGTACAATTAAAGAAATTTTATCTCGCCATGGCTTTACGTTTTCAAAATCGCTGGGTCAGAATTTTCTGATTAATCCGTCTGTTTGTCCGAGAATGGCGGAGTATTCGGGGGCAGACAGCGGTGTAGGTGTTATTGAAATCGGTCCGGGTATCGGCGTGCTGACCAATGAGCTTTGTAAGCTTGCCGACAAGGTTGTTGCTATTGAGCTTGACAAAAGACTTCTGCCCGTACTTGAAGAAACTCTTGGAGAGTACGACAATCTGAAGGTGGTAAATGCTGATGTGCTCGAGCTTGATTTGCACAAGCTGATTAAAGAAGAATTTGACGGTATGGAGGTTGTTGTATGTGCAAATCTGCCGTACTACATTACATCCCCTGTAATTATGAAGCTGCTTGAGGAAAGGCTTCCTATCAAGGCTGTTACTGTTATGGTTCAGAAGGAGGCAGCGCAGAGAATTTGCGCCGAGGTTGGTTCAAGACAGAGCGGAGCAGTAACTGTAGCTGTTAATTTTTATGCAAAACCCGAAATGCTTTTTGGAGTAAGTGCAGGATCGTTTATGCCTGCGCCAAAGGTTGATTCGGCGGTTATCAGACTTAATGTGCTTTCAGATTCTCCTGTTATAATTGATAATGAAGAAAAATTTTTTGCTGTAGTTAAGGCAGCATTTTCTCAGAGGAGGAAGATACTGGCTAATTCCCTTTGTTCGGGACTTTCTCTTGATAAGGCGAAGGTGTTTGAAATATTGCGTGAATGCGGTATACCCGAAAATATCAGGGCAGAAAAGCTGAGTTTGCAGAACTTTGCGGATATAGCAAATTGTTTGAGGTGATTTTTATGCGGAAAAGCAACAAGATGAACGGACTTTTCAAGACAGGATTTATAATTCTTATTGTCTGTATTCCTATGTTTATAACAGCGCTTATTTTTGCATATATTTTAAAAAGAGTTTATTTTTCAGCTGTTTTTTCTGCAGGAGGAGCATTTCTGGCATTTATCGGAATTATATTAGTAATGTTAAGCAAGCCAAAGAAGATTAATCCCAAAAAGGTTAGGAAAAAGAGATTAAAAAAGCATTTACAGGAGAAATTTGAAGCTGATGATAACGCAGTCTTTAATGTTCCTGATAAAGACAGTGCGCCTGAAAAGATTGACAATGATGCAATGATAAACTATAATTAATCAAAAGGATCGGTGATTTTATGAATATTTGGCACGATATTTCTCCAAAGAGAATTACAAATGAGAAATTTTATGCAGTTATTGAGATTTCCAAAGGCGGAAAAAATAAATATGAGCTTGACAAGGAAACAGGTCTTTTAAAGCTTGACAGAGTGCTCTTTACCTCTACTCATTATCCTGCAAATTACGGTTTTATTCCACGAACTTTTGCCGAAGACGGCGACCCTCTTGATGTTCTGGTGCTTTGCAGTGAAACAATTCAGCCTATGACTCTTGTTGAGTGCAAGCCTATCGGTGTGCTTAATATGATTGACGATAACAGCAATGACGAAAAGATTATCGCTGTGCCTGTAAATGATCCGAACTACAACGGTTATAATGATATTACAGACCTGCCTCAGCATTATTTTGAGGAAATCAAGCATTTCTTTACCGTTTATAAGACGCTTGAGGTTGACAAATCAACTTCGGTTACAGAAATTTACGGTGCTGACAAGGCTAAAGAAGTTATTTCAAAGAGCATAGACAGTTATATCCGTGATTTCCAGATGGCATAAATTACATATTAATACATAAAATAGTATTCTATAAAGTAAAAAAGCTTTATCATTGTTGATAAAGCTTTATTTACACTATAGGAAATTGCTCGGTTGTGCTCGGGCATAGAAGTGAATTTTT
>DKZL01000067.1:4809-5196 GCA_002493635.1 Ruminococcaceae bacterium UBA7075 | reverse complement strand
CAGGCAGAGAAACAATTTTCGGTGATGTTGTAATTCGTGTAAGCGAAAGCTATGCTCCTGCTATGCACATTGACACTGACGAATCAAACGCAGCAGCTCTCGGCGGCACCGTTGACGGCGAGATTTTAATCTCCGCTATATAAGTTTAATCTGACTTATGATGCATTATCCCGAAGTTTAAACTTCTGCTTTGTGAACAACTTCATAAACTCATTCAAATGAAGGAGTGACCATATAAGGTCACTTCTCTTTTTTTAGCCGCTTCATAAGTTCGATTTAATATGTAACCGCCGTACCCCGAAGATATACTCCGACTTAATGGTGAACATCATAACTCACTTATTTAAGTAAGATAAATTATAGTTTTTTTAGCCGCTTCATAAGTTT
>DKZL01000067.1:0-4594 GCA_002493635.1 Ruminococcaceae bacterium UBA7075 | reverse complement strand
GATGTACAGATAAGGCATATCCTCCTGTATTTTTGGCATCAGATATTTAACCCAGCTATCCCTGCCGTAAAGCAAAAACGCAGGAGAAAAGGCACCGACAAATGAAAAACTGTCGCTATGCTCCATACCGGCAAAAAATGCCNNNAAACTTTTAATAAACCACCGTAGGACACGACCTGCCTTTACAGGTTAATAAATGTGTGCAGAAAGTCAGGAAATATCTCTGCCCATGCTTTTTCATTGTGGCTATTTTCAAACAAAATAACCTCGTTCATCTTATCATACGGATAAAAAACTTCGGGAAGCAAGTCATATATCATTTCAACGCTTTCAAAAATCTGCTCTTCAAGCTCGTCGCCGCTGCCTGTATAGATGTACAGATAAGGCATATCCTCACGTATTTTTGACATCAGATACTTACTCCAGCTATCCCTGCTGTAAAGTAAAAATGCGGGAGAAAAAGCACCGACAAATGAAAAACTATCGCTGTGCTCCATACCGGCAAAAAATGCCTGCAATCCGCCTGACGAGCTTCCGCAAATCGCTCTTCCTCGTTTGTCAGTCCTCACGGAAAAATTCTGCTCAACATACGGAATGACTGTGTTCATCAGAAAATCATCAAATACCTCCCCCTCGGGCTTGGTGTAATTATCCATACTCTCGGGCATAATCACTGGACCAACAGCAGACGGAGTAAGCTCATTATCACGCCACTCATTTCCGTTATCTATGCCGACAATCGCACAAGCCTTACCGGTCTGTACAAATTCATTCTCAACTGCTTTTTCTGCATACCAACAACCGTCAGACGATATATTTTTCTCAAAAAGATTCTGTCCGTCAGTCATATAGATTACCGGAAGCTTCTCTCCGTCGTTATGATTAGGTATATATACCCATACTGCTCTGTCCCCCTTTTCGGGAAAAGGCAAATAAATTTTATGCAATTCTGAATTATTCATTTTTTATCTCCAAAACCAAATGTTACCGAATAAATAAAAAAGGTACGTCAATAATATAGCAAGAGGTGATTTTTATGATTAATGATGTTGAAATGCTGACATATGTTCTGCAAAATGCCGAGATGGGATGCTACGGTATCACACGAGTAAGAAAGCAGATACACAACAGCAATGTTGATTCCGTATTGTGCGAACAGCTTGTAAAATACGGCAAGCTGTATCACTGTGCAACGCAAATGCTTAAAAACCGTGGAGAAGAGCCGCAGCACGTCAGTCCTGTTACAAAAGCGATGACACGAATAGCCGCTGCAAGAGATCTGAAGCGTGACCCTTCGTCCTCGCACATTGCAGAAATGATGATTAAAGGAAATACAATGGGCGTAAATAAAATGGCAAGACACATACGCAACTATGACGGCAAGGACAGAAACGTCCATACCCTTGCACGTAAAATGCTCAACACTGAGGAAGAAAACCTCCGTGAGCTGACATCATATATTTAGCAAATCAACGGGAGCGAAATTTTATCGCTCCTGTTTTATTTCATTATAGTGATTTATATGAACACCGATATGACCGATCCCCAAAATTATTGCCGAAATAATTAAAAAGATGTTCTTTCCGTATATGCCCAATAACAAAAATGCAACAGGAATGCCGAGCAGGCTGCTGTAAAAATCCTTTAATAATCTTTGACTTTTAAAGTACCGCACCCAATAAATCTCATACAAAATCATAAAAACAAATGAAACAAAAAGCCATAATGACCATAAAGTGATTTCATTAATATTAAAATCTGAGAAAATCAGCACAAAGCAACTGACAAGAACCTCTCCGATTCTCTCAAACATAAGCAAAATTTTGTTTTCATTTACAACATACTTTTCATAATCCTTCGGCTTGTTTTTTGACCATAAAATATTGGGAATAAACAGCATTAACAGATAAATAAGTCCTACATATGAAAAGCCAAAATTCATAAGGTCTGATTACCTCTTTCCTTTTTTGATAAACTCTATAAGCTCATCGGCATTTTCAAAATCATCATAATCACCGTTTATGCCCTCACGGTGATAAACAACGCCGTTTTTCTCATTCTGTTCAAGACAGTCAAGAAGCTTTTCAATTCCGTACATTTTGATAAATTTTGTAAATGCATAAGGCTTTATTTTTGCAAGCAAGCCCTTTTGGCAATCTTCATTGCACGCATAACAACCGTCAATATTCTTTTCAGATGAACAGCTTCTGTTGCCGCACCAGTCCTTGTCGGGGCATTCACCCGAATTGCAGCCTGCGCAGTGCTCATTTTCCGAACACAGACAACAGGCAAGTCCGCACCTTGCAACACCAAGTTCTCTTTTCATAATTACTTCTCCAGATAATCCTTTAAAAAGTCAATTAATATCTTCATTTCATCGTCAGTTCCTATTGTAATACGCAGATAATTATCAATTCGCGGCTGATTAAAATATCTTACAAAAATATGCTTTTCACGCAGTGCATTGAAAATATCAACAGCCTTAACGCTTTTGTGTCTTGCAAAAATAAAGTTACTCTTTGAATCATTAAATTCAAAGCCGAGCTTTGAAAGCTGAATTTTTGTATTCTCTCTTGTTGCAATAATTTTTGAGGTCGTCTGCTTAAAGTAGCTGTCATCAGCAACTGCGGCAGCACCAGCTTTGATTGTCAGCGAATTCATTGTATAGGAGTTGTAGGAATTTTTCACTGCATTAAGAACCGAGATAAGCTCTTCGTTTGCAATCGCAAAACCTATTCTAAGTCCTGCAAGCGAACGAGATTTTGAAAAGGTCTGTACCACAACTAAATTTTTGTACTTTTCAACAAGCGGTAATGCTGACTGCGCACCAAAATCCACATATGCTTCGTCAACAATCACAATTCTTTCGCTGTTCTTCTGTATAATTTCCTCAATCACATCAAGCGGCAGTTCAACACCCGTAGGCGCATTGGGATTTGGAAAAATCACTCCTCCGTTTTCACAAAAATAGTCCTCTTTTTTTATCTGAAAATTATCATCAAGCGGTTTCGTTTCGTATTTTACACCGAAAAGATTTGCCCACACGGGATAAAAAGAATATGTAATGTCCGGAAAAATCACAGGCTTGCCTGAATTAAAAAACGCCATAAAGCACATTGCAAGCACATCATCAGAGCCAACACCGACAAATACCTTGTTTTTGTCAACTTTATAATAATCTGCAATTGCCCCCACAAGTTCTGACGCATTCGGATCGGGATACAGCTTTAAATCGTCTGCACTAAAATCATCAAGCACCTTTTTCACACTCGGTGACGGCGGATAGGGATTTTCATTTGTATTCAGTTTTATCTTGTCGGGATATTGCGGCTGCTCACCCGGAACATAAGGCTCAATATTTCTAAAATTACTATTAAGTTCACTCATTTTAATTACTCCGTAAAATTCTATTAGTCATAATTTCTTACAAGCGAGATTACCTTACCAAGCAAAACAACCTCGTCAACTATAATAGGCTCAAAGTCATCATTTTCAGGCTGAAGCCTGTAATGACCGTTTTCCTTGTAAAAACGCTTTACGGTTGCCTCATCTCCTACAAGAGCAACTACAATTTCACCATTTTCGGCAACCGGTGTACGATTTACTATTACTATATCATCATTAAGTATTCCTGCATTAATCATACTTTCACCTTGAATACGAAGAGCAAATAGCTCTCTGCCTCTTTTAAGACTTTCGGGCACAGGAACATAACATTCCACATCCTCAACTGCAAGTATAGGATATCCAGCTGCAACCCTGCCCAAAACAGGCACACTTGCCGACTTTTCTGTTCCGCTGATTTGAATACATCTGTTCACACCGTGCTCACGGGTGATTAAGCCCTTTTCTTCAAGCGCATTCAGATGATGATGTACCGTTGATGTTGAGCTCAATCCTACTTCACTGCATATTTCACGCACTGACGGCACACGGCCCTCAAATGAACATTCCTTTATAAAATCAAGAATTTTTTGCTGACTTTTGCTTAACGGTTTCATACGCACACCTCTGTTATAATGATGAAATAATTTCATATTAAGTATATCATACAAGCAAAACAAAATCAAACATTTGTTTTAATTTTATTGAACTTTTTTATAACAAATCAGTATTGCGTTGCCTTTTATTCAGCAATAGTCCTGTTCTTATTACAACAAATTTATTTAACGCTTGAAATAATCCTTGTTTTACAATGATTGTTTTTTAAACCAATTCAAACTATCAAAAAAAAATCATAATAAATTCACATAATCTTCATATACATATTGTTTAATATAACCGTACTCACAAGACGGAACCGCAACCGTCTGAGTATAATTGTTCTACCCTCCTCGGCAATCCGACATAGAGGATTGCCAATGTACCCCTCATTTTTTAAAGACAGGAAAAGCCGGACCGGTTTATTTTTGGTTCGGCTTTTTCGTTTTGTCTGCGTTTAAACTCAGAAAGGAAAACATTTATAATACATCACATCCGACATAAAAAATATTGATTTACACCCTCCAATTTGTTACAATATAATTATTAATATTTATTTAGGTTATCCCTTTAAGTAAGCTAAATTATAATTTTTTAGCCGCTTCATAAGTTT
>DKZL01000017.1 GCA_002493635.1 Ruminococcaceae bacterium UBA7075 | reverse complement strand
AGGTGGGCTGTTGTTATATTCTTGCTTTTTGTCAAGGTGTGCATTATTTGACGCTTACCTTAAAACAATATCAAATTGCAATATTATAAAAAATCCCCACTTTATTTCATATAAAACGGGGAAATATTCGGGGAAAATGACTTTAAATGACAAAATCACGAATATTGAGCGTGATTTCATTTGTGATAAGTGCTATATTCTAAAACAAAAATCCACAGTTTTTCAGCAAATTTGCATAAAACTGTGGATTGAGTGGTCGAGGTGACAGGACTTGAACCTGCGGCATCTTGGTCCCAAACCAAGCACTCTACCAAACTGAGTTACACCTCGAAATTGCTGTCATAGTTCCGACAGCTTTATTATTATACATCATAGATTGACGATTGTCAACACCTAATTTCGACTTTTAGCAATTCTTTCAAATTTTTTTAAGATTTTTGAAAATATCGCTTTTAAAGTTTGCGCTTAAACATAAATGCGTTGATGCTGCTGTGCTGCATTAAATCAAAATCTGCATATTTTGACGCATCAAAGTGTTTTAATCAGATTGTATATCTCCTCTGGATTTTCAATATAAAGTTTGCATTCATACTGCTGTGCCTCTGCTTTTGTTCTGAAGCCCCAGCCATACAATACAGCGGCAAAGTCCATCCCTACCTCGGCTGCACCTTGCGCATCAATATAATTATCTCCGAGGAAAATACTTTCCTCAGGCAGGACTTCAAGCTTTTCGCAAGCCATTCTGAGCAGGTTGCTTTTATGCAAATCCTTTCCGACATCTGTTGCACAAATAACATCGAACAAATCCTCAACCTTATGAGTCTTAAGCATATCCCGAGTATACATATCATGCTTTTGTGTGGCAACCGCTAACAAATATCCGTCGTCTTTCAATCTGCGCAAAGTCTCCTCAATACCGCTGTAAAGATAAAACATTTCTTTACCCTTCATTGAATACAACTTGCTGTAATTGTTGATTGCATATTCAATCTCACTGTCATTCATATCAAACAGCTTTCTCAGCCCTGCTTCAAGCGAAAATCCGATAATCCCGTACATAGCCTTTCTGTCAACAGGATTGAATCCCATTGAGGTTGCAGTTGTATTAAAACAATGCAAAATTCCGGGTGAAGTGTCAGCAAGAGTTCCGTCAAATCCAAATATAATCAATTTTTTCATAATATCACCATATCGTAAACATAATATGAATTCCATATGCGGCAAAACTGTTATTATGTCCTAATTATATCATCTAAATTGTGCAAATACAATAGCTTTTTTAATTGACATAAATGATTTATAGGTATAGAATTATATATATTCTATTATTGAAAGGTATTGTTTATGGATAAAAAAAATACAGCTTCTGTCACAAATAAAAGTAATAACAATTTATCTGTAAAGGAAAGTCTTGTAAACTATTATCTTGTTTTAATGTTTACCGTATTTCCGCTTTTCTTCACAGATGAATTTTTTAATATCCGCCATGACAAATACGGACTGTTTTTGGGACTTTCCGCCGTTCTTATTGTTTCGGTTGCTGGAATTGTTGTCTATACAAAAACTGTTGAAAACAGTTCACCTCGGGATGATATAAAAAAACAAGGCGGATTAAAACGGAGTTTTTCAGTTCCCGACTATGCGATGATTGCATTTCTCATTTTCAGTGCAGTGTCTACCATATTTTCAAACTATCCTTTGGATGCACTGTTCGGCACAGCCGGCAGAAACAACGGACTTATATTGATTGCCTTTTATGCCGGAATTTATTTTGTAATCACCAGATTTATGAATTTCCGTGAATATATATTTATTTCACTTGCAATCGCTTCATCAGCCGTATTTATTCTGGCTGTATTAAACTGCTTCTACATTGATCCTCTCGGAATGTTTTCTCGCCTTACGGATGCGCAGACGATAAATGATTTCACCTCAACCATAGGTAATAAGAATTTCTTATCAAGCTTCATATGTATTATGCTGCCTGTACTTATGGCTTTAAGCGTGCTGTCTAAAAACGGCAACCTGCGAATCCTTTACTTAGCTGCATCGGGCTTTGGGTTTATGGCTCTGATGACATCTGACAGCGACTCAGGTATTCTGGGACTGGGTGTTTTCGGCATAATCTATTTCATTTGGTTTGTACGAAACATTAAAAGATTAAAAAGATATTTTCTTACGATAACCGTTATGCTTGCTTTCGGAAAACTTTTAAGACTGATTTCTTTCTTTATGAATGATAATTCAAAGGATATGGATCAATTCCAGAAGTTCTTCGTTTATTCAAATCTCAGCTATATTCTTATAGCGGGATGTGTGGTAATTACTGTTTTACTCTATATTCTTGATTTCAAAAAGCCGAACATCGTACTTCCTAAGGCAGTTCCTGTCACAGCAGGCATAATTTTTTCGGCAGGCATAATAGGAATAATATCGGTTATGATTTATTTTTCTGTTTTCGACACTGAAACAAACCTCGGAAGTTTTGAAAAAATATTAAGATTCAACGACGCCTGGGGTACTCACAGAGGATATATGTGGATAAGAGCGTTAGAGCATTTCGGCTGTTCCAACTTTATGCAAAAAATGTTTGGCTGTGGTCCCGATAATTTTTATTATGCCTTTTCACCGTATTTCCACGGCCTTATGCAATATGGCGACAGTTCTACAAATGCCGCACACAACGAATATATAAACTATCTTATTACTCACGGCATCACGGGCACGGCTGCTTATCTTACGCTTTTAGGCGGTGTAATTGCCCGTGCGGTAAAAAGTGCAAAAGAAAATCCGATGACCGTTATTTGTGTTGCCGCAGTAATATGCTATGCAGTGCAGGCAATCGTAAATATTGCCCAGCCGCTGACAACACCTTTGTTTTTCATATTTATTGCAATGACAGAGGCATTTTCCCGTCAGACACTGCCCTTAAAATCAAAATAAACTTTATTGATATAACAATAAAAAAGACAAAATGGAGGGTAACAACTATGAATCATGTAGACAAAGCAGAAGAATATTTTTGTAATAATTTCAACTGTTCTCAGGCTGTTTTTACCAGTTTTGCAACAGAATTAGGTTTAGATGAAAAGCTTGCATTAAAAATTTCAACACAATTTGGAGGCGGAGCCCGTAAAGGAGAAATGTGCGGAGCTGTTTCCGGTGCTTTAATGGTATTAGGATTAAAATACGGTCATTGTCATGCGGAGGATATGGAGGAAAAAGGAAAAGCGTATCAAATTGCAGAAAACTTTATGAATCAATTTATTGAAAAACAAGGAACTGTTGTATGCAGGGAACTTTTAGGATATGATATTTCCAAAACAGAGGATATGGAAAGGATTAAAGAATTGAATTTGTTTAAAACCATTTGTCCGAAAATGATAAGATGCGCAACAGAACTTGTAGAACAATTTGATGAAAAATTCACATAAAGAAAAACCTTCCACTTCAAACTAATATTTTCATTTCTATCAATCAAACATAATCATTTTTTATAAACAGAAATCCCCTATGGCATAATAAAATGTCATAGGGGAATATTTTTTGCTTTATATCGGTATCCGTCCGTTCATTGGGGTATAATTGCAAATCTCTCCTGTTTCAAGAGATTTTTGCACATCAATAATTCTCTGATTTTCAGAGCCTCTGAAAGCAAGTGTAATATTGTACAGGTCCTGCACAAATTCACCGTCAACAAGCACATCAATAAGTGAAAGCATCTCATCTGTGCACTCACATCTTGCCCTGCTCTCTGAAAGAAGCTCATCATCAAAAAGATAACCGGTATAGCACCATATTGACTTATTTGGGAAGTTTTCTTTAATCCTTTTCAAAAACGGTGTAAGAACTCTTTGATTCTGCGGTTCAAACGGTTCGCCGCCAAGCAGTGAAAATCCGTCGATATAATCCGAAGAAAGCATATCAATTATGCTGTCCTCAACCTCTTTGGTAAAAGGCTTGCCAAAGTTAAAATCCCATGTTTCCTTGTTAAAACAGTTTTTGCAGTGATGTGTACAGCCCGAAACAAACAGCGATACTCTTACCCCCTCGCCATTTGCAATATCAAAGCTCTTAATCTCTCCGTAATTCATCAGAGGTGGAGCACCCTTTCCTGAATTTCCTGTGTTCTGCCCTGATTCCAGAACTGTGTACCGATATATCCGCAGGTTCTTCTGGCAACATTCATCTTATCCTGATCTCTGTTGTGACAGTGAGGACATTCCCATAAAAGCTTATTATCCTCTTCAATAATCTGAATTTCACCGTCAAAGCCGCAAACCTGACAATAATCACTCTTTGTGTTAAGCTCTGCATACATAATATTATCATAAATATATTTGATAACCTGCAAAACGGCAGGAATGTTGCCCTGCATATTCGGAACTTCAACATAGCTGATAGCGCCACCCGGTGACAAAGTCTGGAACTCTGACTCAAGTTTGAGCTTGTCAAAAGCATTAATCTCTTCCGTTACATGAACATGATAGCTGTTTGTTATGTAGTTTTTGTCCGTAACGCCTTTAATAACACCGAAACGCTTTTGCAAACACTTTGAGAACTTATATGTCGTACTTTCAAGAGGTGTACCATACAAACTGTAATCAATATGTTCTGCTTCTTTCCACTTTGCACAATACTCGTTGAGCTTTCTCATAATCTCAAGTCCAAGCTCCTTGCCTTCAGGCTCGGTAAGCTTTTTGCCGTTAAGGCTGTAAACACATTCCCAAAGTCCTGCATATCCGAGTGAAAGTGTTGAATATCCACCATAGAGAAGCTCGTCGATAGGCTCATTCTTCTTCAGTCTTGCAAGCGCACCGTACTGCCACAAGATAGGAGCAGCGTCTGAGAGCGTACCCTTGAGTCTGTTGTGACGGCACTGCAATGCTCTGTGGCAAAGCTCCATACGCTCATCAAAAATTTTCCAGAAATTCACCATATCCTTCTTTGCACTCAAGCCGATGTCAACAAGATTAACTGTTACAACACCCTGATTGAATCTGCCGTAGTACTTAGGCTTTCCGTTCTCGTCAACATAAGGAGTAAGGAAGCTTCTGCATCCCATACAAGTATAGCAGTGTCCCTCACCGTTCTTATCAATCTTATTCTGGAGCATAACTTTTTCGGAAATATAGTCGGGTACCATTCTCTTAGCCGTGCATTTTGCCGCAAGCTCTGTAAGATACCAATACTTACTTTTCTCTGTAATATTATCCTCTTCAAGAACATAGATGAGTTTTGGGAATGCAGGAGTAATCCACACACCGTCTTCATTCTTAACACCCTGATAGCGCTGCTTGAGTGTTTCCTCAATAATCATTGCGAGGTCAGACTTTTCCTGCTCATTTTTTGCTTCATTAAGATACATAAATACAGTGACAAAAGGAGCCTGACCGTTTGTTGTAAGCAGTGTTACAACCTGATACTGAATAGTCTGAACTCCTCTGTTTACCTCTTTGCGAAGTCTTTTTTCAACAACCTCGGAAATCTTCTCATCACTTATATCAAAGCCGAGTTCATCAAATTCAGCAACAGTTTCTCTGCGGATTTTTTCTCTTGAAATCTGAACAAAAGGTGCAAGATGAGCAAGGCTTATACTCTGACCGCCGTACTGATTGCTTGCAACCTGCGCAATAATCTGAGTTGCAATGTTGCAGGCTGTTGAAAAGCTGTGCGGCTTTTCAATCAGCGTGTCACTTATAACAGTACCGTTCTGAAGCATATCCTCAAGATTTACAAGGTCGCAATTGTGCATATGCTGAGCAAAGTAGTCTGCGTCGTGAAAGTGAATAATGCCCTGCTTGTCAGCCTCGACAATATCCGGCGGCAAAAGCATTCTCTTTGTAAGGTCACGGCTTACCTCGCCAGCCATATAATCACGCTGAACGCTGTTTACGGTAGGGTTTTTATTAGAATTTTCCTGTTTAACCTCTTCATTGTTGCATTCAATAAGCGATAAAATTCTATTATCTGTCGTGTTTGACTTACGAACAAGTGAACGGGTATATCGGTATCTTACATACCTTCTGGCAAGCTCAAATGCGCCCTTTGCCATAAGCTGATCCTCAACCATATCCTGAATTTCTTCAACAGATACGGCACGCTTAATCTTATTGCATTTGTATTCAACATAATCGGCAATATCATCAATCTGCTCATCAGTAAGAAATTTATGTTTAGAAGAATTATTAGCCTTTCTTACCGCATTGACAATTTTCTGAATATTAAAATCTTCCTCAGAACCATTTCTTTTTATGATTTTCATGTCTGTTTCTCCCTGCTTAGAATTAAGTTATATTAATTATCTGTTAATTTGTTTTGCATCACTATATATCGAATATAATTTCGTGAACAGTTATTATTCTATACTATATATTGTGCCTTGTCAATAGTCAAAAGTACTATATAAAGTAGTTAAAAATAATCATAATATACATTTTGTCATAAGTTCAGACACTAAAAACCGCATAAAATCAAGCTGTTCTAATCTTATTGCTTAAAAGCAAATATAACAATTACAAAATATTAATCGCATATAACACATCTGGAACAAATTCAGTATGACACATAATAACTATATATAGTGCAATAAACTCAAATCATTCCCTTATACTGTTATTTTAATGCGAACTTAATTATAATAACATATACTTTTTTAAAAATTTTTCCTTGAAAACATAATAGAAAATTATTTGCAAATGATAATTTTATTGCCCGTAAAGCAACCGGAGAACTACACCTGTCCGAGCAGAAAATATTGCTTATTTTGATTGACTGTGATTGAGTATGAACGGATATTCATAAATTTTTAATTTTTTTGAATATTTTTGACTGAATTTGCTTGACTTTGAAAATTTATATGTTATAATCTAATCAAGAGGTGACCGAAAATGCTCACTCAGGAGAGATACGAAAAAATTTTAAGCATATTAAATGAAAAAAATGTTGTTACTGTTTCTGAACTGACAAACGCACTTGATACATCAGAATCTACCATACGGCGTGACCTTTCGGCTCTTGCCGAAATGGGCAGACTCAACAAGGTCTTCGGCGGCGCAACCTCTATAAAGCAAAACTCAGGTATCACAGAGGATAATGTAAGCAGCCGTGAAAATCTTATGAGCAAAGAAAAAGACTTAATCGCAAAATATTCTGCCTCATTGATAATTGATACAGACTTTGTATACATTGACGCAGGCACTACAACATCAAAGCTGATTGACTACATAAGCAATACTAAAGCGACTTATGTTACAAACGGCATTTCCCACGCACGCAAGTTAATTTACAAGGGATTAAACGCTTATATTATCGGCGGTAAAATGAAGCCCGTAACCGAAGCCGTTGTCGGAACTGAGGGAATTTTAAGCCTTAAAAAATTCAATTTTACCAAAGCCTTTATGGGAACAAACGGAATTGATTTTCAGGCGGGATTCACCACACCGGATATTGAGGAGGCACGTATTAAAGAAGAAGCTATCAATAAAAGCTATATGAGTTTTATACTCGCTGACCACAGTAAATTCGGCAAGGTATATCCTGTCACATTTTCAGAACTAAAAAAATGCTGCATTGTCACAGATGTATTGACAAACAGACGCTACGCTGACGAAACTGTTGTAAAGGAGGTAATGAAGTGATTTATACGGTTACGCTTAATCCGTCAATCGACTACATCGTACGGCTTGACAAACTGACGTCAGGTATAACAAACCGTACTATCGAAGAAGAATATTACTACGGCGGAAAAGGAATAAATGTTTCCTGCGTGCTTGCCGAGCTTGGTCTTGAAAGCACAGCCTTCGGATTTGTGGCTGGATTTACGGGTGATGCAATCGAAAAAGGGATTCGCAATGATAAAATAATCACCGATTTTATAAAGCTTAAACAAGGCATATCCCGTATAAACATCAAAATCAAAGCAGGCGAAGAAACTGAGATTAACTGTCAGGGGCCTCATATTGATGAAAGCGAGCTTGAAAGACTGCTTGCAAAGATTGACCGCATAACAGACGGCGACACAATAGTTCTTGCAGGCAATATTCCAAATACAATGCCCGATGATGTATATGAACGAATTTTGAAACGCTTATCTCAAAAGAATGTTCGTATAGTAGTAGACGCAACAAAAAATCTTTTGCTCAATTCACTAAAACACAGCCCTTTCCTCATTAAGCCAAACAAACAGGAACTCTCTGAAATCTTTGACGTTGAAATCAATACCGAGGATGATATTGAAAAGTACGCCAAAGAGCTGCAAAAAATGGGAGCACAAAATGTTTTAATCTCGCTTGGCGGTAAAGGCGCAATGCTGATTGATGAATTCGGTAAAAAGCACAAGGCAGGTGTCCTTAATGAAAAAGTAATCAATACCGTAGGCTCGGGTGACTCAATGGTGGCAGGCTTTATTGCAGGATATGAAATGCAGCACGACTACTCATATGCACTAAAATTAGGCAGTGTCTGCGGTAACGCAACAGCGTTTCTGAGCGGACTTGCTACAAAAGAAAAAATAAATGAATTACTCAAAAAATTTAACTAAAAAAGGAGAGAAAACTATGCGTATTACCGATTTACTTAAGAAAAACGGCATTGCTCTTAATGTAAAATTATCCGGTAAGAGCGAAGCAATCGACAAACTCGTTTCCCTTCACGAGAAATGCGGAAACCTGAAAAACACCGCTGTATACAAGGAAGGAATCCTCAAAAGAGAGGAAATGGGAACAACTGCAATCGGAATGGAGATTGCAATACCACACGCAAAAAGTGCTGCTGTAAAATCTCCTGCCCTTACTGCAATTACGGTGGCTGACGGTGTCGACTACGGTGCACCGGACGGAGCACCCTGTAAGCTGTTATTTATGATTGCAGCAACAACTGACGGTGATGTCCACCTTGAAGTACTGGCAAGACTAATGCAGATGCTTATGGACGAGGACTTCACAGCAAAGCTTAAAAATGCAAAAACAGCCGGCGAATTTCTTGCAATTATTGATGCCAAGGAAACAGAGAAATTTCCTGAAGAAGCTTCTGCACCGACAACAGCTACTGAAAAAACAGGTTACAGAGTTCTTGCAGTAACAGCCTGTCCGACCGGCATTGCCCACACCTATATGGCTGCCGAAGCACTTGTAAAGGCAGGCGAAAAAATGGGCATTACTATTAAAGTAGAAACAAACGGTTCAGGCGGTGCAAAAAATGTACTTACAGCTGACGAAATTTCTGACTGCGACGGTATTATTATTGCCGCTGACAAAAATGTTGAAACAGCTCGCTTTAACGGAAAACCTGTTTATTCAACAAAGGTTGCAGACGGTATTCATAAGCCAGAAGAACTGATAAATAAAATAGTAAACGGTGAAGCACAGATTTTTCATTCATCGTCTAATGACAGTAATATTCATTCCGTTGATACAGGCGAAAGCGCAGGAAGAAAAATTTACAAACATCTTATGAACGGTGTGTCGCATATGCTTCCGTTTGTTGTTGCAGGCGGTATATTTATCGCAATAGCTTTTCTGATTGACACAATGGCGGGCAACGCAGGTACTGCTGACTTTGGTATGGTTAACCCTGCCGCTGCATGGTTCAAAACAATCGGCGGATATGCCTTTAACCTGATGGTTCCAATTCTTGCAGGATATATTGCAATGTCAATAGCCGACCGCCCCGGCTTACTTGTAGGTCTTGTAGGCGGCTTGCTTGCAACAGCAGGTTCAACTTTTGCTTTACCGAGCGGTGATATTCCGTCAGGTTTCCTTGGCGGTTTGCTCGCAGGTTTCGCAGGCGGTTATCTTATGCTTTTACTTGAAAAGTTGTGCGATAAAATGCCGCACTCTCTTGAAGGCATCAAGCCCGTTCTTATATATCCGATTGCAGGCTTGGGCATAACAGGCGTAATGATGTGTGCAGTAAATCCGATTATGGGCTGGATAAATACAGCAATGACAAATGCTCTTAATGCAATGGCAGAAAATGAAGCACTCATTATTCCGCTTTGTGCTCTGCTTGCAGCAATGATGTCCATTGATATGGGCGGTCCGTTCAACAAGGCAGCCTATGTGTTTGCAACAGGCGCTCTCTCGTCAGGTACTGACGCAGCCTATATGATTATGGCAGCCGTAATGATTGGCGGTATGGTTCCCCCGATTGCAATCGCACTTTCAAACACCTTCTTTAAGAGCAGATGGACTGCTGAGGAGAGAAAGAATGCAACTGTAAACTATATTATGGGACTTTCATTCGTAACAGAAGGCGCAATCCCGTATGCAGCAGGACATCCTCTCCAGGTTATTCCGTCCTGTATGATAGGTTCAGCTTTTGCAGGCGCACTTTCCGCTCTGTTCAGTTGTACACTTATGGCTCCTCACGGCGGTATTTTTGTGGTAGCAACAATAGGCAATCCGCTTATGTACTTTGTCGCACTTGCAGTAGGTTCTTTAATCGGTATGCTTCTTCTTACATTTCTTATGAAGCCAATCAAAGACAAAGCATAACCTAATCGAGCAGACAGCACCATATAAAAACTTACTTTTATGCCCGACTGTTTCCGAGCAATTTACTATAAAATAAAAAAATATAAAGGAGAAATGAATTATGGTATCAAAGACAGTTACACTCACAAATGCACAGGGATTTCATATGCGTCCTGCATCTTTATTTGCAACAGCAATGGGCAAATACGAAAGCGACATAACCATCAAGCATAACAATACCGACATTAATGCAAAGAGCCTTTTAAACATTATTGCAGGCTGTATAAAGTGCGGTAGCGAAATTGAAATTTTATGCAGCGGTTCGGACGAACAGGCTGCTCTTGATGAAGCCGTACAGCTTATCGAAAGCGGTCTTGGGGAATAAATCAGAGCCGTACCAGACGAGGTGACATATATGTTTAAAGGAACAGCCGCATCTGACGGCATCGGAATCGGCAATATAATGATTATTGAAGAGCACGCACTGAGCTATTCACCGCAGGCTGTGACCGACACTGACGCCGAAACCCAAAGATACACTGACGCAGTGAACTCATTTTGCGAAAGCACAGCGGCTAAGGCAGATTCTCTGAGAAAATCAGCAGGCGAAAAAGAGGCAGAAATCCTTGAAGGTCACATTCAGATTTTAAAAGACCCGTATTTAAACGGTGAAATTGAAAAGCTGATTGCAAACGGCACCTGCGCCGAGTCTGCGCTTGAACAGATGTGCGACCAGTTTATAACTGTATTCTCAATGGCAGATGACGAGCTTACAAAACAGAGAGCCGCCGATGTAAAGGATATTAAGACAGGAATGCTGAGTATACTTCTCGGCATTCAGGAGGTAAAAATCAGTGATGCGCCGAAGGGCACGGTTCTTGTTGCACACGAGCTTACCCCCTCAATGACGGCAGGTATAGTCAAGGAAAACATCATAGGAATTGTAACCGAAACAGGCGGCAAAACCTCACACTCCGCAATTCTTGCCAGAGCACTTGAAATTCCTGCCGTGCTCAGCGTTGACGATGCAGTAAGCAAGCTTGCAAACGGTCAGCAGATAATAGTTGACGGCAGTGAGGGTATTGTTATCTACTCACCCGATGAGGCACAAATTGAAAGCTACACTCAAAAACGAAATATGTTTTTGCAGGAACGCCGTGAGCTTGAAAATTACAGAGGAAGAAAAACTCTGTCTGCAAGCGGTGAAGAATATGAACTTTGCTGTAACATCGGCAATTCCGAGGATGCAGTCAAGGCAATGGAATTTGACGGCGAGGGCGTCGGACTTTTCAGAACAGAATTTCTGTTTATGGATAGAAATTCGATGCCCACCGAAGAAGAGCAGTTTGAAGCCTACAAAAAAGCTGCCCTTATTCTTAAAGGAAAACCTCTTATAATCCGCACGCTTGACATCGGCGGTGACAAAGACCTGCCGTATCTCGGACTAAAAAAGGAAGAAAACCCGTTTATGGGGTTCAGGGCTATACGCTATTGCCTGAAAAATGAGGAGCTTTTCACAAGCCAGATTCGTGCAATTCTGCGTGCAAGTGCCTTTGGCGACATCAGAATTATGTTTCCTCTCGTTACAACAGTTGATGAACTGCGTGAGGGCAAAAAGCTTGTGAAAAAACTCAAGCTCGAATTATCGTCTGAAAACATAGATTTTGACAAAGATATAAAGGTCGGCGTAATGGTCGAAACCTCTTCTGCTGCTGTAATTGCAGATTTGCTTGCAAAAGAAGCCGACTTTTTCAGCATAGGCACAAATGATTTAACAGGTTACACAATGGCTTGCGACCGTGGCAACAGCGATGTTTCATATCTGTACTCACCGCTCCAGCCAAGTGTTCTGAGAATGATTAAAAACATAATCGAATGTGGAATAAAAAATAATATTCCCGTTGGAATATGCGGCGAGGCAGCAGCAAATCCGATGATGATTCCGCTTCTTATTTCATTCGGTCTTACCGAATTCAGCGTGTCCGCTCCGTCCGTACTCAAAGTAAGAAAGACAATCACTCAGTGGACAAAGCAGGAAGCCGACAAGGTTGCCGAAAAAGTAATGACATTTGCAACAGAAAAAGAGATAACCGACTATCTCAAAGCAATTATTTAACGCAATAATAAAAGGATACCGACAATTCAAATGTCAGTATCCTTTTTATTATGTATATTACTTATTTTAGGTTATCCCTTTAAGTAGCTAAATTATAGTTTAGCGGTTTAATAAAACTTTTAATAAAAATTCGTAGGGAACGACCCCCGTGTCGTTCCTTATAATAAAGAGCTATTGTTGAAAC
>DKZL01000079.1:10146-13948 GCA_002493635.1 Ruminococcaceae bacterium UBA7075 | reverse complement strand
CTTACTTAGATAAGTGAGTTATGAACTTTACCAATAAGCAGAAGTTAAAATTCCGGGACACTGCATTATAAGCCATATCAGACTTATATATCGGACATAAAAATATCTATTGCTTCGTCAAGACTGTTGCATAAAAAGCTTATTTTATTTTTGATTTCATCTGTCGGTTGCAAAAAGTCGGGAACCATAACGGCAGTCATATTTGCGGCAAATGCCGATTTAATGCCGTTTATGCTGTCCTCAAATGCAACACATTCTTCGGGCGGAACACCTATTCTTTCGGCTGCCGTCAAAAAAACTTCGGGATGGGGCTTGCCGTTTTTTACATCATCACCACATACAAAGCTGTCAAAGTAATCATATACACCGGCTTTTTTAATAACCTTAAGAGCCGTTTTTGCAGAGGTAGAGGTCGCAACCGCCATTTTGATATTATTATCTTTGAGAAAATCCAGCAACTCAAAAAGTCCTTTTTTTATAGGAACACCGTCTTTTTCAATGCGCTTGTAAAAACGCTGACGGCTTTGTATTTTAAAACCGTCATAGTCAAAATCTTCGCCGTATAGTGAGGTATAAAATTTTTTTGATTTATCCTGTCTTAATCCGATTGTGTTCTTGAATATGTCAACATTGAATTTATAGCCGTTTTCGTCCATCATTTCCTGCCAGATACTGCATACAAGGCGTTCGGAGTCAAACATCAGACCGTCCATATCAAAAATTGCGCCTTTAATCATAATTTCCTCCGTTGCTGCTGATTTTTGCCTTGATATATGGTCTGATTTTTCCTGCAAGGTACAGAGAGCCGCAGATTACGATTGCGCATCCGTCTTGTTCAGCCTTATTAAATGCCATATCAAACGCTTTTTCAGGATTGTCAAATGAGGTTACGTCATCAAAAATATTTCTGCATTTTTCAGCAAGAGCATCACTTGGCAGTGCTCTCGGATTATCTATGGGCACGGTGTAAATTGTGTTGAGATAACCCTTCAAAAGTACAAGCGAGCTGTCAATATCCTTGTCTGCAAGCATTCCCATAATGCAGATTATTTTTTTATCGTTTAAAAATTCCTTTATTGCATTGCACAAGGCGTTTATACCGTTAGGGTTGTGTGCGCCGTCAAGTATTACAACGGGATTTTCGCTTAAAAGCTCCATTCTTGCAGGATTTTCTGCTCTTGAAAGTCCTGTGGCAATCTGTTCGTCTGTAATGCTTATTATGTCATTGACACGCAGAATTTCAATTGCTGCAAGTGCAGTTCTGCAATTTTCAATCTGATGTTCTCCCGAAAGATTAAGATTAATTTTTGCATCGTTATATTCAAAACTGTTGCCCGAAAGAGTTTTGCGTATGTTGTCAAGTTGAATACTTGCGCTTTTGGCAAGAGGGATTTTCCTTTCAATTGCAATTCGTTCAATAATTCTCATAGCCTCACTCTCCTGAGCTGAGGTTACGGCTATTGAGCCTGATTTCATAATTCCGCATTTTTGCAGTGTGATTTCTTCAATTGTATCACCAAGTATAGCGGTGTGGTCAAGTCCGATTGTGGTAATAACGGAGCATAGGGGAGGTTTGATTACGTTTGTGCAGTCAAGCAGACCGCCCATACCTGTTTCAAGCACCACAATGTCGCACTTGGCATTTGAATGGATGTAAAATTGCAGAGCGTTTACATATTCAAACTCGGTAATTACAATGCCCTCACGGCTTAGCTGTTCAACAAACGGAAAGGTAGCTTCAACTGCATCTGTAAGTTCACTTTCCGAAATCATACAGTTGTTAATCTGGATTCTTTCTCTGAAATCGGTGATGTAGGGCGAGATGAAAAGCCCTGTTTTGTATCCTGCCGCCACGAGCATAGAGGAGAGCATTGCGCAGGTTGAACCTTTGCCGTTTGTACCTGCAACATGAATATACTTGAGCTTATCCTGCGGATTGCCCATTCTGTCGAGCAGTTGTAAAACTCTGTCAAGCCCCGGGCGTGAGCCAAAGGTAAGCAGAGAATGTATTTTTTCTATAGCGTTTTCGTATGTCATTACAACAGCTCCCTGTAAATTTCATTTTTCTTAAAACCAGTCATTTGTGCCGCCTGCTTAGCTGCGTCAGTCGGTTTTTCGCCGTTTTCAATCAGTTTTTTTGCCATTTCAACAGCATATTCAAGTGTTAGTTCTTCTGCGTTTTCCTGAACTTTTGCACCCTCCAGCACAAGCACAAATTCACCTTTAAGACTGCCGTCGGCATAATTTTCAGCGGCATATTTTGTGGTGGTGCGGATAACCTCTTCGTGAATTTTTGTGAGTTCACGCACAATTGACAGCTTTCGTTCGCCAAATGCAGAATATAGGTCTTTCAGTGTTGCCGGCAGCTTGTGCGGTGCTTCATAAAAAATCATAGTGCGGTGCTCGTTTTTCAGGCTTTGCAGATGCTCGTTTCGGCTCTTTTTGTTTACGCTCAGAAAACCCTCGAAAGTGAATCTGCCTGTTTCAAGTCCCGACACTGCAAGTGCGGAAATTACAGCGCTTGGCCCCGGGATAACCACGGTTTTTATGCCACGCTCCTCACATAGCTTAATCAAATCCTCTCCGGGGTCGGAAATGCACGGCATACCTGCATCGGTCACGATAGCACAGTTTTCGCCCTGCTCAATGCGTGCGCAAATTATTTCGCCACGCTCACGCTTGTTATGTTCAAAATAACTCACCATCGGTTTTTTTATGCCAAAGTGATTTAACAGCTTTAGTGTAACTCTCGTGTCCTCGGCGGCGATAAAGTCAACCTCCTCAAGCGTTTGCACTGCTCTTGGTGAAAAGTCGCCGAGGTTGCCTATCGGTGTGCCTGTAACATATAAAATTCCGCTCATATTCTGCCCTCCTTGTAACTGCCGTAAATATTTATCATCTCTTCTGAAAAATCTCCGTTGTCATCCTCGATAAAAAGCGTTTCACGCACATTCAAAAATCCTCTTTTGCCGCCCCGTCTGCCCTCAAGCAGAAAAAGTTTAGGGGCTTTTTCTTTGCGTTGCTGAACAAGCCGTAAGGTCTTTGGCTCAATTGAGAATTTTCTCATTGATTCCATAACGTCAGCAAGCCTTTCCGGACGCTGACAGATGCAGAATTTTCCGCCAAACTGCAAAAGCTCAGACGCTGTTTTGCATATGTCGTCAAGCGTACATTCGCTTTCGTGCCGTGCAATCAGCTTTGAGCTTTCGGGATTAGTAATTCCGCCGCCGCCTATTTTGTAAGGAGGATTGCATACCACGACATCGTAATAGCCTGACGGCAGAACGCCTTTAAGCTCCTTTAAATCGGCATTTAGTATTTTTATGTTGTCATTGAGATTATTGTAGTCAACGCTTTTCTGAGCAAGTTCGCAGGCATTTTCCTGAATTTCAACAGCGGTAATCTCAAGCACTTTATTGTGTCTGCACCATAAGAGTGGAATAGTGCCGCATCCCGTGCCAAGCTCAACGCATTTCTTTTTGCCGACAGGCTTTGCAAAGTCGGCAAGCAGAATAGTGTCGGTTGAAAAGTGATAGCTTTCGGACACATAAATTTGTATGCCGTTGCCAAGTGGCTCTAAATGTATGTTTTTCATATTGATTCCTTAATGTGTTATTTTAATAGTATTATACTACTTTTACTTTTTATCGGCAAGACTTCATATGAATACGCTTTCAAAGACAAAAAGATACGGCAAAGTAATAATATTCTGAATATAAAAAGAGCCGACATCTGTGTCTGGCTCTTTAATGATATATTTTTTCTCAACAAATTTCTAATGTGTATCTTCTTACCATCGTTT
>DKZL01000079.1:0-9919 GCA_002493635.1 Ruminococcaceae bacterium UBA7075 | reverse complement strand
GTCTGGCTCTTTAATGATATATTTTTTCTCAACAAATTTCTAATGTGTATCTTCTTACCATCGTTTTTCAAATGCAATTCTTGTGTGTACACAAAAACCAATTATTGTTACTATTCCCGTAACAAACTTTTCAAATGTTGTGCCTAAAAACTGTTGAATAACTCCCATTAATGTTACGGGTAATGTAATAATCAAAAATGCAGAAAGTAATATCCCCCAAAACTTATTCAATCTAACGGGAATAATCTGGCTTGCAATTAAAGTAATCAAAATAATAACAAGAGTCATTACGATAGAACTCGTTGAAATTTGCTGTGCTGCTGCAAATGTCTCGGTTCTCCCACCATTTACCCATAAATAAGGAATAATATTTGCAATAACCAAAATATGCAATATTATATTTATTCCACCTATAACAACACCACATATTCCAGCTTTCCTTAAATCAAATTTTCTAATCCATTCTAACATCACTATACACCTCTGCAAATCTCGATTTTCTGCTTTATTGTTCAACTCCACGCTTTTGCTTCAAGCCTTTTAATAACCGTTACTTGTAAATCCTTTGCGTTAATCAAACTTTCCTGTTTGCACTTCGGACAGTAGAGGGGAAAGTTTTTTAACTCTGTATCTTTCCGTATCTGTAGCCTTGTTTTATTTCCGCAAACAGGGCAGCGTATCCATTCAATTTTGTTTATTTTCACTAACTCCCCCCAAACCACGAAACAAGTAAATCCCCAGTATGGCATTAAAACCTGTAGCAGCAAATACGCTGAACCGCTCCGGAATACCAAAAAACTCTCTGGGAACTATATTTGTTCCAATTGCGCCTGAAAACATTAGCAGTAATGCTATGGTCGCCCATATTGCTAAGGAGCGATACTTTTTATCCCGATAACCGCCAACCATAATAGTAATAAGAGAAGCAATGGAAAGCAGAACGACGAGCACTGTTACCACATAAATGTGTATAATATCCTGAAAGGTGTTTGCATTGCCGCTATCCGATAACGGAAACATTGAATAGCCTACATTCGATACCCAATTCATTGCGGTGAAAAGATAAATTCCAATACGGATTGTTTTGTTAAGTTTTCCTTGAATAAAAACACAAACCATCATTATTGAAACAATTCCGCATATGCCGTATAAAGATGCTAATTGTTCCCATAGCATTTTAGACGGTGCGTTGGCGGCACTTAAGTCACTGACAGCTTGTGCCAGACAATCATAACCGGGATATGCTGTCGGAGCAAAAATTACAGCTGCGGTATAGGACAATAACGATACTATCCCCAAAAGCCCTAACCAGTTAATCAATGCTTACTTTTCATATCTCATAAAATTACCTCCTGTTTTATTTGGTGCAATATATTTTATATTATAAGAGTTGCTTATTTACAAGCAATTCCGGTTTACAAAAACGGGATTGTATTGTATGGCAACCAATAGTTGCGCAGTTGCAGCTTGATTAAGCGGTGATTAAGCTTGTTTTCTGCATATAAAAAATATTGAAATGCAATCTTTATTATGATATACTAATTGTGTATAATGATTTTTGCGGAGGGGATTTTATGGCTAATAACAATGCACGCACACGATATGCTCCAAGTCCTACGGGTTTTATGCACGTGGGAAATCTGAGAACAGCACTTTATGAGTATCTCGTTGCCAAGTCGCAAGGTGGAAAATTTATATTAAGAATTGAAGATACCGACCGTGAACGCCTTGTTGAGGGTGCAGTTGATGTAATATATAACACTTTAAAGCTTGCAGGCTTAAAACACGATGAAGGTCCTGACATCGGCGGTGATTTCGGTCCTTATGTTCAGTCAGAACGCAAGGATATGTATCTTCCGTATGCCGAGCAGCTTATAAAAGAGGGCAAGGCTTACCGCTGTTTCTGTTCAAAGGAACGACTTGAACAAATCCAGAGCGAAACTGTCGGCGGCGGATATGACCGTCATTGCCGTGATTTGCCTCAGGAGGAAATTGACAGACTTCTTGCCGAGGGTGTTCCTTATGTAATCCGTCAGAAGATGCCGATTGAGGGTTCAACCACCTTTGTTGACGCAGTTTACGGAGAAATTACTGTTGATAATACCGAATTGCAGGATCAGATTCTTATTAAGACAGACGGCTATCCCACATATAACTTTGCAAATGTAATTGATGACCACACAATGGGTATCAACTATGTTGTTCGTGGATGCGAATATTTAAGCTCAACACCAAAGTACAATCTTCTGTATGAGGCATTTGGCTGGGAAATTCCGACCTATATTCATCTTCCGCTCATTATGGGCAAGGACGAGGACGGCAATGTGTCAAAGCTTTCCAAGCGTCATGGTGCAACAGGCTTTTATGACTTGATTGACGAGGGTTATCTGCCTGAGGCTATCATCAACTATATTGCGCTTTTAGGCTGGTGTCCAAAGGACAATCAGGAGATTTTTACGCTTGAAGAACTTGAAAAGGAATTTGACATCAAGGGAATCAGTAAGTCACCGTCGGTTTTTGACTATGACAAGCTGTCTTGGTTCAACGGCGAGTATATCAAGGCTATGACGCCTGAGCAATTTACCGAGGTTGCAATGCCGTACTACAAGCAGGTGTTCGGCGATAAGGAAATGACTTTTGAAAAGTTTGCAGAAATTTTGCAGAAGCGCACAACACAGCTTACTCAGATTCCCGAAATGCTTGACTTTTTTGCAGAGTTGCCTGAATACGGCACTGAATTGTTTGTCAATAAAAAGAGCAAAACTAATCTTGAAAATGCTCCTGCCCTGCTCAGAGAGGCTTATGAAAGACTAAAGGCAATGCCTGAGTGGACAAGCACTGCAATTCACGACTGCCTTATCAATATGGCTGTTGAAAAAGAACTGAAAAACGGCACGGTAATGTGGCCTGTCCGCATTGCGGCGGCTGGCAAGACCGTAACACCCGGCGGCGCAGTTGAAATTCTTGACATTCTCGGCAGAGAAGAATCACTCAACCGACTTGAAAAAGGACTTGAAAAATTTTAATCCGCCGTACAAGTTTAATTTAATTTATAATTGCAGTGTCCCGAAGTTTTAACTCCGAGATACTGCACCCGTAAGTTATATAAAACTTATGATACGGATAGAAAAAATCGGAAGGACAGTTTTAAATGGCTGAAGAAATAAAGAATACAGAAAATGAGGTTATGACCGGTAACTTCATTCACAGTTTTATTGAAGAAGATATTGCCGAGGGCGGCAAGTATGAGGGCAAAAAGGTTCACACTCGTTTCCCTCCCGAACCGAACGGATATCTTCATATAGGTCACGCAAAGGCAATCTGCATTGACTTCGGCACTGCCGAAAAGTACAACGGCATTTGCAATCTGCGTATGGACGACACCAATCCTACAAAAGAGGATGTTGAATATGTTGACGCAATCAAGGAGGATATCAAGTGGCTCGGCTTTGATTGGGACGACAGATTTTTCTATGCCTCGGAATATTTTGAGCAGATGTATGAATATGCAGTTGAGCTTATCAAAAAGGGTCTTGCGTATGTCTGCGAGCTTACGCCTGAGCAGATGAGGGAAAACAGGGGTGATGTGCAGACTCCTGCAAAAAGCCCGTTCCGTGACCGTCCTGTTGAAGAAAGCCTTGATTTATTTGAGAGAATGAAGAATGGTGAATTTGAGGATGGCAAAATGACTCTGCGTGCAAAGATTGACCTTGCTTCGGGCAACTTCAATATGCGTGACCCTGTAATTTACAGAATCAATCACCTTCATCATCACCGCACAGGCGACAAGTGGTGTATCTATCCGATGTATGATTTTGCTCATCCTATTGAGGATGCAATCGAGGGCATTACACACAGTCTTTGTTCGCTTGAGTTTGAGGATCACCGTCCGCTCTATGACTGGGTAATCAACAATATTTCATCTCCGAGCAAGCCAAGACAGATCGAGTTTGCCCGTCTTGGAATTAACAACACAGTTATGTCAAAGCGCAAGCTGCGTGAACTTGTTGAAAAAAGCTATGTAAACGGCTGGGATGACCCGAGAATGCCTACACTCTGCGGTCTGCGCAGAAGAGGCTACACACCAAAGGCAGTCCGTTCTTTCATTGATCAGATTGGCGTTTCAAAGGTTAATTCAATTGTTGAATACAGTTTTTTGGAGCACTGCCTGCGTGATGATCTCAACGAAACCGCACAGCGTGTTATGTGCGTTATTCACCCGATAAAGCTTGTTATCACAAACTATCCTGAGGGACAGTCTGAGGAATTTGAGGTTGAGAACAACCCTAACCGCCCTGAGGACGGAACACGAACCGTAACTTTCAGCCGTGAGTGCTTTATCGAGGCTGAGGACTTTATGGAAGAGCCTATCAAGAAGTATCAAAGACTTTATCCCGGCAATGAGGTAAGACTAAAGTCAGCGTATGTTGTGAAATGCACAGGATGCAAAAAGGACGAAAACGGCAATGTAGTTGAGGTTTATGCCGAGTATGACCCTCAGACAAGAGGCGGCAATACGCCGGACGGAAGAAAGGTAAGAGGTACAATTCATTGGGTTGACGCAAATAATTATGCCGATGCCGAGGTAAGACTTTATGACAATCTGTTTACAGTTCCTGACCCTGATGTTGGCGACAGAAACTTCCTTGACTACCTCAATCCTGATTCACTGGAGATACTTAAAAACTGCAAGGCAGAGAAAAACCTTGAATCTGCAACAGCACCGCAGAGCTTTCAGTTTATGCGACTCGGATATTTCTGCGTTGACAACAAGGACAGCTCACCCGAGCATCTTGTGTTCAACCGCAGTGTAAGTCTGAAAGACGGTTTTAAAAAGAAGTAATATTTTTTAGACGCTTCACAAGTTTTGTTTTAGTATGTGACCGTTCCGACCCGAAGATGCACTTAGATTGTATGGTAAACGTCATAGGACGCTTCATAAGTTTGGTTTTAGTATGTAACTATTCAGACCCGAAGGTGTACTTAGATTGTATGGTAAACATCATAACTTTCTATGAACAATGATAAATTTTAATCAAAAATAATAATATAAAACGGCGTAACCGATTGGCTACGCCGTTTGTTTATTTTATAGGAAACTTGCTCGAACAGTTGCAACCCACCGGTTGCCAACCCATCGAGTGCTCATTTTGCGTTGATGTTTATATACTCTGCTTTTAGCTTGGAATACAAAATCTTCTGACTGCTGTACAATCCGTAATAACCGCTCATCATATACGCAACCGCCGCACCAATCGCAAAGAAAATCAAGCCGTTAGCACCGAATATCTCTATGCTCAACAGGATAGAGGCGAGAGGGCAGTTCACCACACCGCAGAACAGGCAGACAAGACCGATTGCCGCAGAAAACGACGGGTCAAGTCCGAGTATAGGACCGAAAACACATCCGAATGTTGAACCTATAAAGAGAGTAGGAACGATTTCACCGCCCTTAAATCCGCAGCTTATGGTTACAGCGGTGAATATAATTTTCATAATGAACGCCTCAGGCTTAGCAATTCCGCCGAGTGCGTCTGAAATAATTTGTGAGCCAGCACCGTTGTAATCGTGACTGCCGACTAAAAATGTCAGACCTACAATGATCAGCGCACCTAAAACCGCTCTGAGATAATCGTTTTTAATCAGCTTTGGTGCATATTTGCTGCACTTGTGCATAGATACACAGAATACAATGCTTATAACCGCACATGCAGCGGCAAGTCCGATAACCTGTAAAAGTGTGACTATGTTTATCTCTGGCAAAAATTCGTCAACATTAAACCGCATAGGTTCAACGCCTAAATTAATTGACAGAAAGTATGACACTATTGCTGACACAAAGCAGGGAACAAGCGCAGAATAATATGTCACACCCACGCTGATTACCTCAAGCGCAAAGAAAGCGGCAGTAATCGGAGTTCCGAACAGTGCCGAGAACACACCGCTCATTCCGCACATAATTGCAAGGTGCATATCTTTTTCGTCAAGCCTTAGCACTCTGCCGACAACCGAGCCAAGACTGCCGCCAAGCTGCAAGGCTGCGCCCTCACGACCTGCCGAGCCGCCCACAAGGTGAGTAATTACTGTGCTTACAAAAATCAGTGGCGACATCACCCACGGCACATAACCTTTTGTACGGATTGAATCAAGAACAAGATTTGTGTCAAGACAGTCTTTGACCTTGCTTAATTTGTAAAGTGCCGCAATCACCAAACCGCCCAGCGGCATTGTCAGCACAACCCACCAATTATCGTTGTTTATTTGGTTTGCGTATGTTATGCAATAACTGAATGCTGTGCCGATAAGTCCGCCCAGCACACCTGTCATTGACGCAATTATCACCCATTTTACAAATGTTTTAATATAATTCCAAGCAGAAAAAATTTTCCGCAAAATAATATTCCTCATTTTTTAACTCGCTTTATAAGTTTTATTAATATGTGATTTTGCATTCCGAAGATATACTTCGACTTAATGGGAAGATAGCATACTTTTCATTTAATATTAGTTAATTGTTATTTTTATTGATTGCCCTTTTGTCGAGGTAATCCTGCAAAATGATTGTTGCGGCAACCTCATCCACCACATTTTTACGCTTTTTTCCACGTGTATTCGTATTGTTCAAAAAATTGTGTGCGGTTATCGTGGTTCCTCTCTCGTCCTGCATAACAGTTTCAATTCCCGTTATTTCTGTCAGTTTTTTTGCAAATGCTCTTGCGTTCTGAGCACTTTCGCCTTCTGTGCCGTCCATATTTTTCGGCAATCCGACCACAATCAGATCTGCCTTTGTTTCTTTTGCAGCTTCGGCAACCTTTTCGGGAAGTTTCTGCGGAGATTTTTCAAAAATCACTTTGTATGGAGATGCAAGAAACTCCATTTTGTCGCACACTGCAATGCCTGTTCTTGCTTTTCCTAAATCCACCGACATAATTATCATAAAAATATCCCTCTTTTTCTCAAATACCTTTTTATTATAATTCAAATTTGGTTTACATACAATATTTTAATTGCTAAAAACTCGGTTTTGTTCTTATTTTTTTCTGCTTGAAGCAAATTTATCTTTCATTTTCGGAAAAAATCAAATATTCTTTTTCAGATGACTAAAACCTGCCTACTTTATAATCTCACGCTTTAATTTTACAAAAGAATTTAAAAATTCTCATTCACATAATGACAAAACGATTGTGCAAATCATCATATAATAAGGACATAACAGAATAAATATCACGAAAAGGAAGTTAATAGTTATGGATGCAAAAGGTTTGTCAGGAAACAGGTCAAGACCTGTTCAAAATGATTACATAAGGTCAGGTGCGGCAAATGTGATTTATATGTTGTGCGGTGTGCTGGTGTCACGAGGAGCTGTGCTTGGCGAGCTTGCACCATTTGGTGCGTCATATGCCGCCGCTGTTCCCAAAAAATATTTGCTGTCGTCATTAATAGGAACTGCACTTGGTTATGTACTTTTAAATCCAAACGGAAGTTTTCGCTACATTGCCGTTGTAATAGCGATAGGAGGTCTGCGCTGGCTGCTTGGTGATTTGAAAAAGGTAAGCTCTGCACGGCTTTTTGCTCCTATCGTTGCATTCGTTCCCGTTTTTGCTACGGGTATAGCACTTCTATTTGTAAGTACGAGTACATTAAGCTCGTTTGCCGATTGCGTGATTGAGTCGATAATTGCTGGAGCAGCGGCGTATTTTATAAGCGTTGTCGCCTTTCTTGCAAATGAAAATCGCAGTATAACCTCGTATTCTCAGCAAGAGAGTGCGAGCCTTGTGATGACCGGTTGCATAGTTATTCTTGCTTTTGGAAGTATTTCGTTTGAGGGCGTGTCCGTGGGCAGGATTATGGCAGTGCTTATCGTTTTGTTGTGTGCAAGATACGGCGGAGTCGTAGGCGGTTCAATAAGCGGTATAGCCACAGGCTCGGTGTTCAGCATTTCCGACAGGTCGCAGGGCTTTGTGTGCGGAGGTTTTGCATTCGGTGGACTTATTGCAGGACTTTTTGCTCAGCTTGGCAAGCTCGGTTGTGCAATTTCGTTTATCATTGCAAACGGTGTAATGAGCCTTGCTTTTGGTGCAGATACTTCGCTTGCAGGCATTATTATTGAGAGCCTGACGGGCGGTCTGGTGTTTATGATAATGCCAAAGGAACTTGGCAATTTTATTTCACCTGTCTTTTCAAATGAAAAAAGCACCTCACTCAGCGAAACCTTAAGAAGAAACATAGTAATGCGTCTGGGATTTGTTTCAAAAGCGATTTACAATGTCAAGGATGATGTCAACAAGGTGAGCGAAAAACTCGGCAGAATGTACTCACCTACCTTTGACTGGGTGTGTCAGAATGTGGCAGGCGAGGTGTGCGCAAATTGCGGACTTAAAATGTATTGCTTTGAGCACCAGGGCGGAGTGACAAGAGATGATTTTCACCGTCTTGAGGAAATTCTTGAAACACAGGGAAGTATAAGCGATCGTGATGTAGACGAGGTTTTCGTTAAAAAGTGCTGTAAAAAGGGCGAGATTGCAGACAGTATGAATTCAAATTATCGTGAATATCAGTCGTGCTTGGAGGCACAACGCAGAGTAGCGGATGTGCGAAGTGTTGTTGCAGGTCAGTTTTCGGGAGTAAGTGATATTCTGAATGATCTTACAACTGAGTTTAAAAATACGATGAAGTGTGATGTTGAGTCGGCAGGCAGAGTTACAAAGACGCTTACAGAGCTTGGCGCTATTGTCGTTGAGTGCATTTGCCTTATATCTGACGGCGGTAAAATGAGCGTTGAGCTTGAACTTTCAGACAAGTCGGAAAAGAGTATTTCAAAGGGTATTTTAATGAGAGAAATCTCAAGGTGCTGCGGCAGACGTTTTGACTTGCCGACAATTACAAACGAGTCGGGCAGAACGAGGGTTGCAATGTGCGAGCTTCCTCATTATGATGTTGAAATCGGTTCTGACCAGCACATAGCAAACGGCGGTAAATTGTGCGGTGATTGCATTGATTATTTCAATGACGGTTTCGGCAAGACATATGCGCTTGTGTGCGACGGAATGGGTACGGGCGGCAGAGCGGCTGTTGACGGAAATATGGCTGTGTCGGTTATGGGCAGACTGCTGCGTTCGGGGCTTTCTCCTGACAGCTCGCTACAGATTGTGAACTCGGCGCTTATGATAAAGAGCGAGGACGAATCGCTTTCAACCCTTGATGTCACAAGCGTTGACCTTTACACAGGCAGGGTGACGGTTCGCAAAGCAGGAGCACCGATTACATTTATTAAGAAAAACGGCAGGATAATAAAAAAAGAAATGCCGTCAATGCCGGCAGGAATTTTAAATAATGTCAAATTTGTATCCGAGTCAATAAATCTTTCAACAGGGGATATGGTGGTTATGGTGTCCGACGGTGTTGTAACAGGAGATGAAAAATGGCTTGAAAAGCTGATAAAATCGTGGAACGAGGGCAGTTGTCAGGACCTTGCAAGAGAAGTGGTTGCCGAGGCAATCAAGCGTGGTGACAGCCATCGTGAGGACGATATTACAGCGCTTGCTATGCGAATAACAGAAAATTAAAATGATAATGACCACCCGTCAGTAGGTGGTCATTATTATAATGGATAATAGTATAAAAACAAATATAAATCAGAAAGTTATTTTAACTTTTAAATTACTCGTCCTCTTCATATTCACCATACAGCCATGGATTTTCAATGCGATGTCTTTCATTTAATGCATTTCTATAAAATGTACCTCTATAATAATCATAACGCTCACTATCACAATAAGTTTTAAATAATGAATCATACTGAATAACAGGAGGATAAGCACCGCTGATAAGTAAGCCGGATAAGTTTTTTTGCATAGATGTTGCTATATCTATGCTTGGTTTAGATTCATCATCGCTATAAGTCATTAATGAAACTAAA
>DKZL01000029.1:26939-28713 GCA_002493635.1 Ruminococcaceae bacterium UBA7075 | reverse complement strand
GTAGGGAACGACCCCTGTGTCGTTCCTAATAGTACATTGCTGTTGTTTAAGTCAGGAACGACACGGGGGTCGTTCCCTACAATTATTAATTAAATATTCATATAAACACTAATTTAGCTGACGTATATAAGTGCGTTATGATATTTACAAAATAACCGAAGTAAATCTTCGGGTCATAACGGTTACATTTTATGAAAAACTTATGAAGCGGCTAAAAAATGCGGTGAGAAAAATAATGAGGGTTGTTGCAGTTAAATTTGAAAATTACAGAAATCTCAAAAATGATATAATTACACCGTGTGAGGGCGTCAATATAATATACGGCGACAATGCTCAAGGAAAAACAAATCTGCTTGAAGCCTTATGGATGTTCTGCGGAGGACATTCTTTCAGAGCGACAAAGGATAATGATGTAATTAATTGGTACAAGAGTGCTGCAAAACTTGAAATGAAGTTTTTCGGTCAGGAAAGAGAGCAAAAGGCAAAAATCACGTTTCAGAGCGGTAAAAAGAGTGTTGAAATAAACGGCGTTGAAAAAAAATCTGCGGCGTCGCTTATTGAAAAATACTGTGCCGTTGTGTTTTCGCCCGAACATCTTAACCTCATAAAGAGAGGTCCTTCGGAAAGACGAAAATTTATTGACAGTGCAATTTGCAGAGAAAAACTCCAGAATGCAGTGATTCTCTCAAAATATAACAGACTTCTTAATCAGCGTAATTCGCTGTTAAAGGATATATATAAACGTCCCTCGCTTGAAGAAACTTTGTGTGTATGGGATGAGCCTCTTATAAAAAACGGGGCAATGCTCATCAAAAAGCGACTTGAGTATATAAAAATGCTAACGCAAAAGGCAGAAGAGTATCACAAGGGTATTTCAAAAGGCAGGGAAGAACTGAAAATACGGTATATTTCTTCGGCTGATATAAAGAATGAAGATACCGTTGAAGAAATTGAAGAAAAATTAAAAATCAAATTTGAAAGCAACAAAAAGGACGACATCAGACTGGGTATTACGAATACGGGTGCTCACAGAGATGATGTTGAAATTCTGATAAATAATAAAAATGCAAAGACCTTTGCTTCGCAGGGACAGCAGAGAAGCGCTGTTTTGTCGCTTAAGCTTGCAGAAGCGAGCGTGCTCAGAAAAAGAATGGGCGAAGAGCCTGTGATTTTGCTTGATGACGTTTTGTCGGAGCTTGACGCAGGCAGACAGGATTTTCTGCTTAATGAGCTTAAGGAATGTCAGGTGTTTATAACCTGCTGTGAAAAATCAAATAAAGAACAACTTAAGGACGGCAAAATATTTTATCTTAAAAACGGAGAAATAAGCTGATGTATCTTCATCTGGGACAGGACACCGTGGTGACAACCGATAAAATTATCGGAATTTTTGACATTGACAGGTGTACAATTTCAAAGAAAACAAGAGATTATCTGACAGCCGCCGAAAAAGAAAAGCGGGTAATAAATGTTTCGTATGAATTGCCAAAATCATTTGTAGTTTGCGAAAACGAAGGCGGAGTTTTGGTTTATATAAGCCAGATTTCAGCAAAAACACTTTATAGCCGCTTCACAAGTTTGAATTAATCTCAAACTTTGCGACCCGAAGGTGAACTTCGGCTATATGGTTGCAATTCATAATACACTATCAAAAGTAAATTAATTTTTAGCGGTTTATATGAACCTCTATTAAACCGTTGTAGGGAACGACCCCCGTGTCGTTCCTAACTGACATTTAGCTAATCTCTAATAGGAACGACACGGGGGTCGTTCC
>DKZL01000029.1:24958-26595 GCA_002493635.1 Ruminococcaceae bacterium UBA7075 | reverse complement strand
TAAAATATAAGTTCATCTAAACTACAATTTATCTTATATAGGTAAATTATGAACTTTACCAAACAACCGAAGTACATCTTCGGGATACAACGGTTACATTTTAACGCAAACTTATGAAGCGGCTAAAAAAACTTCGGGAGCAAAACTTATAATATACATAAAACTTATATGGCGGTGAATAAAAAATGAGAGCTAAAAGATGTCCGTACTGCGGAAAAAGAATTTCATATTTTTCTGTTTTTTCAAGCAGAAAAAAAGGCGAGATGACCTGCTCTCGCTGCGGAAAAAACAGCAAAGTCTATGTAAGCAAAAAAATAATGCTTGTTTTTGCGGTTTTTGTACTGCTGTCACTTGCTGTTATGGCTGTATGTATTTTTGCAAAAATGCTGTATAATCCCTTTACTATCGCATTGGTGGCAATTCCGCTTCTTATTTTTATGTTATTAACTCCGATGTTTGTAAGCTATGAGCCTTTTAAAAAGTACAAGCCATCTATGGAAGCACGAAAGGCAGGCATTGAATATGCCGACAATCTGACGGCGGATGAATTTGAAATAAAAGAGAATGTCAGTGTTTTTCCTCCGGTTAAAAAATCAAATATATATGAACCTGAACCAAGTGAGGAAGAATCCGACTTTAAGATTAATTCCGATGTATTCAATAAGATAAAAGCTGAACGGAATGCCGCAAGAATAGACCTTAACAACGATAATGGCACAAGCGAAACAAAGGCTGTTCCAACAGTCAAAAATAGTAATTATGTATCGGTCATAAAGAATGTAAGTGAAAATCACGCATCGACCGGTGCAGGACTTAAAAAAATTCATTCGGAAACGGAAAGAAACAGCGTAAGAAGAACACGCCACTATATTCCGAATCAAAATGAAGAAGATAATGAACCTCAGAAAAACGAAAGACACCGTCCTGACAGCAACAGATATTCAGCAAACAGAAAATTTTAAGGAATACGGCTTTGAAAGGATGAGTTTATGCTGAAGCTGCCTGTTTGTCCGCACTGTAACACAATTTACAGATATAGTGACATCAGCAAAATTATGAATAAAAAAAGTGCTGTTTGTTATCACTGTAAAAAGAGATTTGAAATAAAAAGAAAAAATTTTTTAATTTTATTTTTGATAATTGCATTGTTTTGTGCAATTTTTGATGTTTTTGAACTGTATATGGTAGCACAAACAAATTTTATTGTTCTTGTTGTTACTAACGTAGTATTCATAGTGACAGGTCTTTTATTAAGACCATTCTTTACAAAATTCAAAAAATAGGCAGCCGGTGGGCTGGCAAACAGTGGTTTGCTATTACCCGGGCAGACAGCACGATGTGAAAATACACTTATGTGCCCGGTTGCTTCCGAGTAGTAAAAATAACCAGTGGGTTAGCAGCCGGTGGGTTGCAATTACCCGGGCAGATAGCACGATGTGAAAATACACTTTTGTGCCCGGTTGCTTCCGAGTAGTAAAAATAACCAGTGGGTTAGCAGCCGGTGGGTTACTATTACCCGGGCAGATAGGTTGTAATAAATGAAATTATTGTTTTCCAATTAAATTTATAATTGTAAATTATAGTTTAGATGAACTTATATTTTATAATACCGTAGGGAACGACCCCTGTGTCGTTCC
>DKZL01000029.1:22256-24705 GCA_002493635.1 Ruminococcaceae bacterium UBA7075 | reverse complement strand
CGTTCCTAATAGTACAGTGCTATTTTGGAAGTCAGGAACGACACGGGGGTCGTTCCCTACGAAATGTAAAGGAATACTCCTGTTCAACTTTAAAAAGTGTGTTATGATGTTCATCATACAACCGAAGTACATCTTCGGGTCAGGACGGATACATTTTATGGAAAACTTATGAAGCGGCTAAAAAACTATAATTTAACCTATAAATGTGAATTATGAAGTTTACCGAACAACCAAAGTAAATCTTCGGGTCACAACTGTCACATATTAAATCAATTTTATGAAGCGGCTAAAAAAGGAGTAAAAAGATGATTGAGAATAACGAAAATATTGTTAAAAGTGAAGATGAGATTGAAATGGAAAAGGTCGACAGCATTGAACTGAAGGATATTGAAAATCCCGAGGAAAACCGTGAAATGACAAAGGTTGAGCAGGAATACGGCGCTGACGAAATTCAGGTTCTGGAGGGGCTGGAAGCTGTAAGAAAACGTCCGGGTATGTACATTGGCTCAACAGGTCCGAGGGGACTTCATCACCTTGTCTATGAAATTGTTGACAACTCAATAGATGAGGCTCTTGCCGGCTGCTGTACAAAGATTGATGTAGTAATTGAAAAAGATAATATTATTCGTGTTACCGATAACGGACGAGGTATTCCTGTAGGGGTAAACAGTAAAACAGGACTTCCTGCCGTAACGGTAGTATTCACCGTTCTTCACGCAGGCGGAAAATTCGGCGGCGGCGGTTACAAGGTTTCGGGCGGCTTGCACGGCGTTGGTGCGTCAGTTGTAAATGCGCTGTCCGAGTGGCTCGAGGTTAAGGTTTGCGACGGCGAGTACGTTTACTTCCAGCGTTATGAGCGTGGAAAAATTATGTGCGAGCTTAAGAAAATCGGCACTTCAAATGTTAAGGGCACCGAGGTTCGCTTTAAGGCTGACCCTGAGATGTTCAAGGAAACAACTGTTTATGATTACAGCGTGCTTGAAAGACGTCTGCGTGAGCAGGCATTTCTGAACGCAGGAATTCACATTGAACTCAGGGATGAGAGAGATGATGAAAATATCATCAAGAAAAACTTTCTCTATGAGGGCGGTATCAAGAGCTTTGTTGAATTTATTCATAAAAAACGTTCGCTCGAGAATATTCATCCCGATGTAATTTATTTTTCATCACGCAATGCAGAAGATACAATTTCGGTTGAGATTGCAATGCAGTATAACGACAGCTACAATGAAAATCTGCTGTCATTTGCAAATAATATTCACACTACCGACGGCGGTACTCACGAGGAGGGCTTTAAGAGAGCTTTAACCTATGTGATGAACGATTACGCACGCAAGTTCAACAAGCTTAAGGATAATGACAAGAATTTAAGCGGTGAAGATGTGCGTGAAGGCTTGACTGCTATTATCAGTGTTAAACTGAAAGAGGCTCAGTTTGAGGGTCAGACCAAGGCAAAGCTCGGCAATACCGAGGTTCGCTCAATGGTTGAGAAACTCATCAAGGATAAGCTTATGGTTTATCTTGAGGAAAATCCTGCTGTTTCTAAGGCAATTTTTGAAAAAGCTCTGGCATCAGCAAGAGCAAGGGAGGCTGCAAGAAAAGCAAGAGAAAGCGTAAGAAGAAAATCTGCGCTTGAATCTGCACAGCTTCCGGGCAAGCTTGCCGACTGTCAGTCAAAGGACACAAGCGAAACAGAGATATTTATCGTCGAGGGTGATTCTGCGGGCGGTTCTGCAAAGGGCGGACGTGACAGACGTATTCAGGCAATTCTTCCGCTTTGGGGTAAAATGCTGAATGTTGAAAAGGCAAGGATTGACCGTGTTTACGGAAATGACAAGCTTATGCCTGTTATTACCGCTTTGGGAACAGGTATCGGCGACGAATTTGATATTGAGAAGCTCAGATATAACAAGGTTATAATTATGGCGGATGCCGATGTCGACGGTTCGCACATCAGAACTCTGCTTCTGACCTTTTTCTTCAGATATATGCGTCCGCTTATTGAAGAGGGACACGTTTATATTGCTCAGCCGCCCCTTTACAGGGTGACAAAGGGCAAGGAGCACAAATACGCTTATTCAGATATTGAGCGTGACCAGATTCTTGCAACAATCGAGGGCAAAACCGAGATTCAGCGATATAAAGGTCTTGGTGAGATGGACTCCGAACAGCTTTGGGAAACTACAATGAATCCCGATTCACGTCTTATGCTCAGAGTTGAGCTTTCAGACGCAGAGGCTGCTGACGAAACCTTTACCATACTTATGGGCGATAAGGTTGAACCAAGACGGGAATTTATTGAGCAAAACGCAAAATATGTTCAGAACCTTGATGTTTGATTTTTATCACCGCTATATAAGTTAGATATAACCTATAATGCAGTGTCCCGAAGTTTGAACTTCTTTTGTTTGGTAACAATTCATATTTTTCGGACGCTTTTCGGACGCTT
>DKZL01000029.1:14652-21950 GCA_002493635.1 Ruminococcaceae bacterium UBA7075 | reverse complement strand
TTTTCGGACGCTTTTCGGACGCTTCATAAGTTTGCATTAAAATATAACCATTGCGACCCGAAGATATACTTCGGCTTATTGGTGCAGTTCATAACGCACTTTTATAAGTGAGATAAAATATAATATAGCAGTACTTTTCTTAATGCGAAAGGCTCCTTTATAAAAGGAGCTGTCAGCGAAAGCTGACTGAGGATTATAAAGAATTGATGTGACTTTGTTTTCAATCCTCCGTCACGCAAGCGTGACACCTCCTTTTCTAAGGAGGCTTGGTGCGTTAAAGATAACTTTCATATAATTTTATAAATTAGCGGAATATTTCTTCAATATTCGTAGGGACACGGCGTGCCGTGTCCGCAGTGAACATCAAAATTTTCTTGGACACGGCACGCCGTGTCCCTACAAAGAAATCATATTAATTCAAACTTGTGAAGCGGTTAAAAAATAAATGGAGGTAAAAAATGCATTCACGGACAAAATTGGTTGTAAGATATGCCGAAACCGACAGAATGGGAATTGTACATCACTCAAATTTTCCCGTTTGGTATGAAATGGGCAGAAGCGATTATATAAAAATGTTTGGTACAAGCTACAGTGAAATGGAAAATTCAGGTGTAATGACGCCTTTGCGCAACCTTAACTGTCATTTTAAATTGCCTGCGCAGTATGAAGATGAGCTGATTGTGCGCACATGGTGTACGGCAATAACAGCGTCAAGAATAGAATTTTCGTATACGGTTAAGCGTATTGAGCCTGACGAAAGTGAAGTTGAGCTTGGCTACGGTTCGACAGAACACGCTTTTGTTGACTCCAAAACCTTCCGCCCGTGCAGTATAAGAAAAAGACTGCCTGAGCTTTATGATAAAATTACAAATAATATAAAACACTTCTAACAATTAAAAATTAACAATTAAGGGTTGTTGCCTTTGGTAACTCCGATTTATATTTTCATATACTTCATAAGTAAATTATAGTTTTTTAATAATATATGAAGTTCTGTGTAGGGGACGGCTTCCAGACGTCCCAAAACTTGCCTTAAGATCTCGTTTTCCTGATTGCCGTTGGGCAATCAGGAGGGACGTCAAGGATGCCGTCCCCTACGAATGTTGAAGAAAAATTCTGCTAAATTTATAGTTTGAATTCCGAGATACCGAGGTTGATATTAAATCCGACCTTTATAACGAATAAAGCGACCACCGTCGCTAAACTATGATTTAGTTAATTCAGATAAGTGAGTTATGAACTTTACCAATAAACAGAAGTTCAAACTTCGGGATACTGCAATATAGGATATATTAAACTTATATTGCGGATATAAAAAATTGAAGCGTGGTTAAAAATATGGATGAAAAAAGAATAATTGATGTTGATCTGCAAAAAGAGATGAGGAAAAGCTTTCTTGACTATTCGATGAGCGTAATAGTCAGCCGTGCTCTTCCTGATGTTCGTGACGGTCTTAAGCCTGTTCACAGAAGAATTCTGTATACGATGTTTGAAAGAGGACTTGACCCATCAAAGCCTTATCATAAGTGCGCCGACACGGTAGGTTCTGTGCTCGGTTCGTATCACCCACACGGTGATGCGTCAGTTTATGATGCAATGGTTCGTCTTGCACAGGACTTTTCAATGCGCTATATGCTCGTTGACGGTCACGGTAACTTCGGTTCTGTCGACGGCGACCCGCCTGCTGCTTACAGATATACAGAGGCGAGAATGAGCAAAATAGCTGTCGATATGCTCACCGATATTGATAAGGATACAGTTGACTTTATTCCAAACTACGACGACAGACTTAAAGAGCCTACGGTTTTGCCGAGCAAATTTCCTAATCTGCTTGTAAACGGCTCAAGCGGTATCGCCGTTGGTATGGCTACGAATATTCCTCCGCATAACCTCGGAGAAGCTATTGACGCTGTTTGTCTGCTTATTGATAATCCTGACGCAGAGCTTGCTGAGATTATGGAATGTATGCCGGGTCCGGACTTTCCGACAGGCGGCATTATTATGGGCAGAAGCGGTATCCGTGCCGCATATGCTACAGGCAGGGGCAAAATTATTGTCCGTGCAAAAACTGAGATTGTAGAAGCCAAGAACGGCAGATTTAAAATTATTGTTACTGAACTGCCTTATGTTGTAAACAAGGCAAGACTTATTGAAAATATCGCTGACCTTGTTAAGGATAAGCGTATTGAGGGTATTTCAAACATTGAGGACCATTCCGACCGTAACGGAATGCATATTGAAATTGACGTCAAGAGGGACGCTTCCCCTCAGATTGTGCTGAATCAGCTGTTTTCATATACTCAGCTTCAGTCAACCTTCGGCGCAATTATGCTTGCCATTGTTGACGGTGAGCCAAAAATTCTTACTCTCAAGGAAATGCTTGAGTGTTACATTGATTTTCAGCAGGAGGTTATCGCAAGAAGAACTGCTTTTAATCTTAAAAAAGCACAGGACAGAGCGCATATTCTTGAGGGCTTAAAGATTGCGATTGACTTTATTGACGAGGTTATTGCAATTATCCGCAGAAGCAAGGATTTGCCGAGTGCAAAGGCGGCTTTGATGGAGCGTTTTGGTCTGGATGAGATTCAGGCTCAGGCTATCGTTCAGATGCAGCTCGGACGTCTTACAAATATGGAACGTCACAAAATTGAAGATGAAATTGCTGCTTTGATGGCGAAAATAAAAGAGTATAACGAAATTCTTGCTGACGACGGCAAAAAGCTTGAAATTGTCAAGGAAGAGCTTACTGCAATCCGCAATAAATATGCTGACCCACGCCGTACTGAGATTTGTGCAGTCAGCGGTGAGGTTGACATTGAGGATCTGATTCCGCAGGAGGACTGCGTGCTCACGCTTACTCAGTTCGGTTACATTAAGCGTCTTGCTGCTGATACATACAAAATTCAGCGCAGAGGCGGCAGAGGTGTTTCGGGTATGTCACGCCGTGAGGAGGATGTGGCTACCGATATGTTCATAGTGAACTCTCACGATTATGTGCTGTTCTTTACTAATATGGGCAGGGTTTATCGACTGAAATGTTACGAAGTTCCCGAGGCAAGCAGACAGGCTAAAGGCATAAACATTGCGAACATTCTGCCGATTACACCTGACGAAAAGATTACTTCAATGATAAGAGTTCCTGAATTTGATGAGGATAAATACCTTGTTATGGTTACACGTCAGGGTATTATCAAGAGAATTCAGCTTAATGCATATAATACACAGCGTAAGGGCGGATTGATTGCCCTTGAGCTTAACGAGGGTGACGAGCTTGCCTGGGTTAAGATGACAGACGGAAATGATGATGTCATAATTGCAACGCAAAAGGGTATGGCTATCCGATTCAGAGAAACCGATGTCCGTCCTATGGGCAGACAGGCAAGAGGCGTTAAGGCTCTTTCTCTTAAAGAAGGTGACAGCGTTGTCGGTATGAGCGTTATTGACGAGAACAAGTATGTGCTCACAGTAAGCGAAACAGGCTACGGCAGACTTTCAAGTCCCGACGATTACCGTGTTCAGTCAAGAGGCGGCAAAGGTCTTACAAACTATCATATTGAAAAATACGGTGAGGTTGCGGCAATCAGTGTTGTTGATCTGAATGACGACATTATTATGATTTCTCGTGACGGCGTAATAATCAGAATTGCGGCTGAATCAATAAGAATTTGCAGTCGTCCGTCAAAGGGCGTTACCGTGATGAAGTTTGCAGGTGATGATAAGGTTGTAACTCTTGCTACTGCCCCTCATGAGGACGAAAGTGCGGAAAATACTGAAAGCTCTGATGAAAATGCGGAATCATCGGAAGAAGCGGAAAAAGTATAATAATATAAAAATTGAGGGTTATAGAATTTCTTTATAACCCTTTATTTTTCTTTTAGTCAAGGCTATTGACGGAGATGAACTTATGAAAATAATAAAGATTTTTTTGTCGGTTATATTAATACTTTTGCCGTTGGGAATAATGACTGCCTGTGACAGTCCGAAGAAGATTTTCTCAAATGTAGATACTCCTAAGAGTATTGCGACAGAGGACGAAGTAAATCCTACTCAGAGTGCAGATGCAGTGGCGGATAGCAAAAACGTAAACGGAAAGCTCTACACTATTACTTTGAACGGCTTTACTGCGCAGTACAACTCAATTATGATGGATACGGGCGGCATAGATTATCTGTACAAGGAAAACTGGCAGAAAAAGGGCGATATTCAGAAGGACGCAAACGGCATTGAATATGAGCTTTACTACTATGATGAAGAGATTTTTACAATTACGGTTTCCGTTGAAGTTGAATCGGGTATGATTATGAATGTCGGATGCGGCACAACAATGAATACCTTTGTAAAATTTGATGAAAATGAAAAACCGAACAGCGACAGAATTTTGCACGCATCGGCAGTTATGGCTGCTGCTGCGGCTGGATTTAATCAGAACAGCCTTAATGTGTTGCAGGATATTTTTTACAGAACAACATTTGACGAGATTAACGAGCTTTGGTATGAGGGAAATGTATTCAGCCTGACAACAAAAAATGATAAGAATAACAGTGAAAACGATACAATGCTTCTGAGGGTTTTTCCTATTTCCGACGAGCTTAAAAATGAGTGGAAAATACAAAGCTATGATGAATATATTGCCGGAATCTCTATGCAATAATTCTGAATATTCAGAGGTTGTATACATTTAAAGTAAATATATGTGCTTTATATTGACAGCATAAAAATCTTGAAAAAATGCTGATTGTATGGTAAAATACAAAAGAATAGAGGTTTTTTGGACGCTTCATAAATTTTCCCTAAACTGTAACATTTGAGACCCGAAGGTATACTTAGATTATATGGTGAACATCATATTTTTCAGTCCGTAGGGAAAAGTATAATGTTTACCGAACAACCAAAGTACATCTTCGGGGCGCAACGGTTACATTTTAATGCAGACTTATGAAGCGTCCGAAAAAATATCTGACAATAAGCCGAAGAACAGCTTTGAAATTGTGCGGTTACATATTAAGGAGAAGTTATGAAGCTTAATAAAAATATTTATTCTGTCCTTTCCTTTACAATCGTGGTGCTTTCTTTAATTATCGCAGTAAACGCTATTTTTTCAGGCAGTGTATTTACTGCCGGCGAATCAACCGCCGATACTGCAATGGATTCAAGAATAAATCCGAATTTTTCGGAGAAGGCTCTGCTTACAAACGGAATTGAGCTTACTACGGATGAACCTACTGAACCTGCAAAAAAGGAAACCAAGCCTAAAGACAAAAAGGACGAAGAAAAAAGTAAAGAATCGACAACTAAAGAGCCTGAGACTACCAAGGAACAGGCAACAACGGCTGATATTTCTGCGACAAATGCAGATGAAAAGCAGGAGCGTTTTTATGCAACGGCAATCCCTGTTGAAACTCCTGCAAGCTACGAGGAACAGTGGAACGCAGGATACCTTGTGGCAATAGATAATCCCGACAAAACGTACGAGTGTGCAAAGGTAACTCTTACCGACGAGGACAGGGATTTGCTCGAAAGGCTCTGCTACGGAGAGTTCGGCTCGGGCGGATTTATAGGTGCGGCACTGATTGCTCAGTGTGTAAAGGATGCAATGTGTTTTGACGGCTATCCGACCGTTGAGTCTGTTATCAAGGGTTGTCACTATGACGGCAGTACGGAAAAAGGAACATCAACTGCGTGCAAGCAGGCTGTAAGCTATATTTTTGACCAGAATAAAGAGGCTGTTCAGCATAGGATGATGTATATGTATAATCCTAAGATAGTTTACAGCTCGTTCCACGAAAGTCAGAATTATATTCTTACCTATCAGGATGTCCGTTTCTTTGACCGCTGGGGCTATTGATTTATTTTATCACCGCTACATAAGTTTAATGTGTTTTATAATGCAGTGTCCCGAAGTTTAAACTTCTGTTGTATAGTTAAACATTGCTTTACAAGTGTAGGAATGATTCATATTATACTAAATTCATAAAAAAGCAAATCTCATATATACAAGGTTTGCTTTTAATTTTTATAATATATTATAAGATTATAAGGCTATTTTATAATGTCAATAACCGTCCAATGGCAGTTGGGCGGTTATTTTTATGTATTTAATTACCTCATCAAGTACCGGTAATTTTACAATAAGGATAAAACTTACTGTTTGTTGATTTTTGCAAAAAAAAAGCCAAACTTACATTTGAACCCTGTTCATCTTTATGTTATAATATTCTCGTTGCCACCCCCATACAGGCAAGGAAAGGGGGTCTAACATATGGATTTTCTCATATCTTTTACTTTTTCTATCGTAGCAAATGTAGTCGCCTACTACATTTGCAAATGGCTGGATAGAAAATAGTCATTGGCAACCAGTCTAAGGTTTAAACCGCCTTGCCAAAACGGTATAGAAATAGCCACGAGTTGCACCTCGTGGCTATTTTGTTGTCCTAACATACGGACTACTCATATCTTTTGCCTAAGCATATTATATCATATGCTTTCGGCTATTTCAAGTATATGCAAATAAAATTATTTTATTTATGGTAAAATAAAAAATAGATAAACTTAATTTAGTTCTGTTATATTGACTTATTAAGATTAATAATATATAATAAGATTACAGAGAAACCGTTTAAAGCGGCTAGCCTGTTTATAGTAAAAAGATTATTGTAAAATAACCGTCTGACTATTGGCAAGTAGTTGGGCGGTTATTTTTTTATGTATTTAATGACCTCAGCAAGTACCGCAAAAACTTTGTTTTTGTTGACTGAGGCAATGTATTGTGCTTCGCACAATAATTATTATATAATATTAAAGTTGTCACTGCCCAATCCGGCAACGGAGGGAGGTGCTAACTTGAGTATTTTTACTTCGTTCTTTGTGTCTGTTGGAGCAAGTATAGTTGCCTACTATATTTGCAAATGGCTTGATAGACATAAATAAGTGACAATAAGCCTAAATAAAGACCCCCACAGACTGCCATTTGTGGGGGTCGCTTTGTGCTAACTTGCACTTTACTTCGTTCTTGCCTACAAATATTATACTACATATTTAAGGCTATTTCAAGTATATGCAAATAAAATTATTTTATTTATGGTAAAATAAAAAATAGATAAACTTGATTTAGTTCTGTTATATTGAATTATTAAAGTTAATAATATACAATAAGATTACAGAGAAACCGTTTAAAGCGATTAGACTATTAAGAAAAGTTTTAAGTTATAAATAACCGTTCAACTTAGCTTGCCGGCAGTTGGGCGGTTATTTTTTACTTTATAGGAAATTGCTCGGTTGCGCTCGGGCATAGAAGTTAA
>DKZL01000029.1:9418-14384 GCA_002493635.1 Ruminococcaceae bacterium UBA7075 | reverse complement strand
ATAAGGTGCTGTCTGCCCGATTAGGTGCAGGCTACTGCCTGCTTTTTTATGTATTTAATGACCTCAGCAAGTGCTACTAATAAAATAATTAATAAAACTGTTTCAGTCATACATATCACTCCCAATCTTATGGGAGTGATAACCGCCTTAACTTTCCTGCAACCTTATCCATAAAAGCCGTAAAGCTTAAATGGCTTTTAGAATTACATTATAGAATTAATAAGTCCGCCTTTTTTGATGATGTTCTGAATGAACTCGGGGAACGGCTCTGCCTGATAGGTTTTGCCTGTTGTTTCGTTGGTGATAACACCTGTGTCAAAGTTTACGGAAACCTCGTCGCCGTCCTTTATATCCTTAGCCGCCTCGTCGCATTCGAGAATCGGAAGTCCGATATTGATTGAATTGCGATAGAAAATGCGGGCAAAGGTTGACGCAATAACGCAGCTGATGCCGCTTGCTTTTATTGCAATCGGAGCGTGCTCACGAGATGAGCCGCAGCCGAAGTTCTTTTCAGCAACCATAATATCGCCGTTCTGAACTTTGTTTACAAAATCCTTGTCAATATCCTCCATACAGTGAGCGGCAAGCTCCTTGTGGGAGGCTGTATTAAGATAACGAGCAGGAATAATTACATCGGTGTCTACATTATCGCCGAACTTATGTACCTTACCTTTTGCATTCATAATTTATACCTTCCTTTCATCAGAGCTTTTCAGGGTCAATAATATATCCTGCAACTGCACTTGCGGCGGCAACAGCCGGACTTGCAAGATAAATTTCACTGTCAATGTGTCCCATTCTGCCAACAAAGTTTCTGTTTGTTGTTGAAACTGCCTTTTCTCCTGCTGCCAGAATACCCATATGACCGCCCAGACACGGACCGCAGGTTGGTGTTGAAACAACTGCTCCTGCGTTGATGAAGATGTCAAAAAGTCCCTCGTGCATAGCCTGAAGCCAGATTTTCTGTGTTCCCGGAAGAATGATACATCTTACGTTCTTGGCAATCTTTTTATCCTTGAGAATTTCAGCAGCCGCACGCAAATCGGAGATTCTGCCGTTTGTGCAAGAACCGATTACACACTGGTCAATTTTAACCTCTTTTTCACCGATTTCGTCAACAGTCTTTGTATTTTCAGGAAGATGAGGAAAAGCAACTGTCGGACGAAGTGTGCTTAAATCAATGGTGTATTCCTCGTCATATACTGCGTCCTCGTCGGCTGTATATTCAACAGGTGTGCCCTGATATCTGCCGTTGCAGTATTCTCTTGTTATATCGTCAACAGGGAAAATACCGTTCTTTGCGCCTGCCTCAATAGCCATATTTGCAATGCAAAGACGGTCGTCAATATTGAGATATTTAACGCCTTCGCCGCAGAATTCCATAGACTTGTAAAGCGCACCGTCAACACCGATTTTGCCGATGATGTGCAGAATTACATCCTTACCGCTTACATAGCCCTGCGGCTTGCCGATAAGGTTGAATTTTATTGCAGAAGGTACTTTGAACCAGGCTTTGCCGCTTATCATACCTGCCGCCATATCTGTTGAGCCTACTCCTGTTGAAAAAGCACCGAGTGCACCGTAGGTGCAGGTGTGAGAGTCAGCGCCTATGCAAAGACAACCGGGTCCTACAAGTCCCATTTCAGGCAAAAGAGCGTGTTCAATGCCCATTTCGCCGACATCCTTGTAATTTTTGATGTCGTATTTGTTCGCAAAGTTTCTTGTCTGCTGAACCTGTGTTGCCGCTTTAATATCCTTGTTAGGTGTAAAGTGATCCATAATCATTGCAATCTTTGTGTTGTCAAAAACAGAGGTTGCTCCGTTTTCCTCAAATACATTGATTGCAACAGGGGATGTTACATCGTTGCCGAGAACAAGGTCGAGTTTTGCTTCAATCAGCTGACCTGCCTTGACCTCGTCAAGACCTGCGTGTGCCGCAAGAATTTTTTGTGACATAGTCATTCCCATAATATATCAACTCCTTAAATTTATATAGTTATTATAACATAATTCTTGTGCAAAGCACAAGGAGAACGAAGTTCCCAATGAGGAGCATTGGACAAATTATGTTTCAATGTTCTCTCAGCCGTCAAAATCTTTGATTTTGGTAACGGCGTGAGGTTATTATAACATAATCCTTGTGCAAAGCACAATAAATAATTATGATTGATTACATTTGGTTTTATGATTGCGTATGCAAATTTTTTAGAATAAAAATTATTGATGTTTTATTATGCGATTTATTTTTTCAGCAAGAAATCTTTCTGTCTTTACGCTGAGTTTTTTTATTCTGAGTGCATTAAAAATTGTCAGACGTATTTTATCAATGAGCGAGCATACAAGCCATATTGCAAGCGCAGTTGAGATTATTGACAAAAACATTAAAACAGGATTCATTGATGCATAACTGATAAATGAGTTTGTAATGAATTGTTCTCTTATAAGCAATTCATCGTGTATAAGATATACGCTGAATGACAGAGGTGCGAAAAATCCGATAAATTTAATCCAAAAGCCGTTTACTTTGAGCTTTGCGAAGAATAAAAGCAGGAATACAGCCGACATAAGTACGGCTGGAGAAGTGTATTCAAGAAAATAAGAACGGTTATCCGAAGCACCCATAAAATACGTTATACCCAATTCAATTAACCAGCCTGCAAAAACACAGCCAACATATCCGAGTATTTTTTGCCATTGTTTTAACTTATCGGCAATGTTATATTTTTTTATGTATCCGCCTGTCATATAGAGCAGAGCAAGCCATATGGGACTGAAGCCGTAGTCGGCTTTTGTCATATCCGTTTGGACGAGTGTGGGGATAACTGAGAAAATAAGAAGGATTGTAAATATTAATCTGTCAAGCCACAGCTTTTCTGTCTTTTCCAAAAGCATATTGAAAAAAGGAATAAAGAAAAACATACAGAAATAGGAATAAAAATACCAGTACGGACCTGAGGCAAAGGGAAAAACTGCTCTGATTATTGTTTTTATTCCGACAGAGCCGGGTACAAATACAGCAAATATTCCTGTTATAATCAAGGTATAGAAGGCAACCTGACAGCACAGATAAATAATATTTGAGTATCTGAACTTTCGTCCGTAGCCGACATATCCCGAAATTAAACCGTAGCAGTTGACGGCGCAGCACGCAGCAGCTTTTATAAGCCATACAACATCATAATTTATTGAAAATGATGTTACTGTTGAAAGTATTCCGCCGTGACCTATGATGTGAAGTATCGGTATCATAATCATAGCAACAATTCTGAGGGCGTCTATACCGTAATTACGTTCTGTATGTCCGTCTGATGACAATGTTCTGTTCATTTTGTTATCCTCGTTTTTTCAGCTTTGATTTTAACTTACCGGTTATATTTTCAAGCGTGGGATTATTTGTGTGATGCATATACAATACGCAAAGTGCGATATACATTATTGCGCCGACAGGTATCTGAACAAGCAGAGTTACTATGCCTGTTCCCATAAAATTACCTGTTAAAAATACGACTGCAAACATAGCCGTACCAAAAATGAAGTAGAAAAGACAATCCTTGAGATATTTTAATATCGGCAAATCCTTTCGCACAACAAATGCCTGTATAATACAAACAGAAGCTTCTGCGAACACCGTACCAATCATTGCGCCCATAGCGCCGTATCTCGGAATTAAAATACTGTTGATAATAAGATTGAGCAAGCCGCCTATGCAGACCGATGAAACGTATTCTTTATCTCTTGAATTTGGTATGAGGTGCTGTGTTCTGATTACATTTGCAAATGCAATAAAAGGAACGGTAACGGCAAGTCCCATTATTATATATCCCGAAGCCGCAAATTCATCGCCCCAGAATACAACAGAAAAAACAGTTCCCACACCTGCAAGTCCGAACGCAAGCCCGAATGCAAGACAGTTTATGAAATCCATAGACATATTTATGTATTTCATTACTTCCTGACTTTTTTTAGCCGCCAGATTTGACATTTTAGGAAGCATAACTGTGCCGAATGATGTGATTACCGTCATCAGAATATTTATGACCTTTTCGGCATTTTCATAATAGCCGAGCTGAACCTTTGTGTTCATAGAACCAATCATAATTTTGTCCATATACTTGTACAGACTGACTGCTATTGTAGGAATGAAAAGAATAAGCATTGGCTTGAGGTGCTTAATCATCTGATTCCATTGCGGTTTTACAAATGAAACATATCTTTTCAGCGGAATCCATAAAGCAAGCTGACTTACAAGCATTCCGACAGACATAATGGTACAGTAAATCCATAGGTCTCCGGGTTTTCTTACAAAAGCAAAAACGCTGATTACGGTCAGAATTCTAATTATCGAATTTCTTGTTACAGTAAGCTTGAATTTTTCAATGCCGAAATAAAACCAGCTTATGTCAAAAAGACTGCTAAGCACCAGACCGCTCTGAATTATTGCATATATCTTGTCCTGTGCAATAAATATATAGCCAACATAGGCAAGGCATACCAGAACAGACACAATAATATGTATAGTCAGGAGGTTTGAAAAGGCACTGTTAAGCTCGTCTTTGTTTTCACGGGATTTAGCTATTATGCGGTTTCCGTGATTTTTCAGACCAAGCATAGCAAAAAGTACAAAGTAGTTTGCTACGGTATGAGAATATGAATACATTCCAAGACCTTTTGCTCCGATTACTCTGGCTATATACGGAGAGGTCAAAAAAGGAAGCAGCAGAATGAATACTTCGTAAACCATCTGATATGCAAAATTCTTTTTTACACTTGTGCTTTTCATGTTTTTTAGTCGCTCCCAAAGTTTTGATTAATATGTGACCATTCCGACCCGATTTTTTTCAGTCGCTTCATAAGTTTTAATTAATATGTAACAGTAGCGACCCGAAGGTGGACTTCGGCTTATTGGTAAAGTTCATAACTCACTTATTTAAGTAAGCTAAACTATAATTTAGCGGTTTAGTAAAAC
>DKZL01000029.1:0-9069 GCA_002493635.1 Ruminococcaceae bacterium UBA7075 | reverse complement strand
AAATAACGGAACAGTCAAGACTGTCCCCTACACAAAACTTCATTTATTATTAAAATAAACTATAATTTAATTTATCAGGTTTAAACTCCGAGATACCGAGGTTGATATTAAATCCAACCTTTATAACGGATAAAGCGACCACCGTCGCTAAACTATAATTTAGCTTTTATTAGTGCGTTATGATGTTCAGATAAAATTTGAAGTTAATCTTCGGGTCGCAATGGTTACATTTTAACGTAAACTTATGAAGCGGGCTAAAAAAAGCTATACAATTTTGGGTACATCTGCCTGATGTCGCAATTTACCGGCGTACATAGCAAGAATCAGCACCGGATACATCAGCACTGTTGATACCAGCGACTCGGTAAGTCCCATAATCAAAAAAGCTATGAGCGTGAACATAATAATCTTGCTGTAAACAGTATCTATCGAGCTTTTAAGAGTTTTATTTGCATAGTAATAACCTGCAAAAAGAATTACGGCAAGCAATATTCCGCCTGTCATAAAGATGTACAGAAAGTAGTTGTGAGGGTGAGTATAGCTGTCTCTGCCAAACATATCAACATACTGATTGCCCGTTAAATATCCGTATCCGAAAAAAGGCTTGTGTATAATTTTGTCCAAAGCCATATTCCATACTGCAAGACGGTTAGTAAGCGTAAGGTCTTTTCCGAGTAAGGATTCAATTATAAAAGAGAAATACTTTTGAAGATTAAAAAACATTAGCGCAAAAAAAGCGGCTACAGTGACAATCAGACCTGTAAATAAAGTAAAAATCTTTGGAAGTCGTTTCTTTTTATTATGAAATAAAAACAGAAAAAGAGCAAAAACGGCAAATCCGACAAGAGCAGTTGCAGAGCCTGCAAGAATAATCGTCAGAACAGCGCATACGATTAATATGATAGTATTTATTTTCAACTTTCCGAAAAAGTAGTATGCTCTTATCAGAGCAAGGCAGAGTATAGGCAGCATAATACGGCTCAGAATGTTTTTATATCCTAAAAACCAGTGAGGCTCGTTTGTAACAATATACATACCTTTAGGGAAAATCAGCATTGTAATCAGGTTTATATAAACATAAGCATCAAATACCTTTGTAGCCTTAAAAAGAATTTTCGGATTATTTTCAAGCATCAGTGCAAAAAGAATACACAGCGAAAAGGATGCATAATTTTCGCAGAAAAACAGCCACAGCTCCCCTTTGTTAATAAGGGTGGTCAAAAATGATACACCGTAAAAACCGTATATCCAAAGAAAGGGAGGTGAAATTTTTTTGCTTTTTATTACGAATAAAAACAAAATCAGCATACAAGCAAAGCCCAGATACCTGTAAATATTCAAAGCAATCGGTATACGCAGAAAGTATGCCGGCATAACAAACACAAGCAGCATAAAGCTGACAAGATATTTGTTGTTATATAATGATATTTTCATAAATATAATCCTTAATATTAAAATACAGTTTATTTGTGCATTCAAAGTTTAGTGTAAGGTGTACAAGCCTGTTATTACGGCAAATGATTTAATAAGAGCTTTGGGTGTTTTGCTGCATTTTATTGCAAGCCCTATACATTTTCCTACACCTTTTTGTTTGTTCTTTTTAGCACTGACGGCGGCAGCAAAAAGATTGTCGGACATACGTTTTGCCATAAGAGGATATTCCGTGATTATCTCGGGATGCTTCTGTAAAAACAGCTTGCAGGCAAAATATTTTTTTGTGTGATCTGCGCTTATGGAGTCATCCCCGACAAAGTAGTCTACCAGACCTTCATCTAAACAGTACAGCGAAAATCTCTTTGTCACACGGTACAACAGCTCGCATTCCTGAAAGCACGGAAAAGCTCTGTCAAATTTGTAGCTGTCAAAGACTATTCTTTTTGCAACAATAGTCTGAGTTCCGATGCCGAAAAGATTTGTTACAGGGTTCATAAATCCCTGCTTCATTTGTTCGGGTTTAAGTTTTATTGTTCCGTCCGGATATTTTTTGTTTAAGCGGCAGCAGACAATGTCAGCTCTGCTTTGAAGCAAGACGTTCATTTGTTTTTCCAATTTATCCTTATGCCAGATGTCGTCGCTGTCGTGAAATGCAATGTATTCGCCCTTGGAGCATATAATGCCGTTGTTTCGTGCAGAGCACGCTCCGGCATTTTCCTGATACACATATCTTATCCTTGAATCGTTTATGCTCTCAATGACATCTTTTGTGTTATCGGTTGAGCCGTCGTCTACAATAATCAGTTCAAAATCGGTATAGGTCTGATTTAGTACGCTTTCAACAGCAGGTTTAATTTTATCAGCTCTGTTATATGTGGGAATAATTACAGATACCATAAATATATCTCCGTTTTAATAATTTTTCAGAAAGGCTTTATTGGATTTAATCAGATTTTTAAACAGAAATTCACGCTTCTTTTTTGCGGTGCTCACAACACGGTTTGTTGATGAATCTTCTTTATGAAAAATTTCAATATCTGAGTTAAAAAGCATTTTCAGACGCTTTTTGGTACAGCGTCTTGCAAGAATATATTCTTCCTTGTATAAAAATGTGTCGGGACAAAAAGCCTCGTTCATTACAGAGGTAAAATCAGGTGAAAATATCAGGCACGAGCCGTGCAGCGCACGGTCGGTGATTTCTTCCGACTGCGGTTTTTCAGGATTAATTGCTTTGCCATTGCGGTTTGTACCGAAGTGTTTTTGCATAAGATTATAAATGCCAAGCTTAGACAGAGCAAGTAAAAGTCTGTATTTGTTAATATCTTTTTTTATCTTCTTTTTTGAAGGGATTTTTCCCAGAGGGTTTTGATGACCGCCGTCAACCAGCGAAATAATGTCAGGTCCGAGAACGGCATAAGGGGTTTTGTTGTATGTATCAATAATTTTTGTTATAAAATCCCTTTGTTTTATTACGGTATCGTTATTAAGGACTACAACAAAGGGATTGCTGAATTTTTTCTTTATGTAAGAGTATCCTATATTATTGCCCCTTGCAAAACCGAGGTTTTTATTGCTGTAAAGTATTTTGCAGTTATCAAATTTATTTACAGCGGCTTCTACTTTTTCAATGCTTCCGTTATCAGAGAAATTGTCGACAATTACAATTTTTGCCTTATCTGCACCGTCGAGATTTTCAATGGACTCAACACATTCTATTGTGTCATTATCCGTAAGATAATGTAAAATTACAAAGCAGATGTTCATAAAGACCTTTCCCCCTTTCGCAAAGATAAAACCCAAAAATGCTATTCCTGTACAATTTTATCAAGCATTTTTTCTACAACTGCGTCCCAGGTGTATTCGGTAGTTACACGTTTATATGCAGTTTCTGTAATGTTTTGTGCATATTCGGGATTATCAAGGTATTTCATCACGGCATTTGCCCATTTTTCTGCGTCAAACTGCTCTACAATCTGACCTGCTTTGCCGTCGCCTGTCAGCGTAAGAGAACCGCCGTTTCGGCTTGACACCACGGGAGCGCCCAGATACATAGCTTCCAGAAGCACCATTCCGAAGATTTCAAGCTTTGAGGGCAAAAGAAAAGCCTTTGCAAGCGGATAGATGTATTTAAGCTGAGGATTTTCAACACGCTGAATATGATAGATGCCGTCTTTGACATTCTGAGGAATATCTTTGTCGATTTTTGCGGCATAGGATTCATCTTTTTTGCCGAACAGCTTTGCAAGAGCGGTAGTTTTGCTTTTGCCAATCATAACAAATTTGACGTCGGGAGCTTTTTCTAATATTTTTTCATAAACCTTAAGAAGAAACGGATAGTTTTTGCGGTCGCTCAAAGCGCCTACATACAAAATGCATCTGTTGTTTTTCATAAAATCAACGATTTTCTGAGTTTCGGGCTTTATTTCGGTTTCGTTTACAAAACGCTCCATATCAAGACCTACTCCGACATTATAAATATCGGTATAGCCCTTTTTTTCCATAAATTCCTGAGCAAGCACCGATTTTACGAACTTGTATTTTATATTTCTGTTCATTTTTTTGGTAAACAGAAGGTCATATATCGGCGAAAAGATTTTTGTCATAAAAAGATTGTAATACGGACCCGAATACATTGCAACATTATCGGCTTTTTTTGAAAGCAGATATGTCATAATCTGATAGTATTCCCTGCTGATTATGTAGTCGTACTGCTCCAGAAATTCTTTTTTGCAGACGTCAAGATTAATTCCCCAGCGCACAAAACGCACACGGGGCAGTTCAATGAACTTTGCACGACAGCCGTTGTATTCATAAAAAACCTCTTCGGTCTGGTTTCTCTTTTTAAAAAGTACGAAATCGCAGTCGTAGCCGTGCCTGCAAAATGCCTTTGCAATGCCGAATCCCTGTATATTGTAACCTTTCGGGTCTTCATCATAAGGTGCAGACCTGAAAAATAAAATCTTTTTATTCATTTTTTGGACGCTCCACAAGTTTTAATTAATATGTAACCATTCCGACCCGAAGATGTACTTCGGTTTATCGGTGAGGTTCATAATTTACGATTAAAAGTTAAATTATAGTTTATTAGCGATTCGTAGGGACACGGCGTGCCGTGTCCGCAATGACATCAATTTTTTCTGGACACGGCACGCCGTGTCCCTACGAATGTTGAAGAAAAGTTCTGTTTGATTTAAGATGAACACCCGTAGGGGCTAATTTACAAATTCAGTCGGGAAATATACTTTTCCTTTATTACAGCCTGTCTGCCCGACCTTAATTGTTAATTGATAATTGTTAATTGTTAATTTCCTCGCTCCACTCTGTTTTGTCGGCATTTAAATATTTTGTATAATCATTGTCCAAATCAACAAAATTGCCGTGAACGGGGTATTTATCTATTGTTGCCTGACTGGGCATTTCCATCCACTTTGGACCGAACCGTGTTTCAAGATAATCTTCAACATATTCAAATACAGGCAACTCTGTATCCTCAAACGGAACATATCTTGCCTTTCCTATAAATTTGCGGGGAAAGGAGGTATTTTTGTAACGTGGTCTGCCAAAATAATGCCCCACAAGCTCAGTATTTTTGCCCTCATACTTGTGGACAGCCTTTATCAGAAGAGGCTTGGTAGCTTTATTTACAATAATTTTTGATAATTTAAGGGCAATGCGCTTGATTATGTTTTTGTTCGGAAAATTACATTTTGCAAGTGAATTTACACGCAGAAGCTGTGCAGATATATACTGCATCCTATGTGCAAGGCTGTTTTTTGGTGCAGAATACAAGCACATTATATCAACAAAAACAGTGTGATGCTGTTTGAGATTGTATTTAAATTCATCGCTTATCATAGTTGTGCCGTTCAGGCATACCCTGCTTATAAACAACGGCCATTCGGGAGTATTTTCGTGCTGAAGAAAATACTTTTCATTATCGCCTTTTTCGGCAAACAGCTTTAAAAACTTTTGATAATTGTCAACTGTCATAAAAATGTCGAGGTCATCATCCCACGGAATAAAGCCCTTGTGGCGCATTGCACCTAAGGCAGACCCGCTCATCAGGTAATATGTAATGTCATTTTCCTTACAGAACACGTCAATATCTTTTATTATTGTCAATATTACTTTCTGTATTTCTTTTGTTGTATATTCTTTCATATATCTTGCAATCTCCCAAGATAATTTAATATAATAGCCTGAGGTTATTCAGGCTTTACTTCTTTATATAAACTGCTCGGCAGCGCTCGGGCATAGAAGTGAATTTTTATATGGTGCTGTCTGCTCGAGTATGTGCAGCCCACTGGCTGCTCTTTTGCAGAACCTCGGAAAGCATAGTCGATGAAATTCCCTCGGTATGAGGAAGAAAAACAACGTCCACGCCGACTGTTTTAAAATCATCGACAATTTTATTATACATTTCGCTGTTTTTCCAGTCAGAGCCGTGGAACATAACATCGAACTTTAAATCGTTCCACGCTTGCATTTTATCCATTGTTAACTGCGGTACTGCCTTGTCAACATATTTTATTGACTCAACAATAGCAAGTCTTTCTTCAAAAGGAATAATCGGTCTTTTGTGCTTATAGCTTTCAACCAGATCATCGGTGCTTACACCTACAATCAGGTAGTCGCACTGCTCCTTTGCCTTTTTTATCAGATTAAGATGTCCGATATGAAACATATCAAACACGCCCGTTGTATACCCAATTTTATATTTTCCCATTTTTATCACCGTAGGGAACGACCCCCGTGTCGTTCCTAATTGACATTCAGCTAACCTCTAATAGGAACGACACGGGGGTCGTTCCCTACGAATTGTAAAGGAATACTTTTGCTCAAATTTAAAAAGTGAGCTATGATGTTCACCATAAAACCGAAGTATATCTTCGGGTCGCAAAGCTTGAGATTAATTCAAACTTATGAAGCGTCCAAAAATCAGTCACGTCTGAAAATGTCTCTGGTATATACCTTATCTTTTACATCGTCAAGACTGCTGTCATAGCGGTTTGCTATGATTGCGTTGCACTGAGCCTTAAACTCGCTGAGGTCGCCTATAATCCTGCTTCCGAAGAATGTGCTTCCACTTTCAAGCGTCGGCTCATAAATTACAACTTCTGCACCCTTTGCCTTTATGCGTTTCATAACGCCCTGAATTGAGCTCTGGCGGAAGTTGTCGCTGTTGCTTTTCATTGTCAGTCTGTAAATGCCGATTACACAGCTTTTTTCATTTTCTGCGCTGAAGTCGCCCCTGTTAAAGTAGTCATAATAGCCGGCTTTATTAAGAACTCTGTCGGCAATAAAATCTTTTCTTGTGCGGTTAGCTTCAACAATCGCAGAAATCATATTCTGCGGAACATCCTCGTAATTTGCAAGAAGCTGTTTTGTATCCTTGGGCAGGCAATATCCGCCGTAGCCGAAGCTCGGATTATTGTAGTGACTGCCGATTCTCGGGTCAAGGCAGACGCCCTGAATGATTTTTTGCGTATCAAGACCTTTTGTTTCTGCATAGGTGTCAAGCTCGTTAAAATAAGCAACCCTGAGCGCAAGGTATGTGTTTGCAAAAAGCTTGACCGCCTCAGCTTCGGTAAAGCCCATAATAAGAGTGTCAATATCTTCCTTTATTGCACCATCACTGAGCAGAGAAGCAAAGGCTTCTGCGGCTTTTGTAAGACGTTCGTCATTCAAATCAGTACCCACAATAATTCTTGACGGATAAAGATTATCGTACAGTGCTTTTGATTCTCTCAAAAATTCGGGACTGAAAATTATATTTTTACAGCCTGTTTTTTCTCTAATTGATACTGTGTAGCCGACCGGAACGGTTGATTTAATAACCATAACAGCGTTCGGATTATATTCCGTAACAAGCTTTATAACAGCTTCAACGGCAGATGTATCAAAGAAATTTTTCTTGGAATCATAATTTGTCGGTGCGGCGATAACTACAAATTCAGCGTTTTCATACGCTGTTTTTGCGTCAAGAGTTGCAGTTAAATCAAGCTCTTTTTCTGCAAGATATTTTTCTATATAGTCATCCTGAATAGGAGATTTTCTTTTGTTGATTAATTCGACTTTTTCAGGAATAATGTCAACTGCAAAAACCTTGTTGTTCTGTGCAAGCAGGGTTGCAACGGAAAGTCCCACATAACCTGTGCCTGCTACGGCTATTGTGTGCTTGTCAGTCATATATTTCCTCTTTTCTTTGTGTTGCGAAAACAGTCAGACGGTAATCATAAGGGAAACACTGAATAAATCACACTGAGAGTTGTTCAGTCTTTCCTAAGAGGTTACTGCAAAAACAGCTCCTCGTATTTATTGCATATATACTGCCAACTGTACTCGTCGTTTATACGCTGTTTTGCTTTTTGCGAAAGCTCTGCGATTTCAGAATCGCTCATAGAGTCTGCTTTGTCGATAAGACCTGCAAGACTGCCGCTGTCCTTTGTCCAGTATAATGCGCTGTTTTCAGCTACCTCACGGTTAAAACCTACGTCAAGGAGCAGGTTGATGTCTGTACTGCCCAGAGCTTCAAGAAGGCTCGGATTTGTACCGCCCACCTCGTGTCCGTGAAAATATCCGTAGGCATTTTCACGTATTTTCTTTAAAAGCTCCTGTTCGTATACTGTTCCGACAAATTTTATACGTTTGTCACGGTCGAAGCCTGTTTTTTTCTTGAGTTCGGCAAGGAATTTTTCGTTTACGTTAGTTATCAGTGCAAAATCACGCTCTGACTTGCTTTGCATAAATTCCCTTATCATAATTTCGTAATTGTTTTCGGGAACAAATCTGCCCACAACAAGATAATAGGACTTTGGCTTTAAATTTTTACTGCTGTACCAGTCAAGCAGTGTTTTGTCGTTGTCGGAAAGCGTGCTTTTCCGTGTTTCTGCTCCGTAAGCGATAAAAGTAGTGTTCGGATTATACTTGCCGTAGCTTTCTTTGATATATTTTTCAATGTTTTTACTGTCGCAAACCAGCAAATCGCAGTGTCTGACCATCATTTGCTCGGAATATTTCCAGTATTTTCTTACCGGAGCAGACCATTTTGCCCTCATCCACTCGTGACCGTCGGGATTGACATACAGTTTTCCGCCGAGCTTGTGAATTGCTTTTTCAAAATGCTTTGCAAAAGGCCCTATTCTGCAAGCGAGAACATATACAATAGGATTTTTTATTTGGTTATTTTTTATATATTTCAGACAGTATCTGAGCGCCTGCACGTCATAATAAATTGCCTGAGCAGGACCGATGTCGGGCACCTTAATCTGAAAGCAGTGGGCGTTGTGATAGTTAAATTCCTTGCTTTCAGTGCCCTTCCACGCAATGTGGTATTTTATGTTTTTATTGTATTGATGATATTCGGTAAGCTTATCAAGAAATGTTTCGTAACCGCCATAGGCGCCGCAATTTTTTGCACCGACTATAAATATATGCTGCATTAAAATCTCTCCCGTGTAAAAATTGCAATCAGAACACATTCCGACTTAATCAGGTTTTGTATCGGCTTTTTTGATAAAACCGCATTTTGGTGTTTAAAAAGAACTTGCTCGGTTTCGCTCGGGCACAGAAGTTTGGATAATATCAAGCTGTCTGCACGAGTATAAGCAGCCCACCGGTTGCTTTTGGTTTTTA
>DKZL01000060.1 GCA_002493635.1 Ruminococcaceae bacterium UBA7075 | reverse complement strand
TAAACCGCTAAACTATAATTTAGCTTAACTTTATATTAGAGAATTATGAACTTCACCATACAAACGAAGTTTACCTTCGGGAAATAATGGTTGCATATTCAAGTAAACTTATGAAGCGGACTAAAAAAATTTGTATAATATGTGTAAAAAACTTTTGTTTTCTCTTTACAAATCATATTAAAAGTGTTAAAATTATTATGGTACAATGCCTATTGTGTAAGTATCGAATTTTGTTGAACTTGGCGACAATATTTCCTTAGCGTCGCTTGAAAATTAAAGGAGGATAAAATCCAATGGCAAGAAAAATGAAGACAATGGATGGTAACAGCGCGGTTGCTCACGTTTCCTACGCATTTACAGATGTTGCTGCTATCTATCCGATCACACCTTCTTCTGTTATGGCTGACCTTACAGATAAGTTTTCAGCTCAGGGTGTGAAGAACCTTTTCGGCAGAGAGGTTCAGGTTACTGAAATGCAGTCCGAGGGCGGTGCTTCAGGTGCTGTTCACGGCTCACTTGCAGCAGGCGCATTAACTACTACATATACAGCTTCACAGGGCCTGCTCCTTATGATTCCGAATATGTACAAAATGGCAGGCGAGCTTTTGCCGGGCGTAATTCACGTTTCTGCTCGTGCACTTACAAGCCATGCACTCTCAATCTTCGGTGATCATTCCGATATTTATGCTTGTCGCCAGACAGGTTATGCAATGCTTTGCTCAAACAATCCTCAGGAATGTATGGATTTGGCTGCTGTTGCTCATCTTGCAGCAATCAAAGGCAGAGTGCCTTTCCTTCATTTCTTTGACGGTTTCAGAACTTCTCACGAAATCCAGAAGATTGAAGAGTGGGATTACGAAGATTTAGCCGATATGCTCGACTGGGATGCTGTTGAAGCTTTCCGCCGCCGTGCACTTAACCCTGAGCACCCTGTAACCAGAGGTACTGCTCAGAACGACGATATCTTCTTCCAGGCAAGAGAAGCTTGTAATAAGTACTACGACGCAGTTCCTGAGGTTGTAGTTGAATATATGAACAAGGTTAATGCTAAAATCGGCACTAACTACAAGCCATTTAACTATTACGGTGCAGAAGATGCAGAGCACGTTATCGTTGCTATGGGTTCGGTTTGTGACTGTACTGAAGAGGTTGTTGACTACCTCAATGCAGCAGGCGAAAAGGTTGGTCTTTTGAAGGTTCACCTTTACAGACCATTCGTTGCTGACTATATGCTCAGCGAACTTCCAAAGACTGTTAAGACTATTTCTGTTCTTGACAGAACAAAGGAACCTGGTTCAATCGGCGAACCGCTCTATCTTGATGTTCTTGCTGCAATCAACGGCTCAGACTTTGCAGGCGTTAAGGTTTACACAGGCAGATATGGTCTTGGTTCAAAGGACACAACTCCTGCCGACATCGTTGCTGTATACAGAAACGCAGAGAGCGAAACACCTAAGAAGAGATTTACAATCGGCATCGTTGATGACGTTACAAATCTTTCACTTCCTCTAAATGAAAATCCTGACACTACACCTAAGGGCACACACAGCTGTAAGTTCTGGGGTCTTGGTGCAGACGGTACAGTTGGTGCAAACAAGAACTCAATCAAAATTATCGGTGATAACACTGATATGTACGCACAGGGTTACTTTGCTTATGACTCAAAGAAGTCAGGCGGTCTTACAGTATCTCATCTGCGTTTTGGTGATACACCTATCAAGTCAACCTACTATATTTCAAAAGCTGACTTTGTTGCTTGTCACAACCCGTCATATGTTGATAAGTATGATATTGTTGACGACCTCAAAGAGGGCGGTTCATTCCTTCTTAACTGTCCTTGGGATATTGACGAACTTTCAGAGCGTCTGCCGGGCAAGATGAAGAAAATCCTTGCTGACCGCAAGATTAACTTCTATACAATCGACGGTATCAAAATCGGTAAAGAAATCGGTCTTGGCGGCCGTATCAATACAGTATTGCAGTCAGCATTCTTCAAGATTGCAGACATCATTCCTGCTGAAGAGGCAAAGGACTTGATGAAAAAGGCTGCTTACAAATCATATTCAAAGAAGGGTCAGGCTATCGTAGATATGAACTACGCAGCTATTGACCGTGGTATGGAAGACCTTAAAAAGGTTGAAATTCCTGCTGAGTGGGCTAATGCTGTTGACGACAGTGTTGCTGATAAGATTGACGGCGAAGGTGCTCTCGTTGAATATGTAAACGGCATCTTAAAGCCTGTAAACGAGTACAAGGGTAACAAGCTCCCTGTTTCAGCATTTATGGATCACGTTGACGGTACCGCTCCAAACGGCTCTGCCGCTTATGAAAAGAGAGGTATCGCTGTTGATGTTCCTGAGTGGAACAGTGCAAACTGTATTCAGTGTAACAGATGTGCAATTGTATGTCCTCACGCTGTAATCCGTCCTGTTGCTATGACAGATGATGAAGTTGCTGCTGCTCCTGTAGACACAAAAGCAATCCCGATGATGGGTCTTGCTGACTTCAAGTTTGTTATGACAGTTTCAACTCTTGACTGCACAGGTTGTGGTGCTTGTGCTCAGGTATGTCCTGGCAAGAAGGGTGAAAAGGCTCTTACAATGCAGCCAATCGACTCACAGCGTCCAAAGCAGGCATTGTTTGATTATGCACTCACACTTGATGAAAAGCCTGAAGTTGCTGAGAAGTTTAAGTTCTCAACAGTTAAGGGCAGCCAGTTCAAGCAGCCTCTCCTCGAGTTCTCAGGCGCTTGCGCAGGTTGTGGTGAAACACCATATGCAAAGCTTGTAACTCAGCTTTTCGGTGACAGAATGTTCATTGCTAACGCAACAGGCTGTTCATCAATTTGGGGTGCTTCTGCTCCTGCAACACCATACACAAGAAATAAGAAGGGCTTCGGTCCTGCTTGGCAGAACTCACTGTTTGAAGATAACGCAGAGTTCGGTCTTGGTATGGCTCTCGGTCAGAAAGCAATTCGCAACAGACTTATTGAATATGTTGAAGCAATTCAGAAGGACACAGACAGCGAGTCACTCAAGACAGCTTGTCAGAACTACCTTGACACAGTTACAGACTCAACATCAAGCCGTCCTGCAACAGATACACTCATTGCAGAGCTTGAAAAGAATGTTGACGATGCAAAGGTTGGCGAGCTTGCTAAGAAAACACTTATCGACAAAGACGAGCTTGCTAAGAAGTCAATGTGGATATTCGGCGGTGACGGCTGGGCTTATGATATTGGCTTCGGCGGTCTTGACCACGTAATCGCATCAGGCGAAAATGTAAACATCCTCGTATTCGATACAGAGGTTTACTCAAATACTGGCGGTCAGGCTTCAAAGGCTACACCTGTTGGTTCAGTTGCTCAGTTTGCTGCCGCAGGTAAGGCTGTTAAGAAGAAAGACCTTGCTGCAATCGCAATGAGCTACGGCTATGTTTATGTTGCTCAGTGCGCAATGGGTGCTGACAACAATCAGGTGCTCAAGGCTATGGTTGAGGCTGAAAGCTACAACGGTCCTTCACTCATTATCTGCTATGCTCCATGTATCAACCACGGTATCAAGGGCGGTATGGGCATTGCTCAGCTTGAAGAGAAAAAGGCTGTTGAAGCAGGTTACTGGAATATCTTCCGTTATGACCCAAGACTTGCAGACGAGGGCAAGAATCCATTTATGCTCGACGGCAAGGCTCCATCAGCTTCTTATCGTGACTTCATTATGGGTGAGGTTCGTTACAACTCACTCACCCGTGCATTCCCTGAGAGAGCAGAAAAGCTCTTTGCAAAGGCAGAAGAAGGCGCAGAGAAGAAGTATGCTCATCTTCAGAAGCTTGCTTCACTTGAGTAATTTACTTAACAAATAAAACTTAATAAATAATTTTACCCCAAGCAGAATTATAATCTGCTTGGGGTACTTTTACTTAAAAATCTATTATATTATTGCAATACGCTTGCATTTTGCAAGATAATTGCTTATAATGTATAAAGGAGATGATTGATATGGCAAGAACATCAAATGTATTTGCACGAATAGAACCTGAAATAAAGGAACAGGCTGAGCAAGTGCTTGAACAGTTGGGCATACCAATGTCAAATGCTATTGGTATGTTTTTAAGACAGGTTGTAATGCAGAGAGGAATTCCTTTTGAAATGAAACTTCCCGTAAACAAACCGCTTGCAATAGACTCACTTACAAAGGAGCAGTTTGATGAAGAAATGCAAAAAGGTATGGACGATATAAAAGCAGGCAGAGTTTATTCGGCTGAATCCGTTGAAGATGAAATGAGAAGGATTTACGGCATATGAATTATACTGTAAATTATTCAGAAAAGGCACGGCTGGATTTACAGAGCATATATGAATATATTGCATATGAACTGCTTGTGCCTGATACAGCCTCAAAGCTAATTGGCAAAATTATAAAATCAATCCGCTCTTTAGAGAAAATGCCGGAGCGTTTCAAATTATACGAATATGAACCGTGGAACAGTCAAGGTGTACGATATTTTCCGATTGACATTTGGTTTTCTATCTGATCCAAAAGTCAGTTGTAACGATTGTCCGCATTATTTATGGAGGACGTGACATCAGCAAACAGTTATGCGAAACAGTTGAATAAATGTTATCAAAGCATCTGTCGAATGGCAGGTGCTTTTCTTACTTTGTAGAAAACAGCGTGATACTGCATATTATTCATTCACCAACTTGTGAATAAAAGTAAAAATGATGTTTACCTTACAACAGTAGTTCAAACTTCGGGATACTGCATTATAATATTTATAAAACTTTTATAGCGGAGATAAAAAGCAGCCAGTGGGCTGCACCTATCCGGGCAGACAGAACCATATAAAAACCCACTTTTATACCCGACTGTTTCCGAGCGGTTTTTATAAAGTAAAAAAACTTGATTTTTTGTAAAATATACTTGACATAATGTAATGTGAGTGCTATTATAATTATGCAAGGGGTCGACACCTTGAAATACATTACTAATATCCAAAATTAATTTTTATCGGAGGAAATGTTATGAGTACAGCTTTTTATATTGGTTTTATTGTTGGAATTTTAATTGTTGCAATAGTCAGTCTTATATCAATCAAGAGAAAATGTCGAGGGCAATATGATGAACGCCAGAAAGCAATACAAGGTGTGGCATATAAATTCGGCTTTTTTGCAATGTTTGCCTACTTCATTATCAACGGCTTTATTTGTATGGAAATAGGCGAATGGCTTCCCATAATAGATATGAATTTTATCGGCTTGTGCTTTGGTATTGTTTGCTTTGCAGGATATGCTATTTTTAATGATGCATATCTTTCCTTGAATTCCAAGCCTTTTAAATTTTCATTGTTTATATCATTTGTTGCAATAATCAATTATGTGTGTTTCTTTATTAATGTTATGGACGGTGACACACCTGAAGCTTTCCTGCTCAACCTTATCTGTGCTGTTTTTTTGACGGTAATTTGCTTTATGATTATAATAAAAGTTATTATTGACAAACATAATGAAAAGAAAGAGTTGGTTGAAGAATGAAAAATCTGAAATTAAAAAGTGCGAGAGCCGCTCTTGATTTGTCACAGCAGGAGCTTGCAAACCGAGTGGGAGTTTCCCGCCAGACAATTAATTCAATCGAAAAGGGTGACTACAACCCCACAATCAACCTTTGCATTCAGATTTGCAAGGTGCTTGGAAAAACGCTTGACGAGCTGTTCTGGGATGCTGAATGATTATAAAAGTCCAATATATTTTTACTCTGCGTTAAATAAAATTTTACTAAACTACTTTTGCTTAGTAAAAGACAGCAATTTAAATTTATTAATAATGCTAAAAGGCACATTGCTTGAAAAATAAGCAATGTGCCTTAATTTATGATTGATTTATGCCTTAATTAAAATAACCTGCTATAAATTACTCGGCTGATGATTCATTAAAGCCAGCAACCTCTTCATAAACATTTACAGATTCATCTGTAACGGCATCAGAAACAGAGTTGCTCTCAAGCTGAACATTTGAATATCGCTTCATACCTGTTCCGGCAGGGATAAGCTTACCGATAATAACATTTTCCTTAAGACCAACAAGCGGATCCTTTTTGCCCTTGATTGCGGCATCTGTAAGAACTCTTGTTGTTTCCTGGAATGATGCAGCTGAAAGGAAGCTGTCTGTTGCAAGAGCAGCCTTTGTGATACCGAGGAGAAGCTGTGTAAACTCTGCTTCTCTGAGTCCCTCTTCTCCTGCGGCAATACGTTTTTTAATCATTCTGTTCTCATAGAGAACTTCGTTCTTGTCATAGGTCTGACCAGCCATAAATCCTGTATCGCCTGCATCGTCAACTCTTACCTTGCGCATCATCTGACGAACGATAACCTCAATGTGCTTATCGTTGATTTCAACACCCTGTAAGCGGTATGTTGACTGAACCTCAGAGATAAGATAGTTCATTACTGCGTCAGGACCGAGAATGTCAAGAATATCATGCGGATTAACTGCACCGTCGGTAATCTTGTCACCCTTCTTAATCTGCTGACCTTCCTGAACCTTAACACGGAAACCGAACGGAATGAGATAAGCTCTTTCGTCGCCTGTTTCCTTGTTGAAGATAACGGCATGACGAGCACGCTTAATCTCTTCAAATCTTACCTCACCGTCAATTTCACTTATGATAGCAAGGCTCTTAGGTTTACGTGCTTCAAACAGCTCTTCAACTCTCGGAAGACCCTGTGTAATATCTTCGGCAGATGCAACACCGCCGGTGTGGAATGTTCTCATTGTAAGCTGTGTACCAGGCTCACCGATTGACTGTGCAGCAATAATACCAACAGCTTCGCCGACTGTAACAGGCTGACGGTTTGCAAGGTTTGAACCGTAGCACTTGCGGCACGCACCGTGTTTTGCACGGCAGGAGAGCACTGAACGAATCTTGATGCTCTCAACACCGCTTTCAACGATAATATCAGCCTCTTTATCACCCATCATAACATCCTTTGAAACAAGGACATTTCCGTTTGAGTCACAGAAATCATCAACGAGGTAACGACCGATAAGACGTTCGTGCATACCTTCGATAACATTTGTTTCGCCTGCCTTGATGTCAAATACCTCAAGGCCGTCATTTGTACCGCAGTCATCCTCACGAATAATAACCTCCTGCGATACATCAACAAGTCGACGTGTAAGATAACCTGAGTCGGCTGTTCTGAGCGCTGTATCAGCAAGACCCTTACGGGCACCACGGGATGAAATAAAGTATTCGAGAATGTTAAGACCTTCACGGTAGTTAGCTCTGATTGGGATTTCGATTGTCTTACCTGATGTATTGGCAATAAGTCCACGCATACCGGCAAGCTGTCTGATCTGACTCATACTACCACGGGCACCGGAATCAGCCATCATAAAGATTGGATTATATCTGTCAAGGTTTTTCTGAAGTGCGTCTGTAACATCGTTTGTAGCCTTTTCCCAAATGCGGAGAACTTCTTCATAACGCTCCTCATTTGAACGAAGACCCATCATAAACTCATCACGGATTACGTCTACTTCTTCCTCAGCTTTAGCGATAATCTCCTGCTTTGCAGGCGGGATAACCGCATCACAAACGGCAACCGTGATAGCGCCCTTTGTAGAATACTTATAACCCTGAGCCTTGATATTATCAAGAACCTCGCTTGTCTTTGCTGTGCCGTGGATTGTGTAGCACTTATCTATAATCTTCTTAAGGCCTGACTTGCCTACAAGGAAGTCAACCTCAAATTTAAAACGGTTTTCGGGAATTGAACGGTCAACAAAACCCAAATCCTGCGGTATCGGATTATTAAAAATAATCTTACCGATTGTTGTGTCAACAATGCCTGATTCAAGCTTGCCGTTAATCTCCATTTCACGGCGAACCTTAATTTTTGAATGAAGCTCAATAATGCCTGTCTGATAAGCCATCATTACTTCGTCAACATCACGGAACACCTTGCCCTCGCCCTTTTCACCGTCTTTGTCAAGTGTAAGATAATAAGAGCCGAGAATCATATCCTGTGTAGGAACGGTTACAGGCTGACCGTCAGATGGCTTAAGCAGGTTGCCTGCTGCAAGCATCAAAAATCTTGCTTCAGCCTGTGCTTCAGCAGAAAGCGGAACGTGTACAGCCATCTGGTCGCCGTCGAAGTCGGCATTATAAGCGGTACAAGCCAAAGGATGAAGCTTAAGAGCACGACCTTCAACAAGTACAGGCTCGAATGCCTGAATGCCAAGACGGTGAAGTGTAGGAGCACGGTTAAGGAGAACAGGGTGACCCTTGATTACAACCTCAAGTGCATCCCATACATTATCCTTTGCACGCTCAACAGCCTTTCTTGCTGATTTTATATTCTGTTCAGCCTTGGTTTCTACAAGGCGTTTCATAACAAAAGGTTTAAAGAGTTCAAGTGCCATTTCCTTAGGAAGACCGCACTGATACATCTTTAGCTCAGGGCCTACAACGATAACAGAACGTCCCGAGTAGTCAACACGCTTACCGAGAAGGTTCTGACGGAAGCGTCCCTGCTTACCCTTAAGCATATCGGAAAGTGACTTGAGCGGTCTGTTGTTAGGTCCTGTAACAGGTCTGCCTCTTCTGCCATTGTCAATAAGTGCGTCAACAGATTCCTGTAGCATTCTCTTCTCGTTGCGGATGATAATTTCAGGCGCATTGAGTTCAAGAAGCTTTTTAAGACGGTTGTTTCTGTTAATTACACGACGATAAAGGTCATTAAGGTCAGATGTTGCAAAACGTCCGCCGTCAAGCTGAACCATCGGACGAATATCCGGCGGAATTACAGGAACTACATCCATAATCATCCACTCAGGTCTGTTGCCCGACATTCTGAAGCTGTCAACAACATCAAGACGCTTTAAAAGACGAACTCTCTTCTGACCCGAAGCTGTTTCCAGCTCCTCACGGATTGAAGCGGAAAGCGCATCAAGGTCAATTTCTTCGAGAAGTTTTTTAATCGACTCGGCACCCATACCTGCCTCAAAGTCATTGTCATACTTCTCTCTCATATCATTATATTCGGATTCTGACAAGCCCTGATATTTTTCAAGGTCACGGCAGTCACCCGGATTAATTACAATATACTGTGAAAAATAAAGTACACTTTCAAGGAGCTTCGGAGAAATATCAAGCATAAGAGCTATTCTTGACGGAATACCCTTGAAGTACCAGATATGTGAAACCGGAGCAGCAAGCTCAATATGACCCATACGCTCTCTTCTTACCTTTGAGCGTGTAACCTCAACGCCGCAGCGGTCACAAATCTTGCCTTTGAAGCGAATTCTCTTGTACTTTCCGCAATGACATTCCCAGTCCTTTGTAGGTCCGAAAATACGCTCGCAGAACAAACCCTCACGTTCAGGCTTTAGTGTACGATAGTTAATGGTTTCAGGCTTTGTAACCTCGCCGAATGACCATTCTCTAATCTGCTTTGGGGAAGCAAGACCGATTTTAATTGAATCAAAAGCATTATTATCTATCATATTCTTCTTCCTCCTTACATATCTTCACTGTCAAAACCGTCTTCAAAATCAAACAAATCATCTGAATTTTCTGAATCTGAAAGCAGTGACTCATCAAACATATTGCCTTCTTCGCCGCCCTCGTCAAGTGTGTATCCATCCATTGATGTCATTACACTGTCTTCCTCAAATTCTGATGCTGAAGATGCTGATGAAGTAATCTCTTCATCTTCCTCAAATTTCTGCTTAATGTCTATCTCATTCTCGTTATAGTCAAGAACACGAACATCAAGAGAAAGCGACTGGAGTTCCTTAATAAGAACTCTGAATGATTCAGGAATGCCCGGAGCAGGAATGTTCTGACCCTTTACTATTGACTCATAGGTCTTAACACGACCTACAACGTCGTCCGATTTAACAGTAAGAATTTCCTGAAGTGTATATGCAGCACCGTAAGCCTCAAGTGCCCAAACTTCCATCTCACCAAAACGCTGACCGCCGAACTGAGCCTTACCGCCGAGAGGCTGCTGCGTAACAAGTGAGTAAGGACCTGTACTTCTTGCGTGGATTTTTTCATCAACAAGGTGATGCAGCTTGAGGTAATACATATATCCGACTGTTACGGGGTTATCAAAACGCTCGCCCGTTCTGCCGTCAACAAGCCATGTCTTACCGTCCTCGCTGTAACCAGCGTCTTTGAGTGCAGCAAAAATATCCTGCTCATGAGCGCCGTCGAATACAGGCGTCATAATCTTCCAGCCAAGTGCCTTTGCTGCATATCCGAGGTGAACCTCGAGCACCTGACCGATATTCATACGTGAAGGTACGCCGAGCGGGTTGAGCACGATGTCAAGCGGTGTACCGTCAGGAAGGAACGGCATATCCTCCTCAGGAAGGATTCTTGAAACAACACCCTTGTTACCGTGACGACCTGCCATCTTGTCGCCTACGCTGATTTTACGCTTAACTGCAAGATAAACTCTTACAACCTTATTTACACCGGGCTGAAGCTCGTTTCTGCTTTCGGCTCTTGTAAACACCTTAACATCGACAACCGTACCGCATTCGCCGTGAGGAACACGAAGGGAAGTATCTCTTACCTCTCTCGCCTTCTCGCCGAAGATTGCACGAAGAAGTCTTTCCTCGGCAGTAAGCTCGGTTTCACCCTTTGGAGTTACCTTACCTACAAGGATGTCGCCAGCCTTAACCTCTGAACCAATCTGGATAATACCATCCTCGTCAAGGTACTTAAGACCGTCCTCACCGACATTCGGAATATCCCTTGTGATTTCTTCAGGACCGAGCTTTGTATCTCTTGCCTCTGTATCATATTCTTCAATGTGAATAGATGTATAAACATCTTCACGAACTATTTTTTCATTAAGAAGAACAGCATCCTCGTAGTTATAACCTTCCCAGGTCATAAATCCGATAAGTGCATTCTTACCGATTGCGATTTCGCCGTTTTCTGTTGCAGGACCGTCGGCGAGAACCTCGCCTGCCTTTACTCTCTGTCCTCTTGAAACGATAGGATGCTGGTTATAGCATGTACCCTGGTTTGAACGGAGGAACTTGAAGAGTTCAAAATCCTGAATTCTGCCCGAGTCGTACTGCACACGAATATTGCGTGCGTCAACGCTCATTATAATACCGTCCTCTTCAGCAAGAATACAAACGCCTGAGTCAGTACCTGCCTTGTATTCCATACCGGTTGCAACGATAGGAGCCTCTGAACGAAGAAGCGGAACAGCCTGACGCTGCATGTTTGCACCCATAAGCGCACGGTTTGCGTCGTCATTTTCAAGGAACGGAATCATTGCAGTAGCAACGGATACAACCATCTTAGGTGATACGTCCATAAAGTCGAACATTTCCGGTGAATACTCAACGAATTCATCACGATAACGACCTACTACTCTTGAATGAACAAACTTGCCGTTCTCATCAAGAGGTTCGTTAGCCTGTGCAACAGCATAGTTATCCTCGACATCAGCAGTCATATAAACAACTTCATCAGTAACTACGCCTGTTTCCTTGTCAATTTTACGGTAAGGAGCTTCAATAAAGCCATATTTGTTAATTCTTGCGAAAGATGCAAGATACGAGATAAGACCGATGTTCGGGCCTTCAGGAGTTTCGATAGGACACATTCTGCCGTAGTGGGTATAGTGAACGTCACGAACCTCGAATCCTGCACGATCTCTTGAAAGACCGCCCGGGCCAAGTGCTGAAAGACGGCGCTTGTGGGTAAGCTCTGAAAGAGGGTTACCCTGATCCATAAACTGTGACAGCGGAGAGGAACCGAAGAATTCCTTGATTGCAGCTGTTACAGGTCTTATATTAATAAGGGAGTTCGGAGAAAGTGAATCCATATCCTGTGACTGTGTTGTCATTCTTTCTCTTACAACTCTTTCAAGTCTTGAGAAACCGATTCTGAACTGATTCTGAAGGAGTTCACCTACGCAACGGATTCTTCTGTTGCCAAGGTGGTCAATATCGTCTGTATTGCCTACGCCGTGTGCAACACAATTAAGATAGTTGATTGTAGCGAAAATATCTTCAACAGTAATGTGGTTAGGAACAAGCTCTTCTGCTCTTTCACGGAGCATATCCTTGAGTTCTTCTTCATCAGATGCAGCGTCAAGAACTTCACAGAGAACATCAAAACGAACATTTTCTCTGATGTCGCATTCAGCTTCTGCATCAAAATCTACATAGCATTTAATGTCAACCATACCGTTTGAAATGACCTTGACGATTGTTTCGTCCTGAGCCTTTACAAAAGCGACATTAACGCCTGCATTTTCGATTTCAAGAGCCTTTTCGGTTGAAATTTTGTCGCCAGCAAGAGCCATAACCTCGCCTGTACGAGGATTTGCTATCGGCTCAGCAAGAACCTGTCCGTCAAGACGGTTTGCGATACCGAGTTTTTTGTTATATTTATATCTTCCGACCCTTGACATATCATAACGGTTAGGGTCAAAGAAAAGATTGTTTATGTGAGTCTGCGCACTGTCAACCGTCGGAGGCTCAGAAGGACGAAGCTTTTTATAAACCTCAATCAGACCTTCCTCAATATTGTGAGCCTGATCCTTTTCGATTGTAGCCTTCATTCTTTCATCATCGCCGAAATAGTCAAGGATTTCAGCGTCTGAACCAAGACCGAGTGCACGGATAAATGAAGTTACCGGGAGTTTGCGGTTTTTATCAATACGAACATAGAAAACATCATTAATATCTGTTTCATACTCGAGCCACGCACCACGGTTAGGAATTACAGTTGTTGAGTAAAGCTCCTTACCTGTTTTGTCGTGGTCCATCTTATAGTATACGCCCGGGCTTCTGACAAGCTGAGATACAATTACACGCTCTGCACCGTTAATAATGAATGTACCGCTTGCAGTCATCAGCGGAAAATCACCCATAAACACATTGCTTTCTTTAATCTCGCCTGTAGATTTATTCAAAAGACGGGCAGTTACTCTGAGTGCTGCTGAATATGTTGCGTCACGAGCCTTACATTCGATAACGCTGTAATTAGGGTGGTCAACATCAAGCTCATAGTCGATAAAGTCAAGAACGAGGTTATCCTGATAATCAGTAATACCCGATACATCCTTGAACACATCCTTAAGTCCCTCTTCAAGGAACCACTTGTATGACGCTTTTTGAATGTCGATGAGGTTAGGCATCTGAATTACTTCGTCAATTTTGCCAAAACTCATTCTTTCGGTGTTGCCAAGCTTTACAGGTTTGACATTTACCATAGGCGTATCACTCCTTAAAATATTGTAAAAGGGTTTATGTACAAAACGAAAATGTTACAAAAAATTATCTTGACATAGTAAAAGAATTATGATAATATCCCTATGTTGAAAGTATTTTTTGATGATAAATCCGTCTTCTTCGGTACTAATCCCCATTATGGTACATTTTATTATTCTATAACCCTTCGGGCAAGTTGTCAAGGGGTTTTTAACATTTTTTGCAGTTTATCTCATCTTTTTTGATTTTTGTTATCTTTAAGGAATTATAATCCTTAAAGATTATTTTTTGTGTTCAAAGCAACGCCCGACAGCGTGTACTATTTCTGGCAATGTAATAATCCGTCTAAAACTCATTTGACGTATCGAAAAAAATCATATTGCAAACGCACTAAATATGAAATAAAAATAAAAATATTATATAAACTATTGACTTTTACCTTGGGTAAAAATATATAATGTTGGTATAAAGGATGTGATTTAATGAAAATCAAAGAAGTTTGCTCTGCCACAGGGCTTACCGATAAAGCAATACGCTTCTATATTTCTAAAGGACTAATCTCGCCGGATTTTACCGAAAACTACAACGGAAGAAAATCTTATGATTTTTCAGAAAATGATGTAAAAACTTTTTCCGATATTTCTACTTTACGAAAAGCAGGTTTTACAGTTGAAGAAATCAGACAGATTATACATTATCCAAATCATACGTCAAAAATGATTAACGATTTGATAGAACGCAAAAAATCCGAGATAAACATCAGCAGTACCGTCCTGAACCGACTTAAAACAATCCCTTTGCATGCTCAGCTTGACTTATCATCACTTGCACAAACATTACAGGCTCAAACAGAAAAAATTCCTGAACCCGACAACAGGCTTTCTCAAAAATTATCCGCAAAAACTGACTGGCTCAAAGAAAATATCTTTAGATTAATAATTGCGGCAAGCACAATTTTCATTTTCATAATTCACATTATACAATTGCATTTTAATTACAGATATTTACATATCGATTTAGATAAATGTATTTTTCCTATAATCTTTTATGTACTATTCTTTGCACCGCTTGCAATATCAATATTCAGAATGGTCATACACAAAAATGACTATCATTTCAAATACACATTACTTGAAATATTTGCAAAATCATTTCTGACATTTCTGCTTATTGCTGTTTACTATTTCACTCTAATAATATTGCAGTTATTTTTACCATACTATTCATATACTGAGAATCCTAAAAATTATTTGGAATTTGATTCGCAATGCACAATATATAAGAACAGAGAACTATTTGATGTATTCCCCTTATGGCAACCGACTGAACGAACAAACGAGAAATACTGCTACTGATATATCCAAGGTCTTGACTATTCATATGATGTGTATGCAGAATGGCAATTAAGCGGTAAAGAATTTGAACAAGCATTAAATCACGCACAAAACGATTGCGGTGAATATGAAATAATTACAAGAGGTTCATACACCTGCTATTGCTTTGAGGATATACCGAATGCCGATTTTGACGAAAATTGTCTGCGCTTTGATATACTGATGTTTGCATACAACCCGACAACAAAGACCGTAAGATACATATGTTCCAACAGTATTGATTATCCTTATGCCACACCAATCATATATGAACTTGAATGGTAAAGCAGCTTTTTATATAAAATCCCGATATCAATCACCTAAATGACTGATATCGGGATTCTATATTTTTAACTGTTTAATTTTAGTCAGTTTCATTAATTTTTCCGTGTTGTTCTTCAAAATTGGCTATTTCGGATTTTATCATATCAAATAAACACCAATTCATTTTATCTCACTCCACATTCCATATGCTTAATTGCTCCGCTTTTTGTTTTTCCTCAAATGTGTGCAGATAATTAAAAATCAGGTCAACATTGTGGACAATTCCATTTTCACTGCACTTTTTATGGAACAATCTCATTAGTCTGTCACTATTCGGACTGTCAATTTCATATCGGTTTCCGTACCTTTGTATGTATTTCTCTTTCAAACCGGGGAACAGCCTGTCTAACTGCTTATAAAAATATTCCCTGTTTCCCTCACGAAGCGTAAGCCCCATACCAAAGCAAATAACTCCGTACACCTTTGCTTCAATGCACATATCCAATATGCCCGAAATATTGTCCTCCGTATCATTTATAAACGGCAGAATCGGAGACAGCCACACAACGGTCGGTATCCCTGCGTCACGCATTTTCTTCAATACCTCAAAGCGTTCCTTTGTTGTGCATACATTCGGCTCAATTTTTCTGCACAAATCCTCATCATAAGTAGTCAGAGTCATCTGAACAACACATTTTGTCTTTTCGTTTATTTTATTAAGTAAATCAATATCTCTGAGCACACGGTCTGACTTTGTGTGCACGGTGACTCCAAAGCCGTATTTATCTATTAGTGACAACGCTTTTCTGACATTTTCAAGCTTCATTTCCAATGGAATATAAGGATCTGTCATAGCTCCTGTGCCAATCATACATTTTTTTCGCTTATGCCTGAGGGCATATTCCAACAACTCTATAGCGTTTTCCTTGACCTCAATATCCTCAAAATCGTGCTTCATACCATAACATTTACTTCTGGAGTCGCAGTAAATACAGCCGTGAGTACAGCCTCGGTATAAATTCATTCCGTTTTGAGAGGATAATATTCCCTTTACTTTAACATAGTGCATTGCAGATTCCTCAATGATTGATGTTTGATAACAAATTACAGGTTCTTGCAGTTTTTTCTGTGTGCCTTTAGCTTTTTTATTGCCCAGTTGTAATGACTTGCTGTATTTGAAACAAAATACGACCCAAGTGTGCTTCCGCCACACCACTTAAACACACCCTTTGAAAACAGCTCATCATTAGAAAAGGTTTCTACCAAATCCATAACTTCCTTATGGGATTTCTCCAACATTTCTTTTGCATTCTCCAAAGTCGTATTCTGATGCTTTCTCCAGAATTCCACATTCATATCTCCGTATGTTCTCCAGTTATACGGTTCGGGAATAAAGGACTTGCTTTCGCCGTTCTGATTAGCTTTTACCCAGTTAAGCAACAGCTGAAGCCATTCATAGAGGTGCACCAGAACATCACGAAGATTTTTATCTCTTTTCCAATGTGCTTCTTTCTTTTTTTCATCAAATTCAAATGGCGTTGACAATTCTTTTTCGCTAAACAAAGCAATAAGCCTATTCATTTCCTCGTAATTCTCCGTTGCCGCACTTATTAAATCTGCTTTTGTAGTAGGTCTGCTCATAATAATTCCCCTATTCATAAATTTAAGCAACATTACCACTTATATATTATAAATGAATAGTTGACATCCTTTGTCAGGTTTTATTTTTTTCGTATATTTCTTTAGCTTTTTGTGCTAACGCTTTTCGCAGAGGTGCAGGCTCAATAATTTCAACCTGAGTTCCAAACGAAAAAATATAGCCAACAAGCCACGCATCCTGAGGCATATCTGCTGATACTATCAAATCTCCGTTTTCCAATCTATCAACATCATCCCTGTCAAATTCATCATAAACACGATATGTCATCTCTCTAGGAAATCTGAGTTTTATCATTTCATTTTGCATCTGCAAGGGTGTGTTTTCAGATTTAGGAAACAAGCGAGGTTCAAAGCCCTCATCCAGAATTTCAAAATCCAAAATACGAGTCAGTTTAAACAAACGATACTCCTGCCTTTTTGTGCAGAAAGCCTTTAAATACCACGACATTGATTTGTACATCAGTTTCAGCGGCTGAATTACTCTTTCACTGATAATTTCAGAGGAACCTGCATAGATGATTTTTACGCACTTTCGGTTGATAACAGCCTGTTTAAACAACTCAAACTTTTCGTTATCATTATTCCGATTGCCCCATCTTGAAAAATCAACCTCGAGCCAATCCTCCGAGTCTGACTTAAAAAGAGCGGATAGTTTTCCAAGCGTAGCACTGTTATTAATATTCTGCGTAGCATTCAGACTTTGTAATGCCGTCAGTATTTCCTGCTTTTCATTTTCAGACAAAACAGCCTTATCCAAAACAAAATTGTTCATCAAATATATTCCGCCATTGCGCCCTGTCTCAGAGTAAACCGGAATACCTGCACTGCTTAAAGCGTCTATATCTCTGTAAATTGTCCTTACCGAAACCTCAAATTTTTCTGCCAACTCAGGGGCAGTTGTGTGCCCTTTATCAAGAAGACAATATAAAATCTTAAACAATCTGCTTTCTTTCATTTAATATCACTGCCAATAATGTATAAATATATCTTCTAACTCTGAATCCGATTTCAGTCTTTTTTAGTAACTCAAATGCTTAGAATATAATACTAAACTAAACATACGTATATGTCAAACTCTGTACTAATTGCAGATTTAAAGCTTATATTAACAAAAACCGTTGACTGAGATAAATAAACTCAACCAACGGCTCTCTATGTAACAACTAATATCAATTATCGCAAGCAACTGATATTAATTGTTTTTTAGGTTATCCCTTTAAGTAAGCTAAATTATAGTTTTTTAGC
>DKZL01000058.1:18031-25813 GCA_002493635.1 Ruminococcaceae bacterium UBA7075 | reverse complement strand
CGGCAGTGCTACGGTTGAGACAGCAAAAGGTTTTTCAATAATTAGAACTTCTCCATATTCAAAATTTAACAACAGGGACAAGCTCATTTTGCTTGAAAATGCGACCCTGAAAGATTGCTATGAAAAGAAAATTTATCAGAGTGGTGATTTTAAATTAGTGTCAGTTTCAAATGGTAAGTGTGAATAGGAGGAATTTGAAATGAAAACATCAAAAATTTCAATAAAGTCGTTATTTGGAATATCTGAACAGCAAATATCCGGTAACAGCGTAGAAATAACAGGTCATAAGGGTGCAGGAAAAACATCTGTTTTAGATGCAATCAGGTATGCGCTCACGAATTCATCTAACCGTGATTGGGTTATCAAGAACGGAGAGAGCGAGGGCGAAATTATTGTTGAAACTGACAGCGGACTTGTAATTGACCGTAAGGCGAGGACAGGTAAGGTTGGTGCAATCTCAGTTAAAGAGAACGGTACAAAGGTGACGAAGCCTGAAACATTCCTTAAAACTATCATTTCTCCGTTGCAGCTCAATCCAGTTGAATTTACTCAGATGTCAAAAAATGAGCAGAACAGAGCCATTCTTGACCTCATAGACTTTGAGTGGGACTTGAATTGGATAAGAGAACAGTTCGGTGAAATTCCGCAGGGAGTTAATTATGAACAGAATATTCTCCAGGTCCTTAATGATATTCAGGCAGAGAATGGAGCATATTTTCAGAGCCGTCAGGATATAAACCGTGAAATCAGAAACAAACGTGCATTCATTGAAGATATTGCAAAGGATATTCCAAGCGGTTATCAGGCTGAAAAGTGGATGCATTATGACCTGTCAGGCAAGTATGCAGAGCTTATGAAAATTAAGGATAGCAACAGCAAAATTGAGAGAGCCAAGGCTTTTAAGGACGGATATTACAATAAGGTTCGTGGGCTTGAAGCTACAAAAGAAATCACCATTACATCTGCTGAAAAAGCTATTAGTATTGAACGTGACAACCTTAATTCTGATATTGCGAGACTTGAGGCAGAAATCAGGTCGGCAAAGGATAAGTTGCTTGTTCTTGACGATAAGCTTCAGGACAAGATAAGAATTGCTGAGGGGGACTTTGAAACTGCAAAGGCAAAACTTGATGCCGATATTGGTGTTGCTGAACAGTACATTTCAATGGATATTGTTCCTGTTGATGATTTGCAGGCTGAAATCAATGAGGCGGAGACTATGATTAAACACCTCAATGAATACAAGCGTATGACAGCAATGCAGGCTGAAATTGATACCCTTGTAGCAAAATCAGAAGAATACACGGATAAGATTGAACTTGCTCGAACACTTCCCAGTACGATTCTTGAAAAAGCAACATTACCTGTTGAGGGATTGACCGTTGAAAATGGTATTCCGCTTATTAACGGCTTGCCAATTTCAAACCGTTCTGACGGTGAATTGCTTGAACTATGCGTTGATATTGCAATCAGTAATCCGACAGGCTTACAGATAATTTTGATTGACGGTGCAGAAAAACTTGACGATATAAGCAGGAATAAGCTGTATACAAAATGTAAAGAAAAAGGTTTGCAGTTTATTGCAACAAGAACTACAAATGACAGCGAGCTTATTGTGACAGAACTGTAAGGAGGTTTATACATATGCAGACACATTGGAAGAAACTTACAAATCCTAATTACTTGGGCGCATACTCAATTGAAAATAATCAGGATTTGATTCTGACTATAAAAAATGTTCGTGAAGAAAGGGTTACAGGTCCTGACGGCAAGAAGGACGATTGCGTTGTGTGTTATTTTTACGAGAATGTAAAACCTATGATACTCAATGCAACAAATATGAAGATGATTACAAAGCTGTACAAAACACCGTTCATTGAGGAATGGGCAGGTAAGAAAATTCAGGTAGGCATTGAAAAGGTTAAGGCTTTTGGCGATATTGTAGATGCCTTGAGGGTCAGAAAGATTATTCCTCAGATTGAGCAAACGGAGGAAATCGTAAAATGTTCAAATTGCGGTAATGACATAATAAATCCTTCAGGCAGAATGAGTTCTGTTCAGCTTGCAGAGTATACAACACAAAAATACGGACAGGCTCTTTGCCCTGCTTGCGCCACTAAATTTGCACAGGAGACACAGAACAATGTTGACTAATGAAAATTATTTCAGCCCTGAAAATCAGCAAAAATATATGGGCGTATCACAATTTAAAGCCTTTGAAAAGTGTCAAGCCTCTGCTTATGCAGAGGCAACAGGCAATTTTGAAAGAGAGAAAACAACAGCACTGCTTGTAGGTTCATATGTTGATGCTCATTTTGAAGGCAGTCTTGATGTGTTTAAGGCTCAGAATCCACAGTTGTTCAAGCGTGACGGTTCATTGAAAGCAGAGTACATAAAAGCCGAGGAAATCATAAACCGAGTTGAACAGGACGATATGTTTATGGAGTTTATGAGCGGTGAAAAGCAGGTAATTATGACAGGCATAATTGAGGGTGTTCCTGTTAAAATCAAAGTTGACAGTCTGCATTCGGACAAAATTGTTGATTTAAAGGTTATGAAAGACTTTGCACCTCAATATAAGCCTGAACAGGGCAGATTGTCTTGGGTTGAATTTTGGGGCTACGATTTGCAGGGTGCAGTCTATCAGGAGATTGTAAGACAGAATACAGGTAAGGTACTGCCATTCTATTTGGCGGCGGCAACAAAAGAAAAAGTAACAGACCTTGACATTATTGAAGTGTCGCAAGCCTCTTTGGACTTTGAGCTTGACCGATTTAAAAAGTCAGTATTGCTTTACGATGCAATAAAAAAAGGTTTGGTTGAGCCTGAACGCTGTGAACATTGCGACTACTGTAAACAGACAAAGGTATTAACACGGGTTAAATCTTTGGAGGAGCTTGAATATGAATAAATGCATTTTTGCAGGAAGATTGTGTGAAGACCCTGAACTCAAAACAACATCTTCCGGCATTGAAACAACAACATTCAATATTGCTGTAAATCGTGACTATGTGAAACAGGGCGAAGAGAGAAAAGCGGATTTTTTAAGATGTGTTGCTTGGAGAAAAACGGCGGTGTTTATTAATCAGTATTTTCACAAAGGCGATGGCATAACGCTCATTTGTAATGCTCAAAGCCGTTCGTATGAAGCAAATGGTGGTTCTAAGCGTTATGTAACGGAATTTATCGTTGAACATGTTGAATTTCCTCTTGGCAAGAAATCAGACAACAATGGTCAGTATAACGCAAATAACGGATATTCTGTTCCTGCTCAACCGCCTGTTAATACTACTGCACAAACTCCTGTGCCGAATATGCCAGCTACTCCGTCTATTGAGGAAATGGCAAGCGATGATGATTTACCGTTTTAGGAGGTTAAATGACGATTCAAATTGATAGCCGAGAAAAGCAAAAGGCTATAGCGAATATTATAAAAGAATTTGACAGGCAGGGCGTAACTCATTTTTCGTCAAAACTGCCTGTCGGCGATTATATGAGCCTTGACAATGCGAGATTTGCTGTTGACAGAAAACAGAGTTTACTTGAGGTTTGCAGTAATGTTTGTCAAGATCATAAACGATTTATAAACGAGCTCAAACGAGCAAACGAATACGGAATCAGGCTTGTGTTTTTAGTGGAACACAGTCGAAACATTAAGTGTTTAAATGATGTTTTAAAATGGGTAAACCCACGACTTAAAAATTCCCCATTGGCAGTGTCAGGGGAGCGATTATATAAGATACTGTCAACGATTGAAAAAAACTACGATACAAAGTTTTATTTCTGCGATAAAGTCCACACAGGGCAGAGAATTATTGAGCTGTTGAATGGTGATAACAATGGATAAATCCTTCATAAAGCTGAATAGAAAAATCCTTAATTGGCGATGGTACCAAGATGCAAATACTATGAGAGTGTTTATACATTTGTTGTTAAAAGCCAATTATAAGGATAATGATTTTGAGAAAACCTCGGTGAAACGAGGTCAGTTGATTACAAGCCAATCGCATTTAGCTGAAGATTTAAAGATTTCAGTTAAGAATGTCAGAACTGCTTTAGAACACCTAAAATCGACAGGCGAAGTGGCAGTCCAAACAGCCGCAAAATATTCGATTATTACTATAAATAATTACAATGAATATCAAAAAGTGGCAGACATTTTGGCAGGCGAGGGGCAGGCTAACGGCAGGCAAGCGGCAGGCGAGGGGCAACAATATAAGAATAGTAAGAAAGAAAAGAATAGTAAGAATAGTAAGAAGAGAGAGGGCACACTCGCCCCATTCGGACAATTCAGGAATGTTCTTTTGACTCAGAGCGAGCTTGACGAGCTTACGAGTAAATACCCTAACGACTGTCAAAAGAAAATTGAACGACTGTCACGCTATTTGGCTTCAACAGGAAAGCATTTTGAAAATCACTATGCGACTCTTGTTGATTGGATTGAACAAGACGGAGTTACACAGCCCAAAAAAGAGAACGGCAGTTCGATTGACTATGATAAACTCAATAAGCTGTCAATTCCCGAGGTGTAGCGAGTGGTTATTATCAGAATTAAGTGCGATAGCTGTTCACACGAGTTTGTCGGATTACAAATCCGCAAGTGTCCGTATTCACAGAAAGGTTTACATGTGTGCGTTTATTGCTGTAAGCAATGCCCATATGTAAAACCCTACGGCACAGGCTGGGTGTGTGGTTATCAAAATAACGAAAGGATAAAGGATGAAAAGAAAAAGCTGTGAAGGGTGTAGTCACTACAGACCTTTATCACAAACAAATCGAACCAATTACGGTTGTCATTACATTCTTGACACAGGAAAGTCAAGAGGATGTCCCGTTGAGAGTTGTGTTCATCATACTAAAAAACTTCAAATGAAAGGACGGAAATCAGAATGAGCGAAGAGCTAAAGCCGTGTCCATTTTGTGGTGGTAGGGCTGATTATGTACATACAAGTCATAGGGACTTAATGAACCGTTCACATCACTATGTATGCCGAAAATGCAATGCTACTGTATTTATTGACACTGTAGGTAAATATAAATCGGTAGAGACTACAGAGCAGGAGGCTATAAAGTTTTGGAACAGGAGGGCTGACAATGGCAAGTGAATGGATAAGCGTTAAAGATAGATTGCCTGATGAAGAACAAGATGTACTGATACTTATCAGAGAAATTGAATTTTTCGGCAAACACAAAGAAAAGAGGAAGACATATCATTGGATTCACACAGGCTGGTTCATTGACGGAGAATGGGCTACAACCTACTGCTTTGGGCATAAATACATTGCCGAAGAGATAAATGATAGAAGTGAGCTTGTTGTTACTCATTGGATGCCGTTGCCCAAACTTCCACAACTTCCACTAGAGGATAACAAGGCAAGTGATTCAACACTTGTATCAGGAGGAATATCAACGGAAAGTAATGAAAATTGCCCTTATTGCACTCTTGATGAAGACCTAAACTGTTCGCAGGAATGGTTTAAAAGCCCAGATGGCGAAATATCAATAGGATTGTGTTGCGGAGGAGCAGAAGTAGCAATCATATTTGAAAGTCACAATAATGCTTCGACGCTTGTTACCTCTGCAAAATATTGTCCTTATTGCGGAAAACAAATATCTTTATAGGTGGTGGAAAAAATGGCAAATTGTAAGGAATGTTTATGTGTTGATGTGTGTAAGATGCATTCAGACATAGTTTCGGCTGATTATTATCCTGAAATTTTAAGAAAAAAGTTTGAGGAAGAAAGTAATTGTCCACATTTCAAAGACCGCAACCGATTTGTGGAGCTGCCGTGCAAGGTTGGTGATACGGTTTATTTTGTAATTGATGAAGAAATTATCAAAGAAACAATAACAGGTTTTGAAATAGATAAACAAGGTGATTTATGGGTTAATACGCATAAATATGATTATTTACTTAGAGATAATTTCGGCAAAACCGTATTTCTAACACCAGAAGCAGCCGAAAAAGCGTTGAACAGTTTGGAAAATCCGAACAGTAGAAAGGAGAAAACAAATGGATAATATTACTTGTATAGAAATCATATCCGACTTACTTTCAAAAGGAAATCTATCTGATACAGAGATAGAGGCACTTTGTAAAGCAAGATATGAAACTATGTGTAAGTATTCGCCTATACAGGAGTATAAATGCTCTGTTGGCATTGAATTCAGTCCACAAAGTGAATGTAAAACTATAAGTGTTGATACTTGCTTACAGGCTGAAATTACAGATTTAATTCGTAATCATAAAATATGGACTGTTGGTAGCTGTTGTGGTCACGGTATTAAACAGCCATATATACAAGTTACTGATATATCAGTACCGAGAATGTTTGATTTAGGGTATGAACAGTTACCTTTGGATGAGTACGGCAACGGTAAAAACTGCTTTAAGCCAAAAACAATTTTGCCGAACTATCCGGAGAAATCGGATAGTTGAAAGGAGCGTGAAAACAATGTCTAAAGAATACATAGAGCGTGGAAGATTACTTTCAACTCTCAAAGATAACAGACCGTTAAATTGGACGAATACTAACGACGAAGTAGTTGAGCAGATTTGTTATGATGATTTTGAATCCATTGTTAAAAATCAACCCACCGCCGATGTGCAGGAGGTTAGGCGCGGAAAGTGGATTAAATCAAAAAATGAAAGAAAATGCTCCCTTTGCGGTTATTTTTACTTTACTAACACGGATACTTTTAATTTCTGCCCTCACTGCGGTGCAAAAATGGATAAGGAGTGACAGAGATGAACCCGGAATTTAAGAATTTAGTGATTATAAAAGCCGTAGAAGCTTACGGCGATAACAGTCAGGTCGATATGGCTGTTGAAGAAATGTCAGAGCTTATCAAGGCTCTGATGAAGTCAAGGCGAAATGATGTTGATATTCAGAGAAATTTGCATAATATCATTGAAGAAATTGCCGATGTAGAAATTATGCTTGAGCAGCTGAAGCTGATTTTTAATTGCTTCGGTTTTGTCGAGAGAGAAAAAGAATACAAAATCAACCGCCTTGCAGAACAGCTTGAAAGACTTAAGGACGGTGAGCGTAATTGACACCGAACGAATACCGTAAAAAACACAAACATTGTTCGATTTGCAAATATTGGGATGGTCATTTAGGTGCAACTCTCGGTTGTTGTAAGGCTAAAAGGGTTTTAAAATGGGACACAAACGGTAGATTTTGCCGAATTTACAAACCAAAGGAGTACAGAGAATGACACCACAGGAAGCGATTGAGATAATAAAAGACCCAAACAGACATTACAGGGCAAAAGCTGATGGAGCTTATGAATATACAGAATTTGTTGAAGCTCTTGAAACGGCAAAACAAGCCCTTGAAAAGCAGATACCGAAAAAGCCGTTAAAAGAATATGGTGGCGCGTATCGTTGTCCTAACTGTCAAATGAAACATTTCAACCCCAAATGGGTTGGCACTAAATACTGCGATTGCGGACAGGCATTAGATTGGGGTGATGAATGATGAACATGGGCACAGCGTGTGCAATATTCAAAAACATAAACGCCGATAACATACCCGATGATGACAAGGCGTTGGCAATTTATATAGTTATGAATATGGCAACTCATAACGGAATAACTAAAGCAGAATTCTTGGAAGCTGTAAAATGGCTGTGGAACAGGAGTTACGAAGTAAGCAAAGAAGAATAAATAATTGTGTGGTGTGATAGTTAATTTTTAGTTCATTTTATAAAATTTTATTTTTATTCATTGAGTAAATCTATAAGCTGCTTATCGTAATTGCTGATTTGTTCTGACAG
>DKZL01000058.1:0-17729 GCA_002493635.1 Ruminococcaceae bacterium UBA7075 | reverse complement strand
TTTTATCACACCACAATCACTATATTAAACGAGATGTTATTATATTTCAATAACCTATATCAGCCCCGCACGGCGGATTATATAAACACACATACATCGAATATGTTTGCGAACAAATAATCTCCCCGGGTGCGGTCGGGGCGGGAGGTGAGAATATTGACTGCAAGAGAAATTAAGCACATAAATAAGGAAATTTCAGGGCTAAAAGCAAAGGTTATCCGCCTTGAAAGCGAGGCTACAAATACAGCCGTTAAGCTGTCCGATACTCCAGGTTCGGGCAATGCTTCGGATAAAATAGGTAATGCTGTAACTCAAATTACGGACATACAAAGAGAAATTCAAAACCTTGAGATATTACGCAATTCAGCGTTAAATCGTCTGTCGAGAGATATCTTTGAGGAAAATTGTTTGTTTATGCGACTGAGCCTACATTACAGCTGGGCAAAGATTGCGTTGCAAGTGGGAGGAAACAATACTGTTGATAGTATCAAAAAAATGTGTTACAGATATCATTGGTAAATTAAATTTGTCCCGTTGTCCCGAATGGGTGTGTTATAATATAAAATGTAGAAACATACAAAACAACAACGCTCATTTGATAATTCTCCTTAAAATAAACCGCCTGCATTTAATTTGTGGGCGGTTTTACTTTGCAAATTTTGAAAAGAGGTGAGCCTGAATGGCATTGACTGAAAAACAGAAAAGATTTGTAGATGAATACCTGATTGACCTTAATGCCACTCAGGCGGCAATCAGGGCAGGATATTCTGAAAGAACGGCAGCCGAACAAGGCGCAAGGCTGTTAATAAATGTTAAGGTTCAGAATGAAATTAGCAATCAAATGAAAGACCGTGAAGTCAGAACCGAGATAACACAGGATATGGTTGTCAGGGAGCTTGCGGCGATTGCGTTTTCAAACGGTGCTGATTACAGTAAGGTTGTAACAAAACAAAGTGTTGACGATATGGGTAATGCCGTTGAATATCCTGATGTGGAATTAAAAAATACAGACGAGTTGACGGCTCAGCAGAAAAAGGCGATTGCAGGAATCAAGCAAACGAAGTTCGGAATATCGGTTGAAACCTGCGACAAGGTTAAGGCTCTTGAATTGCTCGGAAAACATCTTGGAATGTTTAAGGATAAGGTCGAAGTTTCTGGCACGCTCAAAGCCGAGCAGTCGAAGCTTGACGACCTTATAAAGCAGATGAGCGAAGATGAATAACAGATTAATTCTGTCAAAAAAATATAAAGCGTTTCTGCGCTGTAACGCTCCTGTTGAATTCCTTGAGGGTACGACAATGGCAGGCAAAACGACTGTCGGACTTTTTAAGTTTATGCTTAAAGTCACACAGTCACCTAAGAAACTCCATATTATAGCCGCCAAAGACATAGGAACGGCTGAAAAGAATATTATCAACAAAGACCTTGGAATTATTGACGATTTCGGAGAGCTTGTCGAATATAACGGCAACGGAACGAAAGGCGATAAGATTTCGCATATTCTGTTTCATACATCAAAGGGCGACAAAGTAATCTATGTAATGGGTTACGGTGACAAAGAAAAATGGAAAAAAGCACTTGGCGGTCAGTACGGCTGTCTTTATGTTGACGAAATCAACACAGCAGATATTGAATTTGTGCGTGAAGCGTCAATGCGAGCCGATTATTTTATGGCAACGCTCAATCCCGATGACCCGAATTTGCCTGTTTACAAGGAATATATTAACTGTTCCCGACCACTCCCGAAGTGGAAAGATGAAACGCCGATTGAAATATTAAACGAATTACGAGAAGAGCCAAAGCCCGGTTGGGTGCATTGGTTCTTTTCTTTTGCTCATAATCTCGGACTGAAAAAGGAAGAGCTTGACCGAGTTCTGACAAATACTCCAAAAGGCACGAAGATTTACAAGAATAAAATTCAAGGCTTGCGAGGTCGTTCTACCGGACTTGTATTCCCGAACTTTGACCGAAAATTGCACATTAAGTCAAAGGCTTGGGCAAAGCAGTTTCTTAACAACGACAGGCACAAAGAGCATTTTTTTCAATTTACCGCAGGACTTGACACTGCATATTCGCAGAAATCGCCCGATACTATTGCAATGATATTCGGCGGCATAACAAACAAAGGCAAGTATATCCGGCTTGATGAAGAAGTGTATAACAATGCCGAGTTGCAAACACCGATAGCTCCGTCTGATACGGTTGACAAATTCATAAAATTTCTTGAGCGCAATCGAAAGGAATGGGGATTTGCGAGAACGGCTTTTATAGACAGTGCCGACCAGGCAACAATTACCGAATTTAAGAAGTACAAGCGCAATAACGGCTGTATTTACAACTTTGAAAATGCGTGGAAAAAGCTGCCGATTATCGACCGAATTATGCTTATGCTCGGTTGGATTCAGAAAGGCTATTATTACATACTCGACCATTGCGTGAACTCAATCACAGAAATGGAATTGTATTCGTGGCTTGAAGAAAAAGACAACATACCCGAGGACGGACACGACCATACAATCAATGCCGACCAGTACGCTTGGATACCGCACAAGGGCAAAATAGGAAGTGAAAAATAATGGGGCTGATAAACTTTATGGCTGATAAAATAAGACAGGGAATGTGGCATTTTTTACAGGTCAATCCTGCGAATAAGTCACTTATAATTATTGACGAAAATATGGATTTTCTGACATCCTGCGCTAAAAACAGAATATGGTATGCAGGCAAGAGCAAGCAGCTTTCACAGCTTTACAGTCAGCTTGATGTGCCAAATGAAATGTTCTGGAAATCAAGAATGACGGCAGGAATGGAAATCCGCAAAATTCACATACCGCTTGCGTCACTGATTGTCGATACGATAGCAAAAATAGTAATGTCCGACTACAACGGGGTTGAAATCGCAAGCAAAAACAGCACAAGTTATGCTGAAAAGTGGGCAGATATTGAAAAGGACAGCAAGCTTGACGAAACGCTTAAAACAATGCTCGCTGATATCGGAATTGTCGGTGACGGAGCATTCAAATTCTCTTTTGATAAGGATGTTTCGGATTTTCCGATTATCGAGTGGTTTCCTGCCGAGCGTGTAAAATTCAAGCGCAACCGTGGGCGAATCAGAGGAATTGATTTTTATACCGAATATGTAAGCAAGGGCAAGCGATACCGATTTGAAGAAAGCTACGGCTACGGATATATCAAGTATGAGCTTGAGGATGATTCCGGCAAGGAAGTGCCACTCAATTCGATTGAAGAAACAAGCTGGATTGAGGGTAAGGGCGTAACCTTTGACAAGGCCGTAATGTGGGCAGTGCCGGTGATTTTCGGCAAATCGTCGCAGTACAAAGGAAGAGGAAAGAGCCTTATCGAGGACAAAGATGAAGCCTTTGACAGCCTTGATGAAGCGTGGTCGCAGTGGATGGACGCACTCAGAGCCGGCAGAACAAAGCAGTACATACCTGATTGTATGATTCCGAAAAATCCCGATACAGGCAAGTCTGTCAAGCCGAATGCATTTGACAATCGTTTTATTATGGTCGATAACGATATGAGTGAGAGCGGCAACGGCAATCGCATTTATACTGAAAGCCCGACAATCCAGCACGAAAGCTATTTAAGCTCATATATTACGGCTCTTGACCTTTGCTTGCAGGGCGTTATTAGTCCTTCAACACTCGGAATTGATGTCAAAAAGCTTGATAACGCAGAAGCACAGAGGGAAAAGGAAAAGACAACGCTCTACACCCGACAGAGCTATGTTGAGTTGCTCGAAAGCGTTATACCTAAGCTTGTAAAAACTGCGCTGAATGTCAATGCGTTAATTAATAATCAGCCGCTTGTGTCGGACGATTTAGAGGTTACTCTGAATTTTGGTGAATATGCCAATCCGTCATTTGAAAGTCAGGTTGAAACAGTCGGCAAGGCAAGACAAAGCGGAATTATGAGCATTGAGGCGGGCATTGATGAGCTTTACGGCGACAGCAAGGACAACGATTGGAAAGCCGAGGAAGCAAAGCGAATTAAGGAAGAAATGGGAATTGCAGTTGCCGAGGAAACCTCGGAAGCTGACGACATTCAGTCTATCGGATTTTAACAATGAATGAATATGATATTTCACAAGCCTTTGAAGAGATTGAGAATGAACTCATTGACAGTATGATGAGAAATTTCAGCCGACACAGAGCCGAGGAACTCAAAGAGGGCTATAACTGGTCGCAGTGGCAGGCTGAACAGCTTAAAAGCCTTGAACGGTACCGCAAGAACAATTTTAAAAAATTCAACAAGCAGTTTTCCGAGCTTAACGGCAAGGTTGAAGAAATGCTCAGAATCGCAAGAGCAGACGGAAACGCAGAGCAGGAAGCAGAAATCCTGCAAGCAATAAAGGACGGCTTCAAAGTATCTGTTAAGCCGTCAGCAAGCTCCACAGCCGCCGAGTTTTTCAAGGTCAACGACCGTAAACTCAATGCGCTTATAAAATCGACCACAGACGATTTACAGAGGGCAGAAACAGCCGTCCTGCGAATGAGTAACGACAAATACCGCAGTGCTATTTTCAATGCGCAAGTTTATGCTAACACAGGCGCAGGAACATACGAAAAAGCCGTTGATATGGCTTGCAGAGATATGCTCAAGGCAGGACTTAACTGCGTTGAATATAAAAACGGCGCAAGACACACGCTGTCAGACTATGCAGAAATGGCAATCCGCACAGCAAACAAAAGAGCATATCTCAGAGGCGAGGGAGAAAAGCGGCAGGAATTCGGCATTACAACTGTTGTAGTGAATTCCCGACAAGGCGGTTGTCCGGACTGCGCACAGTATATCGGCAGAGTATTCATTGATGATGTTTATTCGGGCGGCTCTGCAAAGGACGGTGATTATCCGCTTTTGTCCGAAGCGATATCGGGCGGTTTGTTTCACCCTCGTTGCAAGGACAGCACAAGTACCTATTTTGAAGGTATTACAACCCTGAAACCTGTAACGCCGGAAGAAATTGACGATATGAAGATGCAGGAAGTACTTGAACAGCAGAAGTCATATTATGAAAATCAAGCTAAAAAATGCGAAAGAATTTCAAAATACAGCCTTGACAGTGACAACAAGAGAGCATACGCAAAGCGAGCCGAGGTGTGGTGGAAAAGGGTAGAGAAGTCTGATAAAGTTTTAAAAATGGGTGCTAAAAATATAGATATCACTATACCGACAACAAAAAGTATAGACAATCCTATAACAGCAAAAGAATTAGCGGAAATTCAGAACAGATTAAGTAATATCGGCGTTAGAAACTTGAATAACGCCGAAAGTCTTAAAACATCAGTTGTTATCAAACCGTTTGTCGAGCAGTTAGAACAACTTAATGATAAATACGGAAAGATGTTCTTTAGAATTGATATAGTTGATTTGAGTTATAGTGATATAGCACAGGTTACACCGGCAAAAGTTTTACAGCTTAACAAAAAATATTTTAATTCTTCAGTGGAAATGGACGCAATAATTAAAGAATTTGTAAATAAATGTATATTACCTAAAGGAGCTGACATAAAATATATTGCAACGCACGAATGGGGACATTTTGTATCACAGGAAGAACTCAGTAACCCTAAATCACCTATGCACGCTTTGTTCAGGAGGACAAAAGTAAAAGATTTTGTGTCGCTAAATGCTTCTAAAAATGCTTTTGAGTTTATTGCAGATTCTATTGCTTGTAGTATTAATAAAATATCTTGCAAAAATTCAGAAAAAGTGGTAAAATATTATCTCAAGGAGGTTTTATAATGAGTTTTTCAAAAATTGTAAAATGTGAAACTTGTAAACATTTCATTTTAAATGATAAACCGCCTTTTGCAACTTGCAAAGCTTATCCCACCGGGATACCGACAAGGATTTTCAGTGAAGAAGTAAATCACGATAGGCACAGACCTTTTGATAAAGGCTATAGATACGAACCAAAAGAAAATTAACCGCTCCCACAGTGTGAGGGCGGTATTTTTATGCCCTTTTTAAGGAGGTGAGAATATGAAGGTCAGAGTAATCAGACAGTTCAACGACAAGACCGAGGGGTTTATAACACGACCGGTCAATGAAACCTATGAATGCTCGGACGAACGAGCCGAACAGCTTATCTCAGGCGGCTTTGTTGAGCCTGCGCCTGATAAGCCGAGAAAAACCAAATCAGCAGATTAAGCACTTCGCAATTATACGCAGAGTGCTTTTTTTATTGCCCAAAACTTTGATGGCGTTAAAAGCTAAGGAATAAGCCGACGGGCATAAACGGAAAGGAAATTTTGAAATGATTGAATTGAACATTCAAAAATTTGCAGGGGACGACACCGACCCTAACAATAACGGTGGAGATCCAGCCAATCAGAACGGCGGTAACGGTACCGGAACAAAAACATATACGCAGGAGGAACTTGACAAAATTGTCAATGACAGAACAGGCAGAGCGACAAAATCTGCATTAACTTCATTCTTCAAACAGAAAGGTTTGACAGAAGAAGAGGCAAACAATGCAATGGCAACTTATCTTGAAAATAAGAAAAAGAGTACTCCTGACGTGGCAGAATTGCAGAATACGATTAACAGCGAAAGAAGTGCACGTCTTTCGGCTGAAATAAATCAGTCTGCAACACTTGAAGCTATTAAGCAGGGCATTGATGTTAAGTCAATCCCGTATGTGCTTAAAATGGCTGATTTCAAAGCCGTAACCGACGCAGACGGCAAAGTAAACGCCGAAAAGCTCACCGAAGCTATAAAAACCGTGCTTGACGATATTCCTGCTTTAAAGGGTGCATCTCAAAGCGGCGGCAACAACGGCGGTATTCAGAAAATCGGCGGTGACGGTGACGGCTCGGACAAAGTCACAGAAGATGCCCTGAGAGGTATTTTCGGAATCAAATCAAAAAATTAAGAAAAGAGGTAATTAATAATGGCAGTACTTGAATATGCAACAATATTCAGCAATATTTTAAGGGATTTATACGGTCAGGAGCTCACTTGTGATGACCTGTACCATTCAAATTCCGATATTCAGATTGTAAACGGCAAGGATATTAAAATTCCAAAGCTTTCGGTAAGCGGCTACAAAGACCACTCAAGAGGTGCAGGCGGTTTCAATGCGGGTGATTATTCAAACGGCTACGAAACCAAGACGCTCGACCACGACAGAGATATTGAATTCGCTATCGATCCTATGGATGTTGATGAGTCAAATCTCGTTGTCACAGTTGCCAACCTTCAGAACCGTTTTGAAAAGACTCAGGCTATTCCCGAGCTTGACTGTTACACATACAGCAAGCTTTACGCAGAAGCTAAAAGAGTTGGCTCTACTATCAAGACGGCGGCTCTTACTGCGGCAAATGTGCTTTCTGATTTTGATGATAACCTTGAAGCACTTTCAGAAGCAGGCGTACCGCTCGACAGAGTAATTATGTACTGTACTCCGAAATACAACAAGCTCCTCAAGAACGCCGACGGCATTCAGAGAACGCTCGAAATCAGCTCCGCAAAGAATATTGACCGCCGTGTTCGTTCTCTTGACGACATCGCAAAAATCAAGGAAGTACCGAGCGCAAGGCTCAAGTCTTTGTTCAACTTTACAAACGGCTGTGTGGCTGATGAAACGGCAAAGCAGATTGACTATATTCTTATCGACCCTGAGGCGCAGGTATCGAGAGTTAAATATTCATATATGAAGTTATTTACTCCCGGTACAGACAGCAGAACGGCTGATAAGTATATTTATCAGAACAGAAGATACAACGGCACCTTTGCTATTGACGAGCTTATGAAGCAGGGTGTTATTATTCACAGCCAGGCATAAGAGGTGAGCAATAATGAAAGCGATTAAAGGCAATAAGGCGTATACGGTAAATACAACCGAAGAGGCAAAGGTTTACAAGGCACAGGGCTTTGATATTTATGACGATAACGGCAAAATCAAGGAACACGCTATCGGCAAAACGGTGCCGCTTGAAAGCTATGAGGCTCTTGCTAAGGAAAACGAAAAGCTGAAGGCTGAAAACAAGAAGCTGAAATCAGACCAGAAGGAATGATAATATGTTCATATCCTACATTGAACAGCAAAATGATGTCGGCGAGTTTGAACTGAGAGCCGCTGAGCATATTGACATTCTCACATATAACCGCATTGAATACGACAAGCTGACGGAATTTCAGAAGAAAATTATCAATCGTGTGCACAGCAGACTTACTGCGTTTGAAACAGAAAATGACGATATGATTAATTCTTTTTTACAGTCTTACTCGCTTAACGGTGTTTCAATGGGATTCGGAGAGAATTGGAATTTGCGTGTAGTCGGTGGAGTCGCTATTCCAACCGATATTTATGCGTTGTTAAAGTCAACAGGGCTCTGCTATCCTGCTATCTGAGGAGTGATGTTTTATGAAGTTCCCGTCACTCATACGAAAGCAGTTTTGCAAACAGCCTATATGGCTTACTCTTTACGGAGAGGGACTTGATGAGGACGGAGCTCCTGTTGTGATATATGACCGCAGGGAGCTTTTTCCGTCAGACACACTTAAGCCGTCAGATACTTTATACGGCGACCCTCTGTACTGCAATTTTCAGGAAAAGGTCAAAACAATTCTTACATCTGAAAAGAAGAAAGTTCAGGCTAACGGTGTTCTTCTTATTCCGTTTGACATTATACCGAGCGTTGCGACAATAAGCGGCGGTTATGCGGTAATCAACGGAGTAAAGCGTGATATCATACAGGGGGTCAAAGCTCGCAATCCTGACGGAACGGTTAATTTTATTGAATTGGATGTGATTTAGTGGGTGTTTTTGAAGTTAGTTCAACAATTAACCTGAATTTCGGCTTGCTCAGACAGCTTGACAGCAATTCACAGAAAGCCTTGGAAATGACAACAGACGCACTTCTTAAAGAGGTGAAAAACGCTGAGGTAATGCCGTTTGAAACAGGAAATCTGCAAAATGAAAGCACTTTTACCGATTATTCAAATTCTGAAAACGGCGTTACAAGTATTATTTCATCAACGCCGTATGCAAGGCGGCTTTATTTTCACCCTGAATACAATTTCAGCACCAAAGAGCACGCAGGCGCAAGAGGCGAATGGCTTGAGCCTTGGCTCAAGGGCGGCACCCGGCAGAATTTCTGTTCTGATAAATTTGCCGAAATATACAGGAGGTTGTGCGGCTTATGATTACACTTGCAGACATAAGAGATTGGCTTAAGGCTTACAGCAACGCCGAGCATTTTTATATCGGCAAGCTTGACAGCAAGCAGGACAAATCGCTCGGAGTTTATTCGCTCAAGCGCACCGGTGCTCCTGTAACGGCGATAGGCTCAGAAAGCACCTATGACATCATAGGAGTATCTTTACTCATTCATTGGAGCACAAATGCCAATGAAACCGAGATTGAAGCAAGGCAGCTGTACGAAACCTTGCGTACAATCAAAAATGAAACAATAAACAACACTTTGGTTTATATGATTGAGCTGTTAGTGCCTGAGCCTGTTGATGTGGGTACAGATGACAGCGGAGTATATGAAAGAGTGATTGAATTAAAAATTTACTATGAAAGGAAGATTTAAACTATGGCAACAACTAAATCGGGAGTATTCCCTTGTTATGAAAATCAGTTTAAGGTAGCGGCGGCAGGCTCAACCACTGTTGATACAACGATTGCAAACTGCGAAGAGTTTTCAGTTTCGTTTGACAACGGTGTTGAGGAATGGAACGCATTTGAACAGGAAGGCTGGAAGTCACGCCTTATGACTGCCAAGAGCGTTACAATTTCAGTCAAGGCAAAGAGAACGCTCGGCGATGCAGGCAACGACCTTATCGCAGGACTTACATACAAGAACGGCAGAGAGTGCGAAGCCAACTTCAAATGGCTGTTTCCTGACGGCTCAACCGTACTCTTTGAAAATGCAGTCATTTCCGTTACTGCAAACGGCGGCGGTTCGTCATCAAGCGTTGCGCCTCTTGAGTTTGAGGTTATGTCAAACGGCAAGCCTGTTTACACACCTGCTGCATAATTATCAAAAAACACGCTCATAGCGGCTTATATTTGCCCTCTGAGCGACTTTTATAAAGGAGTAATGAAAATATGTCAAAGATTATAGATATTACGAATAAGCTTAATTTTGAGGAAAAGCCGATTATCAAGATTAAGGATGTTGAAATTAAAGCTAACAATGATGCAATGACGATGTTAAAGGTTTTTGCTTTGTTCGGCGAAAACGGCAATGGTGTGGAGGTAAAAAATATACTTGCCATTTATGATTTGCTTTTTGATGAAGAAAACAGAAAGAAAATTGAAGCTCTTAAGCTTTCGTTTGAAGATTTCTCAACACTCATCATGGAAAGCGCACAGTCGATTATAAATAACGGCGAAGAGCCTGATGAGGGGGAAACGGCGACCCCGGCTACGACCTGATTGACGATTTCGATTTAATCGTTTCATCTTTCAAGTCAAGTTACGGGGTCAGCATTTATTCTAAAGATTTTCAGTCTATGACCTGGACGGAATTTTGTTCATTGTTGCAGGGCTTAGGACCTGATACACCGCTTGCAAGAACGGTGCAAATCAGGCTTGAGGACGACAAGGATGTGCTTAAACACTTTACATCTTCACAGCATAAAATCCGCAACAGGTGGCGTTCACGCAATGTAAAGAAGTACACCGAGGCGGATATGGAAAGGGTCCTTGCAGAGTTTCAACAGGCTTTTTCGTCAATGTAATTTAAAAATATACTCTTATCTTGTCTGAATTTATTGACTTTTGCTATTATTTGTTGTAATATAGAAGAACAGTTATTTTACTTAACAAGGAGAGTAGAAGATGAAAAAACTAATTATTATTGCACTGATTGCTGTTATGGCTTTCAGCGTAACGGCTTGTGGCTCGAAAAATTCCACTTCTGACAACTCAAGCAGTCAAAAAACCGGTGCTATTGAAACAACTGCTGAGGTTACAACCGAAGCTGTAACAGAACCTCAGACAACAGTTCCAAGCGCAGTAGGACCCGGCAATTATATTGAAAGCGGAAATCTTAAAATTTCGTTCGAAATGGCAAAACAGTATGATGAAATTCAGCAGAGCGAATATCTTACCGCTAAGCCGGAGGAAGGCAAAAAATATCTTGTACTGTTTTTTGAGGTGGAGAATATATCCTCAGAAGAACAGAATATCAATATGTTCTATCATAAGGCATATCTTGATGATTACGAGATAGACCAAAAAGCACTTTTGGTTAATCCTGAGGGATATGATATGCTCAGCGGCAACCTTGCGGCAGGTAAAAAGCTTAAGGGTTATGTTTGCTATGAGGTTGACCCTGACTGGCAAAAGCTCGAATTTACATATACTGACGGTATTTCTTCTGATTCTGAAAAATACGATTTTGTTGTAACACCTGATGAACTGAGTTGATAAAATAAAACAAGCCACTCCATAAAGGGGGTGGCTAAACTTTTGCAACTGTATTGTTTTTTTACAAGTCAATATGATATAATTCTGTCAGATAAGGTGAGCCTAAACGGTAGGCGGTTAAGTCTTGCCCCTGAATGGGGGTGTTGCCAATGGAGTACATAATAATAGTTTTAATTGTTGTTTTGTATACAATCATTGCAATAAAAAAAGAAATAAACCGCCACTGTCCAAAGTAATGCGGTTTATTTCAGAACCAAATTATAAGGGGCTAACCGTCTATCGGTTCGCCTTATCCACCTTTATTATATCATATCATTTAACATTGTCAAGTATTCCATACTTGGCTTTTTTTGTTATAGCGTACATCTTCGGGTGTGCGCTATTTTTATACCATTTTATGAAAGGAGGAAATTTTATGGGAACCACAACAGTCGGCACTATCGGTCTTAATATGGTGCTGAATTCAGCAGGCTTCAGACGGTCATTGCAGAATGTTCAGTCACAAGCGAATACAGCCGGAACGAAAATTTCCAACTCGTTTAAGAAAATCGGCGCTGCTATAGCCGCCGCTTTTTCAGCTAAAATGATTGTGAGCTTTGGCAAGGCTTGTATTGATTTAGGCTCCGACCTTGCAGAGGTTCAGAATGTTGTCGATGTTACATTTACAACAATGTCCGATAAAGTCAATGAGTGGGCGGTAAATGCTCAAAAGGCTTACGGCTTATCCGAAACAATGGCAAAGAAATATGTCGGCACATTCGGCTCAATGGCTGAAGCTTTCGGCTTTACCGAAAAGCAAAGCTATGATATGGCGACAGCTCTTGCCGGACTTACGGGTGATGTAGCTTCTTTTTACAACCTTGACCAGGATTTAGCATATACAAAGCTTAAGTCGGTATTTTCAGGCGAAACAGAAACGCTGAAAGACCTCGGTATTGTAATGACACAGTCGGCTCTTGATAACTACGCTCTTGCAAACGGTTACGGAAAGACTGTATCACAAATGACCGAAGCTGAAAAAGTAACGCTCCGCTATAATTTTGTACTCGGTCAGCTCAAAAACGCAACCGGTGACTTTACCCGAACTCAGGACAGTTGGGCGAATCAGACAAGAATTTTAAAATTAAACTTTGACAGTCTGAAAGCCTCAATCGGTCAGGGCTTAATTACGGCTTTTACACCTCTGTTAAAAATGCTCAATCAGCTTATTGAAAAAGCGAAAGAATTGTCGAGTACGTTTTCAAGTGCTGTATCATCCTTGTTTGGCACAACGTTAGCAAACAATAGCAATGCAACAGGTACAGCAGTAGAAGCCCTAACTAATGACGCAAATAACAGTGCGGCGGCTCTTGATAACATTACCGACAGTGCCGAGAAAGCAAAAAGAAGCGTAGCAGGGTTTGACAAGCTGAATATAATTACACAGGATACATCCACTAAAACAAATGCTTCAAATAATAATGACAGTACAACAGTCAGTAACGGTAAAAACTCACCGCTTGTAACTGCTATGGACAATCTCACAAGCAGTTGGAACGCCAAAAGTAAAAAGCTAATTGACAGCGTTAAAAGCACTATGGGCAAAATTAAAACAGCGATTTCTGAGGTTGGAAATTCGTGGAGCAGAGTTTGGAATAATGGTTCAGGTCAGAAATTGCTTGATAATATCAAAAGTCTGTTAGGTCATATTATTGATAATATAAGCGATATTGCCGAAGCATTTACAAATGCTTGGAAAAAAGCCGGACTTGGTGATAGTGTTATTCAATCGTTTATAGACAAGGCGAATAGTTTTATTGAACTTATTGACACTATTGCAAAGGATTTCGGAGAAGTTTGGAATAACGGCACAGGAGAACGTATCTGGGGAAATATTCTCGAGATAATCCGTAATTGCAACAACGCTACAAAAACTTTGCGAGAGAAAATCAAACTTGCCTGGGACAAGAGCGAAACGGGTAAAAAGATTTGGCAGGATGTTCTCGGCATAGTCGAAGATATAACCGAATTTATGAAGGATATGTCCGAAATCCGTCTTGATTGGATTGAAAGTCTTGATTTATCCCCCGTTATGACGAGTGTTGAAAAGTTGGCAGGAGCATTCAGAGAATTACTTAAAGCATGCGGAGATAAACTAAAGACGGCTTATAAAAATATCCTCTTGCCTTTAGCAAAGTGGACTATTGAAAAAGGCGTGCCGAAGTTAGTTGAAATGCTTGCAAATGCGTTAAAAGCGATTTCCAATGCAGTTAAAAACATCAGTGACAAAACCTTATATGCGATTGCAGGCGGTATTGCGGCAGTTGCAACAGCAGTTATTGCATTTAAAGCGGGACAGGCTATTGCTAATGGTATAGCAAAAGTCAAAAACGCAATAAAGCTGTTTACTACAACTATAAGTGCAAATCCTTTACTCGCTATCGCCGGTGCAATTAGTGGTATTGTCCTTGCGGTTGAAACTTATGGTGCTCTTAAATGGAAAAACTCGGAAGCTAAGAAATTTGCAGACGAAATTGATTCAATCAAAAGTGACCTTGAGGCAACCACATCAGGTATCGAAGATAATTTAAAGAGTACACTCGATAGTCTTGACAATATGTATGCGGACAATACTCTTGTTGATAATTACCAAGAAAAATTGATGGAATTGCTTGAAAAGGCAAAATTAGACCCAAGTGAACAAGCACAGCTTCAAACTATTGTTACTTATTTTAGTAATAACATTGATGGCTTTGACGATACTTGGAATAAGTATGTTTCCATTAGTGGCAACGGAAAAATTAATCTTAAAGGCGATTTAACTGAAATTCAGAGAGAGATTAATAATACTATTGATGAATATCAAAAGCTTGCAAATATGTCCGCTTTATCCGATTTAAAAACTGAAAATGCAAAAGAGCAGATTGCCGCAAGTAAAGAATTGAATTCATCCAGAAATAACTTAAGCAAAAAACAAGAGGAATTGAATAAGGCTGAAGAAGAATTTAATTCTTATTTGGAAGAGCATAACTTAACAGCGGAAAAATATAAACAACTATATAATAGTGACAATGGGGGCTATTACAGAAAAACAGGCGGTGATTATTACGATAAAGTTGTTGCAGGAAAGGAAGCTTTAGAAGAAGCAAAAGATACTTATAATGAAAGCGTTGCCGAGATGAATAAGCTCATTATGACAGGCGATGACCTTTCTGATGTTTACAATGTTCTAAATGGCGATTTCTCCGATTCCGCTGCTGTGATGATGGCTTATAACTCAAGTATGATTTCTTTGCAGGATGTTCAAGAATCTGAGTGGAAATCAATTAACAATCTTGAAAAAGCTGCAAAGAACACAGGTAAAAATACCGTTGTTGGATTAGTCGAGGGTACAGAGGAATATAAGGGCGCACTAATAGAGAACAGTAACGGTCTTGCTAATCTCGTATTGTCTGAATATGACCGCACAATGGATATTCATTCTCCGTCAAGGGAAATGCATAAACGCGGTGTATGGACGGTTGAAGGCTTAGCTAACGGTATTTCTGACAGTGCCGATACGCTAAAAACGCCTCTACAATCTATAATAGAGAAATTCCAAAAGACGTGGCAAAGAATAAAGGGTGTGTTTACAGATGGTGACGGATTCGTAAAAATTAAAGACGCTATATGGAGCGTATTTAAAAGTGCAATAAACGCTTTAATATCAGGCATTAACAGTCTTATCAGAAAACCGTTTGATATGCTTAATGGCGCATTTGATAATGTTCGCAACTTTGAATTTTTCGGGCAAAAGGTTTTTGATTGGCTGCCAAAAATTGAAGCACCACAAATTCCCAAACTCGCAAAGGGTGGCATTGTCAAATCCCCAACCCTTGCCGTAGTCGGCGATAACGCAGGAGCAAACACAGGTAACCCTGAGGTTATCGCACCTCTCAACAAATTGCAGAATATGATTAACACCTCAAGCGGTCAGGATGTTGTTATTCTCGGTCAGATACTCGACTATCTCAAACGTATCTATGAAATGTTCGTTGTGTTCCGTAATAACGGCGGTAATATGTATGAATTTGTTGCAAAGCTTAACGGTTCAACTCTGTTTGATGAGATGATAAATCAAAATGAACTTTATAAACGCAGACACAACGGCAAGTCTGCGTTTTTATAATAGGAGGGATTTATTACGGCTAACAAATATCAAGGTTATTTGATTAAATTCGGCAGTACTATACTGCCGAATAATTATTTTCTTGAGTATTCTTCTACTCCCAATCAGAGAATGGAGAGTGATGCTCAGCGTGACCAGTTAGGTGATTTGCACAGAACGACTTTACCGCATCACAAGACGTCAATTCGTTTTTCGACACATATTTTGTCATTGGATGAAAAAATTAATTTTCAAACTATCATCAATAACGCAATAACAAATTCAACGCAACGCCGTGTATCTGTTACATATTGGAATGACGAAACAAACAGTTACTATTCGGGTTCGTTCTATATTCCTGATATTGAATTTCAGGTTATGGATGCAGATGCAAAGAATATAGAATATAACCCTATATCTGTTGAACTGATTGAATATTAAGGCGGTGGTTTGTATTGATAAAATCGTTGTATAAAATTGAAAACGAAATTTTGGACAATGTAACAGAAACGAAATTATCGCTTGTATTTGATGATTTTACAATAAGCGGAGATAAAATAATTGCTGAAAGCTTTGAGCTAAACAATTCAATTTTAGACGAAAGCGAATTTAAACTCGGCGGGTGTATAGTTTCTCAGATGAATGTATCGTTGATTAATGTAAGCGAGAATTTATCGGGCAAAAAAGTCAAGGTGTATATCGAACAATCTTATAATACAAACATTCTATATCCAAGCAATGAATTATTTCCGACAACTGTGTTACTGCCTATGACTACGATTAAATCTTGCACATCGTGCATTTTTACCGGATATGTCTATTCCGTAAAATGTGAAAACAACAGAAATATCAAAAAAGTTATTGCGTTTGACGATATGTACCGACTGTCACAAATATACTGCAAAGATTGGTTTTATAATTGGGTGTATCACCGATACGAAGATTCAAAACCCGGGCAAAGTATAACAGTGGGGGAGTTGATGAATGCAATTCTTGACCACGTTGAGATTCCAACCATTAGTTTTGGCTTAGGAAATTTTTTCAATATGCTTAAGGAATTAAAATTTGATTATAAGTTAATTGAAAGTACAATTAATTCAAAAGCAACATTAGCCGATTTGTTTAACGCCTGCTGTGAGCTTAATGCGTGTTTCGCAATATTTAATGGATCAGGAGATTTAAAATTTAAAACGCTTTATGATACACCACTTATTACTCAAGATAAAGCTAATATTTCTACTTACTCAAATTTAACATTTGAAGATTATACAATGAAACCTATAACTTTGATTTCGTTTCCGTATAGCAAAGATAAGACATTCAAATACGGCTCGAGCGAAAAAGGCAGTTATTATCAGTCAGACAACATAATAACACGCTGTTGCACAGATATAGGAGAGATAGTTACCGCTTTTCATGATAATAAAAGCCATAACTACATATTCAACAATGTGTACGTATATCGACCGTATTCCGCTGATATTTTCGGCAGATACTGGATTGAGGCGGGGGATGTTGTATCAATACCGACTTGTTATAACGATGTTACAGAGGTTAATAGTTTTGTTTTCACACGGACATTAAAGGGAATTAACGGAATGACCTGCACAATCAGTGCAAAAGGTGTTGAATTTTTAGGAAAGGATGAACTTATAAATGAATAGCTATATTAAAATTAATTATGTAAACGGCTCTGATCCGCCCCTAAACGCTGAAAATCTAAATCATATGGATGACGGAATTGAGGCAGTAACGGAAGCAGTCATCGCAATTGAAACGGAGGTTGCAGCCGCTAATGAGAGTTTGTTGAGTAAAGCAGATAAAGCAACTACTACTGCTGGATATGGTATTACTGACGCAATAACAAACACAAACGATTCAGTCAAAACCCAAAATATCGCAAGCGGAGCAGTTGCGTCCAGACATATAGCAAACGGTGCTGTCAAATTCTATCACATAGAGGACGAGGCTATCAATGTCAATAAGTTGGGCGGCGAGTCAGTGACAATGCCGAAGCTTGCCGGTGATACGTTAAAAATATTTGCCGATGCTAACGAGGGCAAAACGACATTTGCCCTATATAGCAAATTTTTCAGAGGACAGGTTGGCAGCAGCGGAACAATAGACAGAGATATAAAATACCGGGTAACATCCGAAAATATTATGAAATTTGATTATGATTTAAAC
>DKZL01000011.1:12960-17654 GCA_002493635.1 Ruminococcaceae bacterium UBA7075 | reverse complement strand
TAACAGTTTGTAGGGGACGGCATCCCTGACGTCCCTCCCATAGGTTTTTGCTAATTTTCGGGACGTCTGGGAAACCGTCCCCTACACAGAACTTCATTTATTATTCAAATAAACTATAATTTAATTTATCAGGTTTAAACTCCGAGATACAGAGGTTGATATTAAGTCCGACCTTTATAACTGATAAAGCGACCACCGTCGCTAAACTATAATTTGTCACCAATATCGTGTACAAATCAGGCTGACTAAAAGGGATAATCATATTTTTTTATAATTCAGCAGACTGTTCAGATAGACTCAACCAAGCGGAATATCAAATATAGATAGTCAATATACACAAATTATCGTTAAACAATTATCAATTATTTAGTTAAAAGTTTAACAACTTTTTGTAGTATTCTCACAAAAGAAATTAAAAAAATTATTAAAAAAGTAAAATGTCTGCTGTTTATATTCGCCGATTTAACAAAGTTTATATGAAAACTTTTGTTATTTTTATACTATTAAATTGCTGAAAATTATTGTATAATATAAACATAGTAAATCATGATAATAATGATTTACAAAATATATAACTTAAATAACCGAAAGGGGAAAAAATAATGAAATTAGATACAATTCTTGCTGAAAGAAAAAACAAAGTCATATACAAAGACGGCGACCTTGCCGTAAAAGTATTTGACGAAACCTTTCCGAAATCAGATATTTTAAATGAAGCACTTAATCAGGCAAGAGTTGAGGAAACCAGCCTTAACATTCCAAAGATTGAAGAGATTACAAAAGTTGACGGCAAGTGGGCTATCATTTCAACATATATCGAAGGCAAAACAATGGCTGAACTTATGAAAGAAAACCCTGACAAAATTGACGAACTGCTAAATCAGTTTGTTGATATTCAGATTAATATTCTCAATCAGACTGCCCCTCTTCTTAACAAGCTTCACGATAAGATGAACCGAAAAATTTGTGAAACAACTCTTGACGCAACTACAAGATATGAACTTCACACACGACTGAATGGTATGCCAAAACACACAAAGGTCTGCCACGGTGATTTTAATCCGAGCAACGTAATTATTACTCCTGACGGCACTCCTTATGTTATCGACTGGTCACACGCAACTCAAGGCAACGGCTCTGCCGATGCTGCAAGAACTTATCTTTTGTTCCGTCTTAACAAACAGGACGAAATTGCAGAAAAATACATCAAATTGTTCTGTCAGAAGACAGACACAGCACGGCAGTATATTAATGAATGGCTGCCAATTGTAGCAGCATCACAATCCGTTAAGGGCAAGGAAGAAGAAAGAGAGTTCCTGCTATCTTGGGTTAATGTTTGTGATTATCAATAATTTTTAAATTTTCAAAAACTACTCAGTGTTTTAAAACTTCCTCATAAGAAGCAGCTCCTGTTCCCAATTAGGAACAGGAGCTGCTTTTATTATACTTTGATTTATAAATTTCTTTTAATAAATAACCGTCGTTTCCCGAATATACACTTCTGCTATATGGCAGAGTTCATAACAACTTATATCCGAGAATAATAATGTTTACCATAGAATTGAAGTATACCGTCCAGTCCAAAAAGTCACATATTCAGGAAAACGTATGAATCGGCTAACAAAATCAGAAATCCCAGTCAGGGATGTATTCTTCACTTGCTGAAGACAGTGCCTGAGTAAAGCCGTCAAGCTCACGGCTGAAAAACTCATATTTTACCTTTTCATACTCACGGTGAGTAATCTTGCGGTTAATTCGTGAAAACTCACTTGCTCTGCCCGCAGGAATGTACTGACACATAAGACTGACCATAACCTGATTGCCGAAATTACGTTTGATAATATCAAGCACACCTATGCTATTACGGGTATGTGCAGGCAAAATAAGATTGCGTACAATAACGCCTTTTTGCATTATGCCTTCATCATCAAACTGCGGTATTCCAACCTGGAAAATCATTTCCTTAATTGCCGCAGTTGCGATATTTACATAGTCAGGTGCCGATGAATATTTGACAGCAAGCGAATCATCACTGTACTTAAAGTCGGGCAGATATATGTCAACAATACCGTCCAGCATAGACAGTATTTTGGGGCTCGTGTAACCGCTGCAATTATAGACAACAGGTATGCGTGGTTTATATATTTCAAAGCTTTTTACAACAGCATGAACAAAATGATCAGCAGTCACAAGATTAATATTGTGAACGCCTTTCTCCTCAAGCAGTCTGTAACATTCTGCAAGTTCATATGGTGTAATTGTTCTTCCCTTATTTTCAGTAGAAATATCATAGTTCTGACAAAACACACATTTTAGTGTGCAGCCCGAAAAAAATACTGTACCGCTTCCTCTTGTTCCGCTTATACAAGGTTCCTCGCCAAAATGCGGGGCAACACGAGCAACAACAGGCAGTTCTCCCATTCGGCAAAATCCATTGCCAATATGCTCGGTACGTTCAGCATTACATTTTCTGGGACACAAATTGCATATCATATATAATCACCGCATTGATTATATCATAATTATTGTGCAAAGCACAATAGATTGCCGCAGGCAACAAAAACAAAGTTTTTGTAAATTATGATTCAATGTTCTCTCAGCTGTCAAAATCTTTGATTTTGGTAACAGCGTGAGGTTATTCTATCATAATTATTGTGCAAAGCACAATACATTTCCGCAGGCAACAAAAATTGATTTAAAAAATATTCAAAATTCTCATTTTATTTCTGGCTCGAGGTCATGATGTCATTAAGCAAGTTGTTCAAACAACTGTTTAGCATGATTTACACAGTGCCATTTAAAAAATTCAAATACGAAAATCTGTCAAATAATCTTCAATTATGTCATCAAGATGACATATCTCAATTTCAAGCTCATTGCACATATCCCTTATACGAATTATATCATCAAATATATCCGTTATACCTGCTACGGATTTTAAAAGCAACCCGTCCTTAAAGGCATCAATTCCAAATTCTTCACCCGTGTCTTTTCTAAGACAATTAATTTTATAGATAACCATAGTAAATCCTGCCATTCCGCTTTGTGAAAATTAACCACTACAGCATAATATCATTAATTTAAAATAAAGTCAAGCAAACTGACACAAGAATATAACAATTAACACTAATCAACATTTGAAAATCTTATTCGACAATCAAAAAGCAAATATTATGTATTTTATAATCATAACAAAGATTTTTTTGCCAAATTTTTTAATAAAATTACGATAAATGTCAATATTTCATTTACCATTAAGTTTTTTAAGCATTAATTTACAAGTTTGTAATCAATAAAATATTGTTATCACTGCTTATCTCATTTACGATAACTTGTTTAATAGTTTCTATATTTTTGAGTTGTTATACCAAAAAAATCAGTCAATATTATAAAAAAGTATAAAATCATAAATTTTTAGATATATGAGTCTTGTAAATAATAAAATATTAAAAATCTATTGATAAAATAAGGATTTTGATATATAATAAATGTAACTGTAAAAATAGAAAATTTTTACAATATTCTTCTATTATGAAAGGAATGTATAAAATGACACTCAACAAGGTTACAGTTGATGACATCAATGTAAAAGGTAAAAAAGTTCTGGTTCGTGTTGACTTTAACGTACCTCTCAAGGACGGCGTTATCACAAATGACAACAGAATTACAGCAGCTCTTCCAACAATTAAAAAGCTTATTGCTGACGGCGGCAAGGTTATCCTTTGCTCACACCTCGGCAAACCAAAGAACGGTCCGGAGGAAAAATTCTCACTTGCTCCTGTTGCAGTAAGACTTTCAGAGCTTCTTTCTAAGGAAGTTATTTTTGCTGACGATGACGAAGTTGTCGGAGAAAATGCTAAAAAGGCAGTTGCCGAAATGAACGACGGCGATGTTGTTCTTCTTCAGAACACACGTTTCAGAAAAGAAGAAACAAAGAATCTTGAGCCATTTTCATCAGAGCTTGCATCTCTTGCAGATGTATTCGTAATGGATGCTTTCGGTTCAGCTCACCGTGCACACTGCTCAACAGCAGGCGTTACAGACCACATCAAGGATACAGCTGTAGGCTATCTTATGCAGAAGGAAATTGATTACCTCGGCAATGCAGTTGAAACTCCTGTTCGTCCATTCGTAGCAATCCTCGGCGGTGCAAAAGTTGCCGACAAACTCAATGTAATCTCAAATCTTCTTGAAAAGTGCGACACACTCATCATTGGCGGCGGTATGGCTTATACATTCCTTAAGGCTCAGGGCAAAGAAGTTGGTCTTTCACTCGTTGATGATACAAAGATTGACTACTGCAAAGAAATGATGGAAAAGGCTGAGAAGCTCGGCAAGAAGCTCCTCCTCCCTATTGATACAACAATTGCTAAGGGCTTCCCTGATCCTATTGACGCAGAAATTGAGGTTGAAGTTGTAGAGTCAGGAAAGATTCCTGCTAATATGGAAGGTCTTGACATCGGCATAAAAACTCGTGAACTCTTTGCTGAGGCTGTTAAGAGCGCAAAAACTGTTGTTTGGAACGGTCCTATGGGCGTATTTGAGAACCCGACTCTTGCAAAGGGTACAATCGCTGTTGCTGAGGCTCTTGCAGAAACAGACGCAACTACAATCATCGGCGGCGGCGACAGCGCAGCTGCAGTTATTCAGCTTGGTTTTGCTGACAAGATGAGCCACATCTCAACAGGCGGCGG
>DKZL01000011.1:12736-12875 GCA_002493635.1 Ruminococcaceae bacterium UBA7075 | reverse complement strand
AAAAACTCGTGAACTCTTTGCTGATGCCGTAAAGAACGCAAAAACTGTTGTATGGAACGGTCCTATGGGCGTGTTTGAGAACCCAACTCTTGCAAAGGGCACAATTGCTGTTGCAGAGGCTCTTGCAGAAACAGACGCA
>DKZL01000011.1:0-12684 GCA_002493635.1 Ruminococcaceae bacterium UBA7075 | reverse complement strand
GAGCCACATCTCAACAGGCGGCGGTGCTTCTCTTGAATATCTCGAGGGAAAAACTCTTCCCGGTATTGCAGTAATCGCTGACAAAAAATAATTGACATTTATTGTGCTATGGGCGGGGTAACTCGCCCATAAATCAGTTATATACAGAAAGGAATTTACAAATATGGATAAGGCAAAGAGAAAGGCAATTATTGCCGGCAACTGGAAAATGAATAAGACTCCAAGCGAGGCTAAGACACTTTTAGAGCAGATTGTTCCTGCTGTTAAGGATGCTGACTGCGAAGTTATCGCTTGCGTTCCTTATGTTGATTTAAGTGTAGCTCTTGAGGCTACAAAGGGCACTAACGTAAAGATTGGTGCAGAAAACTGCCACTGGGCTGAAAGCGGTGCTTTCACAGGTGAAATCTCAACAGGTATGCTCAAGGAAATGGGCGTTGAATATGTTGTTCTCGGTCACAGCGAAAGAAGACAGTATTTCGGTGAAACTGACGAAACAGTAAACAAGAGAACAAAGGCTGCTCTCGCAGCAGGTCTTAAGCCAATCGTTTGCGTAGGCGAACTTCTTTGGGAGCGTGAGTGCGACATCACAGAAGAAGTTATCGCAAGACAAATCAAACTTGACCTTTTTGATGTATCAGCAGAAGATGTTAAAAAGACAGTTATCGCTTATGAGCCTGTATGGGCAATCGGCACAGGCAAAACAGCAACAGCTGAGCAGGCTGAAGAGGTTTGCGGATTCATTCGTGCTACACTTGCAAAACTTTACAGTCAGGATGTTGCAGACGCAGTTACTATTCAGTACGGCGGTTCAATGAACGACGGCAATGCTGATGAGCTTCTTTCAAAGGTAAATGTTGACGGCGGTCTTATCGGCGGTGCATCACTTGTTGCCGAAAAATTTGCTGCTATCGTTAAAGCTGCAAGCAAATAAAATAAATTTAACGAGGGAGTTTTTATGAAAAAACCTTTAATATTAATGATTCTTGACGGATTCGGCATTGCTTCTGAAGAAGGTAATGCTATTAAAGCGGCAAACAAGCCGAATCTTGATAAGTATTTTTCCGAAAATCCTGTAACACAGATTGGTGCTTCGGGTATGGATGTAGGTCTTCCTGACGGTCAGATGGGCAACTCAGAGGTTGGTCACACAAATATGGGCGCAGGCAGAATCGTTTATCAGGAGCTTACAAGAATTACCAAAACAATTAAAGAAGATAAGCTCAAGGATAATGAGGCTATTTCAAACGCAATGGACAAGGCACTTGAAAACGGCACAGCACTTCACCTTATGGGTCTGCTTTCAAACGGCGGTGTACACAGCCACATTGAGCACCTTTACGGTATTCTGGAACTTGCAAAGGCTAAGGGTCTTGAAAAAGTATACATTCACTGCTTCCTTGACGGACGTGATGTTCCCCCGTCAAGTGCTGCCGACTTTATGGAAGAGCTTCTCAAAAAGCTTGATGAAATCGGCGTAGGCAAGGTTTCTTCCGTAATGGGCAGATACTACGCTATGGACAGAGATAACCGTTGGGAGCGTGTTGAGAAAGCATATGCTGCTATGGTTTACGGCGAAGGCGTCAAGGCTGAATGCGCTGTATGTGCTGTCAAGAACTCATACAAAAACGATGTTACAGACGAATTTGTTGTTCCTGCTGTTGTTGACGGCGGTGCAACAATAAAGCCTAACGACAGCGTTATCTTCTTTAACTTCCGTCCTGACAGAGCAAGAGAGATTACAAGAACTCTCGTTGACCCTGACTTCAACGGATTTGAGAGAAAGAACGGCTTCTTCCCTGTTAACTTTGTTTGTATGACACAGTATGACGCAACTATGCCAAATGTTGATGTTGCATTCAAGCCTCAGTCACTTAAGAATACTCTCGGCGAGTACATCTCTGATAAGGGTATGGCACAGCTCAGAATTGCCGAAACAGAAAAATACGCTCACGTAACTTTCTTCTTCAACGGCGGTGTTGAAAAGCAGTATGACGGCGAGGACAGAATCCTTGTTAAGTCACCAAGCGTTGCAACATATGATTTACAGCCTGAAATGAGCGCATATGAGGTTACAGACAAGCTTGTTCCTGCAATCAAGAGCGGCAAGTATGATATGATTATCCTCAACTTTGCTAACTGCGATATGGTTGGTCACACAGGTGTGTTTGAGGCTGCGGTAAAGGCTGTCGAAGCTGTTGACGAGTGCGTAGGCAGAGTTGTCACTGCAATTCAGGAAATGGGCGGTGTTGCTCTTATTACTGCCGACCACGGCAATGCTGACAAGATGGTTGATGCTGACGGCGAACCGTTTACAGCCCACACAACAAATCCTGTTCCGTTCTGCGTTGTCGGTTATGACTGCGAGCTTAGAGAGGGCGGCAGACTTGCTGATATTGCTCCGACAATGCTGCAAATTCTCGGACTTGAGCAGCCGGCAGAAATGAATGGCGTAAGCCTTATCAAATAATTTTTTATTTTTATTATTATACAAAACTATCAAGGGATTGCCAGACAAATCATTTGGCAATCCCTTAATACTACGAGGTATTATATGATTAAGCCTATAATGAAAGATGTGTTATTTCTCGGACAGAAATCAGAACCTGCAACAAAGAACGACACTATGGTAATAAAGGATTTGCAGGATACTCTTGCGGCTCACAGGAATGAATGTGTTGGTATGGCGGCAAATATGATTGGATATAAAAAGCGTATAATTATTATTGATATGGGATTTATAGATATGATAATGATTAATCCCGTTATCATTAAAAAATCGGCTCCTTATGAAACTGAAGAAGGATGTCTGTCACTTGAAGGCACTCGCAAGACAACACGCTACTCACGCATTACAGTTGAGTTTCTGAACAAAGAATTTATAAAACAGCGCAAAGAATTTAACGCATATTTTGCCGAGATTATCCAGCACGAAATTGACCACTGCGACGGAATTATCATTTGATTAAATAAATATGTAAAATTACAATGGGGACATACAGCTTTTACACTGTATGTCCCCGTTTTTTGCATTATATCATATGCAAAAATTACTTCATACTGTTTTCGTATGATTCAATCATCTTTTTAAACGTGTGTCCCGTACGAATCCGCAGATTCTCAAGGTACTTTGTGGTGGTTTCGTTGGTAAATAGCTTGATTTTCATTTCGATATGCGTTTCGTCAATGGGAGTTACATAGATTTTGTCAATGTATTTTTCTACAAACGAGTGGTTGATTACTCCGCTGTTTGCGTCCTCGCTCGCTCGCTTAAGCGTTCTCCGCATTTCTTCAATCCGCTTTTTGAAATCATTTCTTGTCTGCATTTCATTTTCAAGTGCGGAAATTTCCTTTTCACACAAGGCAATCTCATTTGAGCATTGCTTTGTCAGACTGATAAAATCCCTGTCGGAAATCTGACCGCTTACGTTATAACCGAGGAGTTTGCTTTTCTTTTTCTGCTCCAAGTCCATTTTCTTTTTCAGCTCGTCAAGCCGTCTGCCGACCTCTTCGGGCTGGCTGAGGGATTTATACATTTCGACATACTGATTTATCAGCTCTTCAACATCGCAGGAGGTTTCTTTGAACACCTCAAGCAGAATCGGCACGACATCGGATTCGTATATAGGAAAGGATTTACAGCTGTCTGCACCGTTTTTGATTTTGCCGCTGCATATCCACTTTGAATTTTTGTTGCCCTGTCTGTCCTTTGCATCTCTTCGATAGTAGGTTGCTCCGCAGTCGGTGCAGAACAGCTTACCTGTCAGAAGATTGCCGTGGTTGCATTTACCCTGACGGTTTTTGACGTCCTTGCTCCGCCTTTCAAGCACATCGTTTGCCTTGTCCCACAGCTCCTCCGATACTATCGCAGGGACAATCTCTCCTGTTTCGTCCTTGAACATAACCCAGTCCTCGGGCGGCAGAAATTTCTGCTTTTTCGTGAACATATCAACAACCTTGACCTTGTTGCCGACATAGTAGCCCTTGTACTTCGGGTTTGAAATCATACCCGACATTGTGGTGTGGGCAATTTTGTTTCCGTTGTGATTGCGGTAGCCCTTCTCCCAGAAGATGTTTTCAATCTGCTTCATACTGTATTCGTTCGTTGCGTACAGCTCAAACAGCTCACGCACCATCTTCGCCTCGTCCTCGTCAATCACAAGACGCTTATTGTCCTTGCGGTAGCCGAAAATTCTGCTGTTGCCGAGCACAACGTGGTCTTTGATTGCCTGCTGATGCCCAAACTTGATACGAGACGACAGCTTTCTCAGCTCGTCTTGTGCTATACTTGACATAATTGTCAGTCGCAGTTCGCTGTCCTCGTCAAGCGTGTTGATGTTGTCGTTCTGAAAAAACACCGCAACGCCGAAGTGCAGAAGCTCTCTTGTGAACCTGATACTGTCAAGCGTGTTTCTTGCAAATCGGGAGATTTCCTTTGTGATTATCATATCGAACTCGCCGTTCTCGCCGTCGGTTACCATTCTGTGAAAATTCTCACGCTTTTCGGTCGAGATAGCCGACAAGCCCTCGTCAATGTAACCCTCGACATATTCCCAGTTGGGATTTTTCTTAATCATATTCGAGTAGAAGCTGATCTGATTGTCAAGCGAGTTAAGCTGTGCGTCCTTCTCCGTACTCACTCGGGCGTAAAAGGTGACACGCAACGGCAGGTCATATATACTGCAACTTCTAAGCTGTTCCCTCGTTTTTAATATATCCATTTCTTCACATCCCTTATTTTTATTTCGTTGTATCATCACTTTATTATGATGATTATATCACATAGTAATTCATATATCTATATCAAACACAGAATTAGTTTTTGGAAATGTTTTCAAAATTTTTAAGAAAAACGTTACAAATTACACCTGAAAATCCAAGAAAAACGTTACGCATTAAAGAACACACAAGAAAATAAGCAAGATAATAAGCAAGTTATTGATAATTCTATTCCGATTTGTTATAATAAGTGTAGCGTTAAATAAAGGAATGATGTATATGTCGGACTACAAACCGCCGTTTACAATATCAAATAAAATGCTCGGCTATGTTTCGTCAATTTCAGAAAAGATAGGCAGAATCAGCAACTACAATGATTTTGAATCGAAACCGCAGCTGAGAAAAAACAACAGAATCAAATCCATTTACTCATCTCTTGCTATTGAGGCTAACTCTCTGTCGCTGTCAGAGGTCAGGGATGTAATCAACGGTCACATTGTTTTAGGTCCTCAGAGAGAAATTCAGGAGGTAAAAAACGCTTATGATACTTACGACAAGCTGAATGAAATCAACCCTTTTTCAGTCGGCGAGCTAAAAAAATATCACGGCATAATGACTTACGCTCTTGTGAATGAGTCGGGCAATTTCAGGCACGGAGAAGAAGGAGTGTTCGACGGTGACAGATGTATCTTTATGGCTCCGCCTGCAAACCTTGTACCGTCTTTGATTGCGGATTTATTCGATTGGATGAACAGAGAAAAGGACAGCGTTCACCCTCTGATTTTATCATCCGTTTTTCATTATGAATTTGTTTTCATTCATCCGTTCTCGGATGGCAACGGTCGTATGGCAAGACTCTGGCAGACTGTGATTCTGACAAAGTGGAAACCGATTTTTCAGTTCATCCCTATCGAAAGTCAGATTCAGAAATATCAGGACAGATACTACAACGCAATTTCAGAATGTCACTTAGAGGGCAACTCAAATCTATTCATTGAATTTATGCTTGAGATGATTGACGAAATTCTTACGGAAATTATTTCACAGACAAAATCCGACGACTCACAAATCAGCAGTTATGTAAAAAAATTGCTTGTCGTAATGGAATATGACGTTCCGTACACCACGGCAGAAATTCTGAAAAAGCTGAATCTGAAATCAAGAGAAACCTTCAGAAAAAATTACCTCAACCCTGCGATTGAAATGAATCTGATTCAGATGACTATCCCCGACAAACCCACCAGCCGTAACCAGAGATATATAAAAAAATAGAACACGCAAGCCAATAAGCAAGATAATAATCAAGTTATTTTATGTATTAGCCGCCGAATTTTCACTCGGCGGCTTTTTCATTTCCTGATTCGGCTGATGTACGATGCGATTTTTCCGTTCATTTTTAGTCTTTCCTCCTGCGTTATCAGCCCGTTTCTGAATAAATATTCGTTAAAGAAAGACAACCATATTTCCTTTGACATCTGCATTCTTAGCTTTTCACATTCATTTTTATTAATCGCTATCTCTCCTTCCTCATATTCATTATGCTGAGTTTTTGAATGTAATATTCATCCTTTGTTCCTCCATTCCGAATAATAATTTACCTTGCATAGTGAATTATATCTTGTTAATTTTTACAGTGACTTGTAATCTTTTCGTTCAAACAAATCGTCAAGCCGTACCTTGCCTCTTGTACGGCGGACATTATTTATCGCCTCTTTTCTCATTGCTTCAAGTCTTTCCTTTGAAAAATGTTTTTCGTCGGCAAGTATTTTCATAATCAGCTCAAGCTCAACTGCATATCGGAACAGCCCTTTTGAAATTCTTTTCTGCTGTTCCTCGCCAGCCTTTGCAATTTCCTTTGCGAGCTTTTCATTGACAACAGAATTTTCATCTGACAAAAGCTTGTCTGCAAAATATGAATTGACCGCATAGACCACGAAATCGTTTCTTGATTTAAAGCCAGCCGACTTGATTTCTTTATCCATCTTCACCACAAAATCCTTATCAAGAAAAAGGCTTATTCTCTGTTTTTTATCTTCCATTGTAAATCACCTCCCAGTATTCTGATACACACTATCTGACTCCTGAAAAAACGGCTTGTTTATCGGATTATTTTCGATTACGGGATACACCGATACACCAAACCCGAAATCACGACCCACAAAAGTATCACCTTTTGACTCCCATAAAACGATGCTGTGTTTTATCGAAAAACGGCTTGATAAAGCCAAATCTTCGGTCGGCACTGCCGTCCGATGTGGTACACAAGGGGCATACATCAGTGCCCCTTGCTTTCTCCTGCTTGACTACCTGCCCTGTAAATCACGGGCAGATATTAGAACATCCTTTTGAAAAGCCGTTTCCCTTTCTGCCGTAAATTTGCCCAAATTTCGATTTTCACTTGCAGTCGGGTACTTTCTCGCCATCTGCAAAATAATCGCACAAATCGGCAACAACGGCGAAACATCCGCCTTGCGACGATAAAAACGATAGAAACGATAAATCAGAGAACGGTACTCTCATTGTATCTATTGTCACTTTTATTAAACTATGGATTCACAGCAGAAGGATCAAATAGGTAGTACATATTACTGCTGTTAGAATTATTCCACCTCTTTCTTGACTTCACTTGAACTAAGCCAATATTTTCAAGTGTTCTCAAGCATTTGATTACAGTGTTCTTCGTCAGATGACACTTCTCGCAAATCATTCTCAGCGACGGAAAACAACTGAGCTTTTCTCTGTCGGCAAACATAAGCAGGCAACAGTAAACTGTAATTGTATTTGCCGACAAATTATAGTCAAATATTTTATTGCTGACTATAAAGAAATCCCTGTGCTGTACTTTTGTATCATTCAAAAACTTTTCTCCTTTCTTTTCCTCTGCAGTTGGTAATATCTTAACTTGAGTTTTGTTATGTAACTCTTGTTAGTTGTAATAGAAATATTGAACCAACTGATAGAATATTTTTACTATCCATCTGTCAACGAACACAAGCATATTTGCATCACTCTCCTTTATCTTCTAATATATAAATGTCAAAGTTTTTTAAAATCACGGAATTTCCCGTGATTATTAAAATATGTCGCCTGATATATTGTGATATTTATGGTGTGGTGATATAATACTTTTGAGGTGAAAGACTTGAGCTATATTGAAAAGTACGAAAGCAAAATCACAACCTTTGATTATTTCGCAATAGACTTTGATCAAAAAAATATATTTTTAAACAGCGAGAAACTACCGCTTGGATACATAAGCAACTGCATCGCCAATCTTTCTAAAGATGTTGACACTAATCTGCTAATTCACAGTGGCAAAATAAATCAGCATTGGCAGAAACTTAAGTTAGACGGTTACAGCAGAAATTTATTTATGGATATACTTACTGACATAAATAAAATGATTGACTATATGCAATCACTGGAACCTTTTAAATATTTTGATATTATAAAATCAAGAACGGCTGTTTCAAAATTGTTTAATGATGCTGCGCTTGATGACTACGAGTATTTGTTAAAGCATCTCAAAATTGATTATGGAACAACAGACAAGAACAAAATTGCGAAATTAGAAGAGATAGAAAACAAATCAAAGACAGCAGAAAATATTTTGAGAGCGTATTCATACATTGGTGTTGATACTGCTAACTTCGGTACAATGATAATCAACTATGTGGAGAATTTCATAAATGAAGATTCACGGCAGAAAGATAATATTGCAAAATTCACTTGTGATTTTTTTGAGAATGAAGAAGTGCAAATAAACTTAGCAGCTAGTAATCCTTTAGCAATGATAATGGACGGATTTAACTTAAAACCTATTCAATCAACCGTTCCCACAATTAAAATTGAAAATGGAAAGTACAAAATTATAAGGCGAATGTACTTTAGCAGAATGATGGATTTCTTTGTGACGGAATTTTTTGAGGCACTTTTACAAGGTCACTACATATGGAAGTGCGGAATCTGCAATAAATATTTTCTTATGACTACTGCACACAAACAGATTTATTGCAGTACCGTAAATAAGGAGTATGGTGTGCCTTGCTCATATGTTGCAAAGCACCCTGAAATTACAAAACGCAAAATGAAAAAGCAAAGAAAATCCGACAGCCCGTACTATGTTCTTTGGAATAAACGCTATAACTCAATACGCAAAAATAAAAGCCTCGGTAAATACAGTGAAGCTGTATCAGCCAAGGCTAAAAAGATTATTGATGAAAAATTTGAGAAAGCACAGTTTGATTTTGAGTATGCAGAAAACTGTTACGAAGACGAAATGAATTTAGAAAAGATTTATGAGGAAGCAACGAAAAATTAAGGGGTGAGAAAATGCAGAATGAAAATCTGAATATGTATAAATTAAACTATAAACCTGATAGACTTGATGATTTCAACGATTACTTTATACAGTACATAAATACAAAGGAAAGCAGATTTTTTAATGAATTTCTACATTTCTACGAGCCTGTACTCAACAGAAAAGCTACCGAGTTTATAAAGTGCAATCATATTGAAGAATACCGGCTGCCTGATTTGAAGCAAATATTTGTTTCTCTGTTGTGGAATGAATTGCAAAAATACACAGTAGAAGAAAAAATCCCTCTGCTGCAAATTATGAAATATAAAATTCATAAGGAGTGGTTGGAGTATGTGCGTACAGACTGCGGTATTCAAATATCGAAAGCAAAAACGCACATAATAATCTCCGCAAAGTAGCAGCCCTGTACTTCAAGATGAAAGATACAAAGCCATTTGATAAAGTTGTAAAAGAAATATCCGAACAGTTGCATCTTTCTGAGAATACCGTCATTGAGTATATAGAAACAGCGTTAACTACGAAATATTCCGAAAGCAAAGAACCTATTGAAACAGAAGATATTACCACATATGATGATTTTCTTTTCGACAATTACGAATCAGAGCAAATCAAAAAGGCTATTCAAACGCTATCACCAATAGAAAGAAGATTGCTTGAACTTACAATGGGAATCAACTTATATACATTTGAAACAACAGAAAAACTGTCATATAACAAAACAGCACTTCTGCTCGGTATGACAGAAAGTGCTGTTCAAAAGAAACGCAAGAGGATTATTGAGAAGTTAAAGCATTTATTAGGGAATGATTGAATAATAATTAAATGTAGGGAACCTCTGTCGAATCACTTATTTTTACAAGTTCACCTTCTCCCATAAGGGCATACAAATAAGGCTGATCAAACTCAGTAACCGTAGCGTTAATATGGATGGTATCATCATTTAATGTTAAAACACCATTTCCAACATTCATAAACGAATCGGTAAAATCAAAATAAACTTTGTTATCCTCAACTAGATGACCAAAGATCTTTTCTGTCATCGCTATATGAGCTGCATTTGGTGCTGTCTTGCACATGTAACATTCAACATCATTACCAACTATAGAACTTATCGTAACAGTAAACCCCTGACCTAAATTATCAACATTTGACCAGGTACCAAGATATTTATCATAGTTAATATTATCTTCTTCAGTTGGCAACTCAGTTGCTTTATCTCTTGTAGATGCCTCAGTAGTTTCAATTTGTATCTTATAAATGCCTGTATCATCCTTATCCTCTTTCGCTGAATGTGTCAGCCTAATTGTTTCAACGGATAAATCATCTAATAAAAAACTATTACTATATCTTTCACTCCATACAAATGGTGATATGTGTAACTCTTTAAGATTTAGATTAGTTAATTGTTCATTTATTTTATCACAGGCTTCTTCTTCGCTTTGACATTCCCCTGAAACAGAACTTTCAAGAACAGGTGTTGCAATATTCGTACCAGTTCTTACAGTGTTAACACCGCCCCAGTATAGATTGACACTTGAACCATTATCTACTGTCATTTCATAACCACAGTTTTCAGCTTTGGGTATCCCCATCATATGATCAATTATACGATTCACTCCCAAAGAATATAAGAAACCTTTATTTGCTACTCTGTGAACATCTATGCTTGAAATATGTTTTCCCAAACTCTCATCTATTGGATAATATGTAGTTTCGTTTTTATCATACAAAGTGCTGTTATCATCAATGTTTCGAACTTCTACGAGATTATATCTTGAATCGGTATTTTCTACCATCGCAAATTCTGACTGTATGTTTACATGATCACTTAGAGCTGATTGTAACAAAGAGTATTCTTCCCCAAATTTCTTGAATGAATTATCGGATTGCCATAGATATATTTTTTTACCTATCTGCAAATCAGCATAACCGTTTTTTGAATCCGAATCCATTTTTTCCAATGTGAGAATAAAAATATCATCCTCACCATCATTATTGAAATCAGCGATAATATTTCCTATCATAAGATTCTCAAATTTACTACATTCAAATAAGCGAGTACCGTCTATATATTTGTACGGAAGTTCGATTTCATTTAGTTTAGTTTCTTTATATTCTCCTTTTAATTCATCCAGATAATCCAATGCAGTTAGTTTTTGAACAGTAGTTTCTTCAGATTTCTCAATAATATTAGGATTCTCTATATTAGTATTTTCAAATTTTACACCACCAAAAAAAATAATCAACAATAAGAATAATACCAAACCTATAAAGATACATATTAAAATAAACACTGTTTTTTTATTTGTTTTTTGTTTTTCTGCATTGGACTCATTAGTGGATACTACTGGTTTTCCGCATTCACCGCAAAACTGCGCTGTTTCTTCTAATTCACTTCCACATTTAGGACAAATCATACTAATTTCCTCCGTCTAATTTTATAACAACCGCTTGCTTAAAAAGAGAATTATAACTTCTTGCAAAAGCATCAATAGGATAGCTTCTTATATCACCATATATCGGATCAACTACCCAAACTGATTCCGTATCATAACCAATTAAAACCATACAATGCTCAGGTGTGAACCAAGTTAATTCTTCTCCGTTCACATACCAAGTTACACTATAATGACCTTCTTGACAGTCCTGAGTTCCCCAGACTATCACGGGAATATTGATATTTATGTATGAAAATAACTGATCTAAATTATTGCCGCTGATATCTATCGCTTTTAATTTAGAATTATTTGATGATAAGTATTTATTAGCAGCATTAACTATTACAGGTGCATAGCAGCCATATGAACTCGAATCACGAGGATCACCTTCAAAGTATTCTCTAAAATTTACAGTACCTACATCACCCTTTTCAAGATAATTATCAGAAATATCGCATTTATCACAAGGGAAACCGTAAAAATTAAGTACAGCAGTGAGTGATGTTACTTCGCAGCCTGTCGGAAGTTCCGGATATTGGCAAAGAGGTTCAATATCAATCATATTATTTTGTGTGTTCTTAGGAGCAACTACATTTTCAGATAAAGATTTTGACCCGTCAGAAATATTTTCATTAATCAAGGTGTTTGTTGTGTTGTCTATAGAAGAGGGAACCATTTCTTCATATATTCTATCATTCTCTTTTACTGCATTGGTTTTACCATGACTACATCCACAAACAAGAACTATAGCCAGCATTATCAGAGGTAAAATTTTCTTCATCTTATCCTCCGCTTATCACAAGTTACCTGTTCCATAATTGAGGGATGCATTTACATCTTCCGAAAAAAACTCCATTAAAACATACCCTTTATATCCGTTATATGAAACATAATAAAATTCTCCGCTTTGTCCAAGATATTCAACCTTTTCTCGAGTAGTAATCTTTTTAATTTCATTTCCTGACCTTGAAGGTGTGCTCCTTAGTGTAGCAAAATCACTGGCTCGGCAATACAAATAAATAGTTTCATCCATATTACTTGTTTGCTTTGTCGTGTTCTCATTTTTTGATTTGGAAACATATATGGTGATTTCATCGCCTCTCTCAATTAATTTCCCCGAAACAGGTGATTGGCTGATAACATAACCGCTTGAAACAGTGTCGCTATCACTTTCAATGATATCAACTGGATGTATACTAAAAAAGTGGA
>DKZL01000024.1 GCA_002493635.1 Ruminococcaceae bacterium UBA7075 | reverse complement strand
TGCTAGTAACAGAGCCTTTCAGGCACATCTGAAATACCACCGGCTTTGCCGGTGGATTTTTATTAGAGTATAAACAACATTATTGTTTTTGGTTATTTAAGTATTCTTCTTTGACTTTATCAATTGTTTTGCCGCCAATGCCAAAATTTTTATCTGGCAATTCTTTAATTGTGGTAACAAAAAATTCTTGTGGTACTCTCATAATTTCAGAAGATACTTCTGTTAAACGCTTAATTAGCAGTTCCTTTTGTTCGTCTGAAAGTACACCGCTTTCAACTGTAATATACGGCATTTTTATTTTCCTCGCTTTCAATTAATGAATAATATTTTTGATGATATTATAGCTGTAATACTTAGCATTTTATATTAAACTCGTTTTAAGCTTTACGGAAAAAAGCCGAGAAGAATGGAGAAATAGTGAAATACACTGCCTGCGATGGTAAACAGATGCCATACCGAGTGGAAATATCTTATTTTTTTGACGGCATAAAATATTATTCCGAGTGTATATAAAATACCGCCTATTATGAGAAATATCAACGATACGGGACTCATACTTGCAACCAGAGGTTTTATTGCAAAAATAATAACCCAGCCCATTGCAATATAACAGAAAATGGAGGGTATTCGTGCTTTTTCAAGGTTTACTGAATTAATGATTATGCCGAAAACAGTTGCTCCCCATACGACAGAAAAAAGCACCCATCCCGTAACTCCGCCAAGAAAATAAAGCGTAATCGGCGTATATGTGCCTGCAATAAGCAGAAAAATGGTGTTGTGATCCATAATCCTGAAAAACGATTTTGCCTTTTCATTCGTAAGAGAATGATACAGCGTTGACATAGTGTATAGAATTATCAGTGTTGCGCCGTATATGCAGGAGCTTACAACTCCCCACGCATTGGTGTGTATTGCAGCGGCAACAATCAGAACTACTGTTCCGGCAACAGAAAGTCCTGCGCCTACTCCGTGCGATACTGAATTGAATATTTCTTCGCCAAGTGTATATTTCCTTTTTTTGGACATATTTCCTCCCTTAAATCTTGTTGCATTATATTAAGATAGATACAGCCCATCGGCTGTTTATTACTTTTATATTAAAATAGTTTTTGCAAGCCGTCGGGCATAGAAGTGATTTTTATATGGTGTTATCTGCCCGAGAAGGTGCAGCCCACTGGCTGCTTATAATTATATCACTGATAATTTACATAACAAGGGGATAAATACCGAACAGCCTAAAATTTTAATAAACGGTATAGCAAGGTAGCTTTCAAGTACATTCATACCGCTGCCCCCATGATACAAAGTAGCACGGATTATGGTAGCCAGCCGAATCTATACCATAGTTTAAAATTGAAAATGCTTCATATCCTGCAAATGCCTCATCCTGATTCAGTCCGGAGGGAATTGCACAGAATTCAAAAATCCGGACAAAAGCGCCGATTATAATCAGCATAACTGCAAACACAAGCTTTTTATCTTGTTTATTAATAAGCTTCAAAATAATCCCCTTCAAAAATGCGCACAATAATGTATTTTCTTGTTTACATTTTAATCACTTTTTATCCGAAAGTCAATCCTTGTAGTGAATGTGGTGTTACTGCAACTCATTGTCAGATGACCGTCATACTTTTTAAGTATCTTTTTGACAGAATACAGACCTATGCCGTGGTCGTCTTTATTGTCTTTTGTGGTAGTGACTGAATTGTTGTTGATTATGACTTTTTCTGTTACGGGATTCATAAAGCTTATAAAAAGATAGTCCTGCTGAGGTGTTAAGAAAATTTCAATGTTTTTAATGTGTGTTTCCGGAAGTTTAAGGCAAGCCTCAATAGTATTATCAACAAGGTTGCCGAAAACAACGCATAAGTCAGCGGTGTTCATTGGACTTTCCGGAAATACTCCGTTAAAATTCAATGTAATGTTTGTGTCTTTAACCTGACTCAGTTTGTCAAACAGCAGGGAATCAATTACAGTGTTGCCCGTATGGAACATCACATCCGAGTTGCTTACCATACTGTTGCAGTCGTTAAGAAATTTAATTGCTTCGTCAATGTTACCCTCCTTAAGCTGAGTGAGCAGACCGATTTGCAGATTTTTATAATCGTGCCTGAATTTTCGCAGATCATCATTGTATTGTGACAGACGGTTATAGTAATTAATCTGTTCTTCAATATTTTTCTCAACTTGCTTATTAATGCTCTGATAATGAATTGATTTCATATTTTTTGAAATTAAAAGGAAGAAAGTTATAAAAGAAATTACCATTGAAAGAACAATTAATATTGATACAAGCGTTGCAATCTGGGCATGAGGATAGGACATAAACAGGGCAGTCAGTGCAGTAATCAGCAGAAGTAATTCCCATATGTATATATCAATAACTATAAATATTCTTTTTGAATTTTTATACAGTAATCTGAATCCGGATATAATGTTTTTATTCAGTGAAAGCAAGACTATACATAGAATCACAAAAAGGTTAATGATGATATGGCATAAAGTATATATTAAGTCGGAAAGCTCTGTAAGTGAAAGAATAAAATTTGACATCATATTAATAAGGGATAAAACTCCTGAAATTCCGACCATAATCGATAAATATTTTTTCGATTTTATAATTATGATGGGCAACAAGAAATATAAAGTCAAATAAGTGATGAAAAATAGAATATCGGAATAATTATTTATTTCCAAGAGTACAATTAATACTGCTGTAACAGTGGGGCATAATATGAATTTTTTGTTCATATTATGCCCTAAATACTTGTATATAAAGTAATAAATTGAAAATTCAGTGGCTATTATCTCAACTATATTATTTACATTCATTTTAATCACCTGATTAAATCATTTAAGAAATTATAATATTTGCGCTTAAAAGTTGTTAAATAATTTCTGCTTATTGGGATTGAAAGATTATAGTTTTTGAGATAAATATCATTTCCGTTCCGTCTTGCAATATATGAAAAATTTACAACATACGCCTTGTGTACTTTGTAAAAGTGTGTTTTCGGAAGTTTGCCGTAAAGTGATAATAAACTTGTCTTGGTTTCAATTACCTTGCCCGTATTCATATGTAAATAGCAGATTTTGTCGACTACTTCTATAAATGCAATATCACTTGAATTTAAGGATACCTGTTCTCCGTCAACCTTTACGCAAAGAGTTATATCATACGATTGTATATTTCTGAAATCATTCAGAGCCTTTGTTAATCCATCGTCAATGTTGTCTTTTAATACAAACCTGTATGTGTCCACATCATAAGCGGGAATTGCAATTTCGGGAAAGCTTGTAAGAAAAATTATGCAGGCCTGACTGTTGTGTCCTTTACGCAGCAGCTTTGCAGTTTCAAGTCCGTCAATTTCATTCATCTGATAATCAAGAATAACAATGTTGTATTTTGTCTTGGATTTTAATAATTCATTTCCGTTGTCGAAGGTATCTATAACTGATTCCCAGTTATGAATGTTTGAGTAATCGTATAATTTTCTTTTAATTAAATCAAGCATATGACGTTCATCGTCGCAAACAGCAATTCTCATTTATATCACCTCATACACTTTATGCGACACGAAAATCACACCACACGCTCTGTTTCCTCAAAACCATTTCTCTATGTGGTAAATAAGGGAAACGGGGGTGATTTTAATGTGTAATGGTCTTCTTCAGTTGTTCTTACATCTCTTTTTCTAATCAAAAATATTTATTATTTTTTTAATTTTTCAAAGTCGTGTTGTGAACAGTTTATGGTATTCAGAATTTCAATCAGCAAAGATTTTTGTTGAGGGGTCCAATCCCTTATAAGCTCAAATATTTCATCATTACCATATGTTTTTGAATTGGTGCTGCAGTCAGTAAGAAGGTCGGCAACACTGATGTTAAGTATAGATGAAATTTCGTCGAGCCGTGCTAATGAAACCTTAGTAACTCCTCGTTCAATGGCACTTACATAGTTAGGTGTAACATCAAGTTTTTCTGCTAATTGAAATTGTGTCAGGTTGATTCTTTGACGGTATAATTTAATTTTTCTTCCGATAGCTTTAGAATCAATCATAGTATCACCTAATTCCATTTTACAAGTAATAAGTTCATAGTAAACAAATTGATAAATTATTTATGAACCAATAAATTCAATTTGTATCTTTAATGTAACATTTACCAAAAATATGTTTACAATTATTATTTGTGGGGTTTTATGTGTGTAAAATATAATATTTCATAACCTTTGAAAACGGTTAAAAAATTTAAAGTTTTGCTTTTGCTAAAGCAATCAGAAAAAGAAAACAAATTGTAGAAAGGCAGTCTTTATCGGCTGCCTTTTTGACTTTATAGGAAATTGCTCGGATAAGTGCAGGTAACTGCCTGCCTTTTTGATGTTATTGAGATTTGTTAGGACAGGGGATTGTTGACAATTTGTCCCGATTAAAGTAAAATCAAAACAGGCATAAAAAGAAAATTTAATCGTTTAGGGATTATTTCGGAGGCTATTATGGGACCGTATTATTACAGAGTAAACCGCATTGACGGCGACTATGCTTATCTTGTGCGTACAGATATTGACGATGAAGATGAAATGATAGTGGCTATGGCGCTTTTGCCTCAGGATATTGATTTGGGTACAAATCTTAAATGGGAAAACCTTGTTTATACAATTTGTTAGTTCAAATTATGCATAACATTGACATATAATGTCGAATTGTGTATAATACTGTCTGTAATTATATTTTATCAGTATTTTACAGTATTTACAAGCGGAATAATGATAAAATTATTTTAATATATCGGCATAATATGTCAAAATGATTTAGTCAGTGCTTCCATAAGTGTTTATGATGTTTATTATACATTATGAATGTACGCTATGGGGAGGACAGTTTAACGAAAATGAACTTAATACTGAGTACCCCCCTGTCAAAAACAGGGGGGTAATTTATGAATGTGAATGGAAGAGGATTTATGAAAGAGCAAAACGTACAGCCAAATATTCTTGGCACAGAAAAAATCGGCAGGCTTCTTGCTAAGTTTGCAATTCCGGGTATTATTTCAATGGTGGTTAATTCGCTCTATAATATTATTGACCAGATTTTTATTGGTCAGGGCGTCGGCTATCTTGGCAACGGAGCGACCTCTGTTGTGTTTCCGCTTACAGTATTTGCAATATCACTTGCACTTTTGCTTGGCGACGGTGCCGCAAGTTTTATGAGCCTTAAGCTGGGCGAGGGTGATGAAAATACTGCGGCACGCGGTATGGCTTCGGGCATTGTGGGAATAATAATATCGGGTGTGATTGTCGGCACAATATATGTGATTTTTATTGAACCGCTTTGTGCGTTGTTCGGTGCAACGGAACAAATTATGCCGTATGCAAAGGATTACGGACTTATATCTTCAATCGGTGTCCCGTTTTTGGCGGTTGCCTGCGGTTTTTCAAGTATAATCCGTGCAGACGGAAGTCCTAAATTCAATATGGCAGGCTTGCTTGCCGGATGTGTTATCAACCTGATTTTTGACCCGATATTTATCTTTGTCCTCGGCTGGGGAGTAAAAGGTGCGGCTCTTGCTACAATAATGGGACAGATTGTCAACGCAATTATGAACCTTGTTTATGTAAGCAAGTTTACAAAAACAATTAAGCTTACAAAATATGCTTTTTCGGGTTGGATTAAGATGCTGCCCCGTATTATGAGACTTGGTGTTTCAAGCTTTATCACTCAGTTCTCACTGGTTATTGCAATAGCAACACGCAACAATGTGCTTGTTACTTACGGTGCAGAAAGCAAATACGGTTCAGATATTCCTGTTACAACGCTTGGAATTACAATGAAAGTTTTCAATATACTGATGTCCATTGTAATGGGCCTTGGCAGCGGCGCACAGCCTATTTTTGGCTACAACTACGGCAGCCGTCAGTTCGACAGAGTTAAAAAGACATTTCGCTATACGGTCGGAATAGCAACAGGTGTTTTTATAGTCGCTTTCCTTATTGCCCAGCTTCAACCTATGGCAGTCATAAGTATTTTCGGTTCTGACAGTGACCTCTATAATGAGTTTGCAATCAAGTGTATGCGAATTTATCTTATGCTTATCCCTCTTGCAGGAATTAATATGATTAGCGGCGTGTTCTTTCAGGCTACGGGCTATCCGTTGCAATCGTCGCTCATATCGCTTTCAAAGCAGATTATATTCCAGCTTCCGGCAACACTTATAATTCCGATATTTGTAGGAGTTGAGGGTGCATTGTGGGCAGGTCCTGTGTCGGATATTATGGCTCTTGCAATGACGATATTCTTACTTGTATTCTATTGGAAGAAAATTTTTAAAACAGATGAACAACCTAAGCTTAGCGGTGTCTGATGAATTATGAATTATAAAAATATAAATTTTGAAGAGGCTTGGAATATTATAAATTCCGACCCTGAGTGCATTGTCCTTGATGTAAGAGAGGACTTTGAATATGCCACGGGTCACGCCGCAAATGCGGTGCTTTTCCCAATTGACGATATTAACGAAAGGTCAGCGGCAGAGATTCTGCCCGACAAAAACATCGCTATACTGATTTATTGCCGTACAGGCAACCGAAGTCGTGAGGCGGCAGAGTATCTGTCGGGAATAGGATATACAAATATTTATGATATTGGCAGTCTGACCGGTTGGCCTTACGGCTTGGAATACGGATTGGATTAGCAGGCAACCGGTTGGTTGCGTATATTCGGGCAGTTAGGTTCATATAAATGTGCACTTCTATGCCGGATTGCTTAATAGCAATTTCTGAATAATTGAAAAATCGTCTTGCTGTTATGCAGGACGATTTTTTGTGTATTTTGCATATTGATTTTATTCACTGATTGTGCTATAAATTGTATAGATGAAGGTGGTTTAATGAATAAAAGACAAACTAAAATGCTAATGGTATTAGTTTTATCTTGTGTTTTGTTGCTATCTTCAATATATAAAGGATATTCTGTAACATATGAAGAAGTTATTCATTCTTCTAATGAAACAAATACCAATGCAAATAGTAATTATGACGGTATGGATTTAACAGATATTGAGTGTTGCGGAGAAATTGATGATGGTATTGAAAGGCTGGTTTTTCCGTTTAGCAGTGATACCGAAATAATTTTGGATTTTAATAATGATATGTCAAGAACAGTTATTGTAAACCCTAAAGCAAAGATTACAGGAGTACAGGTAACAGGGGAATATGTTGTAGGAAAAGAGCTTACTGTGGATGTTGAAGCTGATTTAATAAAGGAAAATTACGATATTGAATACCAATGGCAAAGTTCGCCAAATGGTACAGATTGGTATGATATCAATCAAGCAAATGAAGATCAATATATACTTACTAATAATGAGTTATTAAGATATATAAGAATAGTTATAAAATCAGCTAGTAAATATGGTAATGTTGAATACCCGAGTTCAGCAACATCAAAATCCAGCATAACAAAGTGCGTTGTTTTAGGAGATGCGGATTTGGATGGCTATGTTAATATTGATGATGCGACAAATATTCAAAAATATTTAGTATCATTAGAAGAATTCAATATAGAACAAAAAGTTGCGGCTGATGTCAATGAAGATGGTAATATAGCTATAGATGACGCTACAGCTATACAAAAAATGATTGTACAAGAAATTTAAAAATTAGGTGAGTATTATGAAAAAATTTATTTCGGTTATTCTTTTTACAATAGCAATAATATATTGTACAGTACCGTTCGTTGCTTATGCGGAAGAAAATGTTAGTGAAATCTCAAAAAGAGATGAATTAAATGAGCTATATGATGAGGTTTTGCATAGTATTGACATTGTTGGATATCCCACTAAGTATTCAGATAATTCGCGCAATATGTTATACAATGCTATTAGTTTTGCAGATGAACTTTTAAATAAAGAACCGGATTATGTATCAGATATGGAATATCAGAATTGCTTAGATATGTTAAATTTTGCTTATAATAATATGTGCATTGATGTGTTTTATGCCAAAGAAACTTATGTTCTGTCGCTCAATGAACACAATGAAAACAATTATTATGATGAGAATGATTGGAATGAATTTTCTGAAAAGCGTGATAATTTGAGAGATTCTTTTAAAACAAAAAATGAATATGTAATTAGCTATGCATTTTTTGAACTTATCGATTCATTTGTTAATATGACCTCAAAATATACGCTTCTCGGTGATGTCAATAATGATGGAAAAGTCAATATTGATGATGCAACTTTGGTTCAGAAATATCTCGCCAATACAGAAAATCTGACAGAGATTCAAAAAGCATCGGCATCATTAAACGGAGGATGTTTTACAGTAGTACCGGCATTGAATATTGACACTGTTACAGAATTACAAATGTATTTTGCAGATTTATATAAATCAGGCACAAAGCATTGTTCATATGGCGAAACATATGTAGATAATTTTGGTAACACATTTAATACAATGATTACAATGTATTGGGAATTTACTGATGACAGATATGAATATGTTGATGCCAAGGTTAAAGAATTGGAACTTGAGGGAGTAATTTAATTATATTAAAGTAACAAAACGCTCGCTGTATTTGAAGTGAGCGTTTTGTTATTTTATAGGAAACTGCCCGTAAACAGTAGGGCACAGAAGTAAGTTTTATATGATGATGTCTACACGAGCAGGTGCAGCCCGCCGGCGGCTTTTTATATTGTAATAAAAAATATTTTTTCCATAAGAATATTATCGGAGGGATATTTTTATGGATAAAGTTAAAGTGAGAAATTATCAAATAGCAAGCAGTATTTTTGTAAGTATATTAGGAACTTTATTACATTTTACATACAAGCTTTTAGGCGAAAATATCTTTATAGCATCATTTTCTGCTGTTAATGAAAGTGTATGGGAGCATTTAAAATTACTATTTTTCCCTATGTTACTTACTACAATAATTGGTTGTTTTTATATAGCAAAATATGTGCCTAATTTTTTATGCGCAAAGACAATAGGGATAATTACATCTATGTTATTTATCATTATTTTTTTCTATACCTATACAGGAATTATAGGAAAAAGTATTGTTTTTATTGATATAGCATCATTTTTCTTTGCAGTTATATTAGGGGAATATTTGGCTTATAGACTGATGATTAGTAATTTCAAGTGTAATAATATAATAGCAATCATTATTCTAACAATTATATTAATATCTTTTATCGTGTTTACTTTTTTCACTCCTCAAATAGAAATTTTCAAAGATCCGGTAACAAATCAATATGGGATTATAAAAAATATAAATACATAAAATAAACAACTCCCTGACTTAACATCAGAGGAGTTGTTGTTTTACCTTATAGAAAAATGTTCGGTTGAATGTAACCCACCGACTGCTTATTCCTTCTCAGCTCTGTTGATTGCGTTAAGCACGCCGAGGACGGATGCTACATTGACATTTGAGTCAATGCCGATTCCGAAAATGTTCTTTCCGTCTGGCTTTTTCAATTCAATATATGAAACTGCCTTTGAGTCTGAACCCTGAGAAATTGCGTGCTGACTGTATGAAATAAATTCATATTTGTCAAGACCAACTGCCTTAATCGCATTGAAGAATGCGTCAATCGGACCGTTGCCAACGCCGTTAAGCTGGATTTTGTCACTGCTGCCGTCAATTATCATTTTACCCTTGAAGTGAACATAGTCATTGCCGTTCTCGCTTTCCTCATAAATTTTGCGGCTTGTAAGAGTGTACTTCTGAGGGTGGTTAAGGTAGTTTTGCTCAAATACGTCATAAAGCTCCTTAGGCACAAGCTCTCTTTCAAGTTCTTCGCATTTTGCCTGAACGAGTTTTGAAAATTCAGGATGCATACGCTTTGGCAAGTCATAACCAAAATTATTGCTCATTACGAATGCGGCTCCGCCCTTGCCCGACTGAGAGTTAATGCGGATAATCGGTTCGTACTCTCTGCCGACATCAGCAGGGTCAATCGGAAGATACGGGATTTCCCAATAATCTGTTCCGCTTTCACGCATATACTGCATACCCTTGTTGATAGCGTCCTGATGTGAGCCTGAAAATGCGGTAAACACAAGCTCGCCGATATATGGCTGACGAGGGTCAATCTTCATATTTGTGCATCGCTCGTAAATTTCACGGAGCTTCGGAAGATTCTTAAAGTTCAACTCAGGGTCAACACCCTGTGTAAACATATTAAGTCCCATTGTAACAATGTCCATATTACCTGTTCTCTCACCGTTGCCGAACAATGTGCCCTCAACTCTTTCTGCACCTGCAAGCAATGCAAGCTCGCCTGCTGCAACGCCGCAGCCTCTGTCATTGTGAGGATGAACGCTGATTATTGCAGCGTCACGATTTTTGAGATGACGAATAAAATATTCAATCTGATCGGCATATGTGTTAGGCGTGCACATTTCAACGGTGTTCGGAAGATTGAGAATAACAGGATTTTCCTTTGTAGAGCCGAGAGCCTCCATTACCTTGTCACAAATTGCAACAGCGTTATCAACTTCAGTACCGCTGAAACTTTCCGGTGAATACTCAAAACGAATATTTGTATCGCCTGTGTATTCGTCAGTAAGCTTTTTTATCAGCTTTGCGCCGTCAATAGCAATCTGAGTAACACCCTCCATATCTGTTTTAAAAACAACCTTGCGCTGGAGAGTTGATGTTGAATTGTAGAAATGCACGATTACATTCTTTGCGCCTTCAATGGCCTCAAAGGTCTTGCGGATGAGGTGCTCACGAGCCTGTACCAATACCTGGATTGTAACATCATCAGGAATATGATTTTTTTCAATCAACTCACGGCAGATTTCGTACTCGGTTTCTGATGCACTCGGAAAGCCGATTTCAATTTCTTTAAAGCCCATATCGCAAAGAGCGTGGAAAAATTCGAGCTTCTCCTCAAGGTTCATCGGGTCAATCAAAGCCTGATTGCCGTCACGCAGGTCAACACTGCACCACACGGGTGCTTTTGTTATTGTGTTGTTCGGCCATTTTCTGTCGGGAATGTCAATTTGTTTGAAAGGAATGTACTTTTCAAATGACGGTTTCATAATATATACCTCCGTTAGTGTAGAATAGCACAAAAAAATCGCCCCTAAAAAGGGACGAATAAAATCCGTGGTACCACCCAAATTCAGACACACATCACTATGTGCCCCTTACAGACTTCCAACAAAGTCCTGACTGATAACGCTGTCCGGCGTTTCGCATTACATAACTTCACACGAAAAACTCGGGGATGAGCTATACATATAATCTGCCGCTCCGACTTACACCGACCGTCGGTTCTCTGTACCGGCTTAGATTACATCTTATTCCCGTCACTGTTTTTAAGGGGATTGATTTGTTAAAACTATTATATATATACAAATTCAACTTGTCAAGGTTTTTATTATAATTATAAAATATTAATCTTAAAATTTTTTTTGGGGGTCTTCTCAAAAACGGTCAACGGTGTATAATGGAAATTGACTGATGCAGTCAACGGAGGTTTCATTATGAATGATAAATTTTTTTCTCTGCCTGATGAAAAACAGTACGCAATAATCAATGCAGGATACAGAGTGTTTTCACAAAATTCTTACAAGAAAAGTCCTATGAGTGAGATTGCGGCTGAAGCAGGAATAAGCAAATCGCTTTTATTTCATTATTTTAAAAATAAAAAGGAATTGTATATGTTTTTGTGGCACAAATGTGCACAGATTAGTATACAATATCTAAAAAAGTGCGGCTGTTATGAAAAGACAGATTTGTTTGATGCGATGTACAGCGGTATGAAAGCGAAAATCCGCATAATAAAAAGCTATCCAAATATCGGAAATTTCGTCATAAGGGCATACTATGAAAAAAATCCTGAGGTTTGTTCGGAAATTCAGGAAAGCTACAGAAAATATGCAAAAATGAAATCAACCGGATTCTGGAAAAATATTGATACAGATAAATTTATTGACGGAGTTGACGTCAATATGATATATAAGGAAATTTACTGGGCTTCCGAGGGGTATCTTTGGGAAGTGTTCTCAAAACAGCTTGAATATACTATTGATGTTGAAAAAATGGAAAAAGAATTTGAGGAAATGATAAAATTCTGGAAGAAAATTTATCTGAAAGACGGAGGGGCAAATGGAAGCAATAAGGCTTGAAAAGGTTACAAAGTATTACGGCAGGTCAAGGGGAGTTATAGAAATTGATTTATCGGTGAAGAAGGGTGAGTTTTTTGGATTTATTGGTCCGAACGGTGCAGGAAAAAGTACCACGATTCGCTCGCTTGTCGGATTAATAGGTATAGACAGCGGAAGAGGTGAGATTTTTGGTAAAGAGATTGGAAAGGGGAAACCTGAAATATTAGAAAATATAGGGTATCTGCCATCCGAAACACTGTTTTATCCGGGAATGAAAGTCAAAGATGTAATAAAGCTGTCTGCTGCTCTGCACCGTAAGGATTGCAGAGCTGAGGCGAACCTTCTTTGCGAGCGGCTTATGCTTGACACCGCAAAGAAGGTAGAGGAGCTTTCGTTCGGAAACAGGAAAAAGCTTGGAATCGTGTGCGCTCTTCAGCATAACCCTCGTCTTTGCATTCTTGATGAGCCGACTTCCGGACTTGACCCGCTTATGCAGAAAGAATTTTTCTCCATATTAAGAGAAAAGAACGAGAAAGGTACGACAATTTTCCTTTCATCTCATATTTTATCCGAAATCAAAAACAACTGCAGCCGTTCAGCAATCATTCGTGAAGGCAGAATCATAGCCTGTGACAGCATTGAAAATCTATCTCAGACCAATACAAAGCATGTTACAGTCAAGGGCAGGGTTGATTTGTCAAAATTACAGGGAGTATATGATTTGCAGTACAGCGGCGATATGATGAACTTACTTTTCGACGGAGATATAGGTGAACTTATTGCTCTGCTGAGCAAAACAGAGATTTCCGATTTAACGATTTCGGAGCCTGAACTCGAAACAATCTTTATGAATTATTATCTTGACGGAGGTGAGAAGTGATGACGTTGATAAAGCATGAATTAAGGCAGGGCAGAAATTCACTGATAATATGGACTGCTGCTATTGGATTTTTAATAGCTGCTTGTGTTTTTATGTTCCCGGAAATGAAGGGAGAAATGAGTTCTGTAAGTGATATGTTTGCCTCAATGGGCGGATTTTCACAGGCGTTTGGAATGGATAAAATAAGTTTTGGTACATTAAGCGGTTTTTACGCAATTGAGTGTGGAAATATACTTGGATTAGGCGGAGCTTTTTTTGCTGCAATATGTGCCGCTTCAATACTATCAAAAGAGGAAAAAGATAAGACTGCTGAGTTTCTTCTTACACATCCGATAAAGAGGTTTAATATAGTATCAAGCAAGCTTATTGCAGTAATATTTCAGATAACAGTTATGAATATCGCAGTGTGTGCATTGTCGATTTTTTCGGTAAAGGTTATCGGCGAGGATGTGCCGCTCAAAGAAATGCTGCTTATTCACATTGCCTACTATTGTATGCAGCTTGAAATAGCAGGAATTTGCTTTGGGATCTCATCATTCCTACGAAATGGAAGTATTGGTATTGGACTTGGTGTTGCTGCATTTATGTATTTTCTTAATATAATTGCAAATATAGCTGAGAGTGCAGAGTTTTTGAATTACATAACTCCTTTTGGTTATGCCAACGGCTCGGACATAATTGCAGACTTAAGTATTGACAGCGTGCTTGTGTTGCCCGGTCTTTTATACGGAGCAGTTGGTATGATTGTGGCATATATTAAATATTGTAAAAAGGATATTGCCTGAGTAATGCAGAAAAAATAAAAAACTTTAAAAAAGTAGTTGACAAAAGAAGAAGGATGCGATATAATAGCAAAGCTGTTTGAGAGAGAGCAAAGAAAAACTCCTGAAATTGAATAAACAAAACTTAGTTCGAGAAAATAAATTTGAAAAAAGTTTTAAAAAAATTCAAAAAAAGGGTTGACAAATAAAAACAGCTGATGTATAATAACAAAGCTGTCCGCGAGACGGAAAGCTTTGGAAACAAAAGCTTGACTCTTTGAAAAAGACAGCGTAGGACCTTGAAA
>DKZL01000040.1 GCA_002493635.1 Ruminococcaceae bacterium UBA7075 | reverse complement strand
TCTTTGATTTTGGTAACAGCGTGAGGTTATTATATCATATAAAATCTTCCGTGTATAGTACAAAATATATTACTTTTTCTAATTCGTAAATATCAAATCGTAATTTATAAAAATCTTACTCCTATTCTTTTCATTTTCATTTTAGATTTTCTAAATTTTTTAGTATCAGCAATTCCAATGCAGTTTTCATTTAAAAACACCTCATAGCCTGCCTTTGAAGCTGCGATTGCTGTTGCCTTTACACAATAATTACCATCAATGCCTATAATTTCAAGTTCAGTTACGTTCTTTTCCCTAAGGAAACTAGCAAATTCAATATTCTTAAATGAGTTGTTATTTCTTTTTGTAAAAATCTGATCAGAAACAACATTCATTCCTTTTGATAGTGATTTCTCTCTTTTTGGGGATTCCCAGAAAAACTGATTTTTAATATACACTATGTGTTCCCTTGAATATGAATCAATTCTATTGTTTACATTATCTATGAGGGGCTCTATATCATAAGGGAATCTTTTTCTGTTTCTATTCTCTCCGGTATAATCTTCTTGCATATCAATTATCAATAAAAATCTCATTTAGGTTTTATCCCTCTCAAATCACAATCTGCCGCTTTATACAACACCTGTCCATTAAGTCCTCAATCCGACAATTCTTCCCATATTATATACTGCTCCTCCTGCTCCTTTTGCAGGCTTTCGAGCAGATTTGTAAGTTCAATCAGCTTTTCATAATCAGCCGAAACCTCGGGGCTTGCAAGCTGAGTCTGAACCTGCTCAATCTCATTGTCGAGTCTTTCTATCTCGCTTTCTGCCTTTCTCAGTTTTGCTCTGCGTTTCCGCTCGTCGCTTTGACGCTGTTTTTGCAGTTGATAATCGTTCTTTGCAGGCTTTGAATCACTGCTTTTTGTCATTTGTGCAGTTTGCTCCTGCTGTTCTTCCTTTGCGTGCTCTATGTAATAATCATAATTGCCAAGATACTCTTTGATGCCGTTTTGCGACATAACAAGCACTCTGTCTGCAAGTTTATTGATAAAATATCTATCGTGGCTGACAATCAACAGCGTGCCGCTGTAATCAAGCAGAGTTTTTTCAAGTTCTTCTCTTGACGATGCATCTAAATGATTTGTAGGCTCGTCCAGTAGAAGCAGATTTCCGCCCTTTAGCATAAGCTTTAGCAGTGATACTCTCGCCCTTTCACCGCCGCTCATTTTATTTAAAGGCTTGAACACTTCGTCGCCCTTGAAAAGAAATGAAGCAAGCGCTGTTCTTACCTCTGTTTGCGTCATATTAGGAAACTCATCCCAAACCTCGTCAATAGCCGTCTTGTTCAAATCAAGGTTCTGCTGCATCTGGTCAAAGTAACCGACCATAACATTTGTACCGTAGTCATACTCTCCGCTGTCCTGAGGAACTCTGCCCATAAGAATGCGGAACAGCGTTGTTTTGCCGCAACCGTTTGAACCGAGGATAAACACCCTCTCGCCTTTGCGGATATGGAAATCAACATCTTTAAATAGCCTTTTCTCGCCAAAACTTTTTGAAAGTCCTCGGCACATCAGCACATCATTTCCGCTTTCACACTTCGGCTCAAAATGCATACGCATTGTTTCAAGCTCGCTTTCGGGGGCAACAAGCTGTTCTTTAATCCTGTCAGCCTCTTTCTGACGGCTTGCGGCTGTAATAAAATTGCGTTCTCTGCCCCAGCGTTTCTGCTGTTCGACTATACCCTCAATCCGCTTGATTTCCTTGAGGTCGTTTTCATATTTATTCTTAAGAGATTTGTTATATTCCTCTTTCTTTTTAACAAACTCGGAATACGAGCCTTTGTAGCACATTGTGCGGTTATGCTCAAGCTCAATCGTCTTGTTTGTCACGCTGTCAAGAAAATATCTGTCGTGACTTATTATTATCATTGCGCCCTTGAAATCACGCAAAAATCCCTCAAGCCAGTTTACAGCCTGAATATCAAGATGGTTTGTAGGCTCATCCAAAAGCAAAATTGTGCTCTGCGACAGCAAAAGCTTTGCAAGACAAAGCTTTGAACGCTGACCGCCGCTTAAACTGCCGACAGGCATCTCAAACTCGCTTTCCTTAAAACCAAGTCCGAGCAGTGCCGAACGGGTGCGGCTTTTGTATGTAAGACCGTCCATACGCTCAAACTGTTCAATAAGCGTAGTCTGCCTTTCAACAAGGGCGTTTATATCTCCCCTTTGATTGTCAATATCGCTTGTGACCTGAGCGATTTCCTGCTCCATAGTCATAAGATAATCAAATACCGATAACAGCTCGTCATAAACAGATGTTTCGGGATTTTTGCAGGCGTGCTGCTCCATATAACCGATTTTTGCATTTTTCTCAAACGTCACACTGCCCTCGGTCGGCAACAGCTCGCCGTTCAGAATTCTGAAAAGAGTTGTTTTGCCAACACCGTTAGCGCCTATAAAACCAACCTTGTCATTACTCTCAACGTCAAACGAAACATCGCAAAATAATGTTCTCTCAACAAATGACATTGAAAGATTACGCACTGCTAAAGCCGGCAAAACTATCACTCCAATCAAAAAATTCACACTTTTATTATTTTACATTAAAACAACGAAAAGAGCAACACAAAATTTGCAATATGCCATACATTTAACAGCGAATATGCAATTATCCCGATGTTGACTATTAAGCCTGCAAATCTGCCCTCTTCACAACCTGCAAGCCTGAATATGAACGCACACAAAAGCACAAGTACAAGCGGCAAAATCCCCTTTACAAGCAGAGTAAGCCAGAAATCTCCTACAACCGACTGCATAATAGGATTTGCCTCATAAAATCTTCCGCTTGCAATCAGAGCCTCGGTACAAAGCCAGTCAGAAATATTCAGTAAATACAGCATCAACAGTTTGAAATAAAAAATGAGTGCTTTGCTCTTTTTGGATATTACCGCCGTCTGCTTTGGATCTGCTGACGACTGATTGACAATGTTTGTTGACGACATAAAATCACCTCGCAAATAGTATTGCCACAAAATCCAAAAATAAGCATGGATTAAAAACTGAACAGTTTACGATAAAATAAAAAGTAAAAAAATAAAAAATTTTTCAAAAAAGTGTTGACAAAGGTTATTTAATATGATATATTATTTAAGCACTCGAAAGTAAATGCAAATTCGCTGGTGTAGCTCAGTTGGTAGAGCAGCTGATTTGTAATCAGCAGGTCGGGGGTTCAAGTCCGTCCACCAGCTCCATTAAAGCCTACTGTTTAGGCAGTAGGCTTTTCTTATGAAAACTTGATATGGGAGAATTCCCGAGTGGCCAAAGGGGGCAGACTGTAAATCTGTTGCTTCACGCTTCGGTGGTTCGAATCCACCTTCTCCCACCATAATGGTTGTGCAAAAAAGATGTAACCGCAAAAAAGTCCGATTTTATCGGGCTTTTTTTGTTGTATCGCCCGTGATTTTTAGTTGCAAAACCGTAGATGTATATTGCCTGTTTCGTCAGTTTTGGAGATTCAAACCCCCGAAAATGAATTTTAAGCCTTTTCCCTATTATAAAAGGCTCTATAATAAAAGTTGGGGTAACAAATAGAGCCTACAAAAAAGGCTCTATGTCAATAGTTGGGGTAAACCCTAAAAAGAAAAATCAACAAACAAGCGATAGCAAGTCAAGCTGTCGCTTGTTTTTGCGTTTAATGAGAAAAAATATGTAAAATTCGATTACGAAGGCATTTGAAATTTCTGTAACCATCTGCGTTTCTTTTGAGGACTATAATATTGTTGTTACAGACTTCAACAAAACCATTTGTAACAGAGATTAAAATGAATTATGAATAAATACCTGTCAGCCAATCAAAATCACACGTTGAACGGTATAACTTTTAGGATACATATCATTTACAATAAAGAATTTCTTTTTAAAAATATTTGTTTTATATTTACAAAATATATTCAAGTGTGATATAATAATTTAGTAATCTTAAAAGAATTTAGAGAAATGGATTAAGATATGAAGATAAAGATTGAGGCGAAAAAGGAAAATTTGAGCAAGGTTATATCATTTTGCGAAGATTTTTTGGTTTCAGAATTTAATCCTGATTACAGGAATAATTTACTCCTTGTAGCTGTTGAAGAAATATTTACAAATATCTCAAGCTATGCTTTCGTTAATAAAACAGGTTATGCAGAGATTGAGCTTTTACGAACAGATGAAAATAAAATAAGGGCAAGCTTTAAAGACAACGGTTGTCCGTTTAATCCCATTGAATTTAAAAGTGACAAAAGGGCAAAAGATAACATTGATAATCTTGTTCCCGGAGGGCTGGGGCTTTATATTGTCAAAAATTCAATGACTAATTTAAAATACGAATACAATGGCGATTGCAATATTTTTTCCTTTGAAACTGCAAAGGAGGGAAAAAAATGAAGATAACACTCTCTAATATTAAAAGACCGCTTTTCGGTTTTTTAATCAGCGCATTTATATTTGCGTTGACGAATATACTATTTAAAAACATACAGTTTTTGCCCAATTATGCAGATTTCCGAATTTCTGCTTTTTTCCCTGTAATGTCAGGACTGTTTTTTGGGCCATGGGGAGCACTGGGTTGTGCTGTGGGAAATTTGATTTCGGACTTTTTCGGAACATTGAATTACGAATCAACGTTTGGAATGATGGCAAATTTTTTGTTTGCATGGCTTCCGTACAGACTCTGGCATACAATTTTACCTTCTAAAAATCATAGTATTGAATTTGTTTCATCTACAAAAACTCTCGTAAAGTACACGCTTATTGCTTCTTTTTCAACTATGGCATCTATGGCTTTTTTAGCATCAAGCTGTGAATTGCTCGGAGTATTTAATTTTTCCGACTTTTTCAGACCAGTATTTTTGTGCAATTTATATTTTGCGTTATTCGTTGGTACAACAATTTTTCTTATTGCATTAACGCTGCTTCCGATTAAAATTCATATACCAAAAAAACTTTATAAATCTGAATATCATCATAAAAGATATATTCCCGATTATGTACTGTGCACAGCGATTATTTTGGCAGTATTAATAAGGTATATTATGTCTGTTGATTCGATAGATACGGGTAAGGTCCCTTTTGCCTTAGATATTTTTATATTGGCAGGGGTTTTGATTTTGACCTTTTTGCCGCTCAGACGGAGCAAAAAAACAAGTCGTGACAATAATGGTGAAAGCAAGAAGAAAGTCGGCTTACAGCTTCAGATTATAACAGGATCATTTGTGGTGGTTTCTGTCAGTACAATATTTCTTATTTTTATTCTCGTAAATAATTTATCCGACTTTTTGGCAGATATCGGTGATATGACAAATCTTATACAATACATTTTAAGAATGGTGAATATTCTGGGATTTGTGTTTATCCTTGTTTTGGTGATTGTCCTGAGATGGATTGAAAACAGAATATCCAAACCGATTATGAAGTTAGCTGAAACATCAGGAAATTTTGTGGAAAACGGACTTCATGCAGAAATTCCCGACTACAGTAAACTCAGCATTGAAATATCTGCTCTTGCTCAATCGTACAGAAAAATGACTGCAGATATTGAGTCTTATGTCAGTACCATTGAAACTCAGGCAAAACGTGAGGAGTACGCAAAGCTTATGCTGGAAATGTCAGCAAAAATACAGCTTAGTATGCTTCCAAAACCGCTTAAGGACAACACCTTTTTGCTGTCATCATTTATTAAACCCGCAAAAGTGGTAGGCGGTGACTTTTACTATTATGCAAAGCTTAACGATAACAGACTGCTTTTGTGCATCGCAGATGTTTCGTCAAAGGGAATGCCTGCGGCTATGTTTGCCGCTGAGGCGTGTACGCTGGTAAAATGCAGCAAAAATCTTTCTCTTGAAGAAATGATTGCAAATGTAAACAACAACCTTTGCGAGATTAACAGCGAAGATATGTTTGTTACAATGTTTGTGGGAATTATTGATACACAAAAACATAAATTTGAGTTTATAAATGCAGGGCATAATTACCCTGTAATTTGGAACGGAAAAAACGTAGAATGGCTTAAATCAGAGCCTGATCTTGTGCTTGGACTTTTTTCAAATATTAAATATCATCTTAACAGTATTGATATTGACAGCGATTTTCAGATTCTTTTGTATACCGACGGCGTAGTTGAGTCCGAAAATATCAATCACAACTTCTTTGGCAATGAAAAACTCGAAAACCTTTGCAAAAAGCTTGAACCAAAATCATCCGATACCAATACACAGCTTAATACTATTGTAAAACAAGTTGAAGAATTTGCGGCAGGCGCTGAACAGTCGGATGACATAACAGCTGTAATTGCAAAAATCGGCAAATAAGTAATAATTTTATATATGTTCAGATAGAAAAAATAAAATATTGAGGTGACCGAAATGAACAATCAGAATATGAACGTCCTTTCAAAAACAGAATACGGAATTTATTTTGATTATATGAACAATCCAAGCAGTATAGCGTATAATATTCCTTTCTTTCTAAAGCTCAGCAAAAACGTTGACATTGCACAGCTTAAGCAGGCAGTAAAAGCAAGTATTGATAACCATTCTTACATTAAGTCACGGATAACTGTCGGTGATGATGGTGTTATTTACAAGTTTATGTCAGATGAACCTGCACAGGTTGAAGTCAAACAACTTCAAGATTCAGAGTTTGATAAAAAAAGTCTTGTGCATCCCTTTGATTTGTTGGGAGAAAGACTTTACAGATGTTGTATTTTTGACCTTGATTCTTATGTAATGCTTTTCTTTGATGTGCATCATATTATATTTGACGGTTTTTCTGCAGAAGTTTTTATGAATGACATCGACAGAGCCTACAATGGTCTGCCCCTTGAGTCGGAACTGATTACGGCAAATGATTTTTCAAATGAAGAGGCAGAGAGATTAAAGACTGATGAGCTTGACAGAGCAAAGGAATACTACAACTCGGTTTTCGGAGATTGCGAACTTGATTCCGTTATGATAAATGATAAGAATGACGGAAAACCCGCGGCAAAAGCTTTGCGTTATGAATTTGATTCCTTTAATGCTGATGAAATAAGAAAATATTGCCGAAAAATCGGAATAAAAACAAGTGCCTTCTTCTGCGGCGTATACGGCTATTTGCTTGCAAGGTTTTCCGGAGCAGACGAAAGTCTTTTTGCAACTGTTTATAACGGTCGAAACGAAAAGCTTGTGCGTACCTGCGGAATGTTTGTAAAAACACTGCCTGTTTATTGTGATTTTAAGAAAAGCAAAAGCGTTGCAGAGTTTTTAAAAGAGCTTGACAAACAACTTGACTGCAACAGAAAGTATGACTTGTATTCCTATGCGGATATATGTTCTGATTTGCAGATTAGTCCGTCTACAATATTTGCCTATCAGGGCGATATGTTCAGCAATGTAAACTTGTGCGGAGAAGATATATTTGTTGATATTATAGACGCACCGGACGCAAAATCGAATGTTACGGCAGAAATTTCCAGAAATCACGGAAAATTTTCAATGAAGTTTGAATACAGATCAGATTTGTATGAAGAAAGTTCGATAATAAACTTTCTGAAATCCTTTGAAAAGGCAGTAACTGACTTTATTGATAAAGATAATATAGATGATATTGACATAACTGACGATGAACAGCTTAAACTGCTGGACAGCTTTACAAACACCGAAAAGGATTATGAAAAAACCGATATAGTAACCCTTTTCAGACGTCAGGCAGAGCAGAATCCAAACAATGCGGCAGTTGTTTATCTCGATAAAAGCTATACATACAAAGAGGTTGACGAGATTTCGGAAAAAATTGGAGCATACATAAAATCACTCGGCATAGGTAAAGAGGACGTTGTTTCGGTACTTATTCCAAGATGTGAATATATGGTGTTTGCATCTTTAGGTGTTTCAAAATCAGGTGCGGCGTATCAGCCTCTTGACCCGTCATATCCGCAGGAACGTCTTGAATTTATGATGAACGACGCAGACGCCAAACTGCTTATTGCAGGCAAAGACTTACTTAAACTCGTTCCTAATTATAAAGGAAAAGTGCTGTTTATTGAAGATATTTCAAATCTTGCCGAATGCGATAAAATCACTGCAAATCCTAATCCCAAAGATAAGTTTATTATGCTATACACCTCAGGCTCAACAGGCACTCCGAAAGGCTGTATGCTTGAACACAGAAACCTTGTGTCGTTCTGTAACTGGTATAAAAATTATTATAATCTCACCAATGCGTCAAGAGTAGCGGCTTATGCAAGCTACGGATTTGATGCAAATATGATGGATATGTACCCTGCGCTCACTACAGGCGCTTGTGTATATATAATTGATGAATCAATACGTCTTGACTTGTTGGCGCTTGATGAATACTTTGATAAAAACGGTATAACACACAGCTTTATGACAACGCAAGTCGGCAGGCAGTTTGCACTTGAGACAAAGTGTAAGTCCTTGCAGCACTTGTCCGTAGGCGGTGAAAAACTTGTTCCGATAAAACCTCAAAACGATTTCTGCTTTTATAATGTTTACGGCCCTACTGAATGTACTATTTTTACAACTGCTTTTCCTGTTCACAAAAATTTTGACAGAGTTCCTATAGGAAAAGCTCTTGACAACACCAAGCTTTATGTTGTAGATAAGTACGGCAGACGAGTGCCGCCGTGCGTTCCCGGTGAATTGTGGGTTGCAGGTCACGGTGTTTCAAGAGGATACCTTAACCGTCCCGAACAGAACGAAAAGACATATATAAAAAATCCGTTTACAGATGCACAGGGGTATGAAAGAGTTTACCGCACAGGCGACATAGTGCGCTTTTTGCCTGACGGAAATATTGACTTTATCGGAAGAAATGACGGTCAGGTAAAAATCAGAGGCTTTAGAATTGAGCTTTCCGAGGTTGAACGCATAATTCGTGAGTTCCCTGATATTAAGGATGCTACGGTTGCGGCATTTGATGAACCAAGCGGCGGAAAATTTATAGCGGCTTATATTGTGTCAGATAAACAAATCGATATAGATAAACTAAACGACTTTATTATTGCAAACAAGCCGCCCTATATGGTACCTGCTGTTACTATGCAGATTGATAAAATACCCCTCAATCAAAATCAAAAAGTAAATAAACGTGCTTTGCCTGTTCCTGAAAAAAAGACAGAGAATATACAAATGCCCGAAAATGAAGTTCAGCAAAGAATTTTTGACTGCATAAGCGAGGTGACAGGCTCAAACAGCTTTGGAATAAATACCGACATTTTCTATGCAGGCGTAACCTCAATCGGAGCAATAAAGCTGAATGTACTGTTGTCAAAGGAATTTGACACTGTAATTAAAATCAATGATTTAAAGGAAAACAGCACCATTCTTAAACTGGAAAAATTCCTCTCAAATGCTCAAAAAAGCGAAAATTTTGAAATTCTCGCCGACTATCCTATCACACAAACACAAAACGGAATTTTTGTTGAATGTGCCGCAAATCCCGATTCAACAATTTACAATATCCCCTACCTGTTTAAATTAAGTGATAAGGTAGACACAGACAGACTTAAAACAGCTGTTGAAAATACAATTAACGCTCACCCGTATTTAAAAACAAAGCTTTTTATTAACGATAACAGCGATATAAGAGCGCTTAGGAACGACGAAGACGCTCCAATGGTTGACATTGTTGAGTGCTCACAGCTACCTGATGCCTCACAGCTTGTACTTCCCTACAAAATACTTGACAGCAATCTTTACAGAGCCAAGATATTTAGGACAGCCGACTCAAATTATCTGTTTCTTGATTTTCATCACATTATTTGTGACGGTACATCAGAGGCTGTTATTATTGAGGATATAAATAGCTTTTACGACGGCAAGGCAGTTGAAACCGAAAGCTACACAGGCTTTGAGGCTGCACTTGATGAGGAAAAGTCAAGAAAGACAGATGCATACACAAAAGCTAAGGAATATTATGATTCTATATTCAGCGGATGCGATTCAGACTTCTTGCCTGCAAAGGATAAAAATGAGCCGTTGCCTTCTGTGGGCAAATGCGAGATTGAAAGCGACCTATCCGTTGAAAGCGTGAAAGAATACTGCGATAAAAACAATATCACTCTCAATGCGTTTTTTAACGGTGTATTCGGACTTGTGCTTTCAAAGTATAATTACAAGGACGAGGCACTTTACACCACTATCTATAACGGCAGAAGCGATTCACGTCTTTCACGTTCAGTTACTATGCTTGTAAAGACCCTGCCCGTTCACTGCAATACCGACGGTGAAATAAAAATAGTTGACTTGCTCAGTGAGATGAAAGACCGGCTTATGCAGAGTATGTCAAATGATATTTATTCCTTTGCAGAAATATCAAGAGCCTATGACATAAAAGCTGACATAATGTTTGTATATCAGGGCGACAGCTTTGAATTTGACAGTATCGGAGGAGAAATTGCCGAAAATATACCGTTAACTCTCAACGCGGCAAAAGCACCTATTTCAATCAATGTTTTTATACGAAACAATAAATTTGTCTTTGTGTCGGATTATCGCAGTGATATGTACAGTGAAAACGTTATTCAAGGTATATCACAGTGTATCGGCACAGCGGCAGAAGAATTTTTGAATAAAACATATTTAAAAGAGGTTTCAATACTCTCAGACAAATCAAAAGAAATTCTAAACAGCTTTAACGATACCGAAGTTCCTATTGAACAGACCACCTGCAATAAGCTGTTTGAAAGACAGGTCGCCGCAAATCCCGATAAAACAGCTGTTATTGCAAATAAGATAAGCCTTACATATCAACAGCTTAATGAAAACGCAAACAGAATTGCACACTCGCTTATTGATTTTGGAGTAAAGCCTGATGATATGGTTGGCGTAATGATGCCCCGAACCGTATATGCCTATGCCGCAAGACAAGGTGTGCTAAAAGCAGGCGGAGCGTTTATGCCGCTTGACCCGAAATATCCCGACGACAGAATTTCATATATTCTTGAAGATTCAAAGTCGAAAATCATTGTTACAACCACTCAGACAGCAAACGAAAGAAAAGCACTTTTTGAAAAATGCGGTGTAGCTGTGCTCACCCTTGAAGAAATGCTAAAATCGGATAAAATCGATAATCCTGATATTACAGTATCTCCGAGTAATCTATGCTACTGTATATATACATCAGGCTCAACAGGAAAGCCAAAGGGCGTTATGATTGAACATCATTCTCTTGTGAATTTTGTCGATTACAATAGAATAAATGTTCAATCCTGTGAATTCTGCGATAATATGAGCGTATCGCTGGCACTCGCCGCACTTACGTTTGATGTTTCGGTTCTTGAGGAATCATTGCCCTTGTATCACGGCACAACAATCGCAATGGCGAATGAAGACGAAATTAATAACCCGATTTTGCTTGCTCAAATGCTTGTGGAAAATAAAGTAGACGTTATGAAATGCACGCCGTCTTATATGAACAATATGCTTGATGTTTCTCAGGTAGTTAAAGCTCTGAAGAATATGAAAGCTATAGATATCGGCGCAGAGGCATTCCCTGCCCCACTCTATGACAAAATGCGCAAAGCAGGCATTACTGCAAAGATTCATAACGGCTATGGTCCTACCGAGGCAACAATAACAACATCTATGGACGTTGTCGAAAGCAATGTAATAACAATCGGTAAGCCGCTTTGTAATACAAAGGTGTATATTCTTGATAAGCACAGAAATATCTTGCCGCCATATGTTCCCGGTGAACTGACTGTTTTGGGCGAGTGCGTCGGCAGAGGATATGTCGGGAAAGAAGAACTTACAAAGGATAAGTTTATTACATTTGAAAATCTGCCTGCCTATCGAAGCGGTGACCTTGCGTTCTGGGGATATGACGGAAAAATCCATTTTATGGGCAGAATGGATAATCAGGTAAAGCTCAGAGGCTTAAGAGTTGAGCTTGACGAAATTGAAAATGTTATGAACGATTATCCTGCCGTTTTAAGAAGCGTTGTGCTTGTTAAAGAAAATCCACAGGCAGGGCAGTTCCTATGCGGTTACTTCACCGCATCAGAAAGTGTAGATAAAGAAAGCCTTACCAAACATATGAAGCGTTCTCTTACACATTATATGATTCCAAGTGTACTGATTCAGCTTGATTCATTGCCGCTGACTAACAATGGTAAGATTGACAAAAAAGCTTTGCCTGAACCTGAATTCACCGTAGAGAAAAAGGATTATGTTGCTCCAAAGAATGACCTGCAAAAAAAGCTTTGCGATATGTTTGCAGGAGCGCTTGGAACCGACAAGGTAGGAATTAACGAAAACTTCTTTGAAATCGGCGGAACGTCACTTTCTGCTTCAAAAATTGCAATGAAAGCAATGACGGAAAATTTGCCTGTTGCATACGGCGATATTTTTGATAATCCAACGGTTGAAATGCTTGAACGGCATATTTTAAATCAGAATAACAAGCAGACGCATACTAAAGAAAATCAACATGAAATTGTTATTGACGAAGGAAACAAGGCTTTGCATTACAACACCGCACAATTTGTTGACGAAGTAGTATATACCGATATAGAAAATGTTTTGCTCACAGGCTCTACAGGCTTCCTTGGAATTCATGTTCTTATGCAGATAATCGAGCACACAGACTCAGCTGTATACTGCCTTGTAAGGCACAGCGAAACCGTTGATGTGAAACAAAGGCTTAAACGTATGCTTGTTTACTATTTCAGCGATTCTATGGATGAATTGTTTGACACAAGAATTTTCCTGATTGAGGGCGATATAACAGACAAAGACACTATATCTTCGCTTGAAAAATACGATTTCAAAACAGTAATTAACTGCGCCGCCTGCGTAAAACATTTTACAAATGACGATACTCTTGAACGTATAAATGTTAATGGCGTAGAAAATCTCATTTCTTTCTGCGTTAAAACAGGAAAAAGACTTGTACAAATTTCAACCGTAAGTGTAGCCGGTATTAATATCAACGGCAAATTCCCACGAGAAAAGGTACTTTATGAAAACGAACTTTTCTTTGGTCAGGACTTGTCAAATAAATATATCGATACCAAATTCCGTGCCGAAAAAGCTTTGCTTGAGGCAGTTGCAAATGATAATCTTGACGGCAAGATTATCAGAGTCGGCAACCTTATGAGCCGTCACAGCGACGGAGAATTCCAGATAAATTCAGTAACAAACGGATTTATGAGAAACTTGCGTGCTTATGCCGCTATCGGCAAATTCCCTGTTTCACTGATGGATGATATTGTTGAATTTTCACCTATTGATGTCACAGCCGCCGCTGTTATGTGCCTTGCAGGTACAAACAGCAAATTTACCGTGTATCACGCCTGCAACGGTCACAAGGTTGAGATGGGCGATGTTATTGCGGCGCTTAACAGTTGTGGAATCAAGATTGATGTTGTCAAGGACAGCGAGTTTAACTCAGCGTTAAAAGATGCACTGAAAGACGACAAGAAAAATATGCTTGTTTCAGGCTTAATTTCTTATCTTTCATCAGACAGCGAGAAGAGCGAAGCGTATATAGGATATAATAACTCGTTCACTAATAAAGCACTCTACAGGCTTGGCTTTAAATGGCCTATAACTAACGAAACATATCTTAAAAATGCCTTTGAGGCTCTTGATACTCTCGGCTATTTTGATGGAAGATTTGAGTGATATGAAAAGAAACGACTATTTAATTAAAAAGAAATTCTATAGTTATCTGCTGCCGGGAGTATTGATGGTTGTGGCTATGCAGCTCGGCAATGTCGTTGACGGAATAATCGTCGGAAATATACTCGGCAGCAGTGCACTCGCAGCGATATCGTTGAGTATTCCTGTGCTTTATGTTTTGCAGCTTCCTGCGTTTATTCTCGGCGTAGGAGGCAGCGCCATTGTGTCGAATTACCTGGGTAAAAGAGAAGTAGAAAAAGCCTCTAAGGTGTTCTTCTCCTGCTTAGTATCAGGAATTTTGATTTCTCTGATTTTTTGTGCAACGGCGCCTTTTTTGTCACGCCCCTTAGCGCATCTTCTTGCAGGAACTCCCGAATTAGAGGAGCTTTTATATCCTTACATTCTTGTTAATATTCTCGGAATTCCTTTTCTCACTCTTGCAATACAGTTTAGCTATTTCTTTAATGTCGACAACAATCCCGTCTTAGGTTCAATGATGTTTATTATTGCAAATATCGTGAATCTTACGCTTGACGTACTGCTTTTAAAATTCACTCCGATGGGTATGTACGGCACTGCCCTATCAACAATTATCGGATACACCTGCGGACTGATTTTGATTGTTCCGTATGCTTTGTCAAAAAAACGTATGCTCAGCCTTAAATTTATATCTCCGGCGGAATGTTTAAGACACTTGCCGGATACGATAAAAGCAGGAACTCCATCGGGTATGTTTTATCTTATGATGGCGATAAAAAGCCTGATACTCAACACCTGTGTTGTGCGTTTGCTCGGTCAGGCAGATATGGAGATTTTCTCGGTATGTACGAACTCTGTTCTTATAGCAGAACTGTTTGTCGGCGGAGTTATAGGTCTTATACAAACTATCTGCGGAATACTCTGCGGAGAGCGTGATTATTACGGAATAAGACGGCTTGTTAAACGAGTGATAACGCTGTGTGTAATATTAGCGTCATTTATCACACTTGTATTTCTGGTGTTCCCTCAGCTTATTGCAGGGCTATTCGGTTACAGCAACACAGAGCTTATGGATAAGGCTATTACCTGTATTCGTGTGTTCAGCCTGTGCTTCGTATTTTATGCGTTCAACAAGTTTTTACAAACATATTATCAAACCATTCTCAAACCGTCGCCTGCAACACTTGATACTGTACTACAAAACCTTTTGATGCTCATTCCCATAACCTTTGTGTTATTATATATGTGCGGCATCGTTGGTGTTTGTGCGGCTACGCCGATAAGTGAAATTTTGACCGTACTTATAGTTTGTACTTTTACCAAAATACAACAAAAGCGAGGCAAACTACCGCAAAAAGGACTGTTGCTTCTTCCTGACAAGAACGACGAAAGCTACTGTGATGTTACGATAAAGGGAACAGAACAAGAGGCTGTAAATGCATCGGAGAAGTTGATAGAATACTGCACCGACAACGGCATTGACATTAAGAGCGCAAATTTAATAGGTTTAGCTGTTGAAGAAATAGCGGTTAATATTTCTCGCTTTGGCTATAATCACAAAAAAATAAAGCGAAATTATATAGATATCAATCTTTCTAAGTCTGAGGGCAAACTTATTCTTCGTATACGCGATGACGGTGTTCCCTTTGACCCTACGCAATACAAGTCGGAAGAAAAGGAATTGTTTAAGCTCGGCGGAATTAATCTGATAAAACAAACAGCGACAAAGCTCAGCTATATAAGGGTTCTGAATATGAACAACACGGTAATTGAGCTTGATATAAATAATACAGTGCCAAACGCTTAAGTTGAAGCACTGTAAAAAAATTAAAGAGGTGTTTAATTTGAACATAAAAACGACTAAGGAAAATAATGTCACAATAATTACTATTGACGGCAGGCTGGACACTATGACTTCGCCTGAGCTTACAGAGGAAATTAATAAGCTTGCTCCCGAAAGCAGTAAAATCATTCTTGATGTTTCACAGCTTGAGTATATTTCCTCGGCAGGCATAAGAGCACTGGTTACGGCGCACAAGCTGATGTCTGAAAAGGACGGCTTTACCGTAAAAGCTCCGAATGAAAATGTTATGGAAATCATTAAACTCACAGGTCTTACATCTGTGCTTGATATTGTAAAATAATTTTCTATGGTTTGAAACTACCATAAAAATCATCGAAAACATCTTTTATGCACTACCCTGACAAAGCGAAAATCCGTTCTCGTAAGAAGGCGGATTTTTGTTTTGTACTATTTATTTTTTCATTATTCAATATTCATCATTCATTAAATCGGATTTTCGCAATTAAGGATGAATGATGAAGCCGTCTCGCTAATGAATAAAGAATAATTATTTTGTTATTCGGTTTCTGCTATAAAGTTCATAAAGGCAGTGTGCTTAAATGAAGGAAGTAGCTAATGGAATAATGCCATTTGTTAACGATGAAAAAGCAATTGGAAAATGGGATTTTTTCGATATTGTTATTTCTCAAAATAAATTTAATCCAATTATAGTTATGAATTTCTCTTTTAACAAATGATTTTATATCATAGTTTCTCAATTAGTGGCATTACAGAACTAAAGCCATTTTTATCTGAACATAAAAACCGTATGTGTATTTGGCGATTAAACTTCGTTGAGGCTGCCTATTTTTGCATTTATAAATGTTTCTGTCTTACAAATCATTTTAATACATCTTGTTTAATTTCACCTTCTATGTTATGATACAATTAAAGGAGGGAAC
>DKZL01000004.1 GCA_002493635.1 Ruminococcaceae bacterium UBA7075 | reverse complement strand
CGCAAAGGGAAGTACTTTGCGATAAATTTTCTCTAAAGCAAGCATCTTCGGTGCTTGCTTTTGTTTTTTGCAATAACAGTGTTCATCTTATTTAATAAGTCCCTAACCCGTATTTTAAGCTAAATTTTAATCCGCATAAGAAAGTAAAAACTTCCGTTTACTATTCTATGAACGATATTATTCTACTATAGACGCTTATAAAAATCAACTATAGCACATATAATATCTACAATAGCAATAGGAGGATAGCATATGAGTAGCAATGATAGTTTACTTAAAGAGATGGGAAAACGAATTTCTGAACGCAGAAAAGATATGAAACTTTCACAAGAAGAATTAGCAGAATTAGCTGAAGTTTCTCCTCAACTTCTATCTACTGCTGAGAGAGGAACAAAAGCTCTCCGTCCCGAAAATCTGTTGAAAATCAGCATAGCACTCGGAGTAAGTGCCGATTATCTCCTTACAGGCGAAATTATAGACAAGGATTTATCTATAATTTCTGACAAGCTGAAAAATGCATCCTCTTCACAAGTACGGTCAATAGAAAAAATAATTGACGAATGTATAAATCTATGTGAATGATATTCGGCGTAGTATACAATTTATGTATATCATAATCTGACATAATAAAATAAGCACCTATAATCTCTGAGAATATAAAATTCCCATTGGTTATAGGTGCTTATTTTACTTTGAACAAGTGTATGTTTTGCTTTACGAAACATTATCTTCGAAGGTCTAAAAACATAGAACAATTCAGTTATTAATGTATAATAAATTAAGAATCGCGAATTAAACACAATTCTTAACTGGTTCTAACATACTTGTTGCCGCATAAAACAGAGAATTTACCAGCCTATTTTTGCGATTTTTAAACTCTATCTATCCACTCGTCGATTATCATATATCTTCCGTCGGGCAACCGAACATGACTAAGTTTAAATTTACAATGAAACCTTTTTCCAAGTTCTGTTGCTAATTCGCGATATGTATACCAATCACCATAATTGGCATCAGACACATAATTGACTATGTACTTAAACCCGTTTTTTATCGGTGACGGAATTACCCTCGTTATAATAATGTTATAATCATTATTATTCGCAATAAGCTGTGCTTCCTGCCTTATCTGTTCGTACTCATCTAATATTTTCGCCTGTCTTGCGGCTTTATTTGCGGCAATATTTTTCTTTATCTCTTTTCGCAATGCTTTTCTTTCAATATTCTGCTTAACTCTTAACCAGTAAGGCGAGTCCTCATATTTTTCAAAGTATTTGCATTGCTTTGAAACACATTCATGCTTTTTTAATATATCCCGTGTTATGCCACCATAATGAATTTTATAATGGCAATATCCAATGATTTTATCGTAATCAAATTCATACACATAACCACTGACAAGCTTTACTGTTTTATACTGAGTGTTATTAACAGGCTTATCTGTTTTTTCCAACGCATTGCCCCCTTTTTTTGAAGTCAAATCGTTTTGATTTTCATATTAGTATTCATTAACAAACGCTAATATTTTTCTTGCAGTTTCCAAACTTACTTTGCTTGTATCTTCGTTTTTAAAAAATGCATTTACATTTCCGGGATTCAGATTTAGCTCTTTATATATGCGATAATTTTAAATCTTTGCTACTGTGTTATCAGCTTTTTTTGAATAAATATCCCATAGCCTACATGCCACACTTTCGTTGATAAATCTCATTGCACTCGCATCTGAATAGTTATAGCTCAAGAAACTGATATTTCCGTACCAAACAATTCGTCTGTCAATAACAACAAAGTTTTGGAATACATTATCATACATAATACATTCGCAGTTACTGTTTTCATCTAAACTCAATATCTCACTGAGGATATCGTTGTTCTCGGTTTTTGTGACGATTTTAATCTCTGTATTTTCATTAACTGCGTTCAATATTTTCTTGACCGTATATTTATTTAACCTTGGTGCCGAAATAATAATTTTCTTAACAACACTTCGTATATCATTATAAAATTTATCAGAGTAGGTATTTGTTTCAAATATAATATCTTCCGCTTCTTCATCTGAAGATTTCACTATATAACCCAATTCTGCATATCCTTTTACTCTTTTATGATACATTCTTTCGAGCATTGGCATAAAAATATCTGCATAATCGTAAATGCAAACCTCCTGTTTCCCGTCATAATTGCGGTGCAACCTACCTGCATATTGTGCAAGAGTTCCTTTCCACGCTATTGGCATTGCAAGAAAAAGCGTATCAAGTCTTGGTTCATCAAAGCCTTCTCCAACATATTTGCCCGTTGCAACAATCACAAGATTTTCGGACTTCGGAACAGCTTTAATTTGTCCTAATTTCAACTTCTTGTCTTTAGCCTTATCCTTGCCGCTTAGCACAAATAAATTATCGCATTTGTCTTTAATAAGTCCTGCGAGCAAATCAGCGTGTTCCTTTCGCTCCGTTAAAATTATTGGATTTCTTTTATTTATCACTGCCTTTATAATATCACTAACAATCATATTATTTCGCATTTCATCCGTACAGATTTTTGTGCAAACAGTCTGATAATCAATGCCGGTTTCAGCAACTCTAAATTCGGTAAATCTCGGAATCATATAATGCGAAAAAGCTCTTTTTTCAGCCTGTATTCTTGCATCTACTCTGTATCTTATCGGACCACATTGCATAAAAATAATTGGATGATGTCCATCCTGCCTGTTCTGATGATACAGGATAGAATTTTCTGCGCTTCAATCGTAACATCCACCGTTTCAAATTTTGTCAGGCAGTTTGAGCATTTTCCGCAGTTTTCCTCTGCTTCATCTCCGAAATATCTGAGCATATAATTACGCAGGCAGTCGCTTGTCCTGCAATAGAAAATCATATGCTTTAAACGTTCTTCCTCCCTCTTCTTGAACATCTCGTTCTGCTCAGGTGTAAGTTGTGGATTCGGCTCGGTGTTTTCGATAAAGTATCGACAGGTCTGCACATCTCCTGCTCCGTAAAGCAAAATGCAATCCGCCTCCTGACCGTCACGTCCTGCTCTGCCTGCCTCCTGATAATAGCTTTCGATATTTTTCGGCATATTGTAGTGGATAACATATGATACATTTGATTTATCTATGCCCATTCCGAACGCATTTGTCGCAACCATAACCGGTTTGCGGTCATAGACAAAATCGTCCTGATTCTTTACACGTTCCTTATCGTCTAATCCTGCGTGATAGCGTGTTGCCGGAAAGCCGTTTTTGATAAGCAAATCGCAAACGCTTTCAACCTTTTTGCGTGTTGAACAATAGATAATTCCGGACTTATCCCTGCGTTCTTTTATCAGTTCAATAAGCCTGCTATCCTTTTTGGCAGGTCTTAAAACAGAGAAAAACAGATTCGGTCTGTCAAAGCCGGTAGTCACAACGGCAGGATTATTAAGCTGTAAAATATTAATAATGTCATTTTTGACTTCGTCCGTAGCGGTTGCGGTAAAAGCTCCGATTATAGGGCGTTTCGGTAGCATAGAAATAAATTTATTTATGTTAAGATAGCTCGGGCGAAAATCCTGTCCCCACTGTGAAACACAATGCGATTCGTCAACGGCGACCATTGAAATTTTTATTCTTCTGCATAAATTAATGAAGCTGACTGAATCCAGCCGTTCCGGCGCAACATAAATTATTTTATAAAGTCCCAAAGACGAATTTTTCAAAACCTAATCATATTGCGTATCGGTCAGCGAGCGATTAATATGCGCCGCTTTTACGCCCTGCTGAACAATAGCATTTACCTGATCCTTCATAAGAGAAATCAGCGGAGAAACAACAATCGTAACACCACCAAACATAATTGCAGGAACCTGATAGCATATCGACTTGCCTGCACCCGTAGGCATTATGCCGAGAGCATCCCTGCCCGACAACAGGCAATCAACCATTTCTTCCTGACCTTTTCTGAACGAAGAATATCCGAAGTATTTTCTTAAAACATCAAATTTATCCGTAACTCTGCCCCTGATTTATTCTATATTTTTATTATAGGCTTTTTTGGAGAGTTTTCAAGATAAACAACGCTGTTTATCATAATTGAGGATAAAATAAGGGCGGGTATCCGTTGTGAATTAACTGACCTTTGGCTTTTTTCTATTTTCAATTATCATTCGTTCTACAAGTCCTTATCCATTGTGACATCAGTTTTTCGTTGTGCTTTTATCTTAAAACAATGTGTTCATCCAATTGAAGAAAAGCTTTCCGAGATAAGCAGTTATTTTCTTTTCTTCCTTTCGTTTGTTTCTTTATTGTGTCTTTATCTTATCATATCGACTGTGACAAGATACGGACAAAATCAGGGAAATTATAAATTTTTTCAAAAATTCTTTGATAAATATAAAAATTGCCAAGCAATATCACTCTCTTGCTTGGCAAATCATAATTACTCAAAACTATGTTTTACTTTTTAGTCACATATTTTTGCTTGCTGCTTGTAGGTTTATCAGGTATTGTCATCTCCAGACAACCGTTATCAATGAGTGGTTTTAAATATCTCTTACCAAACTCTTTTGCACTTTTTAATTGAAAATACTCTGCAATCTCTTTTTTACTTTTCGGGTCAGCACAAAATTCAAGTATTTTTTTATAGACTGCCTCTTTCACCTTATCTTGGGTGGCAACTTGGGTGCTGACTTGGGTGGTGTCTTGGGTGGTGCTTGGTCCCACCATACTCGTTGCCGCAGAGGATAGAGGAATTATTGTCTTAAATACATCACCCTCGATAAATTCAGGAACTCCGCCTGAGTACATCTTTGTGTATTTATAAGTATTTCTCATACCCGATCCGAGCTCATCGGCAAGTGACACCTCTCTGAACACCTTTGCAATGGGCGGGTTCTTAGAAAACGGTTCAAACCTGTCGAGTTTCAACTCACCATGACCGTGTGACAAATTTCCGTTTTCCGTGTACATCCTGTCTTTCTCAATAACAAATTTTGCTACATAGCCAGTAGAATAATCACGATGTGCAAGGCTGTTTGAGAAAATTTCTCTTAAAATCGCATCTCTTGCACTTACAGCCTGTACTCCCTCAAGAATAAACGGATCATTCAGATGCTTTTTGCCAAATTCCATAAGCCTGTCAAAGGTATCAAATAAATTCGTAATAATAACATCACGGTCATCATATCTGTCTGTATTTTGGGTTCTGAAAATTGCATCTGTTTTGTGTTGCGGCAAAGCCGCCATTATAGTTTCATCCTTACCAAAAAGAAGTATCGCCGCAAGTGTCAGTCCGTCAATGCCTTTTTCGCTGTCTTTAAGAATCAAGCCTGAACTGCGCAGTATTTCTTCATCAGTCATAGTAAGCCACGGATGATTTTTATTTCTCAGCCTTGACAATCTTCTTGCTCTGTCAATTATATCGGAACGCAGATCATCCATTGTAAAGCAAGTGAAAACCTTATTCACAAAATATGTGCCCTGCTTTTTTGAATACAGCTTAAATACCAAATCTCCTGAATTAGTTATGTCTATATCCGAATCGTTGTTTCTGTCAAAAATCCTGCCGCCGCAACGACAAACTTGCGTACTCTCGGGAACAAAAATATAAATAATCAGCTTATCATCATATTCAATATTTTCAATCGTCAGGTAAAGCGGAGGATACATTTTATTCGGATTATTGATTGATGTAACAAAATCGCTCCTAATTCTCTCTGCACGGTTTCTGTCCACTCCGATAACCGTACCGTCATCTTTAACACCGAGCAGAATGTGACCGCCTTCACGGTTTGAGAAAGCACAAACCGTTTCATAAACATCTTTAGTAATATCGGTTGTGGACTTCTTAAACTCAATATTCATCCCTTCGCCCTGTGATATTATATTTTTAATTTCTTCATATGTCATTACAAGCTCTCCAATAATCAGACAGTTTATATTTTTATTATATTCGCAATCAAAAATAATATCAAGCGATTAAAGCTAAATCACACCAAAGTTTTTAATACCATGTTCTTCACTGATATGAAAATTCATACTTAACATATCCTTTCAGGTTAAGCAATACATCTACAAAATTTCATTGATTTTTTCGGATTTCGCAGTTGTATCATCATATAATTATTATTGGTGTCAGATTTTATAAAAATATTCCCGAAAGGCTGAGGGTGATTTCTGCCTTTCGGGGAGTGGTGTTTATTACTTTATAACTCTTTAAAAATGCGATAGGCAGGCCGTTTTTAATAGGTTACTCTTACCTGATATGTAACCTCCTGACGGTGTCCCTCGACATTTCGGTTATTGCGTATGTAAGACTTGTTTCGTACGGGTAACATCTTTTTAACCATCTGTCCGCCGACTGAACCTGCTTCTCTTGAAGAAATGTCGCCGTTGTAACCCTGCTTGAGGTTTACGCCTACTTCATTTGCACATTCCATCTTAAAGCGATCCATTGCTTCTCTTGCTTCCGGCACATTGATCTGGTTGTTGTTTTTGCTTGACATAGTTGTTTTCTCCTTTTTTTCAAAACTTTTTTCACAACCTAATTCATAGTCAGAGCCTTTTGTTTATATTATTCATAATCTTCTGACTATGAATATGTCAAGGCTTTCTGATTATTTTATTGTTGTGAGTTGTTATCTATTTTAAAGCGGCTTTCTGACTTCTCAGTTTGTTGCCGCAATAGTATTTTGTGAATTTATCAAGCTTTTATTATTTGTAATTTTTTCAATTTTTGTTACTATTTTATTCTTTTTTAACTTTAAATTATATCTCACCAAAAACAACACCCATAATCCAAGTTGGACGCTAATTATCTGAGTAATCTGACAGTAATATCAGTGCAAACATTTTAACAGTGTCCGATTAAGCATTCTGATTTTCAACACTTCGATTTTATTTAAGCATTAACCGCTTTGATTGCACTTGCCGCAGTCAGAACAGCCATTGCAAATTGGTTTGCTGCCACATTCATAGCAGTTCCTTCCAAAAAACGGAATATACAATTCTTCTTCCGGAATCGGCAATCCAAAGTTGTCTTTTAAACTCTACTTGACAGGCTTTCCTGCGTAATACATATGCGACTTATATGCCATTTTCGCTTGAAGCTGCTTATCGGGAATATTATATCTTTTGCCGTCTTTAATAAAATTTGTGCCGGTTTCTATAAAACAAAAAGTTATATCATATGTAACACATTCTGCTCTCAGAAATTTTACCCAGTCAAGATTGCAAGGTCTTGCACCGTCATAATTTTCACCGCCGCAGATAACCTGTTCTATCTGACCGCTGTCAAGATACTTTGCAATGCTGACAGGACCGATAAAAGGTGCACACATAATGCCTTTGTGTTTGAACGGCAGATCCAGAAGTATAGGTATTCTTTCATCGGCTCTGCACTGATTTTCGCAAGTAACATTGAAAATAACATTATCCCAGCCATCGCCCCAGTCCTTAGGCAGACAATCTTTTACTCGCTGTGGTCGTTTTGTCAGTAAAAGAAATTTAACATCAGGACGCTGCCATATAATTTCCCAAGCTTCATCACGCCACCTGTCAGCTTCTTCAAGAAAAAAGTCAGATGTCATACACACACGAATCTGCTCACCGCTTTGTACCTTAAAACTTCCGTTGCGATTCTTATGAAGAGGATAGCTAAAACCCGATTTTGTTTTGTAAATATCTGCGCCGTTTTGGCTACGCATACGGTCAAGAAAATACATATAGCAATTCTCACAACCCTCGCTGCACTTTACGCAGCCGTGCCATGGATTCCAAATATCATGCATAAGTTCTCACCTCTTTGCTGATTCCATAAGTATAATAAATTTAAGATAGCCGACAATAGTGTTCTTATTTTTTCAGTAAAATCCTACATATCGTTTTCAAATCTTCTGATAGTTCTCTACTTTAATATAATACTCATAAGCTCATCAAATTTTTTAACAAGCCTTGGCAGCCGTCGTAAATATCGCGGTAAGCTGTATCAAAATTGCGTGAATACCACGGGTCAGCCACATCTCCGCCTCTTTCCGTAAAATCCATAAGCTTGCAGATCTTGCCCTCACTGTCTTTGCCTAATATTCTGTACATATTGCGGATATTCATACTGTCCATTCCGACAAACAAATCATATTTGCCGTAGTCACTTTTCTTCAGTTGGACAGCGCGCTTACCCGAACAGTCAATTTTATGCCTTGCAAGGATTTCTTTTGCCGGTGGATAAACTGGATTTCCGACTCCGTTCCAGATTTCTTCGGTACTTGTGGCAGACGAACTGACAAAAAAGTTATTATCTGCTCCCCTGCGTTTTATCATATCTTTAAAAATAAACTCAGCCATTGGTGACCTGCAAATATTGCCATGGCAAACAAACATAATTCTTTTCATATCTTATGCTCCTCGTTATCTACTATACTTCTTAATAATTGAAATATTAAAACATATTAAAATTTACTGCTCAACTACTGTTGATGAATCATTGGACATATCACCATTTAGTAAAAGTCAATTTCTCCATTATTTTCAAATACAAAACATACTTCAACATCAGACTGTTTCCGGGCAAATTTAAATGTAAAGTAAAAAAGTTCTATAAAAAATGTTGGAGTAACAACAAATGTAGCCTTTAAAAAGTTCTATGTAGGGGACGTCAAGGTATTCCCTTGTTAAGGTAATGTCGTCAACTTAAGAACCGTAGGGAACGACCCCTGTGTCGTTCCTAATGAAAATTCATCTAACTTATTCAGGAACGACACAGGGGTCGTTCCCTACAAAAGATTACTTTCAACAAAACGGTTCCTTTTTACATTTACCCCAACTGTTGATATAGAACCTTAAATGCAAAGCAAAAAAGCAGCCGGTGGGC
>DKZL01000005.1 GCA_002493635.1 Ruminococcaceae bacterium UBA7075 | reverse complement strand
TAAAATAATACTTATGAAGCGTCCTAAAATTTTCGGGTCGCAACAGTTTATATTAAACTAAACTTGTGAAGCGTCTAAAATAATCTTTATATCTTCAAAAACTGCAACATCACCCGAACGCATTTTTTTGCCTCTCATTGTGCAAACCTCGCCGTTAACGGTTACCTCGCCGTTCTGAATAACTACCTTAGCCATTCCGCCTGTATCGACTGCACCGCCCAGCTTGAGCAAATCCTGCAATTTTATATATTCGCTGTCAATCTTAATTTTCTCAGTTCTCATTTGCAAGCCTCATCGGAACAACAATACTCAGAAAGCAATCGCCCTTTACAGGCTTTACAATCATCGGAGCAAGTGCGCCGTTCAAAACAAGTTTAATCTCATCAGTATCGGAATTTTTGAGTGCGTCAAGCAAGTATCTGTTATTAAATCCTATTTCAACGCTCTCGCCGATAACAGGAACCGAAATAACGTCGTTTGCCCTGCCCACGGCAGACGCACACGAAAGCTTGATTTCATCATCAGAGAATTTACATCTTACCGGACTTTGAATTCTGTCATTATTAAGAAGCGACATACGCTCAACAGAATTTATTATCTTTCTTGTATTTATTACAACCTCGGTTTTTTCTTCCTTGGGGATTGTAGTTTTATAGTCAAGGAATGTGCCCTCAATCAGCCTTGAAATAACACGGTAATTCTTTACCCTGAAGGTTATGTGGCGCATACCGATGATAATTTCAACATTTTCCTCATCTTCATTCAGAAGCTTCAGAACCTCCTGCTGGGTTTTACCCGGAACAACAAAGCTTGTATTGCTTTCACTGTCAACATTTTCGCTTCTTATTGCCATTCTGTAGCCGTCAACTGCTACTATTTTAAATATTCCGTTTTCAATCTCAAAAAGCGAACCTGTATAAATAGGCTTTGCAGTATTTTCGCTGACCGCATAAACAGTCTGTCTTATCATATCACGAAGAATTTTTTCATTTACGGTTATTCCGTCGGTCTGTTCAAAGGACGGCAAATCAGGATATTCAACCGATGACATTCCTACAATCTGGTAATCAACCTGACCGCAGGTTATGTATGTTATCATTCTGTCGTCAGTTTCGATAAACACAATTTCTTCAGGCAGTTTTCTTACAATGTCCAAAAACAGCTTTGCACTGACAACAATTTCACCTTCGTTCTGAATGGTTGCTTCTATGTCGGTTGTAATTCCTATTTCAAGGTTATATCCCGAAATATTAAGCTTGCCGTCATATGCCTTAATAAGCACACCTTCAAGAGCAGGTATTGTCGCCTTTGTTGAAACTGCTCTTGAAACATTTGACACTGCTTCTGCCAAATCAGTTCTTAAACAAGAAATCTTCATTTGTGTATCCTTTCAATTCTATATTATATAATTATTTTCCGTAGTAGTAGTAGGGGGTGTTGAAAACTATAAAAACCTTTAAAAATGCCATAACTCTCAGGAAAATTCGTCCACAAAATTTTTATATTTATTTCAACAAATTTTTTAAGTTTTTATAATAACCTAAATTTTTCCACATCGTGTTAATCAATGTTAATTAAATGTTAAATAAAATGTTAAATTTTTAATCCGCTTCATAGGTTTGATTTAGTATGTAACTTTTAAGACCCGAAGGTATGCTTCGGGATATTTTTAAGGTTCATAACGCACTTATATAAGTAAAATTATAAATTAAATATGTACTTTATGAGTGCAATTAAAGCGGTCACTACCGCCCCGAAGGTGTACTTCGGTTGTATATTGACCATCATAATTACAATTATAGGTTAAATTATAGTTTAGCGACGGTGGTCACTTTATCCGTTATAGAAGTCGGATTTAATATCAACCTCGGTATCTTAGAATTTGAACATGATTAAATATTAAATTAAACAGAATTTTTCTTCAACTTTCGTAGGGACACGGCGTGCCGTGTCCAGAAAAAAATTGATGTCATTGCGGACACGGCACGCCGTGTCCCTACGAATCGCTAATAAACATTAATTTACTTTTGATAGGGCTTTATGAATTGTATCCGTACCACCGAAGTATATCTTCGGGTCGCAACAGTTACATTTTAAGTAAAACTTAGGGAGCGTCCGAAAATCTTCGGGTCGGAATGGTTACATTTTAAGGAAAACTTAGGGAGCGTCCAAAAATCAACGGTCACGGATATTTTTTATAGTATCTTCAACGAGCTCTTTTACCTTGCGGTCGGAGTTCATTTTATCCTGAACAGTTTTTATAGTATATATAATAGTTGTGTAATGTCTGTTTCCGAATTCTTCGCCTATTGCGACCATTGAAAGAGTTGTAAGCTCTCTTGTGCAGTAGATTGCAATTTTTCTTGCGTTGCTTATGGTTGCACTTCTGTTTTTATTTGAGCGGATTTCGTCAGCCGATACGCCGTAGGTGCGTGCAACCTCGTCAATAATTCTCTCAACGGTAACTTCCGGCGGAACATCGTTGTTAAGAATGTCGGCAATAACCTCCTGAACAGAAGAAATAGTTATTTTTTCCCTGTTATTAAGATATGATTTAGCTTTTAATTTTTTTACAGTACCCTCAAGCTGGCGAATGTTAGCCTTAATTTTTGAAGCAATATATTCGCATACATCATTTGAAAGCTCCAGATCAAGAAGTTCAGCCTTGCGCTTGATGATTGCAATTCTTGTTTCCATATCAGGAGGCTGAATATCTGCAATCAGATCCTGTTCAAAACGTGAACGCAGACGATCGTCAAGAGTTTTAATCTCTTTCGGAGGGCGGTCTGATGTCAGCACAATCTGCTTGTGAGCGTCGTGCAGAGCGTTAAAGGTGTGGAAAAATTCCTCCTGAGTACTCTCTTTGCCGCCGATAAACTGAACGTCATCCACAAGAAGAATATCTGCGTGTCTGTATTTTAGTCTGAAATCAGCCATTTTAGCCATTCTCAGCGATTCAATCAGCTCGTTTGTAAAGTCGTCGCCCTTTATGTAGCAAATTACCTTTGACGGATCATTCTTTTTAATCTCGTTGCCGATAGCATACAAAAGGTGAGTTTTGCCAAGTCCCGAGTTTCCGTATAAAAACAGCGGATTATATGCCCTTGAGGGATTGGTTGCTACAGCAAGACAGGCAGCGTGAGCAAACTTGTTTGAAGACCCTACGATAAAAGTGTCAAAGGTGTATTCATAATTTGTATCTTTAATAAGCTCTTCCTGAGGTTTTGGAGAAGTCATATTCTCAACAACCTCGTCGGGAATTTTGAACTGAATATTGAATTTGCTGTCAAACACAGCCTCAAAAGCCTCATTTAAAAGCGGAATGTAGCAGCGTGAAAGTGTTTGACGATGAAAATCGTTTGGAACAAGCAGGTATGCAGTGCCTGTTTCAAAATCAAGATTTAAAGGCTTAATCCTTTCAATCCAGGTTTTGTAAGCGACATCAGTAATTTTCGTTTTGCAGTAACCGCAGATTACCTCCCATGCGTCTTCAAATGAATCCATCAAATTTGTTCTTCCTCTCGTTTATGATGCTCTGCATTTGCATCATTTTTATTTCCTTATCAAGTGTAAAACAGCCGGCAGGCTGTACTTAATACGGCAGATAGTATCATATAGAAAAATACTTCTGTACCCAAGTGTTAACAAGTAGTTTTATATTGTAAAAGTATACACTTACTCAAAATACCATTCCAATTAATTATAACTCAAAAAATAATAAATTGCAATATTTTTTTCTTTTTTGGACGCTTCATAAGTTTGAGTTAATATGTAACCGCCCTAACCCGAAGATGAACTTTGAATTATTGGTAAAGTTCATAACTCACTTATTTAAGTAAGCTAAATTATAGTTTTTTTAGCCGCTTCATAAGTTTGAGTTAATATGTAACCGTTGTATCCCGAAGATGAACTTTGAATTATT
>DKZL01000081.1 GCA_002493635.1 Ruminococcaceae bacterium UBA7075 | reverse complement strand
ATTGTAATAAATGAATGAGCAATAGTCACACCTCGCATGAGGCGTGTGAGTAGAAATCACTGCTATGTGCATAATATCATCAGCATTTGTTTTGCACTATTTTCATATTGTAAAAATATTTGCAAAAGTTTTAAAATATCTATTGACAAACATATATAATGATGATATATTATTTATAACATATGAACATATAATCATATGAACAACATAGTTATTGATTTTATTAACAGGAGAGTAAATATGGAAAAAAAATTAAATTACAATGAAATCCCCGACATTGAGGTGCTTTTTGAGCTTGCAGATTTGTTCAAGGTGTTCGGTGATTCAACACGGCTTCGTATTATGGTGACAATATCTGAAAATGAAATGTCTGTGCTTAATATTGCCGAAACTCTAAATATGGAGCAGAGCACAATTTCACATCAACTGCGTGTGCTTCGTCAAAACAAGCTTGTGCGTGTGCGCAGAGAGGGTAAACAGATTTATTATTCTCTTGATGATGATCATGTGAAGAAGATTATAGAAATGGGACTTGACCATATACTCGAATAAATTACAGTTATCAGGAGATATTTATGAAGTATACTTTTATTTTGCAGAATTTGAATTGTGCGCACTGTGCAGGCAAAATTGAGCAAAAAATTGCAGAGAGTAAAGATTATGAGAACGTCAGTTTTAATTTTGCGACAAAGCAGTTGAATTTAACATCTAATAAAAGTGATGTAAAGTCTGATATTCAGTCAATTTGTGACAGCATAGAGGAAGGCGTCAATGTTCTTGAAAATATCGGTTGCGATAAAAATAAAGAAAATAATTCAAAATCAGGTTTGGTTTTTCTGATTATTTCCGCAGTTATAGGTGTGTCGGCACTTGCATTGGAACTTATTATCGGTGACAGCGCAGTCTGGAGCTTTTGGCTGCAAGTCTGTCTTTGCTTTGCTTCAATTCTGCTTGCAGGATATAAAACTTTTATCAAGGGTATTAAAAATATTTTTAAACTGCGTTTTGATGAAACTGCACTTCTCACAATCGCTGTTGCAGCTGCTTTTTGTTTAGGTGAATTTGTTGAAGCAGCAATGGTAACAATTCTATTTGCAGTCGGTGAATTTATTGAAGATAAAGCAGTAGATGCGTCAAGACACGATATTGAAAAGCTTGCAAAAATTCGCCCCGATACTGCGACAATGCTTATAAATGACAAAGAAACGGTTGTATCTGCCGAGCAAGTTAAAGAAGGCAGCACAATTATTGTTAAACCGTATGAACGCATCCCTCTTGACGGTGTAGTAATCAGCGGAACAACAACGCTTGATAATTCAGCGCTTACGGGTGAAAGTGTGCCTGTTGATGCAACAGTCGGAAGCGAAGTGCTAAGCGGCGCAATCAACGGCAATTCACTGATTCAGATAAAGACTACAAAAAAATTCGGCGACAGTACAGCAACAAGAATTTTAAAGCTTGTTGAAGATGCCGCCGCACAAAAGGGGAAGAGTGAAAAGCTTATCTCACGATTTGCGTCAATTTACACTCCAATAGTGATTGCCATTGCAGTGATTATCGCCGTCCTTCCTCCGATTTTAGGGTTGGGTGCATTCAGTGAATGGCTTTACCGTGCTCTTGTTTGTCTTGTTGCTTCCTGTCCTTGCGCAATCGTAATTTCCGTTCCGCTCGCATATTATTCCGGAATTGGTTCAGCGTCCAAATTCGGAGTACTTATAAAAGGCGGCAAATATCTTGAGACTCTTTCAAAGGCAGATACCTTTGTTTTTGATAAAACAGGAACTGTTACCACAGGAAAATTAAGTGTAAACAGTGTAATGGCATTTTCGGATTATAGCAGTGAAGAAGTGCTTGCTTTTGCAGCAAGTGCAGAGAAATATTCGTCACACCCCATTGCAGCCGCAATCCGTGAAAAAGCAGCAGGCATCAGACTTCCTCAACTTTCGGATTACCAAGAAAATGCAGGACACGGAGTATCGGCAGATTATGAGGGAAAAAAGCTTGGGTGCGGAAGCGCAAAAATACTTAATGAAGAACAAAAAAGAGATTTTGCAAATTCTGATGTATCTGTATTTGTAACCCTCGGTGGAGATGTTATCGGAGCAATCGGAGTATCGGATACCATAAGAGCTGAAGCGAAAAATGTAATTTTCGAGCTTCACAATCTTGGAGTTAAGAATACAGTGATGCTCACAGGTGACAGCAGAGCAAATGCGCAAAAGGTATGCGGTGAAATCGGAATGAGCACCTGTAAATCGGAGCTTATGCCTTCTGATAAGCTGATAGAGTGTAATTCTTTAAAAGAAAAATCAAAGGCGGTATGTTTTGTCGGCGACGGCATAAATGATGCTCCCGTGCTTTCTGCAAGTGACTGTGGAATTGCTATGGGACTTGGAAGTGAGGCAGCGATTGAAGCTTCAGACGCTGTTCTTGCATCGGGTACACTTGAACAGCTTCCCACTGCAATAAAGCTTTCGCGCAAAGTAATGAATACTGTGCGAACAAACATTGTTTTTGCGATAACGGTTAAGGTACTTGTAATAATTCTTGCAGCTCTTGGAATTGCATCAATGTGGATGTCCGTAATTGCAGATACGGGTGTCAGTGTCGCCTGTGTGCTTTATGCGGCGAGGTTACTAAAGAAACCACTGATAAAAAAACATTAATAGCTGTTGGCATTATTTTATACGAATAATTTATTCATTGTTTCTTTTAAGATAAAGTGAACATAACAAAAAAAGCAGCACCGGCTGCTTTTTTGCTTTCAAAGTCTTTTATATTAATTAAAATAAATTATCATACATAACTGTATTTTTTTCTCTGCGTTATTAAAAATACTACTGTTACAACCAGAGACAGGGATTCAGCGACAACAACCGACATCCAGATGCCACTGATTCCAAAAATCAGTGGAAGTACAAATATTGAAACAATTTGAAATAGAAGTGAACGCAGGAACGAGATTGCCGCAGAAATTCCACCGTTGCCGAGTGCAGTAAAGAACGCTGACCCCCAGATGTTAAATCCGCACATAAGATACGAAATTGAAAATATCATAAATCCATTGTGCGTAAGCTCAAACAGGCTCTTATCGTATCCGACAAAGCTTGATGTGAGCGGATAAGAAACCGATTCTGCAATTACAGTGAGCGATACTGCAAGCGCTGTAATAATTATTAAGCTTTTATTAAACATATTTTTTAGTTCTTTGTTGTTTTGCGAGCCGTAATTATATCCTATAATCGGTGCACTGCCTATTGAATAGCCAAGGAAAATAGCAATAAATATGAAATTGACATACATTATTACGCCGTATGCGGCTACACCATTTTCGCCTGCCAGATTCATAAGCTGAATATTGTAAAGCATATTTACAAGCGACATGGAAATGTTTGTCATAAGCTCTGACGAACCGTTTGTGCAGGCTTTTAAAAGCACTTTGCCCATAAACCTTGTCTTGCCGAGCTTTAAGTGACTTTTATTTTTGCGTGAGAAATAAATGATAGGGAAGAGTCCTCCGAAGGTTTCACTCATAGCAGTGGCAATCGCCGCACCTGCAATTCCAAAATTAAATACGCCGATTAGCAGAAAGTCCATGACAATATTGATACATCCTGCCGTAACTGTAACAGCCAGTCCGATTTTTGGCTTTTCAGCGGTAACAAAAAGGCTTTGAAAAACATTTTGAAGCATAAACATTGTAAGGGAAATAAATAATATTCTTGAATACAGAACGCAGTTATTAAGCATTTCTCCTCTTGCACCGAGGGAGTATGCAATCGGTTCAATAAAAATTTCTCCCAGAATTGAAATTACGATTCCTGCGGCAATTACAGAATATACAAGCAGAGAAAAATACTTGTTTGCCCGTTCATTATCACCCTCGCCGAGTGTTTTAGCTACTAATGCACTGCCTCCAACGCCTATCATAAATCCAATGGTGCTTAGCATCATTAAGAGCGGCATAATAAAATTTACGGCAGCAAAGGCTGTTTTGCCTACGAAGTTTGAAACGAACAATCCGTCAACCACGCCGTAGATTGATGTAAAAATCATCATTACAATTGATGGCAGAACAAATCTAAATAGCCTTTTATATGAAAAATGATCTGATAATTTGATTTCCATAAGTACTCCTTATATAAAAATTATATTGATTATATCATATAACCTAAGTAAGTCAAGGATACTTAGACGACTTGCTTTTAAAATGAATTTGTAGTAATATTATTGTAGTTTTGAGGAGGAATATTGATGAAAGTAATTAGAGAACACATATTAGGTATTTTGCTTTGCCTTTTGATTGCAGTGCCGTCATGGCTTGTGGTTTTGTTTTTTCCTGCACTTGAGGTAATCGGTGCACCGGTTATTGCAATTATTCTCGGTATGATAATTACGCTGTTTATGAAAAACAAAGCGCCTTTTGCAAAGGGAATTACATTTACTTCAAAAAAGATTTTACAATATGCGGTTATTTTGCTTGGATTTGGTCTTAATCTTGCGACAATCGGAGAAGTCGGACTTACATCGCTTCCAATAATTATTTCAACTATTGCTACTTCGCTGATTATTTCTTTTATAATGTATAAGCTGTTAAAAATGCCGAGTAAAACTGCAACTTTAATCGGCGTTGGTTCGAGTATTTGCGGCGGTTCGGCTATTGCGGCAACAGCACCCGTAATTGATGCGGATGATGAGGAAATTGCTCAGTCAATATCTGTTATCTTCCTTTTTAATGTTATAGCGGCTCTTGTTTTCCCGACTCTCGGGGGATTGCTCGGTATGACCAACGAGGGCTTCGGACTTTTTGCAGGAACAGCTGTAAACGATACCTCGTCAGTAACAGCGGCGGCTTCCACATGGGACACGCTTCACGGTACAAACGGTATGGTGCTTGAATATGCAACAATCGTAAAGCTGACCCGTACGCTTGCAATTATACCGATTACACTTGTTCTGGCTTTTGTAAGAATGAGAAGGGAGAAAAAGACAAACACAGGCTCTCAGACCAAAGTCAGTCTAAAACAGATTTTCCCGATGTTCATTCTCTATTTTGTACTTGCATCTGTCATAACAACAATAGTGACTGCATTGCTTGCAAATAATGCCGAAGGATTGTCCACTGCAAACAGTATTTTCGGATTTTTAAAACAGCTCAGCAAATTCTTTATAGTAATGGCAATGGGAGCAATCGGACTAAATACAAATATAGTAAAACTCGTCAAGTCGGGCGGCAAGCCTATACTTCTCGGTTTTACCTGCTGGATTGCAATAACGGCTGTAAGCATAGTAATGCAGCATATGCTCGGGATTTTTTAATCGATAATAATAAAACGGATTTTCTCTATAAAAGGGAAAATCCGTTTCGTTTATTGATTTACAAGATTGGGAAGTTCATCTTGATTTAATATCTCCTCAATATGAGCTAATGCCTCATCATCAAATTTTTTATCTTTAAAATAATACTGTTTGTCCTCATCGGTGATTTTTTTTATTACTTTTGCAGGATTGCCTGCAACAACCGTCCATTCAGGCACGTCCTTTGTTACAACACTGCCTGCCGCAATAACTGCGTTGCTTCCGACAGTAACGCCGGGGAGTATTATGCTGTTTCCTCCAATCCATACATTATCGCCTATGGTAATCGGAGCACCGTATTCATAGCCTGTTTTTCTTGTGTCCGCGTGAATAGGATGACCCGCTGTATAAATGCTTACATTTGGACCAATCAGCACATTATCGCCTATTTTTACCTTTGCAACATCTAAGATTGTGCAGTTGTAGTTAGCAAACAGATTTTTTCCTATCTCAATATTAAAGCCGTAATCACAGTAAAAAGGCGGATTAATCCACGCATTTTCAGACTTACCCAAAAGCTCTTTTACTACTGCCTGCAAACCTTCAAAGTCGCTTCTGTCCATTGTATTAAGTTTTTGTGTAAGCTCACGGGCTTTTTTCTGCTGTTCCATAACGCTTTTGTCAGATATGTAAGCCATATCATTGTTTCTTCTTGTAATGTTGTCCATAAAAACGCTCCTTAGTCTGGATTATCATTACAATAATATATTTTTATGTAAAAGTCAAATGCTTTTAATGATAAATTGTATATAATAAAATATAGTGATTCCGATACGAAAAAATATACAATAATACACTCCGCATTTAATAGGATTTTTTGAGATTACATATTGATTTTCATAATAATTTGGTGTATTATGACTTTATATGTGAAAAATAGAAATATTTTGTCTGTATTATGTGAGGATAGTTATGAGAATTGTAATTGTTGGCTGCGGCAAGGTCGGAACTTCCATTGCCACAGAGCTTAATTCAGAGGGTCATAATATCGTAGTTGTCGATATAGATCGTGAGGCTGTTCAGAATTTGTCTGATTCACTTGATGTAATGGGTGTAGAGGGCAACGGTGCAACCTACGAGGTACTTATGGAGGCAGGAGCTGACGCTGCCGACATTCTTATTGCGGCGGCTGCTGCCGATGAAATTAATATCTATACCTGTTTAATGGCTAAAGCGGCAGGAGTTAAGCACACAATAGCAAGGGTTAGAAATCCGGAATATACGCAGGATTTGTTCCGTGTAAAGGATCAGCTCGGACTTTCAATGGCTATCAATCCTGAACTTACAGCGGCAATAGAAATAAGCCGTCTGCTTAGGTTTTCGGGTGCGCTTGAGATTGATTCCTTTTCAAAAGGTATAGCAGAGCTTATTAAGGTTTCAATTCCGCAGGATTCAATAATTAACAACAAGAAAATAAGCGATATTGATATATTAAACGGCAAGGCTCGAATTTGCCTTGTCGAACGGAGCGGAGAGGTTTATATTCCGAACGGCGATTTTGTGATTTGCGGCGGCGATAAAATTTCTGTTGTTGCAAAACCCGAAATGGCTGCAAAATTTTTTAAAAAAATCAATGTAGCAATAGGAAAGAGCAAAGACGTAATTCTCCTTGGAGGAGGAAAGGTTTCATTTTATCTGGCTAAAATACTTCTTGAATCAGGTACTAATGTCAAAATTATTGAAAAGAATGGCAAAAGGTGCCAACATCTTGCCGAGGTTCTGCCTGATGCTGTCATCATTCACGGTGACTGTATGGATCAGGATTTGCTTTTGAGCGAAGGAATAGAGCACGCAAACGGAATTGCTGCTCTTACGGATTATGATGAAGAAAATATCCTTATATCTCTTTATTTAAAGGGAGCTTCTAAGGCAAAAGTAATTACTAAGGTTAATAATACGTCATTTGACCTCATTCTCGGCAATCTCAATCTTGATTGTATAATACATCCCAAAAATCTTACTGGAGAATATATTGCCCGATACATTCGTGCTGTCCAGAATTCCGAGGGCAGTAATGTTGAAACTCTTTACCGCCTTAATGAGGACCGTATAGAAGCACTTGAGTTCAGAGTTCGTGAGGGTTCAAGAGTAACAGGCAAGCAGATTAGCGAGCTTCCGCTTAAAGATAATCTTCAGATTATCTGCATTAATCGCAGGGGCAAGATTATTCTTCCGCACGGCAGTGATAAAATTATGCCTGATGACAGAGTAGTAATTCTTACCACGCACAAGGGATTAAGTGCCCTTGAAGATATTTTGAAGCATTGAGGATAGCTGATTTTTTATGAATAAACGGTTGATTGTTTATATACTTGGCTGGGTTTTGATTGTTGAGGGAATTGCGATGCAAATCGGCACGCTGACCTCGCTGATTTATCAGGAAAACGAAGGCTTTTATTTTCTTATAACAGGAATTGCCTGTATAATTCTTGGTCTGATCGCTGTCAAGGTTAAAAAGCCAAAAAATATGGTACTCTATCAAAAAGCAGGCTTTGCGGCAACGGCACTGAGCTGGATTTTGCTGTCGTTTGCAGGATGTCTGCCCTTCTGGCTCAGCGGAGAAATTCCGTCATTTATAGACGCCTTTTTTGAAACGGTATCAGGTTTTACAACAACAGGTTCTACAATTCTGACCAATGTTGAAGCACTTAGTCACGGAATGCTGATGTGGCGCAGCTTTTCACATTGGTTAGGCGGAATGGGCGTTATCGTGTTCCTGCTTGCCATAATTCCAAAGCTTGGCGGTCAGCAGAACATATATCTAATGAAGGCGGAAAGCCCCGGTCCTATCATAGGCAAGGCTTTACCGCATATGCGCAGTTACGCAGCTCTTCTTTACAGCATTTATATGGGGCTTACGGCACTTGAAATTATATTGCTGCTCTTTGGCGGAATGGGTATATTTGATGCGCTGAATACAGGATTTGCAACGGCTGGTACAGGCGGCTTTGGTATTCATAACAATAATATTGCCGCTTATGACAGCTATTACATTCAGACGGTTATAGCTGTGTTTATGCTGCTTTTCGGTATAAATTTCAGTTTCTATATTCTTCTGATTGCACGCAAGTTTTTAAATGCTTTCAGAATGCAGGAGCTTTGGGTTTATCTTGGAATTGTTGCTGTTTCGACTGCTGTTATTACTTTTAATATAAGCTCGTTATATCCAACCTTATACGATGCCTTTCATCAAAGCTTTTTCTATGTTTCATCTATTATAACGACTACAGGATTCGGCATTGTCGATGTCAATCAGTGGCCTGAGTTGTCTAAGAGCGTCATAATTATTATCACATTTATAGGTGCAATGGCAGGCAGTACAGGCGGCGGATTCAAGGTGTCTCGAATTATCCTTTTGTTCAAGGAAATCCATAAGGAATTTTCGCTGCTGATTCATCCCCGCAATGTCAAAAGTGTAAGAATGGACGGCAAAACTGTTGACCACAACACTATGAGAACAACATCAATGTATCTGGTACTTTATATCGGTATTTTTGCCTTTAGTATGCTGCTTATTAGTATAGATAACAAAGATTTTACAACAACATTTTCATCTGTTGCGGCAAATCTTAACAACACCGGACCCGGCTTAGGTTCAGTCGGTCCTGTCGGAAATTATGCTGACTTCAGTATTCTTTCAAAAATTGTTTTTATATTTGATATGCTTGCCGGCAGACTTGAGCTTTTCCCATTATTATTATTGTTTTCCCCGTCAGCCTGGAAAAAATCCTAAACTTTGAACAGAGATTATGAATGGTCACATAACAGCATAAGTTTATCTTCGGGTTGCAACTGCTATATATTAAGTAAAACTTGTGAAGCGTCTAAAATAATAAAAAATACTTGACAAAAATTGACTTTATGATATAATATATCCGTTGTGTTATGCAACAAATCCTTGCGGTGGAAACCGCCATAATGTCCAGAAGGAGGTGCAATGAAAATGGCAGTAACAGCTAATTACGAAACAGTAATGATCGTTTCAATGAAGAAGGGCGAAGAAGGTATTCAGGCTATTGTTGAAAAGTTTAAAGCCCTCATTGAAAAAAATGCCACTTTGAAGAATGTTGACGAATGGGGCAAAAGAAAGCTTGCTTACCTTATCAACAAAGAAAGCGAAGGTTATTATGTTCTCTTTGATTTTGAGAGCGAAGCTGAGTTCCCTGCTGAACTCGACCGTATCTACAAGATTACAGACGGCGTAATGCGTTCTATGATTATCAAAAAGGAAAACGAATAATGAATTGTAGGGGAAACCCGAATTACGAAAGGAACAGAAATGTTAAACAGAGTAATTTTGATGGGCAGACTTGTTTCTGACCCTGAATTAAAGACAACAGGCACAGGAATCAGTGTAACCAGCTTCAGAATCGCTGTTGACCGCAGTTATGTAAAAAGCGGTGAAGAGCGTAAGGCTGACTTCTTTGATATAGTATGTTGGAGAAATTCAGCAGAATTTGTTTGCCGCTATTTTGGCAAGGGTTCAATGATTGCCGTAGACGGACAGCTCCAGAGCCGCACATATCAGGCTAAGGACGGTACCAATCGTTATGTTGTCGAGGTTGTTGCAGACAGCGTTTCATTTACGGGTGAACGCCGTGAAAATGCAGGAGGTTACGGTAACCAGTCCTACGGTGGCAATCAGTCATACGGCGGACAATCCTATGGCACAGCTCAGTCTTATCAGGCTGCTCCACAGGCTCAGATTCCTGATGCACCTGCATCATATCAGAGCGGTTCAAATTCTGATTTTCAGGATATGCCTCTTGACGATGACCTACCATTTTAACAATAACTTAGTTTAAATAATTCTCATTGAAAGGAGAACTCATCATGGCTGAAAGACCAAATAACCGTGGCAGAAAAGCTCGCAAGAAGGTTTGCGGTTTCTGCGTTGATAAGGTTGAAAATATCGACTATAAGGATATAGCTCGTCTTCGCCGTTATATGTCAGAGAGAGGAAAGATTCTTCCTCGCCGTGTAACAGGCACATGCGCAAAGCATCAGCGTGAGCTTACAGTATCAATCAAGCGTGCTCGTCACCTTGCTTTACTCCCTTATTCAGCTGATTAATTTTTATATCATAAATTAAATCCCACAGTGAAATGCTGTGGGATTTTTTGTGTTTTATATAACTGAACGTAAATAATAAGTGTGCAGAAGAAAGCCTTTATATAATTCGCTGTAATGCGAGTTTTTGTATATAATTCTTGACATTTTGCTTTTTAATACAATATGTTGAAAATATTACTTGTTAATCCTTTACAAAACAGGTATTTTATTGTATTATATTAATAATTATAAAATTGTAGTGGGGTGTTATGTATGCAACCAAAATATAAACGTATTTTACTTAAACTTTCCGGAGAATCTCTTGCAGGGAATACAAAGCACGGAATTGATTTTGATACTGTTCTTGAAATCTGCAAACCGATAAAAAAGTGTGTAGACGCAGGTGTTGAAGTTGCAATAGTTGTAGGCGGAGGTAACTTCTGGAGAGGCAGAAGTTCCGGAGATATGGACAGAACAAGAGCAGACCATATGGGTATGCTTGCAACTGCAATAAATGCGCTCGGCGTTTGTGATGCACTGGAACAGCTCGGACTTACAGTAAGAGTTCAGACTGCAATAGGTATGCGTCAGGTGGCTGAACCGTACATCAGAAATAAAGCAATCTGTCACTTGGAAAAAGGAAGAGTAGTAATCTTCGGCTGCGGCACAGGTAATCCGTTTTTCAGTACGGATACAGCTGCTTCTTTGCGTGCAGCAGAAATAGAAGCTGATGTAATTATGAAGGCAACAATGGTTGACGGCGTGTATGATTGCGACCCTAAGACTAATCCTGATGCAAAGAAATATGATCAGCTTTCATTTCACGAGGTGCTTAATAAGGATTTGGCTGTTATGGACAGCACAGCGGCTTCGCTTTGCAAGGATAATAATCTTCCTATTCTTGTTTTCAGCATTGAAGATCCGGAAAATATTTACAAAGCAGTTTGTGGTGAAAATATCGGTACGCTTGTAACAAATGACGACTGATTTGATTAAAATTATAATATTATTCAATAATTTAAGGGAGGCATATTTATGCAAACACAGTTAAAAAAAGCTGACGAAACTATGGCAAGACGTGTTGACCATATGAGAAAGGAATATTCAGAAATAAGAGCAGGACGTGCAAATCCTGCCGTTCTTGATAAAGTGAAGGTTGATTATTACGGTGCTCCTACTCCTGTAAATCAGCTTGCTGCCGTATCAGTTACAGAGGCAAGAACACTTACAATTCAGCCTTGGGATGCATCAGTATTAAAGCAGATTGAAAAAGCAATTCAGACTTCTGACATCGGTATAAATCCTATGAATGACGGTAAGATTATCAGACTTGTTTTTCCGCCGCTTACGGAAGACAGAAGAAAAGAAATTGTCAAGGATGTTCAGAAAATAGCAGAGGAAACAAAGGTTCAGGTAAGAAATGTCCGCCGTGATGTTATTGACAAGTTAAAGACTATGAAGAAGTCAGGCGAACTCACTGAGGATGATTTGAAGCAGGGCGAAAAGAAAACTCAGGATCTGACTGATAAGTTTACAAAGGAAATTGATTCAATTTCAGCTGCAAAGCAGAAAGAGATTCTGGAGTTATAATATGGCTCTTTTCAATAAAAGTAAAAAAAATGCAGTAACGGAGCTTGACAAAGACAATTTGCCCGTTCATATAGGAATTATTATGGACGGCAACGGAAGATGGGCAAAGAAGCGTGGACTTCCACGCAAGGCAGGTCATTCGGCAGGTGCTAAGACTTTCAGAAAAATTACTCGTTACTGCTCAGATATAGGCATAAAATATTTGACAGTTTATGCCTTTTCTACCGAAAACTGGAAGCGTCCTCAGGATGAGGTAAATTCGCTGATGAATTTATTTAAGTCTTATCTTGAGGAAGCTCTTGAAGATTTTAAGGATGACAGCATTGTTGTAAAATTCATCGGTGACAAGTCGCCTTTCACTGAAGATTTGAGAAATCTTATGATTGAAAACGAGGAAAGCTCAAAGAACAGGAATGGAATGGTTCTCAACATTGCAATGAATTATGGCAGCCGTGATGAAATTGTCCGTGCTGTCAAGAATATTTGCAGTGACGTCAAAGACGGAAAAAAGAGCATTGACAGCATAGATGAACAGACAGTGTCGGACTATCTTTATACATCAGGTCAACCCGATCCCGACCTGATTATCAGACCGAGCGGTGAGTACAGAATTTCTAATTTCTTGCTCTGGCAGTCTGCGTATACTGAATTTGTTATTATGAACAAGCTTTGGCCTGATTTTGAAACATCAGACCTTGATGAAGCGTTAATTACATACTCAAATCGTAACAGACGGTATGGTGGAGTATGATTGTGAGTTGGTTAGTATGAAATCGTTAAAGCCAAGACTTTTGACGGCTGTAATCGGCATCCCCTTGCTGATTGTGTTTTTGCTGCTTGCAGAGGTCTGGTTGCCTGTGGTTGCAATTATAGTTGCTTTGGCCACAGCTTTTATGACAGGTGAATATCTTAATGCAAATAAATTGCTCAAAAACTTTGCGATTTCTGCACCCTGTCTTATATTTTCACTGTTAATGCCGTTTACTGTAAGTACGGATTATCTTTATATGACAGTGATACTTTATATGCTTGCTATGTTTATTCTTATGATTGCAAATCACAGAAAAATAACATACAGCGAGCTTGCATATTCTGTAACAGGTACATTTCTTATTTCTCTTGGAATGAGTGCAATTCCGCTTATTTGCAGCGGCAAGACGGGAATTTCATTTTATTTTGTAACGATTTTTTCGCTGCCGTGGATGGCGGATGCAGGCGGATTCTTTATTGGTGCAACACTTGGTAAGCATAAGCTTTGTCCTGATATAAGTCCTAAAAAAACAGTTGAGGGTGTTATCGGAGGAGTTATCTTTTGTGTGATTTCAGCTGTTTTAGTCGGACTTCTTTTCCAATATCTGATTATGCCGGATTTAAAAATCAACTTCTGGGCGCTTGTTTTGCTTGGAATTATTGATGCACCAATTTCAATAATAGGAGATCTGAGTTTTTCTCTTATTAAGAGAAGGTATAAAATCAAGGATTATGGTTCAATTTTTCCCGGTCACGGTGGAATGCTTGACAGATTTGACAGCATAATATTTACTGCACCGGTAATTGTACTGCTCAATCAATTTATTCCGATTATCACAGTGGTGTAAATGATGATTAATAATATTTCAATTTTAGGTTCAACAGGTTCTATCGGTACACAGGCGTTAGATGTAGTTGATAAACTCGGACTTAATGTTTCGGCTCTTACTGCTGCAAGTAATATTGATTTGCTTGAAAAGCAGATAAGAAAGTATAAACCAAATCTTGCCGTGGTATTCAACGAAGATAAGGCGAAAATTTTAAAAGATAACATTAAAGACACGAATACAGAAGTTTTAGCAGGAATGGAAGGGCTTATTGAGGCGGCAACAATCAGCAGTGCCGACCTTGTTTTAAATTCTGTTGTGGGTATGGTTGGCTTAAAGCCGACGCTTGCTGCTGCGGACGCTAAAAAGGATATTGCCCTCGCCAACAAGGAAACTCTTGTGGCAGGAGGCAAGCTTGTTACAGATGCAGTGCAAAAAAACGGTGTAAAGCTGTTGCCTGTTGACAGCGAACATTCCGCAATTTTTCAGTGCTTGCAGGGAATGCCCGAGAAAAAGGCGCTAAAAAGACTTATCTTAACTGCATCAGGCGGTCCGTTTTTTGGAAAGACAGTTGATGATTTAAAAAATGTCAGTGTAGAACAGGCGCTTAATCATCCGAATTGGAGTATGGGTGCAAAAATAACTATTGATTCGGCTACAATGATGAATAAAGGTCTTGAAATCATTGAGGCGAGATGGTTGTTTGATATGCCGGCTGATAAGATAGATGTTGTTGTTCACAGAGAAAGTATTGTTCATTCACTTATTGAATATGCTGATAACTCTGTTATTGCGCAGCTCGGAATGCCCGATATGCGCATTCCTATTCAGTATGCGATAACTTACCCCAAAAGGTACGAATCACCCGTAAATGAACTAAGTCTTTCGCAGATTGGAAAACTGACTTTTTTTGAGCCTGATTATCAGACCTTTGAGTGTTTGAGAGCCTGTAAAAAGGCACTTGATATGGGTGGAGTTGCAACTGCTGTTGCAAACGGTGCAAATGAGGAAGCAAACAGGCTTTTCAGAGAGGGAAAAATTTCTTTTCTTGAAATAGGCAATCTTGTTATGGGTGCTGTTGACAATATTGAGAATTTTGAACCGAATACTGTTGATGATGTTCTTAGAGCCGACAGCCTTGCCAGACAGTTTGTTTTAGACAAAATTAATTAGGGCGTATTTGAAATATACCTCTGCGCTCGCTGGTTGCGGTAATTTTATTTGGAGTTGAATTTTAGCTTATGCAGATTTTGATAATAATTGCTTTGGTTATAGTAGGTGTTCTATTATTCGAGCTTATTATTTTTTCACACGAATTCGGTCATTTTATCACCGCAAAAAAATCAGGTGTAAAAGTCAACGAATTTTCGCTTGGAATGGGGCCAAAGATTCTTAGTTTTAAGAGGGGCGAAACTGACTATTCACTAAGACTTTTGCCTATTGGCGGTTTTTGTTCCATGGAGGGCGAGGACGAAGAAAGTCCTGAGCCGAGAGCTTTCAATAATGCGAAAATCTGGAAAAGAATGATTATTATAATTGCAGGTGCAGTTATGAATATTATTCTCGGTTTTATAATGATGTTTGCCTATACTGTTCAGGCTGACAGTTATGCATCAACAACTATCGGCGGCTTTAATCCGAACTCAGTTTCTGCCAACTGCGGAATCGAAGCAGGAGATAAAATCACTGAGCTGAACGGCTACTCCATTTGGAATTCAAGAGATTTGCAATTTGCAATGGCTACAATGAACTGCAAAAATGTTGATGGCAAAACACTTCAGATTTATAAGCAGGATTGTGCACAGGAAGCCTGTGATGTGTATAATAAAATTTTAGATAATAACAAGAATATTGATGACAGTACGGTTGATAAATTATTTGAAATTTTGTCGGACGGCTGTAGCAAAATAAATGCTTCACCCTCCAAAGAAGACGCTTACAATATTTATAAACAGACAGGCGAGAGCCTTTATAATGAGTATTATAAAGGCAAAAAAACATTTGAGCCTGTAAATATAAAAGAAGAAGATACTCGTCTTCGCTATACTTCTGATGTAAAGGTAATCAGAGATGGTGAAGAGATAGAGTTAAAAGATGTCCAATTCTTTACCTATTATCAGGACGATGAAGATAGAAAAGAAGGCAAAACAAGTTTGTCTTTTGATTTTTATTTAACAGAAATTGACAAAACATTTGGTACGGTAATAGGTGAAACTGTTTCAAATACTTGTTCAATGGCTAAAATGGTGTGGACTTCGCTTGTGTGGCTTGTTCAGGGCAGATTTTCATTTACGGACTTGTCAGGTCCTGTCGGAATTGCAACTGCTGTAACTCAGGTTGCTTCAATCGGTCTTGAAACAAGCTTTATGGATGCCTTTAATAATATACTTTACGTTATGATTATGATTACCATCAACCTTGGTATTTTTAATATGCTGCCGTTCCCTGCGCTTGACGGAGGAAGATTTTTGTTCCTGCTTATTGAATGGATATTCAGAAAGCCGATTCCTCGTAAGGCAGAGCAGATTGTAAACAGTATAGGCTTTGCTTTGCTTATGGTGTTTATGCTTGTAGTTACAGTCAAGGATGTCTGGCAGCTTGTAACCGGAACAATGCCGGGTATGTAAGGAGATTTTATATATGGGAAGTAAAATTCAGGTTTCTGCCGGAAATGTTAAAATCGGCGGCGGAGCAGAGATTTCTGTTCAGTCAATGCTAAATATACCGTCAACTGATATTGAAGGCTCTGTAAGACAGGCGAAAGATCTTGAAAAAGCAGGTTGTCAGATTATCAGAGCTGCTATCCCTAATATGGAGGCTGTTAAGCTGATACCTGCACTTAAAGAAGCTGTCAGTGTTCCGATAGTTGCCGATATTCATTTTGATTATAAACTGGCACTTGAAGCCTGTGCGGCAGGAGTTGATAAAATCCGAATTAATCCCGGAAATATTGGCTCTGACGACAGGGTAAAAGCTGTTGCCGATGCATGCAAAACAAGAAATATTCCTATCAGAATCGGAGTTAATTCCGGTTCGCTCGAAAAAGAAATACTTGCTAAGTACGGTCATCCCACTCCTCAGGCTTTGTGCGACAGTGCACTTTACCATGCTTCCTTACTTGAAAAATTTGATTTTAATAATATAGTGCTTTCAATGAAAAGTTCAACAGTCCCTACAATGATTAAGGCTTACGAGCTTGCGGCAGAGCAGTGCGATTATCCTCTGCATTTGGGAGTTACCGAGGCAGGAACTGAAAGAATGGGCATTATTAAATCATCAGCCGGAATAGGTTCTTTGCTTCTGCACAATATTGGTGACACTATTCGTGTTTCGCTGACAGCTGACCCTGTCAAGGAAGTTTATGCAGCGTATGATATTTTAAAAGCTCTTGATATAAAGAAAGATGGGGTGCAGTTTGTATCCTGCCCGACCTGCGGCAGAACGAGAATTGACCTTGTTAAGATTGCCAATGAGGTCGAAGAAAGACTGCGCAATTGTAATAAGAACATTAAAGTGGCAGTTATGGGATGTGTTGTCAACGGTCCGGGAGAAGCAAGAGAAGCTGACATCGGTATTGCAGGAGGAGTCGGCAACGGACTTGTATTTAAAAAAGGTGAAATCCTTTATAAAGTACCCGAAGAAAAGCTTGTCGATGCTTTGATGGATGAAATTGAGAAGCTGTAACTGCGTTTATCGGAAAGGAATTTATGAAAAATACATTAGGTTATGTCTTTGGTTCTGTTTTCAATGGCTTTGAACTCGATTCAAAGGTTGCAGACGGAATATTGTCAAAACTTAATATAAATAAAGCAGCCCGTTCAATCACTTTAGAAGTGAATTTTGACGGGCTCGTTGAGCGTAATGCGCTGTTTGATGCCGAGCGAAAGATTGCAGGCGTACTTAATGTTTCCAGCACTGTAATTAATCCTCATTTCAGCAAAGAACTTTTTACTGCTGATTATTTTTCTCAGCTTTATATTGCGGTAAGGCGTGAAGTTCCGTCAATTAACGGAACTCTTAATAATGCTGAGGTGAAGCTTGACGGCAATGTTTTGTCAATTAACTTGATGAACGGCGGTAAGTCGCTGTTAGATGCCAAAAATTTTGATAAGATTCTTTTAAAGAAAATAGCTGATGAGTTCGACTTGCATTTGACCGTACAATATACAGGAAATTTTGAAGTTGATGAGAACAGCGACGAGTATAAACAGGCAATTGAAAATGCCGAAAAACATATTCAGCGTGTTAATCTTGAAAAAGCGGCTAATTTCTATAAGGAAGATGAAACTTCTGCTAAGAGCGCTCAGCAGTCAAATGCTGAAAATGTAGTTACAGAGGTTGAAATAAGAGAGGGCAAATTTGCTGTTCCGCAGATAATCCAATCCTCAATCAGACCGCTTTACGGTCGCTCAATCAGAGGAAAAATGATTCCTATAAGCTCAATTGCGGGGGATTCCGGCAGAGTTGTGATATGGGGCGATGTTTTTGATTTAGAAAAGCGTGTGACAAAATCAGGCGATAAAAACATATTTACAATAGATATTACCGACTATACAGGTTCAACTACCGTTAAGGTGTTTAATACAATCAAAGAGTCAGCCGTTATTGACAGCATCAAAAAAGGCAGCACTATTGTTGTTTTGGGTGATGTTGAGTATGATAAATATGCAGGCGAGCTTGTGGTAAATGCCCGTTCCATAGGTACAGCCGAAAAAGTTAAGGTTGTTGATAAAGCCGAGAAAAAGCGTGTGGAGCTGCATTTGCATACAAATATGTCCCAGATGGACGCTCTGACCTCGGCAGGCGATCTCGTAAACAGAGCATATCAGTGGGGACACAAGGCTATTGCTATTACCGACCACGGAGTTGCACAGGCTTTTCCGGATGCAATGAAAGCCGCTGAAAAGATTAATAAGGGCGAAGAAAAAATAAAAGTCATCTACGGTGTAGAGGCATACTTTATGGATGACCTTGTTGAGTCGGTCAGCGGAGATGCAGATACTCCTTTTGACGGAACATTTATTTGTTTTGACCTTGAAACAACAGGACTTTCTGCAAGCAGAGATAAAATTACCGAGATTGGTGCTGTAAAGGTTGTAAACGGTGAGGTAGTCGATACATTCTCCACCTTTGCTAATCCTGAAATACCTATTCCCGGCAGGATTACCGAGCTTACAGGTATTACCGATGCAATGGTAAAGGATGCGCCTTCACAGTCAGAAGCAGTGCAGGCTTTTCTTGATTTTGCAGGAGATTCAGTTTTAGTTGCCCACAATGCACCGTTTGACACCTCATTTATTCGTCAGGCTTGCAGTAATATGGGTGTTGAATATAATTTTACATCTATTGATACGGTTGCAATTGCAAGGGCTATTTTGCCTGATATAAAAAATGTAAAGCTTGATACTGTAGCAAAATATCTGCGGCTCGGTAACTTTAATCATCACAGAGCAACCGATGATGCCGAAATGCTTGCTCAGATTTTTATAAATTTCTGTAATAGACTAAGAGACGATTACGGTATTGTAAAAACGAATGATATTAACACCAAAATTGCAGGCGGTGACTTTAAAAAGCTTCCGACATATCATCAGATTATTCTTGTAAAAAATCTTGTCGGTCTTAAAAATCTGTACAGACTTATTTCTTACAGTCATCTTAATTATTTTTATAAAAAGCCCCGTATTCCAAAGAGCGAGCTTGTAAAGTACAGAGAGGGACTTATTCTCGGCTCTGCTTGTTGTGCAGGACAGTTGTATGACGCAATTCTGCTTGGAAAGCCTTGGGGAGAGCTTAAGCAGATTGCTTCTTTCTATGATTATCTTGAAATTCAGCCGACAGGTAATAACTCGTTTATGCTCAGAAACGGAAGATTTGAGTCGGTTGAAGACCTGCACGAGATTGACAGAACAATTATCAAGCTTGCCAAGGAGCTTGGCAAGCCTGTGGTAGCAACCTGTGACGTTCATTTTATGGATCCAACTGATTCTGAGTACAGAAAAATACTTATGGCAGGCGGTATGGGATATAAGGATGCAGAGGATCAGGCTCCTCTTTATTTTCGTACTACTGCTGAGATGTTAAAGGAATTTGACTGGCTTGATGAAAAAGAAGCATACGAATATGTTGTAGAAAATCCCAATAAAATTGCTGATATGTGTGAGAGTATCCGACCCATTCCTGAGGGTACTTTCCCTCCTAATATTGAAGGGGCACAGGAAGAGCTTATTGATATTACATGGAAAAGGGCAAAGGAAAAGTACGGTGATCCTCTCCCTGAAATTGTTAAGGCGCGACTTGATAAGGAACTTAATTCCATTACTACCTACGGTTTCTCTGTTCTTTATATGACTGCACAAAAGCTCGTTGCAGACAGCGAGGCACACGGTTATCTTGTAGGTTCCCGAGGTTCTGTCGGTTCTTCATTTGTTGCTACTATGTCGGGTATTTCAGAGGTTAATCCGCTCTGTCCGCACTATATCTGTCCAAACTGTAAGCACAGCGAATTTATTGAGGACGGCAGCTACGGTTCGGGATTTGACTTGCCTCCAAAGGATTGTCCTGAATGCGGAACACATATGGAGCAGGACGGTCATGAAATACCGTTTGAAACTTTTCTTGGATTCAAGGGTGACAAAGTACCTGATATTGACCTTAACTTCAGCGGTGAATATCAGTCAAAATCTCACAGATACACGGAAGAATTATTCGGCAAGAACAATGTGTTCAAGGCGGGTACAATTTCAACAGTAGCTGAGAAAACTGCATTCGGTTATGTTAAGAAGTATGCTTCGGAACACGGAATTACGATGCACAAGGCAGAGGAAAAGCGATTGGCAATGGGTTGTACGGGTGTTAAGAGAACAACAGGCCAGCACCCCGGCGGTATGGTTGTTGTTCCGAGGACAAACGAAGTCTATGATTTTTGCCCTGTTCAGCATCCTGCTGATAAGATGAGTTCCGATAATATTACAACACATTTTGACTTCCATTCAATTCATGATACAATAACCAAACTTGATGAGCTCGGACACGATGTTCCGACAATCTATCATTATCTTGAAGAGTACACAGGCATCCCCGTTATGAACATTTCAATGAGCGATCCGGATGTTATGTCCCTGTTTACCTCTCCAAAGGCATTGGGAGTAACTCCCGAAGACATAGATTGTGAAACAGGCACGTTGAGCATTCCCGAATGCGGTACAGGCTTCGTAAGAGGAATGCTTGTAGAAACCAAGCCAAAGACCTTTACTGACCTTCTTCAGGTTTCGGGTCTTTCTCACGGTACTGATGTATGGCTTGGAAATGCTCAGGAATTAATCAAAAACGGCACCTGTAATATTTCCGAGGTAATCGGTACTCGTGACTCTATTATGACATATCTGATGCACAAGGGGCTTGACCCGAGTATGTCCTTCAAAATTATGGAGATTGTCCGTAAAGGTAACGCTACAAAGCTGTTAACCGAAGAACATTTCAAGGCTATGCGTGAACACAATGTGCCGGAATGGTACATTGACTCCTGTATGAAAATCAAGTATATGTTCCCTAAGGCTCACGCTGCTGCATATATGATTGCTGCACTGCGCCTTGCATGGTATAAAGTTCACAAGCCTATTGAATATTATGCCGCATATTTTACGGTCCGCAGTGAAAACCTTGACGGCGGCGTCGTTATGAAAGGGCATAAGTCTGTTCGTGACAGAATGAGTATAATCAAACAGAAAATGGGTGTGCACGAGGCTTCAGCTAAAGAAGAAGCTGAGTACGGCATTCTTCAGATTGTAAACGAAATGTTTGCAAGAGGAATTGAAGTATTGCCGATAGATGTATATAAATCTAAGGCAAAAATGTTTGTTGTTGAAGATGGTAAAATCAGACTGCCGTTTTCAACGATTCCCGGTCTGGGCGAAGCAGCCGCAATATTACTTGAAGAGTCAGGTACTGTTAATGAGTATCTTTCTATTGAAGATATGCAGATAAAAACAAAGGTTTCCAAAAGTATTATTGAAAGCCTCAAGGAACTCGGCGTGCTTAAGGATTTGCCTGAGAGTTCTCAGATGTCTTTATTTTAGGAAGTGATATTATTGAAAAAATTTCTAACATTGCGTAATGTGCTTATTTGTATAAGTTTTGCAGTTTTGCTGCTGCTTGTAAAAGATAATATGAAGATTGTCTGGGATATTCTTTGCACATTTGCATCTGTATTGACACCTTTTATAATAGGATTTTTATTTGCGTACATTCTGAATTATCCGTACAAATTCTTTTATACTAAAGTATTTGGAAAGATTGGCAGTAAAAATCAAAAACTAAAGGGCATGAGAAAAGCTTTATCTGTAATATGTACTTACGCTATTGTACTGGCAATAGTTGTTGTGTTGATTTGGATTGTTGTTCCTCAGATTATTGATAATATTTCAACTCTTGCCGCAAGTATGCCTGCGTATTTTGATTCTTTGATGAATTATATCAACCAGTTGATTACTTGGCTTAATGATACTTTACATGTAGGAATTGATGAGGACAACATTCTCAGTACAGTTGTTCAACAAATTTTTAATTTCCTGACGAGCAAAGAAGCTACGAACTTTGCATCAGAAGCAAGCAATTACCTTTTAGATATGGTTGCCGGTACAGCAAAAGGTGTTTATAACTTTATAATGGCAATAATTATTTCTGTATATTTTTTGTCGGCAAAGGAACAGCTTTGCCGACAGGTAAAAAAATTGGCGGTTGCATTTATTCCTATAAAGTTTTTGCCAAGAATTTATGAGATTGTTGATATTACCGATACAAAATGCGGTCGTTTTCTTGTAGGCGATATTATTGATGCAGCTGTTGTAGGTATTCTTCATTTTATCGTTTTAGCTGTGTTGCAGGTGCCGTATGCACCGCTTATAGCTGTGCTTGTAGGTGTTACAAATATAATTCCGTTTTTCGGACCATTTATCGGTTCAATTCCGAGTTGCTTTATTCTATTGCTTGTAAATCCTTGGGAAATGGTCAAGTTCCTTATTGTCAATATTATCCTTCAGCAGATAGACGGTAATCTCATCAAACCTAAAATTATCGGTGGACAAGTTGGTTTATCCGGATTCTGGGTATTATTCAGTGTTCTTGTCGGCAATTCTCTTTTCGGTATTGCAGGTCTTATTTTGGGAACACCTATTTACGCTGTTATCTATTATCTTATACAAAAGCAAACACGCATCAGAATTGAAGAAAAAGGAAAAATTGCTCAGGAAGCACTTGACTTTGAGGTTCTCAATTATTCTAAAATTGCTGAAGAGCAAAAGCGTTTGAGGGAAGAAAAAGAAACTATTCAGCGTGAAAAGCTGAGAAGACTGATGCATCTTGAGAAGTTTGATAAGGTTTCTGACAAAGAAGAAGAGGATATGAGTTCATCAGACGCTGAAAGTTCCGAAAATAATAAAGAAAACGATGATAAAGAATCAGAATAATTTGACAAAGATTCTTTATTATGATAGTATATTAGCGTATTAACACGCTAAAGTGAATATAAGAGGTATTTATGAAAAAATATTTAAAAATGACTCCTGAGGGAACAAAGGACTTTTTGTTTGCTGAATGTTCTGCAATGGATGATATTTGCGGAAGAGTGGAAGAAGTTTTTGTTACCCGCGGATTTAAAAGAGTAATAACACCCGGCATAGAATTTTATGATATTTTCTCATTGCCCTGCTGTGGAATTGCCCAAGAGACAATGTTTAAAACGGTTGATAATAAAGGAAGACTTGTTGTAGTCCGCCCCGATTCAACACTTCCTATTGCTCGTATGGTGGCAACAAGGCTCAAAAACAGCACCCTTCCTGTAAAGCTTTATTACAAGCAGGCTGTATACCGCAACAATCCCACTCTTACAGGCAGAAGAAATGAGAATATGCAGATGGGTGTTGAACTTCTTGGTGCAGGCGGCAAAAGAGCAGACCTTGAAATTTTAACAACTGCTGTTGACTGTATTTCTTCAGTTGCTGATGATTTCCGATTTGAACTCGGTCACGCAGAGGTATTTGACGCTCTTTCACAGGAACTTAACATTGACGAAGATTACAAGGAAAAAATCAGAGTTTCCATTGAAGGCAAGAATTACTCTGCTCTTAATAATCTTCTGGATAAATTAGAGCCTTGCAAGGCTGTTAGCGCAATAAGAAGTCTTCCGTCACTTTTCGGCGGAGAAGAGGTTTTTGAAAAGGCATCTAAGATTTGTGACGGTACAAAAGCAGTTGATGCGCTCGAGTATTTGCATTCAGTATACAATGATCTTGCACCGCTCGGTCTGGGAGACAAGCTTATTATTGACCTTGGTCTTGTACAGCGCAACGATTATTATACAGGAATTGTATTTACAGGTTATATAAACGGTATTGGCGACGCAGTTATTTCGGGCGGCAGATATGACAATCTGCTTGCTGAATTTGATGCACCTATGTGTGCGTCGGGCTTTGCTGTTGATACTGATGCAATTACAATAAAAAGATTGATTGATGATAATGTTGATTATTCCGATAAGCCCGAGGTGCTTGTATTTGCAGCAGACGGTCATGAGATTGAGGCAATCAAAAAGGTTGCAGAGCTCAACGCTCACGGCAAAAAGGCACAGTTCAGCGTTCTTGACACTCTTGAAAAAACACAGAGTTATGCTAAGGAACGCGGCATTACAGAAGTAATGATAGTAGAATAATCAGCGTTAGGGGATAGTATATGAAACCGCTTAGAATTGCTCTTACAAAGGGCAGACTTGAAAAAACAACAATAGAATTATTTGAAAATATCGGTTACAACTGTGACGAGGTCAGAAATAAAGGCAGACGCCTTATATTGCCTGTCGGAAACAATGAGTTTGAGGTTGTATTGGCAAAAGCCGCCGATGTAATTACATATGTTGAGCACGGAGTGTGCGATCTTGGAGTTGTAGGTAAGGATACAATTCTTGAAAACGGCAATTCATTTTATGAATTGCTCGATTTGGGTTTCGGAAAATGCAGATTTGCTCTGGCTACAAAAAAAGATTATGATTTTTACAGCGGATACAAAACAAAAACAATCGCTACAAAATATCCCAATGTTACCCGTGCATTTTTTGACGATAAGAATATGGATGTCCGCATTATAAAGATTGAGGGCTCGGTCGAATTGGCTCCGCTTGTAGGTCTTGCAGACGGAATTGTTGATATAGTTGAAACAGGCTCAACGCTTAAAGCAAACGGACTTGAGGTTATTGAATGGGTAACAGATATATCCGCAAGATTGATTGCTAATACCGCAAGTCTTAAGCTTCGTAAGAGAGAAATTGAGGAGCTTCAGAATAAATTGGAGGCTGTGACAAAATGATTACTACTGTGATTGCAGACGGAAAAAAGGAATATGAATTTATAGAAATGCTCAAAAAAAGAGCACAGAATTCAGATAAGAATGTAATTCCTGCCGTTTCTGAAATTATTGAAAATGTAAGAGAAAACGGCGATAAAGCCGTAACCGAATATACGATAAAGTTTGACGGAAAAGCTCCGACAAAAACTGAAATTACCGCAGATGAAATTGACAATCTTATTTCGCAGTGTGATGCTGATTATCTTGAAACAATCAAGAAAGCTGCCGCAAATATTGCTGATTTCCATAAGCGCCAGCTTCAGCAAAGCTGGATGACAACAAAGAATAACGGTGTAATTATGGGGCAGCGGATTCGTGGCTTAAAGCGTGTAGGTATCTATGTTCCCGGAGGCACTGCGGCATATCCGTCTTCTGTTCTTATGAATGCTGTTCCTGCAAAAATAGCCGGAGTAGAAGAGATAGTAATGTGTACTCCTCCTATGAAAAACGGCAAGCCAAACCCTAATATTATTGCAGCAGCAAAAGAGGCAGGCGTTGACCGTATTTTCCTTATAGGCGGTGCACAGGCGATAGCCGCCTTGGCTTATGGTACAGAAACAGTTCCAAAGGTTGATAAGATTGTAGGTCCGGGCAATATATTTGTAGCTACTGCTAAAAAACTGCTTTACGGCACTGTTGATATAGATATGATTGCAGGACCGAGTGAAATTCTGATTGTTGCTGACAAAACAGCTAATCCAAAATTTCTTGCAGCCGACCTTATGAGTCAGGCAGAGCACGACAAGCTTGCGTCTGCAATTTTACTTACTGACAGTGCTAAAATTGCAGAAGAAACAAAAATTGAACTTGATAAGCAAATGGAGAAACTTTCAAGAAAAGAAATTATAGAAACTTCAATAAATGATTTTGGCGCAATTATAGTTTGCAGCAATATGAATCAGGCTGTTGAGTTTGCCAACGAGCTTGCCCCTGAGCATTTGGAAGTTTGCTGTAATAATCCTATGGAGTATGTTGGAAAACTTGATAATGCAGGTTCGGTATTTCTCGGCAATTACAGTCCCGAACCCCTTGGGGATTATTTTGCAGGACCTAATCACGTTCTTCCTACAAGCGGAACTGCAAGGTTTTTTTCACCGCTTTCAGTTGACAGCTTTGTTAAAAAATCAAGCTTTATCTATTATACTGAGGATGCTCTCAGAGCGGATGCAGAGGATGTTATAAGATTTGCTGATACAGAGGGCCTTACTGCCCATGCAAATTCAATTAAAGTCAGATTTGATATTAAGTAAATAATGATTTCAGAAAATTATTGTAATAAAGAAAAAAGTGTAGTATAATAATTTTATTATTTTATGTTTTGCGAGGTATATAATGCGCTGTGCTGATATTACAAGAAAAACCAAAGAAACCGACATTTCTCTTAAACTGAATCTTGACGGCGGTGATGTTAAGATTCAGACAGGTATAGGTTTTTTTGACCATATGCTGAATTCTTTCGCTACTCACGGAGGCTTTGGTCTGGAACTGACAGTTAATGGTGACCTCGAGGTTGATGAGCATCACACGGTTGAGGATACAGGCATTGTGCTTGGAAAGGCTTTTTCAGAAGCTTTAGGTGACAAGGCTTCAATAGACAGATTCGGCAGCTTTTATGTTCCGATGGACGAAGCTCTTGCTTTTGCCTCTGTTGACATCAGCGGAAGACCTTTCTTGGTTTTTGACGCAGAATTTCCACAGGACAGATGTGGCGGATATGATTGCGCAATGACAGTTGAATTTATGCGTGCTTTGGCTTTCAACGCAGGAATAACTCTTCACTTAAAATCTTTCTACGGAGATAATTCTCATCATATTACAGAGGCGCTTTATAAAGCGGCTGCTCATGCATTAAGACTTGCCGTAAAACAGAATAATCTTAACAAACCGCTTTCAACAAAGGGAGTGTTATAATGTTTATTTTACCTGCTATTGATATAAAAGACGGCAACTGCGTCCGCCTTTTCAAAGGCGATTATGCAACAGTTGAAAAGGTTGCCGAGTCACCGTATATTGCCGCACAGCGTTTTGCTGACGCAGGTGCAAAGTGGATGCATATGGTTGATCTTGATGGTGCAAAGGAGGCAAAGCTTGTAAATGCTGATTTGATAGCTGATGTTGCAAAATCATCAGGTCTTTCTGTCGAGGTAGGCGGCGGCATCCGTGATATGAAAGCTGTTGAATACTACCTTTCAAAAGGCATAAACCGTGTTATTTTAGGTTCTGCTGCCGTTAAGAATCAGCAGTTTGTGATTGATGCCGTAAATGCATATGGCGATAAAATTGTTGTCGGCATTGATGCAAAAGACGGTATGGTTAGGGCAGAGGGATGGATTGACAACTCTGAAATAAATTATATTGAGCTTGCAAAGCGTATGGAGAGTGTTGGAGTCCATACTATTGTGTTTACCGACATAGATCAGGACGGCACACTTGCAGGTCCTAATCTTAAGCAGCTTGATGACCTTGTTCACGATGTTTCCTGTAATGTTATTGCGAGCGGCGGTGTGGCTGTGCTTAAGGATATTATAAATCTTGCTGAGCTGAATGTTTACGGTGCAATTTGCGGCAAATCAATTTATTCAGGCACACTTGATTTAAAGCAGGCTCTTGAAATAACAAGAAAGATATAGGTGAATTTATGGATTTTGAAAAATATTTTGTCAAATCTGAGCTTATTCCTGCTATAATTCAAGAAAAATCAACAGGTGAGGTTTTAATGCTTGCTTATATGAATAAGGAAAGTATGCAGAAAACCTTTGAAACCGGTTATACATGGTTCTGGTCAAGAAGCCGTCAGGAGCTGTGGAATAAGGGAGCAACATCGGGTCATCTGCAAAAAGTGGTTGACATTTATGCTGATTGCGACGATGATACTCTGCTGATAACAGTTGAACAGACAGGTGCGGCTTGCCATACAGGCAGTCATTCCTGTTTCTTTAAAAAATTAAAGTGAGGTATACATATAATGAACGACAGAGAAGTGCTTGCTGCATTGTATGCAACAGTGTTAAATAGAAAAGATAACCCCAAAGAGGGATCATATACCTGCTATTTGCTTGATAAAGGTATTGATAAAATCCTTAAAAAGGTCGGCGAGGAATGCAGTGAGACAATTATAGCTGCAAAGAATGGCGATAACAGCGAAACTGTTTATGAAATTGCGGATTTGATTTATCATCTTATGGTTATGATGGTTAATCAGGGTATTGAGCTTGATGAAGTCCTCAATGAACTTGATAAGAGAAGCGAAAAAACAGGTAATCTTAAGACTTTTCATCAGGTAGATAAAAACTCATAAAGCAGCCGGTTGGCTGCACCTACTCGGGCAGACAGCACCATATAAAAATTAACTTTTATACCCGACTGCTTCCGAGCAATTTTCTATAAAGTAAAAAAATAGCCCTGTGACAAAAGTCATAGGGCTTTAAATTAGATATTTATGTATTATATAGCGTGTTGGAGAGTAAACTCAGAAACTGCCTCTTTAAATGTATTATCCGGTTCTCTGTCGAGAATAAGTTCAAATGGTTTAGAAATATCAATAGCAAATACACCCATAAGTGAGTGTGCGTCAACGGTATAATCGCCGCTTTTAATCATCATTCCTAAATTCGGAAAATGTGCAAGCGTTTCAAAAACTTCCATAAGTTTATTTTTACTGTTGACAGAAATAGGCATTGAGAACAATGCTGTCACCTCCGACGCTTATATTTTCTTGTTTTATATTATCATTTATTTTTTAGATAATCAATATAAATATTACAAGTTTTTAATTTTCAACTTTTTAGCTAAAAAAGGATGACATATCGATGAATTTTAATATAGTTACACTTGGTTGTAAAGTAAATCAGTATGAATCACAGGCAATGCGTGAGGATCTGTTAAAAAACGGTTTTGAGCTTTCGGAAAGTAAAGATTATGCTGATATTACAATAATTAACAGTTGTACGGTAACATCAGTCAGTGATGCCAAAAACCGAAAAATAATAAATAAATTTAGACGCAATAATCCTGAAGGTATTATTGTTCTTACAGGTTGTATGCCACAGGCATTTCCTGAAAACTTTGAGAATTTTAAGAATTGCGACATTGTTCTCGGCAATGCTAAACGTGCTGAGCTTGTTCCTGCAATAAGAAAATTTTTATCCGATTCTGTTACTAATATTTCAATTTCTGCCCATACAGGTAAGAATGAGCCATATGAGCTGCTTTCTGTTACTTCTCTTGGTGAACACACAAGAGCTTTTATAAAAATTGAGGACGGATGCAATCGATTCTGCTCTTACTGTATTATCCCATACGCAAGGGGAAGAGTGCGTTCAAAAGAGCTTGATGCCCTTAAAGCAGAGGTTGAGCAGGTTGCTTTTAACGGATATAAAGAGGTAGTGCTGGTAGGTATAAATCTGTCGGCTTACGGTCTTAACAGGGATTTCAATCTTGCTGATGCCGTTGAGTGTGCTTGTTCTGTTGACGGTATAGAACGGGTACGCCTTGGTTCCATTGAGCCTGAGCAGATGGACGAGGAGTTAATTTCCCGTTTGGCAGCGCAGCCTAAGTTTTGTCCTCAGTTTCATTTGTCATTACAAAGTGGATGTGACAAAACACTTAAAGCTATGAACAGGCATTATGATACAACTGAATATGCAAATATTGTTGATAATTTAAGAAAAGCTTTTAAAAATGCATCAATGACAACTGATGTTATGGTTGGCTTTGCAGGGGAGAGCAAAGAAGATTTTAAAGCGTCTATGAGCTTTGTGGAGCAGATTGGTTTTGCAAAGGTGCATGTTTTTCCTTACTCTCAGCGTGAGGGAACTGTTGCTGCAAATGCACCTGATCAGGTTAGTCCCAAAGAAAAGGAACAGCGAGCCAAGCTTATGGGAGAATTGGTCGAGAAAACCCGAAAAGAATTTCTTTGTACACAGGTTGGATTAGTAGAAAGTGTGCTTGTTGAACGATTCAGACACGGTTATCTTGAGGGCTATACTAAAAACTATACTCCAATTCATATTATGAGCGAAAAAAGCAATTTGTGCGGTCAGATTGTAAATGTAAAAATTATAAAATCATTTGACGATTTTTGTGAGGGCGAGTTAGTTTAATTCATTATAAAAATTTTCCATTTCTTTTTTGCCGTTATCTGAAAACAGGCTTGCATAGCTGTACATCATAAGTCCGTTTGTTTTCTCATTTTCACAAATTATGTTATATTCCTGAGCCAATATATTATCGTCGTTAAGCCAGGTGCCTTCGTCATCGTCTGTACCTGCTTTATATCCTGCAAGACCTACATACAAGTTTACATTGCTTGCAAAATCAAGTTCGCACCAGCTTTGAAGAGAATCTTCAAAGGTCAGCGCAGGATTGTCAAGACTGAAATAAATTTGAGGACATATATAGTCAATATATCCTTTTGTCGTGCACCAAAGTTGTACATCAGCAAAAAGCTTGTCGTTATTATTGATGTTGCCCTGAGGGGATATTCCGAATTCTACATTGTTCTTTATGCTGTGTATGCGTAAATATACTTCACTTATAAGAAGATTTACATTTGCTTTTCGCCATTCTTTAAGTGTCATACTTTCGTTTTCACAGCTGTTTATGTATTCCTTGTATTGTGCATCATCCTCGCTGCCCATATCGGCAGGATAAAAATAGTCGTCAAACTGAATTGCGTCAATATCATAATTGCTGACAATCTCCTCAATTCCGTCAATAATTAGTCTCCGTGCATTTTCATTTGACGGATCAAGATATGTTCCGCTCTGTGTTTTAAATCCGACAGAGCTGTCTTTTACATATGGATTGTTTTCACTTAGCTCGCTTGGACTGTTTTGTGTACTTATCCTGTACGGATTTATCCAGGCGTGTATATTAAGATTTTTTTCTCTGCATACATCACATATGATTTTCAGAGGGTCATAATTAGGATTTTTCCCCTGCTCGCCGGTCAGTATATGTGACCATGGAAAATAATCGGATTTATACAAAGCGTCACAAAACGGTCGTACCTGCACCACAAGAGTGTTATATCCGAGATTTTTGCAGTTTTCCGCAATTTCTTCAAATTTTTCAGTAAAACGCTTTTGACTTTTATCCTTTTCATTTTCCATTGTCAGTTCCATATATGATACCCATACGCCGCGCATTTCTTCATTATTATGTGTATTTTGTTTGACGCTGAAAACATTTACCGTATCATTTGTAGATTGATTACTGCTGTTTGTGTTTGAATTCTGACCTTTGTAGCTTGAGACAGCCACAATACAAATTAAGACTGACAGTACTATAAGAATCGGAGCTAATTGTTTGTATTTCAAAATATCATCCCTTGGAGCTTTTTATGGACATTGTTTTTACTATTCATATTATATATTTGATAATAATAAATTTAACGTCAATTATCATTACCATTTACGATAAATGGGCAGCGATAAAGCATATGCAAAGGATTCGTGAAAGAACCCTTATTATAGTGTCGGCTCTTGGTGGTTCTGTTTCAATGTATATAACAATGTGGCTTATCAGACATAAAACTAAGCACATCAAATTTATGTTGGGAATACCTTTGATTTTTATTTTGCAGTGCGTCGTTATATATTTTGTGTGGAGAATGTTTAATGTATAATAAACTGATATTTAAGGTGACTGAGGAATATGATAACAAAAAGGCAATAATTTTTCTTAAAGAAAAGTGCGGTCTTTCGGCTCGGATGATTACAAGGTTAAAGAAAATCCCGAATGGAATTACAATGAATGGCAGTTTGCTGAGAACTGTTGATTATGTAAAAAGCGGAATGAATGTCGAGATATTATTGCCGGAAGAAGAAATGCTTATTGAGCCGACAGAGGGAAGACTTGATATTGCATACGAGGATAAATATTTCCTGATTGCCAATAAGCCGCCGTATATGCCTGTTCATCCTGTAAAACAGCATCAAAGCGATACCCTTGCCAATATAGTTTCGTTTTATTGCAGCAGTAAGGGAGAGAATTATACTTTCAGGGCAATTAACAGGCTTGATAAAGATACTTCGGGGCTTGTAATTATTGCAAAAGATCGATTTTGTGCCAATGCAATGAAAGGCAGAACGCAGAAAACATATTTTGCACTCTGCCACGGTTTTCTTGATGGGAGCGGAACTGTTTCTGCACCTATAGGCTTGCTTGAAGACTCAAAAATGGTACGTCATATTTTGAAAGACGGGCCTCCTGCGATAACTCATTATAAGTCTGTATATGCAGGTGATGATTATTCCTTATTAGAATTACAGCTTGAAACAGGAAGAACTCATCAGATCAGATGTCATATGGCGTCACTCGGACATCCCCTGATAGGTGATGACTTGTACGGCGGAACTCTGGACTACATCTCAAGGCAGGCTCTACATTGCGGTGAAGTTAAATTTGTTCATCCCGTTACTAATAATATGATTGAAGTATCGGCTGATATTCCTGATGATATGAAAAGATTAATAAAAACAGGACTTACCGTATAAAAAGTAAGTCCTGTTTTTTTAATCAGTATATATTTTGTAAATTTTATAACCGCTTATTTCTTCTGCCTGACTGTATACAATCGGTTCATTCTCAATTGAATAATACTTTGTAAAGTAATTTTCCTTTCTGAATGTAATTGAATTGTCGATAATAAAAACATATTTGCTTTCAACAGCAGCTTCATATATATTATCATTAAGATTGTGTTTGCGGCGGTCATCAATTCGCTGGAAAGCACCGAAGGTGTCAATATTATCCAAAAATGAACTGCTGAAGCCCCACAAAGGGTGCACATAATTGTCGGTGTAGGTCATATATTCGGTTGCTGTGTTAGGGTCAAGCACAAAGTATCTTTCGGGATGCTTTTTTATTGCAAGATAAAGACCGACAGGCTTATCAGACATATCAATTTCATTCAGATGAGCTGCATAGACAAATCCGCTTCCAACAAAAAGCAATAAAACAGCTATTCCTGAGATTATACGCTTTGACAGGTTTAGTTCAAAAAGCTCTTTATGCTTAAGAGGCCGCTTCTGTTCAAAATCAAAAGCATTCAAAATCATAACAAACATCAGAAGCCATATGCCGTAAGTCAGATAATCCTGCGCCATGAAGAAGTATCTCAGCACAGTACTTGAAGCTATTGCAATAATTATAATGAAAATCGGGAAAAAACAGAATCTGCGTTTTTGATAGATAATGTATATTGTCGCCAATATAAGCAGACATATCATCACGAGAGCCGTTGAATCAAATGTTATTATATGCCGCCAAATATCAACAAAAACATTTCCAAATTCGACAAGTACATTTTTGTTGTTCGTTCTTTGCTGAATGTCGCTTACAACTTGTAAAGTTGTATTGTTCAGTGATGTATTTGAATCATAATAACTGTTTTTCAGAAGTTCGTATTCGTCTTCGGAATCAAGACCGACCGCAGAAAATTCATCTGCATATTCCTTGTAATCGGGATAAGGATAATTGTTGATTGCATCTGTAAGATTGCAGTATTCGTAGTAATTTGCAGTTTCCTCTGTTGCCGTATTTACAGATATAGAATACTGATTAAGTCCTAAAGTCAGCATAAATACAAATGCAAACATCAGTAAAAATGGTCTGAAATACCAAAAGAATTTTCTAAATGCTATCTTATACTTTCTTTTTGCAATCATATCTGCAAGAAAATATGCAAAGGCAAATCCAAACGCTATAAAAAAGTAGTAATAGTTAAAGAAAGAGCCGAGCAAAATTTCACATACGCCTATCCAGCAAGGCAGATTATACCGCTTATTTCGTATTGCATTAAGTATAAGCAGAAAACCTGCTGCAAGCAGTAAGGCAGAGGTTTTACTGCTGTTGACTGCTGAATAATGATTCAGCGCAAAAAGAATATTAATTATTACAGAAAATACAGTTGCAACAGGCTTGCTGTATTTATCTGAAAAAACATAAGTAATTGAAACAAAGGATGTCAGCGAAAGTCCCACAAGTGCCAATACAAAGCAGTTGAATCTGCCCAGAATAAATTGCAATGAACCAATCAGAATACAAAGTATGTAGTTTATATCATTACTGTAATAATAGTGATAATGTGAGATATACATTGAGTTGTAAAAGTCATCCATTGTATCATAGTGGAACGAAGTTACCAATGCACAAAAAACAGCAATAATAAGGTTCAGAACAATTGAAAAAAATATCTTGCTTTTTAAAAATCCTGTTATTTTATCTTTCATAATATTTTCCTCTGAGTGTGCATATTGTGTATATTATTATTTACACAATATGCAGGTTACAAAATATTATCGGTAGCTAATCAAAAGATTAAGATTTGCCTGTTCATATTCATTGAATTTGACATTTGCATCAAATTCTTCCGGTGTATATTCCGGAGTGTACCATGACTGAGAATTAAAGTATTCCGCAAGCGAAGCGTTTTTGAATATTCTACCGTTTCGTGCATAAATTTCGTTTATAGCAATATTCAATTCATTGGCACTCAGTTTTTCAACGTCTGATTTGCTTATATAAGCTGTTGAGCTGTTTGGGAAAATAAATGAATTATTTGTTTTTTCAACAGAAGACTGAACAGGCTCATCTGCTATTGGCTGAGTTGGAGCTTCTGTAACTTCTTCTGTTTCCGGTTCAATAAGACCGCTGGATATATCAAGCGTTACTACTGTACCTTTCTTTGCTGTTGCAGAGCCTTCTGGTGACTGAGCAATTACATATCCCTCGGGATATTCCTCACTGTAATTGTACTCACCAATTTCAACTGTAAAGCCTGCCTCTTCAAGTAACTCTTTGGCATAGCTGTAACCGTATCCCACAACAGGTATAACCTCAGAGTCAGGCTTTTCTGTGGTTGGTGCAACAGTTGTCGGTTGAGTAGTAGGTACAGCAGTTGTGACCGGATTTGTCGTTTCAATGGTGCTTTGTGTTGTAGGCTGAGTGTTTTTAGTGTTGCCAAAACCATTTAGTTCTGAAAAAGCAATAAATCCTGCACATCCGAGTATTACAAGAACAGCAATAACTGAAACAGCTATAATAACTTTTTTCTTGCTTTTCTTTTTATCTTTTACATCATCATATTCGCTTGTAAAAGTGTCGTAATCGTCGTCAAAATCTTTTTCGTTGTTTTTAATATCGACATCAAAATTTTCAACATCTGTTTTTGATTTTTTGATTTCAGGTTTTATTTCATCTTCATCATCAAAAAAACTGCCGTAATCTTTATTCTCAAAACCGACTTCAAGCTTATTTTTGCTTTTTGCTTCAATATTATCAAAGATATGTTCATCTTCAACTGCTTCTTCTGCAATAACAGCAGGTACAACATCGTCATTAGCAACATTCTTTGAATTGTCTGTTTCATTGCCAAAATCTTTTGATTCTGCTTTACTATCTGTTATATCATTTTGGTCTGCTTCAATGACATCAAATTCATCATTTGTTGATTCATCAGTGTCAAATTTTGCCAAATCTTCATTGACAGCATCATTTGCAGGATTTTCTGCTTCGGGAATTTCTGCACTTTCATTGTCCGGAGCTTCGATGGTCTGTTCTTTTGTCTGCTCAGTTTCCTGTTTTGGCTCTTCAGGCTCACTATACTCAAATTCTTCAAATACGTTGCCGTCAAATTCCGTATTTTCAGGAATCTCACTTACCACAGGCTGTATCGGAACTGCATTGCCTTTCATTGAGAGTAAAGCGTTCTTGATATTTCCTGCGTTTTTCCATCTGTACTTATTGTCAGCCTTGCAGGCAATCATAATTACACTTTTAAGCTTGTCACTGCCGTTTTCAGGAGTAGAAACATCTGTACCTGAAATTCTTTTTTCAATAGCGGCTTTTTTGTCATTGCTTTCATTTTCAAAAGGAAGCCTATTACCATTGCTCATATAATACATAATAAGACCAAGGGAATATATGTCTGTTGTAAAGTCAGCGCTTTCCTTTTTATAAATTTCCGGAGCAACAAAAGAAAAATCGTTGATTTTGCTTTCAAAATCAGAAAAACCTCCGATTTTGTATGTGCCGTCGTTTGTAACATAAATATTATCGGGCGTAAGGTTGCCGTGGAATATATTTTTAGCTTCAAGTGTTTCCAAAGCAGAGCTTAGCTGAATGCCGAAGTCAACAATTTCTTCCTCTGAAAATTGCTTGGTTTCAAGAATTTGTGCAAGAGAAGGAAGTTCCTCTGTTATGATATATAAGTCAATTTTTTCTTTAGTGGGCTTGTTGCTCACTAAAATGTCAATATAGTTAAAATAATTGCCGCAACGTGAAACTGTCTGTAAAAAGCCTGCTTCATCTTCAATGAAGTCAATATGCTCACTGTCATAATCATCATCTTTTACAGAGATGTTCAGAAGTTTTGCATTTATAGTTGTGCCGTCATAATCTTTTTTGCTGATTTTATAAAATCCGCCGCCTTTGCCTTCACTAAGTGTAGAATTAATTTTCCATGATTTTAGTTCTTCCGGTAGTTTTATGAACTTAGCCATTTTTTTACTCCTTAAAAATAATTATATATAATAAGTTATTGTTCGCTTAATATAGCTAAATTAATTCTACCACATTATTTAACACATTTCCATAGGTTTTCTTAATTTTCTAAAAAATAATTCTACATTAGCAAAAAGAATATAAAATACTTTGTTTTGATTATTTTATCTGTATTTTATCCTTTTTATTTACACCTATTATTCCGCCTATTCCGCCTAATACTACAGTAACTGCAAGTCTTATAAAAGTCAGATAGGTTATAGTATCACTGCTTTTGCACAAGCCGATTAAGGTTACAAGTAAAAAAACTGCAAATCCTGTTATTAATCCTGTAATAAGTCCTGCTGATTTTGTTATTCTTGAAGATATTATACCTCCGACAAGTGTTCCTGCGCCAAGCGTCGCAAGCGTAATTATATTTGTCAGCTCGCTTGGAAGTAACCCGTTAGTCAGAATGAATGCCGATACACAACACATAAGAATTATCGAAATAAGCAGGGAAGTGAGTATGCCGAACAGAACGGCTTTGACTGTTATTTTTTTATTAAGCATAAAAATACCTCCGAATATAACTTTATAAATTATATTCGGAGGTAAGATTATTAATACTAATTTCAGATGCTCAGATTATTTATCTGTTTTTGGTTCAACATCATCTTTCTTTTTGCGTGCAAAAAAACTCTTTTTTTCAGTCTGTTCAGCAGCAGGCTGTTCCTTGACTGTATCAACTGTTGATATGCACCATTTTTTAAATTTCATTTTCACTCTGTCAGAGCCTGTTTCAATTATAATTGCGTCTTCTTCATCTTTAATTGCAACTACTCTGCCCATAATGCCGCCTATTGTTGTAATTTCATCACCAATTTCAAGTGAGTTGCGCATTTGTGCTTCTTCTTTTTTCTTTTTTGAATTTGGTCTGATAAGGAAAAAATAAAGAGCAGCAAAAAGCAGGACATAAATTGCAATCATACCGATTGTGCCCATTGAACCGCCCGGAGCAGCATCAGCAAAATTAGGTAAATTGTTAATCATTTTAATCATTCCTTTCATATAATACTAATGATTATAACAGTTTTGGTAATTTCTTGCAAGGGATTTGGAAAAATAATTAAATCCTCACGCCAAGGATGTTTTTATATTTATTGTAAAAATCAGTATATGTGCTATTGTCAAGCTCATTTCTTATAATTTCCATCAGATTATTGTAAAAATAGAGATTGTGAATAACCGACAGGCGCATACCGAGCATTTCGCCGCTTTTTAGCAGATGCCTTATATATGCCCTTGAAAAGTTTTGACAAACGGGACAACTGCACTGGCTGTCAATCGGACTTTCGTCAAGCTCATACTTTGCATTATTAATATTTCGGACGCCTTCCCATGTAAAGAGCTGACCGTGTCTGGCATTACGGCTTGGCATAACGCAGTCAAATAAATCAACACCCCGGTATACTGCTTCAAGAATGTTTACAGGCGTTCCTACGCCCATCAGATAACGGATTTTGCCGCTTGGTGCAAACGGTTCGACTGCTTCAATGATTTCATACATTTTTTCGGCAGGCTCTCCGACAGCAAGTCCTCCTATGGCATAGCCGTCAAGATTTAGTTCAGCAATTTCTTTCATATGGTCAATACGAAGGTCGTTATATGTACCGCCCTGATTGATTCCGAACAGCATCTGATTTTTGTTTAATGTATCTTCAATACTGTTAAGACGTTTCATCTCGTCAATACATCTTTTCAGCCATCTTGTAGTTCTTTGAACGCTTTCTTTTGTATATTCATAAGGAGAAGGATTTTCCACGCATTCATCAAAAGCCATTGCAATAGTTGAACCGAGGTTTGACTGTATCTGCATACTTTCTTCGGGACCCATAAAGATTTTTCTTCCGTCAATGTGAGAGTTAAAATAAACGCCCTCTTCCTTAATATTCCTCAGTTTTGCAAGTGAAAACACCTGAAATCCGCCGCTGTCGGTAAGTATAGGGCCGTTCCATCTTGTGAATTTATGCAGACCGCCCATTTGCTTGATTTTTGTATCTCCGGGGCGCAAATGCAGGTGATAGGTGTTGCAGAGCTGAACCTGACATTTGATATTCTTTAAATCAAGAGCAGATACTGCACCCTTGATTGCTCCGCAGGTAGCGACATTCATAAATGCAGGAGTCTGAACAGTGCCGTGCGGAGTAACAAACTCACCTCGTCTTGCATTGTTCTCCTTTTTTATAACTTTAAACATATATCCTCCTATGATATGAACATCGCATCGCCGAATGAAAAGAATCTGTATTTTTCATCGACTGCATTTTTATAGGCATTCATAACATTATCAAAGCCTGCAAATGCAGATACAAGCATGATAAGTGTGCTTTCAGGCAGATGAAAGTTAGTTATCAACCCGTCAAGTACCTTGAATTTGTAACCGGGGTAAATAAAAATATCTGTAAAACCGTCGCAGGCTATAATTTCGCCGTATTGGGTGGCAACGCTTTCAAGAGTACGGCATGAGGTAGTTCCTACCGCAATAACCCGTCCGCCGTTTTCTTTTGTTTGCTTTATAAGTTTTGCAGTTTCTTCGGGTACTTCATAATGCTCGCTGTGCATTTTGTGATTTGTCACATCATCTACCTTTACGGGTCTGAATGTGCCAAGACCGACATGCAGGGTAACATTTGCAATATTTATGCCTTTTTCTCTGATTCTGTCCATAAGCTCTTTTGTAAAATGCAGTCCGGCGGTCGGAGCAGCAGCTGAACCAAGCTCGTGGCTGTAAACAGTCTGGTATCTTTCCTTATCCTTTAGCTCCTCGGTAATATAAGGCGGAAGGGGCATCTGACCGATTTTGTCAAGTGCAGCGAAAAAGTTTTCATCACATTCAAAGTCGACCACTCTGTTTCCGTCGTCTTTAACTTCAACGACAGTAGCCTTTAAAAGTCCGTCACCAAAAGTAAATTTTGTTCCTTCTTTTGCTTTTTTTCCGGGTTTGCAAAGAGTTTCCCATTTGTTTCCGCTGATTTGCTTCAGCAATAAAAATTCAACTCTTGCACCTGTTTCTTCTTTGATACCGAATATTCTAGCAGGCAAAACTCTTGAGTCGTTTACAACGAGAAGATCACCTTCGTGTAAATATTCGATAATATCATAAAAATGCTTGTGCTCAATTTCACCGTTATTTCTGCCGAGAATAAGCAGGCGGGAACTGTCACGTGGCTCTACAGGAGTTTGTGCAATCAGTTCCTTTGGCAAATCGTAATAAAAATCACTCGTTTTCATTTTATCCTCACTAAATTAATTTAACAACAAATTTGTAAAATAATTGACAATATTAATGTTAAATGGTATATTATAAATTAATATGAGTAGTATGCATATTCAACATAGTAACGCTGATTTTTGCAGTACGCTATACTATAATATAATATTTAAAAGAATAAGGCAACTGCTTTTTGAAAATTTGTTTAATTCGGAGGAATTATTATGAAAAAGTATAAAGTAGGTATTATCGGTGCAACCGGTATGGTTGGTCAGCGTTTTGCTATCCTTCTTGAAAACCATCCGTGGTTTGAGGTTGTGGCTCTTGCAGCAAGTGCAAGAACTGCCGGTAAAAAATACGGCGAAGCCGTAGAAGGCAGATGGCATATGACAGCTGAGCTTCCTGAAAAATATAAGGATATGGTAATCCTTAATGCAGAAAATGTTGAAGAGGTTGCATCTAAGGTTGATTTCTGCTTCTGCGCAGTAAATATGAAGAAGGACGAAATCAAAGCACTTGAGGAAAAATATGCTAAGGCTGAATGCCCGATTGTTTCAAATAACTCTGCACATCGTTTTACAGATGATGTTCCTATGGTTATTCCTGAGATTAATGCAGATCATATTAAGGTTATTGAAGCACAGAGAAAACGTCTTGGTACAAAGAGAGGTTTTGTTGCAGTAAAATCAAACTGCTCTCTTCAAAGCTATGTTCCTGCAATTCATCCGCTTAAGGAAATGGGCGTTGACAAGGTGCTTGCCTGCACATATCAGGCTATTTCAGGCGCAGGCAAGACTTTTAATACATGGCCTGAGATGATAGACAATGTAATCCCTTACATTGGCGGAGAGGAAGAAAAGTCCGAACAGGAGCCTCTCAAAATCTGGGGTAGAATTGAAGATGGCAAAATCGTAAAAACTGACGATATTTCTATTACATCACAGTGTATCCGTGTTCCTGTTTCAGACGGTCATACAGCAGCTGTATTTATGTCATTCAAAGATGGCGTCAAGAAACCTTCTGTAGAAGAAATCATTGACATCTGGAACAATTACAGCGGCAGAGCACAGGAACTTGAGCTTCCAAGTGCTCCAAAGAGCTTTTTACACTATTTCACAGAGCCGGATCGTCCACAGATTAAATCAGAAAGAAATCTTGAAAACGGTATGGCTGTGTCAGTCGGCAGATTAAGACCGGACACACAGTATGACTATAAGTTTGTTTGTATGTCCCATAACACACTCAGAGGAGCAGCAGGCGGTGCAGTTCTTCTTGCAGAGCTTCTTTGCGCTGAGGGTTATATGGACTAATTTGGAGGTAAATTATGGCTAACCACATTTTTACAGGTTCCGGTGTTGCTATTGTAACACCGATGAATTCAGACGGAAGTGTAAACTATGATGCTTTTGGAAAGCTTCTTGAGTTTCATGTAGAGAATGGTACAGACGCTATTATCGCCTGCGGTACAACAGGCGAATCTGCTACACTTTCCGAAAAGGAGCATTGCGAGGTGCTTTCTTTTGTAGCTGAAAAAATTAACGGTAGAATTCCTGTTGTTGCAGGAACCGGCAGCAATGACACTTCTACTGCTATTATGCTTTCAAAATCAGCTGAAAAGACAGGTGCAGACGCACTTCTTTGCGTAACTCCATACTATAATAAAACATCACAGGCAGGTCTTATCAAGCATTACAATATGATTGCTGATTCTGTTGACCTTCCAATAATTCTTTATAATGTTCCGTCAAGAACCGGCTGTAATATTCAGCCTAAAACTTATCAGGAGCTTTGCAAGCATCCTAATATTGTTGCAGCTAAAGAGGCAAGCGGCAACATCTCACAGGTTGCGCTTATTCGTTCACTTTGCGGTGATAATCTTGATATTTATTCAGGCAACGATGAACAGACAGTTCCGTTTATGTCACTCGGTGCTCTCGGTGTAATATCAGTATTTGCAAATATTTGTCCTGCTGAAATGCACCAGATTTGTCAGTATTGTCTTGATAATGACTTTGTAAAAGCACAGAAACTTAACTTCAAGTATCTTGAATTGATGAATATTCTGTTTAGTGATGTCAATCCTATTCCTGTTAAGACAGCAATGAATCTTTACGGATTTGATGCAGGTGAATGCAGAATGCCGCTTGTTCCTATGAGTACAGCAGGTTATCATGACCTCAAAGATTGTCTTGCCAAGTATGACCTTTTAAATAAATATTCAAAATAAGTCATATAAAGAATATAAAGGGGAATTTAAAATGGTAAGAATTGCAATAGTCGGTTGTAACGGTAAAATGGGATATTTCGTTGCAGATGCTGTATCGCAGCGTGATGACTGCACAACTGCTTTTGGTGTTGACGCCTTTGGAGAAAACAAATTTGACTTTGATTTGTATAAAAGCTTTAAGGATGTAAAAGACATTCCTGACGTTATTGTAGATTTTTCAAATCCCGCTGTTCTTGATGATATGCTTGAATTTGCAACTGCAAATTCAGTTCCTTGTGTTATTTGCACAACGGGTTATTCGCCTGAACAGGTTGAAAAAATTAAGAAAGCATCAGAGAAAATTGCAGTTTTCTATTCCGGCAATATGTCGCTCGGCATCAATCTTTTGATTGAGCTTGCAAAAAAGGCAACAAAGGTGCTCGGAAAAGAATTTGATATTGAAATTATTGAAAAGCATCATAATCTAAAGCTTGACGCTCCAAGTGGAACTGCTCTTATGATTGCTGACAATATTTCGGATACCCTTGAGGAAGAGCCTCAGTATGTGTATGACCGTCATTCATACCGTAAAAAGCGTTCAAAGAATGAGATAGGTATTCATTCCGTACGTGGCGGTACAATTGTCGGTGAGCATGAGGTAATTTTTGCAGGTCGTGATGAGGTTGTTACTGTATCACATCAGGCTCAGTCAAAAGAAGTTTTTGCTGTTGGCGCAGTTAATGCTGCTGTTTTCCTTGCAGATAAGGAAGCCGGAATGTATGATATGAGCGACTTACTCTCGTCAAAGCTGGGATAAGATAAATAAAATATTATAATAATATAACTTGAGGCATAGCGTTAGCTGTGCCTTATTTTTATTTTAGAAAGTCGGGTACGGAAGAGTATTTTCATATGCTGTTATCTGCCCGATAAGTGCAGCCCTGCGGCTGCTTTTTTGCTTTATAGGAAA
>DKZL01000026.1 GCA_002493635.1 Ruminococcaceae bacterium UBA7075 | reverse complement strand
AAACTTATGAAGCGTCTAAAAATAAACTATAATTTTTCACCAATATCGTGTACAAATCAGGCTGACTAAAAGGGATAATCATAAATATTTATAATATCAAGCTTTCATCACTAAAAGGTAAGTACAGCCGGATACCCTTTGTAATTAAAATACATTATAAATCTATACCTGCAATATATTTCTGAATAAGTGTTACATCGCAGATAGTAAGAAAACCGTCATTGTCTATATCAGTTACAAAACAGCTATTGGGAATATCACATCTAATATTTGCTATATTCTTTTGAGCATCCGTAACATCATCAACATCAATTTTTCCGTCACAGTTTACATCAGGTGAGCTTGAATACACAGTAAAATATTTTGACAGTGTTAGTGCTATCTCGTCAAGTTCGGAATCATCAATTATACCGTTTTTATACGCCTCATCAATGCTGTTGACCTCAGACTTTGCATACAAAAATCTCTCATCCGACAAATCAATAAAGTATCTGTAATTGCCGATAATGTAATCCTGCATAACACAGCAGGAAACACTTCCTTCAACACTGTAAGCAAAAAGAATATCACCGTTATCAAGATAATTTATATGGAAAAATGTAATATCATCAGGCTTAATATTATCATATTTTTCAATGATTCGGTCACGGATTTTTACAAAAACATCATCGTTGCCGACTGCTTCAAAATTATAGTATCCTGCAATCTCATCAAGCAGTTCATCTGAAATCATACCGTTTGTGTATGCTGTATTTAATGTGTAGCTTGTACCATTGGCAAAATAATAGGCTTTACTCAGGTCATCATATCTGTATTTATATTTTCCTATTATTGTCAGCTCAGGCAAAGCTGAAGGTGCGAATTTTTTGCCCATGTTTTCTGTATAGAAAGTATAGGTATAAACTGCAGTGGTATCAGACAATTTGTGAAAAGATGTTAAGGCTACTGTTTTATCTTTATTAATCTCTTTTAACTCACTGATAATTTGTCTTTCAAGATTGCATCTTTCATCAACTGCAAACGCAGTAGCACAGGAAAGAGATGTCAGTGCAAGTACGATAGTAACTAAAATTGATATAAATTTTTTCATAGTAGTTCCTCCTCTTAAATTATTCGTAAAAAATATAAGCTGAATTGTTATCTAAAAAATTAGCTGTCCGAGTAATCTTATTTCCTTTTACATCATAAAAGGTTATCTCATATAATCCAAATTCAATAGCCTTTGGACCGTTGTTATGATATATGATACATATATCTTCAACATATTCCCAACCTGATGATCCGCCGGTAACATCACATCTTTCATATTCAGAATTAAGCGGATATAAATTTTCTCCGCCAATTTCTTTAATATGACAGCCTACAATATCTGAATAAACAAATGTCGAATCCCTTTTCAGATGCAAATAAATCGGATTATCATATTCCTCACAAGGTAATATTTCTGACGGTTTGGTATATGTGGGTTTTGTATCCGGTCTGATGCTCAATGTAGGATTTTCTGTAGCGGAACAAGGTGTTCGGGTTTCATCATTTATTTCATTACTATTCGCATTTCCGCCTCCATTTGGTATTAACAAATCATTTCCCTGTGATGAATTACCTGTTGCTGTATTAGAACCGTCTGAAATATCCGAAGACTGATTTTTTGAATTATTTTCAGACGGTTCAGTAACAGTCTGTGTTATCTGCTCTTCACTTTTATTATCAGAGGTAAGATTTTTACTGTCCGAACTGTTTTGGGGAATATTGGACTTTATGGTAGAATTGGGTGTGGTTATGGGAATACTTTCATCAGCAGTTAGGACAGTTTCAGATAACATTTTGTTTGAAACAGGGGACTTATCGGGTACATCAGCGAAAAGTATTATTATACCGGAAATAATACTTAGTGCTATGCAAGCAGCAGAAGCCAAAAATGATGTATGCCTGTAAAAGGGTATTGCTTTTTGCTTTTTTGGAATATTAACAGCTTTTTCAAGCCATTCATCCGGAGTTTTTATTGATTTAAGTTTGTCAAAGTTAACTCTGTTCAAGCATCATCACCTCCATATATTTTCCTGAGAATTTCTCTTCCGCGCCTGAGAAGTGACTTTACCGTATTTTCCTTTGCACCGATAATCTGAGCAATTTCCTTGACTTTGTATTCCTCACAATAATGCAGATAGAGCACATCACGATATTTGGAAGGGGTTTTTATTAGTGCCCAGGAAATGTCAAGGTTGTCCTTATTGTCAGAATCAGATTCGTCAAAAAAGCTTTCTACAGGTACCTGACGTCTGTTTTTGCGCATATAGCTTGCACATTCACGGATTGCAACTCTTATGAGCCACGCTTTTATATGCTGTTCATCCTCAAATTTGGGGGATTTGGTATAGAACTTTAAAAATGTGTTCTGATAGCAATCCTCAACGTCTGACATATTCTTCAGACGCATAAGGCAAACGCCGGTAACAGTGTCTGAATATTTGCGCACCACTTCCTCAAAGCTCATACCTGCATAACACTTCTCAGCCATATTCCCCCTCCTTCATTAGTAATACGCACAAAAGAAAAAAATGGTTGCAAATAATTTTAGCATATATTAAATAATCTGTTAAGCAAACAATAATTAAATCAGTTTTACATATTTAAGCGTTCTTAGGTTATAAAAAATACTGTCACATTTACTTTCTGCATATTATTATAAAAAGAAAAGTTGTAATGAAAACACAAATATGTTAGAATTATATTTAAGACAATACCTTATGGTATATTTTGTAAATTGATATACAGGAGATACAGAAATGGTTTACAACAACATTTTGGATGCTATGGGGCATACACCTATAATAAAACTCAACCGAATGGTCGGCGAAAATGACGCACAGGTGCTCGTAAAATTTGAAGGACTTAATGTAGGCGGTTCAATTAAAACGAGAACTGCCTATAATATGATTTTAGAGGGCGAAAAAAACGGTCTTATCACCAAGGATACAATTATAGTTGAACCTACAAGTGGAAATCAGGGCATTGGTCTTGCGCTTATAGGCGCAGTAAGAGGATACAAAACGATAATCATTATGCCTGACTCGGTAAGCGTTGAAAGAAGAAAGCTTGTAAAACATTACGGTGCAGAGGTAAAGCTTGTCCACGATGACGGTGACATCGGCAAATGCATTGAGGGATGCGTACAGGAAGCTGTGAAAATGGCAGAGGAAAATCCCAATGTATTTGTACCTCAGCAATTTTCAAATCCTGCAAATCCGCTTGCACATAAGCATCATACAGCACTTGAGATTATGGAACAGGTTGCACATCCTATTGACGGCTTTTGTTCGGGAATTGGTACAGGCGGAACAATTTCGGGCATCGGCGAGGTGCTGAAGGCTCAATATCCTCACATTAAAATATGGGCTGTCGAACCTGAAAATGCTGCCATTCTTGCCGGCGGAACAGTAGGAACTCATCTTCAGATGGGTATTGGCGACGGACTTATTCCCGACAATTTAAATCAAAATATATATGATGATATTTATATAGTTACCGATGAAGAAGCAATTCAGACAGCCAAGGATCTTGCAAGGCTTGAGGGCTTGATGTGCGGAATCAGCAGTGGAACTAATGTTGCCGCCGCACTTAAAATGGCTAAACAGCTTGGCAAGGGCAAAACAGTAATTACCGTTCTGCCGGATACTGCCGAAAGATATTTCAGCACTCCCCTGTTTGATTAAAAAAGCAGCCGGTGGGCTGCACTTATTCGTGCAGACAGCACCATAT
>DKZL01000007.1 GCA_002493635.1 Ruminococcaceae bacterium UBA7075 | reverse complement strand
ATTTTAATGCAAACTTATGAAGCGGCTAAAAAACTATAATTTAGCTTTTAATAGGACTTTATGAATTGTATCCGTTTAACTTAAGTAAACCTTCGGGATACAATGGCTACATAATAAATCCAACCTACGAAGCGTCCAAAAATCTTCGGGTCACAACGGTTACATTTTAAGGAAAACTTATGAAGCGTCCGAAAAAAGGAGAGAAGAATATGGTAAGGAAAATAAAGGCAGAAACTATTACGCAGACCGTAAAAAAGCTGTTTATGGATTGTAACTACTTTATAGGCAAGGATATTATGTGCGCACTTGAAACGGCTTATGAAAAAGAAACTTCACCCGTTGGCAAAAGCGTGCTTTCCCAGATTATAGAAAATGACAAAATTGCCGCAGATGAGCAAGTGCCCTTGTGTCAGGACACGGGAATGGCAATTCTTTTTGTTGAATACGGCGACAAGGTTGTCGTTGAGGACGGCAGCTTTGAGGATGCTGTCAACGAAGGTGTTCGTCAGGCATATGACGAAGGCTACCTTCGCAAAAGCGTTGTAACTGATCCCGTATTTGACAGAATCAACACAAAGGACAACACCCCTGCCGTTATCCACACACGTATTGTAAATGGCAGTCAGATAAAAATTCTTGCAGGCGGCAAAGGTTTCGGAAGCGAAAATATGTCTGCAATCAAAATGCTTACTCCGTCATACGGCATTGAGGGCGTCAAGCAGTTTGTACTTGACACCGTTCGCAGTGCAGGGCCTAACCCTTGTCCACCGATTGTTGTCGGAGTCGGTATAGGCGGCACATTTGAAAGAGCCGCACAGCTTGCAAAAAAAGCGACTTTCCGTTCGATAGACACTCACCATGAGGACGAGCGTTACGCAAGCCTTGAGGATGAACTGCTGAATGAAATCAACAAAATGGGTTTTGGCCCGGCAGGTCTTGGAGGCAACACAACGGCTTTAGGCGTAAATGTCGAAACAGCACCTACGCACATTGCAGGAATGCCGGTAGCCGTAAATATATGCTGTCACGCCGCAAGACACGCAAGTGCAGTAATCTGACGAAAGGGGCAAGACTATGACTAAAAAAATTACTCTTCCGATTACAGACGAAGATATTAAAAATTTAAAAGCAGGAGACAGCGTTCTGCTGACAGGCACAATACTTACAGGCAGAGATGCCGCACATAAAAGATTGTTTGAGCTTCTTGAACAGGGCAAAGAGTTGCCCGTTGACCTCAAGGGTGAGCTGATTTATTACGTAGGTCCTGCACCTGCAAAGCCGGGATATGCAGTGGGTCCCGCAGGACCGACATCAAGCTATCGTATGGACAAGTACGCTCCTGCACTGCTTGACATAGGCTTAAAGGGTATGATTGGCAAAGGAGCAAGAGGACAGAATGTTATTGACTCAATCGTAAAAAACAAGTGCGTGTACCTTGTGTGTATAGGCGGTGCTGCGGCATTGATTGCAAAAAGCATAAAGGCAGAAGAGATGATCTGCTATGAAGATCTGGGTACAGAAGCGATAAGAAGATATACGGTTGAGGATTTTCCCTGCATTGTGGCAATTGACAGCGAGGGCAATAATGTGTATGAATCCGAGCCTCCGAAATATGCGGCAGATTAAATGTTTTGGAAACATTGGCAAAAGCAGACATTATAATTTGCACAAAATACTGTCAGATATTTCGTTAATCAGCAGTGCTTTAATACTATGCACGATTAATTCATTTATTGACAAATCACAATTTACACCGTATAATATATGTGATATAAAATTACAAAATATTGCTTTTGCGAGCATCCATACGAGTTCTGCATTAACTTTTGATAAAAACAATTATTAATGTACGTTATCAAAAGCGATTAATCTATAACAACCCTCTGTTTCTCTCTTAAAAGTTATCCGTACTATTTTCAAGTGTATTAATAACTGCAATTTAAATGTTCTCGGTGCTGTCCTTTGGATTTATCTGATTTATTTCACTAAGCTGAAAACAACACCTTAACATTCATAATACAACCGACCGTTGTGCATTTAATTAACCACACCGCTCAGCAGTCGGCTGTATTTTTTGTATTATGAATTTTATAGTTTTCCGAACCCTTACGTCATTAATAGAGTATTATGATGTTTACCGTACAGCCGAAGTATATTTTATGGGTGCAATGGTAACATATTAAGGGGATTTCCGGGGTGTCGAAAGACGGCTGGAATTTTATAAATGAAAGATGATAGTCTGTATTATTCATAATAAGGAGGAGAGCTAATTATCAAAATCTTTTGATTTGTGCAAAAACCAAGCAAAACAGCAGTGTAATATTTATAGACAAAATGGCAGTTATGTAAAGTATATTGTTAATATGCAAGAAAAATTGATGATTGCAGTCAAATATATATCCAATTTGTCCGCTTTTGTATGACACGGTGTATAATCTGCAATATTTATAAATATTAACTGCATTTTGGCTTGAAAAAAATGTAAGCAGGTGTTATAATGTTATCGTGTCAGTATAACAAGTGCCTTAAGTGACCCTTGTTATAACCTAATATTATGTAAATTAATTTTAAGGAGTATGATTTTATGTCAACAAAAGCTTATTATCCTTTAAATGAAATCGGCAAGGGTAAGGTCGGTTTCTCAAAGACAAGATCAATCATTGAGGCTGCTTTTTACGGCAACAATGTTGTTCCTGTAAACACACTCAAAGAGGCTTATAACCTTGCAAAGAATTCACCGGGCACAATCGTAACAGATATGCCTGTTTACAGAGGCGAAGAATTCGGCCTTCCTGCTGATGCAAAGGTTCTTCTTTTCAATGACGGTGCTGTTACAGGCCGTTACGCTGCTGCACGCCGCATCAAAGGCGAGCCCGGCGTTGACGATGCAAAGCTCGACAAGGTTGTTATGGACGCTATCTACAAGACACGTTTCAGAAAGCTCTATCACGCAACTTGCTTTGTAGGTCTTGATTCTGAATTTATGGTTAAGGCTCACCTTCTTATTCCTGAAGGCGAAGAGAACATTATGTACAACTGGATGATTAACTTCCAGTATATGTCAGACGAGTATGTTAAGATGTACAAGAACTCTAAGTCCGTAGGCGACGGCAAAGAGGCTGACATTTATATTTTCTCTGATCCTCAGTGGGCACCTACTCCAAGTCCTGACGTTGACTACAGCTGCCTGAGCGACGACCTCACATGCTGCTACTTTGATACAAACGCTAACTGTGCTGCAATTCTCGGTATGAAGTACTTCGGCGAGCACAAGAAGGGTACACTTACAATGGCTTGGGCTATCGCTAACCGCAACGGCTATGCTTCCTGCCACGGTGGTCAGAAGGAGTACACACTTGAAGACGGCAGCAAGTATGTTGCTTCTGTTTACGGTCTTTCCGGTTCAGGTAAGTCAACTCTTACACACGCTAAGCACGGCGGAAAGTACCCTGCAATCAAGGTTCTTCACGATGATGCTTTCATTATCAATACAGACACCTGCTCATCAATCGCACTTGAGCCGACATACTTCGACAAGACAGCTGACTATCCAACAGGCTGTCCTGACAACAAGTATCTCCTTTCTGCTCAGAACTGTTCTGCAACAATGGACGAGGACGGAAAGATTCAGCTTGTAACAGAAGACATCAGAAACGGCAACGGCCGTGCTATCAAGTCCAAGCTCTGGTCACCAAACCGTGTGGACAAGATTGAGGCTCCTGTAAACGCTATCTTCTGGATTATGAAGGATCCTACAATTCCTCCTTGCGTAAAGCTTAAGGGTGCTGCTCTTGCATCAGTAATGGGTGCAACACTTGCTACAAAGACATCAACAGCCGAGCGTGTAAAGGCAGGCACAGATCTTAACGCTCTTCGTATCGTTCCTTACGCTAACCCATTCAGAACTTATCCTCTCGTAAATGATTACGAGAAGTTCAAGAAGCTTGTTGAAGAGAAGAATGTTGATTGCTTCATCATCAACACAGGCGACTTTATGGGCAAGAAGGTTCAGAAGGAAGACACACTTGGTATTCTTGAGGCTATCGTTGAAGGCAACGCAAAATTCGCTCAGTGGGGTTCGTTCGAGGACATCGAGCTTATGGAGTGGGAAGGCTTTACTCCTGACCTTAACGATGCTGACTATATGGCACAGCTTAAGTCTGCTATGCAGAACCGTGTAGATGCAGTTGAAGGCTTTGCTGTTAAGAAGGGCGGCTATGACAAGCTCCCTGACGAGGCTCTTGACGCTCTTAAGAAGCTCGTTGAAGAAATCGGTTAATTTTTATTCTCCGCTCTTGAAGTCGGGTTTAATTTATGATGCGGTGTCCCGGAGTTTATACTTCGTCTGATTGGTGAACATCATTTTTGACCGCTTCATACGTATGCGTTAAAATGTAACTGTTTCGACCCGAAGATTAACTTTGGTTGTTAGTTAAAAAACGCAATAATATAATGCAATGCAGTGTTCCGATTTTCGGTTCACTGCATTGTTTTGTTTATCAGTATAAAAAAGCAGCCGGTGGGCTG
>DKZL01000015.1:15019-16363 GCA_002493635.1 Ruminococcaceae bacterium UBA7075 | reverse complement strand
TTTCTTTAAAATGTAACCGTTCCGCCCCGAAGATTTACTCTGATTGTTCGGTAAGGTTCATAACTCACGGATATAAATTCAGTCGGTAAATAATTGTTTCCTTTCATTGCAACCTGTTTTCCCGACCATAATTGTTGATTATATTAAGCTATCATATCAATTAATAACCCCATGTGAGCAAGTCCCATTCGCCACTGTTTGTTCTCGCCAGATACCAAGCATAATCTGTATATTTCTCCCCTGCTGCCAACACAGGATTTTTACTGAATATTGATGTATGAAATTCAGAATAAAAGACAATACACTCATCATATGTCTTTTCATCTGCAAGAGAATTGCAGTAATCCAGATTGTCTTTTGCAAGCTTGTCACCGCCGTAGGTTATTGAATCCAGTGTACAATCCTCAAATCCGGCAAATGTACTCTGAATTTTAGTAATAGCCGAATCCATATCCGACCGGGAATACAGCTCGGAATTGCCATAGTCAAAATTCACATTTGAAACATCGGAGCAACTGCATAACAATAATATAATCAAAATAATAACAGGAAATAACCGTAATTTTCTCATTTGTTCGCTATCCTTTCTGTCAATGCTGTTCCTTTACACTATTATAATGGCATACTAAAGGCTTTATGTCAAAGTTATTTCACGACAGCAAAGCCCGATACTCAGTTATGCGCAATTATTTTAATTTATATTTATGTTGCGTGCGAAAAGCCGAGCACCTTGTTGACGGATTTTGAAAACACCTGCCACTCCTGCTGTTTTTCTTTAAGCTGTTTTGTGCCTTTGCGTGTAAGGTGATAATATTTGCGTTTTCTGCCGTCAAACTCCTCCCAGTAGCTTTCGAGGTAATTTTCCTCCTCAAGGGCGTGCAAAATAGGGTAGAGTGTGCCCTCTTTCAGCTCGAACACGCTCTCGCTCTGCAATTCGATTTCTTTTATGATTTTGTAGCCGTATAAGTCCTTGCCCTTTAGCACGCTCAACACGAGCATTGATGTACTGCCTTTGATAAGTTCCTTGCTGATTTTCATATATATCACTCCTGTATCAAAAATTCTTTTCCAATATTTTATCCTTAAATCAAAAGATTTTTTATTTTCATTTTATCTGCGATTATTGCCATAACCACTTGTTGAGTGTGGCAAAAGCATCCCTGTACTACCCCAGCTTCCTTCAAAAGTACTTCTTGCACTAACCAAGGTATAATCCTCCCACAACCTGTTCTCTTCATCAGAAGCATCATCTGTTATACATTCAAAACCATAAGCAACCGTTTCGCCTGAAGCCTCATCATAAAAATGAAATTGTATTATATCCTGACTGTCATTTCGGTAATG
>DKZL01000015.1:3167-14762 GCA_002493635.1 Ruminococcaceae bacterium UBA7075 | reverse complement strand
GTTTCCTTAAAGCCTATTTTCAAATCATTCCGAACAATTAACGGCTGTGTACTGTTCTGAGTTGTTGTTATGTATGCAAACTGATAATCGTCAGACGCCTCGTCAAACTTTGTTATCATAAATGCGTTGTTGCTGTTATTGCGATACAATTCCTTTTGATTTATATATGTGGTATTATCCTCGCTGTGATAGTTTTTGTACCCCAAGCCGTACAAGTAACTGAGCAATTCCTCTTCTGACTTTGAAGTGTCCCAGTTTATTACAGTTTCAATCATCATACTGCGTTCAAGTTTTGTATCTTCAATCTTTTGCGGAAGTCCCGTAACCGCCAGTGCAGTAGCAAATGACATTACCGCAAAATTTACCGCAAGCAAAATGCTGATTACAGATTTTATGAGATTAATCGGTCTTGTCATTTTCTTTGTAGTTTTCATTCGCTCTTTGCGATAAATTGAAACAAACAACAAAAGCGACCAAGCAAACAAAATAAATATAAGCGTAGCTGACAATGCAGAAAGTACCGGCTTTAAGCTGTCGGGTATGTAGCCATAGCCGAATACGCAGTCGACATATCCTGACAAACCCTGAGTAATTATTGTAACAAACGCATAGAACATCGGAGCAAACAGGCTGAAAATCGAATCCACACCATTTTTTATTAAGCTCACAAGGCATATCAGGAGTATTTCACTACCGACAAGACCTGCAAGCAATTTACTGTGCCTTTTTTGTGCTCTTATTAAAATAAATACAAAAATTACCGCAAATGCAAGGGATATAAAATCAATTCCTATGCTGTGGTATATAACATACCAATCGCTTTGATAATTAAATTCTGCACCGAGTGGTGATACAAAAAAATATATAATACAAATCCAAATCCAAATTGCTCTCTCAAAGATTCTCTTTCCTTTTTTATGCAGTGCATTAAGCGGAAGTGCAGTATCCTCAGGATTTCCCATCTCCTCGGTTGCCCGCCGTTCGGCTTCTTCATACGGATAGCCGATTTCAACGTAGTAATCTATTTTGTCGAGTATATGACTTTCAAGCTCCTGCTCAATCTGCGTGCGAGCCGTTTTGTTCTTAATCTGAGCTGTCACCTGCTCAATAAATTTGTTTTTCATATTTTTATCACCGCTATATAAGTTTAATCTGACTTATAATATAGTATCCCGAAGTTTATACTTCGACCTGAATTATAAGTTCATAACTCACTCTCCGTTGTCCCTCATAAAATAAAAGCAAGATACATAGAATATCTATGTATTAATAATACCTCGTAAATCTATGCTTGTCAAGTTTTTTTAGACGCTTCACAAGTTTTTATAATATGCAACCGTTGCGACCCGAAGGTGAACTTCTGTTTATTGGTAAGCATCATAATTCTCCGTGAAAGCTTGGATAGAAATTATGAATTTTTCAAAGCAGTCGAAGTGCATCTTCGGGTCATTGTATTTTGATTTATGTAAAAGCTATGAAGCGTCTAAAAAAACAAAAACTTCTGAATCGTTATAAAAAGGGGTTGAATTTTTTCTGCATTTATGCTATTATAACTGTCGGACACTTTTATGCATTAATATTACAAAATTTAATATGCTGATATAGCTCAGGAGGTAGAGTGCGTCCTTGGTAAGGACGAGGTCACGGGTTCAAATCCCGTTATCAGCTCCAAGCAAAAGCCACGATATGCAAATTGCATATCGTGGCTTTGTTTTTTTATTACCTTTAATCAATAATCAAAAAAATTGAGCGGATTATTTCTAATCCGCTCAATTATATTGAAAATACAAAATGTTGTGGTATCTGTTTGTCTATAAATTATTATACCACAATATATCCTATTGTCAATACTTTTCAAATATTTTATGGAAAATCATATAAAATTAATCGTTATCACGAGTATTTCCCTTGTCTGCCATACACTCAACTAAAACTGCCTTCTGAGCGTGGAGTCTGTTTTCTGCCTCTTCAAAAATCTCGTTTGCGTGGGCTTCAAACACATCAGCCGTAATTTCTTCACCACGGTGTGCAGGCAAACAGTGGAGCACCATACAATCAGGATTAGTAACAGCCATAAGGTCAGCGTTTACCTGATAGCCTGCAAATGCCGCCTCACGGATTTTCTTCTCCTCTTCCTGTCCCATTGAAGCCCATACATCAGTATATACAACATCTGCATTCTTGGCAGCTTCAATCGGGTCGTGTACAATTTCAAACTTGCCCTTGCCGTACTTTTCACCGAACTCAATAATATTCTGCGGAGGCATATAACCCTCGGGGCAAGCTGCTGAAAAGCTCATTCCTGTGCTGAGCGCGCCCACGATAAGCGAATTCATCATATTGTTGCCGTCACCGATAAAGCACATCTTAAGTCCCTCAAGTTTCCCCTTGAACTCACGAATTGTCATAAGGTCAGCAAGCACCTGACAAGGGTGACAATAATCTGTAAGACCGTTGATAATCGGAATTGAGCCGTGTTCGGCAAGAGCTTCAACCTCGCTCTGCTCAAAGGTTCTAATCATAATACCGTCAAGAAAGCGAGAAAGAACACGAGCAGTATCTTCAACAGGTTCACCTCTGCCAATCTGCAAATCATTTGATGAAAGAAACAGCGGATAGCCGCCGAGCTGTGTCATACCTACTTCAAAAGATACACGGGTACGAGTGCTTGACTTCTCAAAAATCATACCGAGCGTTTTGCCCTTTAGGTGCTTATGCTCAATGCCGTGTTTCTGCTCATATTTAAGCTGGTCGGCAAGGTTAAGAGTGTTGATAATTTCTTCTGTTGACCAATCTTCAAGTTTAAGTAAATGTTTCATTATGTATTCTCCTTCAAAGTTTTATTGAGTATCTGCACAGCCTCGTCAATTTCCTCATTTGTAATTACAAGCGGAGGAAGCATACGGAGTAAGTTCTTGGCTGTTATTATTATAAGTCCGTTTTCAACGCATTTAACTGCAATATCGTGGGCATTTCCCTCAATTTCAATACCCACCATAAGTCCCATTCTGCGAACGCTTTTTACACTGTCAAGCGACAACAGCTTTTCTTCAAGGTAAGCACCTTTCTGCTCAACTTCGTCCAAAAATCCGTCAGTCGTAACACGGTCAAGCACATAATTTGCACCTGCACAAACTACAGGATTTGCACCAAATGTTGTGCCGTGAGTTGAAGGCGACATTACGTCTTTCAGTTTTTCTCCGCACATACAAAGTCCAATCGGAAGACCTCCGCCGATTCCCTTTGCAACTGTCATAAGGTCAGGGAGCACCTCATAATTCTGATGGGCAAACAGATTGCCTGTTCTTCCCACACCTGTCTGAACCTCGTCTATTATAACAAGAATATCACGGCTTTGGCAATAGCTTACAAGCTCCTGCACATAGGCTTTGTCAAGAATATTGACTCCGCCCTCGCCCTGAATAACTTCAAACATCACGGCACAGGTTTTGTCTGTAACTGCATTTTTCAAAGCGTCCATATCTCCTGCTTCAACATACTTGAACCCCTCTGTAAAAGGGAAAAAGTAGTTGTGGAACACGTCCTGACCGGTAGCCGCAAGAGTTGTGACGGTTCTGCCGTGGAAGGAATTTTTGAGGGTGATTATCTCGTTTCTGCCCTCGCCGTATTTGTCAAAACTGTATTTGCGGGCAATTTTGATTGCACATTCGTTCGCCTCTGCACCACTGTTGCCAAAACAAACCTTTGAAAGTCCTGTAAGCGTGCAAAGTCTTTCTGCAAGAGTACTTGCCTGCTCGCAATAAAAATAGTTTGACATATGCTGAATTGTACTTGCCTGCTCTGTCACAGCTTTTACCCAGCCGTCATCGCAAAAGCCAAGACTGTTTACGCCAATGCCCGAGGCAACGTCAATGTACCTTTTGCCGTCCTCATCATAGACAACAGCACCTTTGCCCTTTGCAAGAGCCACATCATACCTGCCGTATGTGTGCATTATATACTTTAAATCTTTTTCTTTAGTATTCATTTTTTTTATCTCCGCTTCATATTTTTTTGACGCTATACAAGTTTGATTTAATATCAATCGTTGCGACCCGAAGGTGTACTTCTATTTTAAGGGGAAACAGCATACTTTCCCTTTTTACATTCGCAAGAGTTTTCCTTAACGAGTGTAGGGGCGACTATCAGTCACCCGAAACTGTTAAATGTTCATTGTTATTTGTATTAAAGGAATACACAAAAACATCATCACGTTTAACAAAACCGAAATCACGCCAAAAGCTCTGACCCGTTTCGTTGTTCTGATAACAAAAAATGTGGGTTTTGTCTATTCCCTCAGACCGGATTTTTTCAATGGCTCTTTCAGCAAGCGAGTGACCTATTCGATTACGGCGATACTCGGGCATTACAGCCATATGGTGAATAAAACCTCGTCTGCCGTCGTGACCTGCAAGCACTGTTCCGACTATTTTGCCGTCAATTACAGCCACCTGACTCATTCCTGCGTTATGCTTGAGATATCTCGCCATCTGCGGCTTTTCATCTGCCTTTGATAAAGCACGCTTTGAAGTGGTCTGCCACATCTGATAAACTTCTTCATAATCTGCAATTGTCATTTCTCTGATAATCATAGATTTACTCCATATATCTATTAATAAAACATTGTTCCGATGCCCTCGTCGCTGAACATCTCAAGCAAAATTGAGTGCTCTATTCTGCCGTCAATGATGTGTGCACGCTTTACGCCGCTGCGCACAGCCTCAACACAGCAGTCAATCTTTGGAATCATACCGCCCGAGATTATGCCCTCACGCTTGAGCATCGGAACTTCACTTACATTTACAACGGAAATGAGAGAATCCTCGTTGCTTACGTCACGCAGAAGTCCTCGTATATCTGTCATCAGAATAAGTTTTCTTGCACCCAGCTTTGCCGCAATCTGAGCCGCCGCAAGGTCGGCGTTAATATTATACACATTGCCGTCATAGCCTCCTGCAACAGTTGCCACAATCGGAATATAACCTGCGCTCAGCGCATTGTTAATCGGCTCTGCGTTCACCTCTTTAATTTCGCCCACAAAACCAAGGTCAACGCCTGACACGAGCTTTTCAGCCATAAGCATTTTGCCGTCGAGTCCGCAAAGACCAAGTGCCTTACCTCCGTGACTTTCAAGAAGCTGAACAAGGCTTTTGTTTACCTTTCCCGAAAGAACCATCTGAACAATGTCGATAGTTTCCTTGTCGGTAACTCTCATTCCGTTTTCAAAACGGCTTTCCTTGCCAACTGCCTTTAAAGTTGCGTTGATTTCGGGTCCGCCTCCGTGAACAAGCACGATATTAACACCCACAAGCTGCATAAGCACCAAATCGCTCATTACAGCTGACTTTAACTCTTCGTTAATCATAGCGTTGCCGCCATATTTTACAACAATGGTTTCGCCTGTATATTTCTTTATGTATGGCATAGCCTGTATCAGGACTTTTGCTCTCTGTGAAACATCCATTTTTATATTCCTCTCAGGTTTATTATGTTCTGTAATCTCCGTTAATCTTTACATAATCATATGTTAAATCGCAACCGTATGCCTCGGCACTGCCGCTGCCATCATTTAAACTTACCAAAATTTCGATTTCACTTTCAAGAAGGATTGCTTTTGCTTTATCTTCATCAAAAGCAAGTCCCAGACCGTCTTTGCAAACGAGGATTTCTCCCTTTGCAGACTTGTAAGAAACATCAATCTTATGCACATCAAGATCTGCGCCGCTGTAACCAGCCGCACACAAAATTCTTCCGCAGTTTGCATCAGCACCGAACATTGCCGCCTTTACAAGACTTGAGCAAATTATGCTTTTTGCAATTATTTTTGCATCCTTTTTGGTCTTTGCTCCGTCCACCTTACAAATAAGAAGCTTGCTTGCACCCTCGCCGTCGGCGGCAAGTTTTTTGGCAACCGATTTGAAAGCCTCTGTAAGTACAGAAACAAAGGTATTATAATCGTCGTTCTTCTCGGTAATTTCTTTATTTCCAGCCTTACCGCTCGCCATAATTGCAAGAGTATCGTTAGTTGACATATCTCCGTCAACCGACACCATATTGTAGCTTTCTTCAACCGCATCAAGCAGAGCCGCCTTAAGCATTTCTGAGGAAATTGCCGCATCTGTTGTCACGAAAGAGAGCGTTGTGCCCATATTGATATGAATCATACCGCTGCCCTTTGCAATTCCGCCGATTGTCACAGTTTTTCCGTCAAGTTCAAACTGCACAGCCCATTCCTTTTTGACTGTATCGGTTGTCATAATCGCTTCAGCTGCATTTGTTCCGCCGTCCTTTGACAGCGTACCTTTCATAGCCTGAACGCCCTTTTTTATCGGCTCAATCGGAATTTCCTGACCAATTACACCTGTTGATGCAACAATTACATCGTCAACGCTTACGCTGAGTACAGAAGCCGCAAGCTCACACATCTGCTCCGCTTTTGCATAGCCGTCTGCATTGCAAGCATTTGCATTGCCCGAATTAACAATAACCGCCTGAGCCTTGCCGTTTTCAAGATGCTTTTGTGTAACATATATTGTATCAGACTTTACAAGATTTTTTGTGAACACCGCCGCACTGTTGCACAGCGTATCGCAACAAATGAGCGCCAAGTCCCTTTTTGTTGTATTTGACGGCTTAATTGACGCACAAATTCCCTGCGCTGTAAAGCCCTGAGCGGCAGTTACTCCGCCGTCTATATATTTAAAATTTTGCATATTGCAATCCCTCTTTATTTTTTTACCGCTTCATAAGTTTGTTTTAGTATGTGACCATACTGACCCGAAGATATACTTCGGTTGTTTGGTAAACATCATAATTCACTTATATAAATTCAATTAATGTTTACCGGTTTAGCAGAATGTTTATTAAACCATTGTAGGTACTATAAAATATAAGTTATGCTAAACATTAATTTATAACTATTAATTCAATCGGGCAACATTGTTTTTATTTATTGCAACCTATCTGCCCGACCGAAATTGTTAATTATTAATTGGTCATTGTTAATTGTACTAAAATGCAGGCGGAACGATTACAAGACCTGTCTTTTCGTCAAGGTCAAAGATTATATTCATATTCTGAATTGCCTGTCCTGCCGCACCCTTTACCATATTGTCAATCGCTGCACAGGCAACGAGCTTGTTTGCACGGCTGTCGTGATGAATCGAAACATCGCAAAAGTTTGAATATTTTACATTGTGAATATCGGCACACTTACCGTCGTCAAGTAAGCGAACGAAAAACTCGTCCTTATAGTAATCCTCATATGCCTGTCTGATTTGCTCAAAGGTCACGCCCTCGTTAATATCGGCATAAACAGTGGCAAGAATACCTCTGTTTACGGGCAAAAGATGCGGAACAAATGTAATTGTAACCTCTTCTCCCGACAGTTTTGACAAAGTCTGCTCAATCTCGGGAGTATGACGGTGACTTGCAACCTTGTAAGCGTGAAAGCCCTCATTAAGCTCAGGAAAATGGTTACCCTGACTCGGCTTTCTGCCTGCGCCGGTTACACCGCTTTTGCAGTCGCAGATTATGCCCTTTGTGCTGACAAGACCGTTTGCAACGGCAGGGGCAATCGCAAGCGGGGAACAGGTTGTGTAGCAACCCGGATTTGCAATCAGCTTTTTACCCTTAATTTTATCGCTGAAAAACTCAGGCAAGCCGTAAACAGCCTGCTCGTGAAGTGTTTTGTCAAGGAAAGTACCGCCGTACCACTCTGTGTATTCTTCCTCGCTCTCGAGTCTGAAATCTGCTCCCAAATCGATAAATGCCTTGCCTGCGCTTATGCACTTTTCTGCAAGTTCCTGCGAAAGTCCGTGGGGGAGAGCGGCAAAAATAACATCGCTCTTTTCAACAACAGCGTCCTGATTTTCACACACCATATCATTCAAAAATGAGTATGACGGATAAACATCACTCAGTTTCTGTCCTTCAAATGAAACGGAGCTTATAGCCGCAATCTCTGCCTGCGGATGTGATGTGAGCAAGCGAACAAGCTCTGCGCCTGCATAGCCTGTTGCGCCCACGATACCTGCTTTTATTTTCATATATTTCACCTTTTAATCTAATTTTAATTTTGTATACATATCATCAATGTTGTTTTTTGCTCCTTTAAATGCAGGCCATGCGTCTATTTCGTCTCCTGTTGTTCTTGGAATAATATGTATATGAAAGTGCGAAACGGATTGCCCTGCACTCTCACCACTTGCATTCAGCAAATTAACACCATCAAAGCCACAAGTTTCAATACAATTCTTTGAAACAAGCTTCACTGTATTCATTAAATGAGCAAGACTTTCACCGTCACAGTCTAATATGCTGTTTATATGTTTTTTTGGCATAGCCAGCATATGACCGTCAACATCATTTGCTATATCCATAATCACACAAGTATAATCGTCTTCGTATACCTTTTTACCGGAAATTTCACCTCTGATTATTTTACAGAATATACATTCTCCCATCTTATGCACCTTATCATTTTAGTCTTATAAGTGTTGATGTTATAATTTTACAGTTTTTCTGCAATCTCGGCGACTCTCTGTGCCTGTGCCCTTACATTTTCCGAAGCAGGTCCGCCGAATGCTGTACGTTCATTTACGCACTTTTCGAGCGAAATTGCATTGTAAACATCTTCATTAAATACATCGCAAACCTTTTTGTACTCATCCATAGACAGATTTTCAAGGTCTGTTCCAAGCTCAATACACCTTGCAACGAGTTCTCCTGTTGCCTTGTAGGCATCACGGAACGGCACGCCGTTCTTTGTCAGCCAGTCTGCACAATCGGTTGCGTTGATAAATCCGCCTGCTGCTGCCTTGCGCATATTCTGTGGAATAACACGCATAGTGTCAAGCATAGGGGTAAATGCTGTCAGACACATTTTAACAGTGTCAACCGCATCAAAAATTGCCTCTTTGTCCTCCTGCATATCCTTGTTGTATGCAAGCGCAATACCTTTCATAATAGTGAGCAATGTCATATTGTCGCCGAAAACTCGTCCGCTCTTACCACGAACAAGCTCTGCAATATCAGGATTCTTCTTCTGAGGCATAATTGACGAGCCTGTTGAAAAAGCGTCGTCAAGCTCAACAAACTTGAATTCCCAACTACACCACATAATGATTTCTTCCGAAAATCTTGAGAGGTGCACCATAATTATTGAGAGTGCAGACGCAAACTCAATGCAGTAATCACGGTCAGAAACACCATCAAGAGAATTGTTTGTAATTCTGTCAAAATTCAAAAGACCTGCTGTTATTGTACGGTCAATTGGATATGTTGTGCCTGCAAGCGCACAGGAGCCAAGCGGCATTTCATCCATTCTCTTAAGGCAGTCCTCAAGACGAGAAACATCACGCAGAAGCATTTCGCCGTAAGCTAAAAGATGATGACCAAAGGTTATCGGCTGCGCCCTTTGCAGATGTGTGTAGCCGGGCATAACAGTATCGCTGTATTTTTCAGCCTTATCGGCAATCACCTTGATTAAATCAACAACCAGATTCTTGACATTGACAACCTCTTTTTTGAGATAAAGCTTTATGTCGAGTGCCACCTGGTCATTACGACTGCGTGATGTGTGCAGACGCTTTCCGTTGTCGCCGATTCTTTTTGTCAGCTCACCCTCAATAAAGGTGTGGATGTCCTCTGCTTCCATATCAAACTGCAAAGCACCGCTTTCAATGTCTGCAAGGATTCCTTTTAATCCCTGAATAATGTCAGCGGACTCTTCTTCTTTGATTATTCCGCATTTGCCGAGCATTGTTGCGTGAGCAATACTGCCCTCTATGTCCTCTCTATACATTCTGCTGTCGAATGAAATAGAGCTGTTAAAATCGTTAGTTGTCTTTGAAAGCTCCTTTTTGAAGCGTCCTTTCCAAAGCTGCATTTTATTCATCCTCCGTATTAGTTCCGCATTAAATTTAATTTATCTGATTATCAATATTAGTCTTGTTTTCGACAGAACCCTTGTCTGAGTTATGTTTTTCACGAATCATCTGGATTTTTTCATCTATTATCTGCTGTCTTTTCTTAGATTTATATCCGTCGGCAAAGCCAAAAATCATAGAAAATATAAATAAAATTGCCATTGCCGGCTCACCAAGCCTAATCAAAAAGCTTGCCAACAAAGCATCACCAAAAGTTGACCCCAAGTTCATTAGTCCGACAGCTGTCAACCCAGACACAATAGCAAACATAACATCAACTATGCAAAATACTTTAAACGGCGAAACCGGATTATTGTCTTTTTTAAACATATGGCATACAAAGCCTGTTATACAGTATATTATCAACCCAAAAATCAGCATTGATATAAAAATGCCCAATACATAGCCCATAACAATACTCCTTAAGAAAACTAAATTATAGTTTATCGTAGGAAATAAAAGTTTGAATATAGATGACGTTATCAAGGCTCCCTCTGACGAGGGAGCTGTCACGACAGTGACTGAGGGAGAGAGTTTTGCGAAGCAAAACAGGCTTAAGCAAATAAATTAAGAACTTACTATAACATAAGCGTTTTCTCTCCCTCCGTCAAAACCTACGGTTTTGCCACCTCCCTCGTCAGAGGGAGGCTTGAGAGGTTCATCAAAATTATAGTATATTAATTTATATATGAATCTTTCCTTAACATTTTGTAGGGGACGGCTTCCCAGACGTCCCTCCCATAGGTTTCTGCTAATTATCGGGACGTCTGGGAAGCCGTCCCCTACGCAGAACTTCATTTATTATTCAAAAAATTATAATTTATTTTCTTAAAATTTATTATCCGTATAAACACTTATCGGGGCAGAGAATTTCCCTGCCCCTATAATTATTACCACATAAAACTTAATAGAGATTTATGATATTTACCAAACTACCGAAGTAAACCTTCGGGCGGTAGTGACCGCTATTCATAACTTATAAAATCAAGTTATGAATTTTCACCAATAAATCAAAGTATATCTTCGGGAGTCAACAGTCACATATCAAAACAAACTTATGAAGCGTTCAAAAAAAACAAAATTACTTAATAAGACCTTTCTTTGCACGAACCTTGATTGGAAGTCCGAAGAGGTTAATAAATCCTGCGCTGTCGTTCTGGTCGTAAACTTCATCCTCGTCGAATGTAGCGATTTCCTCATCATAGAGTGAATATGGACTTGTTACGCCTGCGTCAATGATGTTACCCTTGTAGAGCTTTAATTTAACCTCACCTGTAACATACTCCTGTGTGCTGTCAACAAAAGCAGACATAGCCTCACGAAGAGGTGTGTACCACTTGCCGTCGTAAACGAGGTCGGCAAATGTGTTTGAAAGGTTCTTTTTATAGTGAAGAGTATCCTTGTCAAGGCAGATTTCCTCGAGCTTATCGTGAGCCGCATAAAGAATTGTGCCGCCCGGTGTTTCATAAACGCCCCTTGCTTTCATACCAACAAGACGATTTTCAACTATATCTGTGATACCAACGCCGTTTCTGCCGCCGATTTCGTTGAGCTTTTCAATCATTGTAACGCCGTCAACTGCTTCGCCGTTGAGCTTTGTAGGAATACCCTTTTCAAATGTAATTGTAACATATTCAGCCTTGTCCGGAGCCATTTCAGGAGAAAC
>DKZL01000015.1:1147-2811 GCA_002493635.1 Ruminococcaceae bacterium UBA7075 | reverse complement strand
AGGTTCTTATCCTTTGAATAGTTTGTTTCACGGTTAATCTTGAGCGGAATATTGTGCTTCTCAGCATATTCAATTTCTTCCTCACGTGACTTGAACTCCCAAGTTCTCCAAGGAGCGATAATCTTCATATCAGGTGCATAAGCCTTGATTGCAAGCTCAAAACGAACCTGATCGTTGCCCTTACCTGTGCAGCCGTGGCAAATTGCGTCAGCACCCTCTGCCTTTGCAATCTCAACAAGTCTTTTTGCAATAATAGGACGAGCAAATGATGTTCCGAGGAGGTACTTGCCCTCATAAACAGCGCCTGCCTTGATTGTCGGGAACACATAATCCTCAACAAATTCCTTATTTAAGTCCTCAATATAGAGCTTTGAAGCGCCTGTCTTGATAGCCTTTTCCTCAAGACCGTCAAGTTCTGTGCCCTGACCCACATTGCCGGAAACTGCGATAACCTCGCAGTTGTCATAGTTTTCCTTGAGCCAAGGAATGATGATTGAAGTATCAAGACCGCCTGAGTAAGCAAGAACTACTTTTTTGATTTTATTATCAGCCATTTTTATTTCCTCCAAAATTTAGTTTAATGTTTGTTACATTTTTATTATACACTCACTTTTCAAAAAATCAAGTGTTTTTTTGAATAAATATTCAATAAATTTTCAATTTTTTAAAAATGTGCGAAAATTGTATAAATCTCAATGCTTTTCGGCATTACAATGCGATATTTTACACTAAAATGAGCCTGTATCCGGAATTTATCTTTAAAATGCATATATTCATTTAAAATGAATATTCATAAATATACAGTCAATATTCATTATTTTTGCATATTACTGAGTGCGATTGCACAATTTGAAAAACTCTGCTATACTTAAAATGTAAAACAAATCATAGAATGAATTGAAAGGATGATTACTTTGGAAAAATTCAAAAAAATTTCGGCAGAGGAGCTTGCGGAAAATCCGTTTAAGCTCATTGGCACCGACTGGGCACTTGTAACAAGCGGAAGCAAAGAAAGCTTCAACACAATGACAGTGAGTTGGGGCGGTGTTGGAATAATGTGGGGAAAACCGAGTGCGTTCACATTCATTAGACCACAGCGTTACACCTTTGACTTTATGGAGAAAAACGAATACTATACAATGAGCTTTTTTGACGAAAAATACCGCAAGGCTTTGCAATTCTGCGGTTCAAAAAGCGGCAGAGATTATGATAAAGTAAAGGAAACCGGACTGACACCTGCATTCACTGAGGACGGTATACCTTACTTTGAAGAAGCAAAACTCGTGCTCGTCTGCAAAAAGGCTTACTCTCAGTTCCTTACCGAGGACAGCTTTGAGGACAAAGCGAATGTTTCAAAGTGGTATGAACAAAAGGACTTTCACAAAATGTATATAAGCGAAATTAAAGAAATACACGTAAAGGATTAAGATTTTTAGTTCCGCTATACTAAGTTTAATATAATTGTCGGTAAAAGAGAAAATAATGAAACCGCTGTATGCAGGCACACAAGCATACAGCGGCTATTTTTTGTAATTTTGTTCAAATCAAAATATACAATATGATTATAAACAAGCGATAGCTTAAATCAACTGTCACTTTTTAATTTTACTTTTCGGTTTCCCAAAAGCATTGATATAAAATTCTAAGCAAAAAGGTCGGTATCG
>DKZL01000015.1:0-849 GCA_002493635.1 Ruminococcaceae bacterium UBA7075 | reverse complement strand
AATTATTCGTTAACAGCGATAACTGCACCTGAACCTACTGTTCTGCCGCCTTCACGGATAGCGAAACGAAGACCAACTTCGATAGCGATAGGAGTAATAAGTTCAACGTCCATTTCAACGTTATCACCAGGCATACACATTTCTGTACCCTCTGGGAGTGAGATTGTACCTGTTACGTCTGTTGTTCTGAAGTAGAACTGTGGACGATAGTTGTTGAAGAAAGGTGTGTGACGGCCGCCTTCGTCCTTAGTAAGAACGTAAACCTGACCACGGAACTTTGTGTGTGGATTGATTGTACCCGGCTTAGCAAGTACCTGACCTCTCTGGATTTCAGTTCTCTGAACACCACGGAGGAGTACACCTACGTTGTCGCCTGCCTCAGCATAGTCAAGAGTCTTTCTGAACATCTCAAGACCTGTAACAACAACTTTTCTTCTCTCGTCTGTAAGACCAACGATTTCAACTTCTTCAGAAGTTCTGATCTGGCCTCTTTCAACTCTACCAGTAGCAACTGTACCACGACCTGTGATTGTGAATACGTCCTCAACAGGCATAAGGAATGGCTGGTCAGCCTTACGGTCAGGAGTTGGGATGAACTCATCAACAGCAGCCATAAGCTCGTGGATTGGAGCGTACTCAGGAGCCTTAGGATCCTTTGAATCGCTTGTAAGAGCAACATAAGCTGAACCCTTGATGATTGGTGTGTCATCGCCAGGGAACTCATACTCGTTAAGAAGATCTCTGATCTCCATCTCTACGAGTTCGAGAAGCTCTTCGTCGTCAACCTGGTCAGTCTTGTTCATAAATACTACGATGTAAGGTACGCCTACCTGACGAGAAAGAAGGATG
>DKZL01000022.1:75519-80768 GCA_002493635.1 Ruminococcaceae bacterium UBA7075 | reverse complement strand
ACGCAGGTTATTGGTGCTTTCATCCGAATAATACGGACCCGCATACGGTACTGTCGGAGTAAGGATATGTGCGTAGCGCCTACAGGCAGACTGTAGGCTATTCTTATTTGTGCATTGAGCATTTACGGTAGCAACAGAAAAAGCAAATGTCAGCAATGCAACAAACAAGGCTGTAATTCTTTTAAATTTTGTTTTCATACTGTTCCTCCTAATTTTTTCTATATTTTATCACAAACCGAGATTAATTTCAATGGGGTTTAAGAAATTTATGCTATATGTTGAAATTATTTATGAAGTATTTACAAAAGAAGGAGCGGTTTGCGCCGCTCCTGAATTTTGTGTATTTACTTTTATAGAAAACTGCTCGGGCACAAAAGAGAATTTAAATATGATGCTGTCTGCCCGGATAGGTGCAGCTCGCCGGCTGCTTTTGATTATTCAATTACATCCATTCCTGCAAGATGCTTTTGAATAAGAGTTGCGTCATCAATGGAAACCTTTCCGTTTTTATCGACATCTGCGAGTGTCACTTGCTCTTCTGTAAAATCTATCATATTTGCAATGTACTTCTGAATATCGGTTACATCATCAATGTTTATCTTTCCGTCACCGTTTACATCACCGAGTGTCGGCGTTGGAACATCTCCGATATTTACAAATGCAATACCCTGCTCTGTTGCAAATGTTTCTGCGGCTGAACCTGTGCATCCGTAGATTGTGAGTGCCTCTGAGTGGTTGTTAAATGCAGAGCTTTTAATGGATGTTACACTTTTTGGGATTGTTACACTCTCAAGGCTTGAGCAGATTGAAAATGCCTTATCACCAATTTCAGTTACACTGTCGGGGATAGTAATGCTTGCAAGGCTTGAACAGTTGTAGAATGCAGAATCGCCGATGCTTGTTACGCTGTTGCCGATTGTTACATCTGTAAGGCTTGTGCAGTCTAAAAATGTTTCCTTGTTGATGCTCTGTAAGCCGTTGCCGATTGTTACGCTTTTAAGGCTTTTGCATTTATTAAATACTGCAACGCCTGTATTTGTTACACTGTCAGGGATAGTTACGCTTTCAAGATTTGAAGCTAAAAAGGCACTGTCTGCAATTCCTCTTGTTCCGTCTTTAAAAACTAAGGAAGTATTTTCAGGCATTTTTCCGTTATAGCCGCATACCCAGCCGTCAACATATACAACACTGTCTTTCTGGTCAGCGTATAATTTAGTTTTATTAAATGCAGAACCGCCAATGCTTGTTACGCTGTCGGGTATAGTCACGCTTGCAAGGTTTGCACAGTTTTGGAAAGCATTCATTCCAATGCGGATTACACCGTCAGGAATTGCTATATTTGTAAGTTTGCATGCAACAAATGTTTTATCGCCAATGACTCTCAGATTATTGCCGAAGGTTATACTTGTAAGGGGACATCCCATAAATGCTTGAAGCTCAATTGTTGTGACACCATCGCCTAATGTTAAGCTTGTCAGCTTGCACATCGAAAATGCCGAATCTCCTATTTTTTTTACACTGTCAGGAATTGTAAGATTTTTAATACTTGTATTATTCTTAAATGCGTTTTTACCAATGCTTGTTACTTCGCATCCGCCTAATTCTGACGGAATTGTGAGTTCTGTGGCACTGCCGTTATAGGCTGTGATTTCTGCCGTGCCGTTCAGCACCTTGTACTCAAAATCACCGCTTGTTGCTGCACTTGCAGTAAACGGAACTATTGCAAAAATTCCGAAAACCATTATTACAGCCAAAAATACTGATGTAATTTGTTTTAATTTTGTTCTCATACAAAATCCTCCCTAAATTTTTCATATGAAACTGTTCGGAAAGGAGCAACTCTACGGTTGCCGCCCACCGGCAATTTCTTGAATATTTTACCACAAATTTAGATATATTGCAACGTAATTATCAATATGTTTCTGATATTTGTGCAAAATTTGTCTGTTTTTGTTCGCAATAGTTTAAATTATTGTTAATATTTTATCGGGTTATTTATAGGTGACTGGTGCTAAATAGGTACTGAACTGATTTTAACACTATATATGTGATTTGTCAACATAATTATGCATACTATTATATATCATATGTTATACACCAGATAATGGATAGTTCATATAAAATGCCATAAAATATAAATGGTGATAATGTATGGATATGGCGTATTATGATAACTTCGTAAAATTCGGTCTGAATGTTGCTTATTTTCGCAAGGAACAGCGTATGAGTCAGGAGCAATTAGCAGAGTTGGTGGGAGTATCCCGACTGCATATCAGTAGAATTGAAACTGCCTCGGTCAGCTGTTCTCTTTCCTTGGTGTTTAAATTAGCGGATAAATTAGGTGTTCCTGCCTCAAAATTACTTGAAATCAGAAGTTGATATAATAAATTTCAGCATAAAAAGCAACCGGTGGGTTGCATATACTCGGGCAGATAGCACTATATAAAAACTTAATTCCGTGCTATAGTGCTATCGAACAATTTCCTATAATGTAAAAAAAGAGATGATTTTCAATGTTTGCAATGAAAATCATCTCTTTTATAATATTGCTAAATTTCTATATTAAATTAAAACTCGTTGCCTGGGAATTTAGGAATACCGTCAAAACCTGCCTGTAATTCTTCATCAGTCGGAATGTAGTCGCTCATAATGCCGTCGTTGAACTTTTCATAAGCCAGCATATCAAAGTAACCTGTGCCAGTAAGACCAAACAGGATAGTCTTTTCTTCGCCTGTTTCCTTGCACTTGAGAGCTTCGTCAACAGCAACTCTGATTGCGTGGCTGCTTTCGGGAGCAGGCAGAATGCCTTCAACTCTTGCAAACTTCTGAGCCGCTTCAAATACTGATGTCTGTTCAACAGAAGTAGCTTCCATAAGACCGTCATGATAGAGCTGTGAGAGAGTTGAGCTCATACCATGGTAACGCAGTCCGCCTGCGTGATTAGCTGACGGAATAAATCCGCTGCCGAGAGTGTACATTTTTGAAAGAGGACAAACCATTCCTGTGTCGCAGAAATCATATGCAAACTTGCCTCTTGTAAAGCTCGGGCAGGATGCAGGCTCAACAGCAATAAATCTGTAATCCTTTTCACCTCTCAACTTTTCACCCATAAACGGAGAGATAAGACCGCCAAGGTTTGAGCCGCCGCCTGCTTTTGATTATTCAATTACATCCATTCCTGCAAGATGCTTTTGAATGAGAGTTGCGTCATCAATGGAAACCTTTCCGTTTTTATCGACATCTGCGAGTGTCACTTGCTCTTCTGTAAAATCTATCATATTTGCAATGTACTTTTGAATATCGGTTACATCATCAATGTTTATCTTTCCGTCACCGTTTACATCACCAAATGCGAATGCAAATTCGATAAAATTGATTTCATTATTTTTTGCGTAGGTTTCTGATGCAGTGCCTCGAACTCCATAGATGACAAAATCGTTAAGTGTTTTATGTTCAGTGTCAAATTCATCATAATAATAGCCAAAAGCTTTTGACCCAATATATTTTACACTTTCAGGGATTACTATACTTTTTAAGCTTATGCAATCATTAAAAGCATAATCGCAGATTCGTATTACGCCGTCAGGAATTATAACTTTTGTAAGACTTGTACATCCCGAAAATGCTTCTTTAGGAATCTTCTTTAAGCTGTTGGGAATTGTTATGCTGATAAGGCCGGTACAGTTTTTAAACGCATAATCATCAATATAATTTATACTGTTTGGAAGAATTATGCTTTTAAGACCTTTGCAATCTCTAAATGAAGATTTTTCAATGGAAGTTACACTTTCGGGAATTGTCATGCTCGAAAGATTTGTGCAACCGTTAAATGATGATTCACAAATTTCTTTTACGCTGTCAGAAATTGTTACTTTTTCAAGATTTTTGCAGTTTCTGAATGTGCAATAGTTTATCTTTGTTATGCCGTTTGGAATAGAGATTTCTTCCAGTTTTACACAATCTTCAAATGCGTAATCTCCGATAAAATCCATATTTTTCGGAAGTTTCACTGACTTTAGCAGTTCACAGTATTTAAATGCTTTACTGCCAATGTATGACACACCTTCAGGAATTTCTATGCTTAGAAGTCCGTATTCAGATTTAAAGGCACCTCCTGCTATTCCTTTTGTGCCGCTCTTCAGAGTTATCGCACTATCATCAGGCATACTTCCTTTGTATTCATACATAATTTTGCCTGCATATACCATTCCGTCAGGCTGGGTATTAAGCCATTCAGTATCACAAAATGCTCCGATTTCAATATATGCTGATAAATTGTCAGACATTTTTATGTCTGCAAGTTTTTCGCATCCGGTAAAAGCATTATCTCCAATGTAATTTGTACCATCGGGAATGTTTATACTTGTAAGATTATCACAATATGCAAATGCATTTGAGTCTATGTTTTTTATATTTTCCGGAAGTGTAATATTTGTTAGACTTGTGCAGCTTTGAAAAGCAGAAACACCGATTTCTGTTACACTGTCGGGAATAAATACGCTTGATAAATTTCCACACTCCTGAAAAGTTAAGCCTGATATTTCTTTAAGCCCGTAGGGAAGGCTTATACTTTTTAGCTTTGAACAATAATAGAAAGCAGAACTGCCGATATTGTTTACGCTGTCGGGTATAGTTATGCTTTCTATGCTTTTGCAGTAACTAAATGCATTATAGCCAATAGATGTAACAGTGTGTCCGTCAAGAGTGGAAGGAATAATTAAATTAGTTTCATTGCCGTAATAGTCTGTAATGCTCGCTGTACCGTTTTCATTCAGCTGATAACTAAAATTATTGATTGTTTCTTCGGCACCTACTGTAAACGGAACTATTGCAAATATTGTGAAACCCATAATTATAACAAGAAATATCGATGTAAGATTTTTTAATTTTGAATTCATACAAAATCCTCCTGAATTGTTTATTATACTACTAATTGTAGACAAAAATCTTTCCTATGTCAAGATATTTTTAAAAATTAAATAAAAATTTTATTTGACCGGTAAAATTCTTGGTTATTATCTTGCAAAAAAGAATTATCTGAAATATAGTTTGACCTATTAAATGCAGTTTGCTGTAATGTAAAAAGAGAGATGATTATGCATTGTTAATCATCTCTCTAAAATTATTTAGCTATATTTCAATTAAAAGTCATTGCCCGGAAATTTAGGAATACCGTCAAAACCTGCCTGTAATTCTTCATCAGTCGGAATGTAGTCGCTCATAACGCCGTCGTTGAACTTTTCATAAGC
>DKZL01000022.1:0-75157 GCA_002493635.1 Ruminococcaceae bacterium UBA7075 | reverse complement strand
AGAAGTAGCTTCCATAAGACCGTCGTGGTAAAGCTGAGAAAGAGTTGAGCTCATACCATGGTAACGCAGTCCGCCTGCGTGATTAGCTGACGGGATAAATCCGCTGCCGAGAGTGTACATTTTTGAAAGAGGACAAACCATTCCCGTGTCGCAGAAATCATATGCAAACTTGCCTCTTGTAAAGCTCGGGCAGGATGCAGGCTCAACAGCAATAAATCTGTAATCCTTTTCACCTCTTAACTTTTCACCCATAAACGGAGAGATAAGACCGCCAAGGTTTGAACCGCCGCCTGCACAGCCGATGATGATATCAGGTGTAATGCCGTATTTGTCAAGTGCAGTCTTTGCTTCAAGACCGATTACCGACTGATGCAGGAGCACCTGATTGAGTACACTGCCAAGAACATAGCGATAACCTTCGGTAGTTGTTGCAACCTCAACTGCCTCGGAAATTGCACAGCCAAGACTGCCCGATGTGCCGGGGTGCTGCTCAAGAATTTTTCTTCCGATTGCAGTATCCATTGACGGAGAAGGCGTTACGCTTGCACCGTATGTTCTCATAACTTCTCTTCTGAATGGCTTTTGCTCGTAGGAAACCTTAACCATATAAACTTTGCAGTCAAGATCAAAATATGAACAAGCCATCGAAAGTGCAGTACCCCACTGACCTGCGCCTGTTTCGGTTGTAACACCTTTAAGTCCCTGCTTTTTTGCATAATATGCCTGAGCAATTGCGCTGTTCAGTTTGTGGCTGCCGCTTGTGTTGTTACCCTCAAATTTGTAGTAAATCTTTGCAGGTGTATCAAGAGCTTTCTCAAGAAAATATGCTCTTATAAGCGGAGATGGGCGGTACATTTTATAGAAATTCTGGATTTCTTCAGGAATGTCTATGTAGGCGTCGGTGTCATTAAGCTCCTGCGCTACAAGCTCATCACAGAAAACAGGAGCAAGCTCCTGAGGAGTCATCGGTTTGAGTGTTTCGGGATTAAGCAATGGGGCAGGCTTGTTTTTCATATCTGCACGCACATTGTACCACTGGGTCGGTATTTCACTTTCGTCAAGATAAATTTTGTATGGAATTTTATTTTCAGCCATAATAACCTCCGTGCTTAGAAAATATATTTATATCTTAAATAATATAACACAAAATTTATAATTTGTCATTAGTTTTGAATAAAAAACTAAATATATTAAAATATAATTTATCTACTTGTGTAAATAAAAGAAAAGTGATAAAATGTATTTGAGATTACAGGAAAGTTAAGGCGGTTAGCATTTCAACCGATATACAACTGATAAAAGCGTTGGCTTAATAAGTTGTAAAGGGGGAATGCATTGTGGAATACATAATTTGTTTCACACTTCTTGTTGCGGTAATTATTATCGCACTAAAGAAATAACCGCCCAACTAGCCCTTGGACGGTTATTATAAAATAACAATAAAAGTATGCTAACCGCTTTAAACGGTTTTCCTGTAATCTTATTATATATCAATTATATTCAAATGTCAATTTAATATGATGATTATTTATCAAAAAACAGGCAGCTGGTGGGCTGCGCCTATCCGAGCAGATAGGTGCATATAAAAATATACTTCTATGCCCGACTGTTTCCGAGCCGTTTCCTAAAAAATAAAAAAGCAGGCGATAGTGAAATATCACCTGCTTTTATTAATGGAAAATCGCTCAATAACAATCAGAAAAATTTAATTAATAATTTCCTTAATTTTTGCTTCTGCTGCCGTTGCGTCTGCCTTGCCACGGCTGTTCTTCATAACATTGCCTACAAGTGCTTTGATTGCCTTTTCCTTGCCGCTCTTGTAATCTTCAACAGCCTTTGGATTGCTTTCTACAGCCTGTTTGCACAAATCGTTGAGGGCGTTTTCATCAAGACCGCCCATATCGCTTTCGCTGATAAAGTCAAGTGTGCCCTTACCGCTGTCAAGCATTTTTTCAAGCGTTGATTTTGCAAGGTTGTTGCGGATTTTTCCGTCGTCAATCAGCTTTACCAGTTCGTTGAGCTGTGCAGGTGTCGTTGCAACTGCAAACTCTTCTTTGTCAGCTTCGGTTTCTGTTCTGCTGAACATCTGACCGATAATGAAGTTTGACACAGTTTTAGGCGATTTTACACCCTCGCAAGCTTCGTCAAAATATTCGCTGATTTTTCTGTATTTCGTCAGGAGCTGTGCGTCTTTTTCGGGAATTTGCAGCTCTTCGATATATCGTTTGCATTTGTCAGCAGGAAGTTCAGGCAGTGTTGCCTTAATTTTCTCAACTTCGTCACGGGATATATTGATTGTAACAAGGTCAGGGTCACGGAAATAACGGTAATCGTGAGCGTCCTCCTTGCTTCTCATTGAAGAGGTTGTGCCTGTTGCATCATCATAACGCAGGGTTTCCTGCACTACCTGTCCGCCGCTTTCAATCAAATCTGTCTGACGTTCAAACTCATACTCCATTGCCTTTGCAATGTTTGTAATGGAGTTCATATTTTTTATCTCGGTTCTTGTGCCGAGTTTTTCACTGCCCTGAGGACGAACAGAGATGTTTACATCGCAGCGCATTGAGCCTTCCTGCATTTTGCAGTCGGAAATGCCGATATAACGCATAACTTGTTGCAGCTTTTCAACATATTCCTTAGCTTCGTCAATAGAGCGGATGTCAGGCTCTGACACAATTTCAATCAGAGGAACGCCGCCACGGTTGTAGTCAACATAGGTGTCGCCGTGCTGATGAATAAGTTTTCCTGCGTCCTCTTCAATATGAATATGGTGCAGGCGAATTTTTCTGCCGTTTGAAAGTTCAACATAACCGCCGATAATCAAAGGAGCATAGAGCTGTGAAATCTGATAAGCCTTAGAAAGGTCGGGGTAGCAGTAGTTTTTTCTGTCCATCTTTGCAACCTCGGCAATTTCGCCGTGAACAGCAAGACCTGCTCTGATTGCAAAGTTTACAACCTCACGGTTGAGTTTGGGAAGTGTACCGGGAAGTCCGATACATACCGGACAGCAGTGTGTGTTTGGCTCTCCGCCGAACTGTGTGGTACAGCCGCAGAAAATTTTTGTCTTTGTGGCAAGCTCAATATGGGTTTCAAAACCCGCAACTAATTCGTAACTCACAGTTTAACACCCCACTTTGTATCTTTAAAGTTTTCAGGAGCAGCCTGCTGATATTTGTAAGCTGCATTAAGAATTGTTGATTCGTCAAATCTTTTGCCGATAAGCTGCATACCAATTGGCATTCCATTTGCATTGAAACCGCAGGGAACAGATACGCCCGGAAGTCCTGCAATGTTTACCGGAACTGTGCAGATGTCGGTAAGATATGTTTCAATCGGGTCGGAAACAGCGTGACCCATTTCAAAAGCTGTCATAGGAACAGTCGGTGCAAGGATTACATCGCACTTTTCAAATGCGTTGTCAAATGCCTTTACGATTGTTCCACGCAGGTTCTGAGCCTTTTTGTAGTAAGCGTCATAATAACCTGCCGAAAGCACATATGTGCCGAGAAGTATTCTCTTTTTAACCTCATCGCCAAAGCCTTCTGAGCGGGTGCGGCAAACCATATCGTGAGTGCCGTTGTAGTGCTCGGTTTTGTAGCCGAAACGAATACCGTCGTATCTGCCGAGGTTTGAAGATGCCTCAGCACAGGCGATGATGTAGTAAACAGGGAGGGCGAATTTAAGCTCGGGAAGGTCAAAGTATACAATCTCAGCACCGAGTGATTTGTACACTTCGGCTGCCTTTAAAATTGACTCCTTTACGTCATCACGCACACCGTCAAGATATTCGTGTGCAATGCCGATTTTCATACCCTTGATGTCATTGTTGAGCTTTGAATATGTTTCACCGCCGAGATTGCCCTGCGAGGTTGAATCTCTGTCATCAAATTTTGAAATTGCGTCAAATACGATTGATGCGTCCTCAACCGACTTTGTAATCGGTCCAATCTGGTCAAGGGAGCTTGCATATGCAATAAGACCGTAACGGGAAACTGCACCATAGGTGGGTTTTAATCCTACAATGCCGCAGAAAGACGCAGGCTGACGGATTGACCCGCCTGTGTCGGAACCAAGACCGTAGGCTGCAATGTTTGCTCCGACAGCACTTGCAACACCACCCGAAGAACCGCCCGAAACGTGTTTGGTGTTGAACGGGTTTGTTGCACCGCCGAAATATGAAGTTTCACACGATGAACCCATTGCAAATTCGTCCATATTTGTTTTGCCGAGCATTACGGCGTTCTGATTTGCAAGCTCATCCCATACGGTTGCGTTGTATATCGGCTTGTATCCTGTAAGAATTTTTGAACAGCAGGTTGTTTCGATGCCTTTGGTTGAAATATTGTCTTTAAGCGTCATAGGCACACCCTCAAGCATACCTATTTCTTCGCCGCCGCTGATTTTTTTGTCAACCTGTTCTGCTGTTTTAAGAGCCTCTTCGCCCGTGATGTTTACATAGGCGTTAAGCTCACCGTTAGATTTTTCGATTTCGTCAAGATAGCTTTTTGTAAGCTCGGTGCAGGAGCACTGCTTTGAAACAAGCATCTCGTGGATTTTTGAAATTGTACCCATATTATGCACCTGCCTTATTCTCTGTTTCGTACAAGGAAGTGATTTTCAGCCTGCTCAGGTGCATTGCTGAGAATCTCTTCACTGCTGTAGGATTTTACAACCTCGTCCTCACGGAACACATTAGAAAGGTTGTTAATGTTGTCAAACGCTTCTCCGCTTGTGGGGGCGTTATTGATTGTGTCTGCAAAATCTATGATTTCCTGCATTGACTGAGTAAGACTGTCAAGTTCTTCTTCGGGAACAAACAGCTTTGACAGCAACGCAATGTTCTCAACATCTTCTCTTGTTACCATAAAAACCACCTTCTTAAAATATTTGTAAATAAACAGAATCAGGGCAAGCCATAAAAATAACTCGCCCTTTGAGTATTTATATAATTTATCTTAGTTTGATATGAACCTCACGAAGCTGCTGCTCTGTTACTTCTCCAGGAGAGCCGAGAAGCAAATCCTGTGCGTTTGAGTTCATAGGGAATGCGATTACTTCACGGATATTTTCTTCTTCTGTAAGAAGCATAATCATTCTGTCAACGCCCGGTGCCATACCTGCGTGCGGCGGTGCACCGTATTGGAATGCGTTGTAGAGAGCCGAGAACTTAGCTTTGAGGTCGTCCTCGCTGTATCCTGCAAGTTCAAATGCCTTTTTCATAATATCAATATCGTGATTGCGGACAGCACCTGATGAAAGCTCAACGCCGTTGCAGACAATATCATACTGATAAGCTAAAATTTCTTCCGGGTCTTTGTTCAAAAGACTGTCAAGACCGCCCTGCGGCATTGAAAATGGGTTGTGCGTAAAGATAATCTGATTTGTTTCCTCATCACGCTCAAACATCGGGAAATCTACAATAAAGCAAAGCTCGAACTTGCTTGTGTCGATAAGGTCAAGACGCTTTGCAACTTCTGTTCTTATCTGACCTGCAAGCTTAGGAGCATCCTTTGCTGTGTCGGCAATAAAGTAGATTACGTCGCCAGCTTTTGAGTTGTTGCGGCTGATAAGCTCTTCTCTGTCGCCTTCTTTAAGGAATTTGTCGATAGGACCGTCAAAGGTGAGGTCATCTCTTACCTTGACATAGCCGAGACCCTTCATACCGATTGAAAGAGCGAACTCTTCCATTTTCTTAAACCATTTTTTGCTCTGTGCAGCTGCATTCGGAACATTGATTGAACGAACAGTCTTTTTGCGGAAAGGAGCAAAGTCGGTTTCTTCAAACATATCGCTGATTTCAACAATCTCAAGCGGATTGCGCAAATCAGGCTTATCTGTGCCGTACTTCAGCATACTTTCTGCATACGGAATGCGAGCAAAAGGAGGTTTTGAAACCTCTTTATATGAGAATTTTTTGAATGTTTCATAGAGAACTTCCTCGGCAACGTCAAAAACATCTTCCTGAGTTGCAAAAGCCATTTCAAAATCGAGCTGATAGAATTCGCCCGGTGAACGGTCGGCACGAGCGTCCTCATCACGGAAACACGGTGCAATCTGGAAATATTTATCAAAGCCCGATACCATAAGGAGCTGTTTGAAAATCTGCGGAGCCTGCGGAAGAGCATAGAATTTACCCTTGTGCTTACGGCTCGGAATCAGATAGTCACGAGCACCCTCAGGTGAAGAAGTGGAAAGAATCGGAGTCTGAATCTCCATAAATCCCATTTCATTCATCTTTGAACGCAGGAATGTTATAATCTGCGAACGGAGCATAATGTTGTTGTGCACCTTCGGATTACGTAAATCAAGAAAACGATATTTCAGTCTTACTTCTTCATTTGTATTTGTTGAAGACGGCACTTCAAACGGAAGTACATTTTTGCACTTGCCCAGAACAGCAATGTCGTCTGTGTGCACCTCAACATAGCCTGTAGCGATTTTTTTGTTGATTGTTTCATCGTCACGCTTTACAACCTCGCCGCTGAGTGTTACTGTGCACTCTTTATTAATATTTTTAAGCAATTCATCATTGTGAACTACAACCTGTAATACACCGTACTGGTCACGAATGTCAAGGAACATTACTCCGCCGTGGTCACGGATGTTTTCAACCCAGCCTGCAACCTTAACGTGCTGACCGATATTTTCTTCTCTTAATTCGCCGCAGGTAACTGTGCGGTACTTATTAGCTTTTATCATCTGAAACTATCCTTTCACAGATATTTTTGCCTATACCATTGTATTATAACACATTATGGAAATTCAATCAATATTTTCTAAAAAATTTACTGTGCCTAAACGAAAAAATTACTGAATACCGTCTGTTTCCGAGCAGTTTCTTATAAAGTAAAAAAGGTCGGGAAATTACCCGACCTTTTGACAGACGCAAAATTATGAATGAGCCTCAATGTAAGAAACGAGTGAACCAACTGTCTTGATGTTCTCAATTTCCTCATCAGGTACTTCAACTTCAAATTCATCTTCGATTGACATAAGTAAATCTACTACATCGAGTGAATCTGCGCCGAGATCTTCCTGCAAATCTGTTTCAGCAGTAATCTTTTCCTCTTCAACATCAAACTGCTCTGCAAGAATTGATTTTACCTTTTCCAATACCATATTAAATTCCTCCTATAAAAAAGTTATACGGTATCCATTGTAATTATGGACAAAAGTACATATTTTATGCTACAATGGTGAAAGCAAAACTTGTTTGCCCTTCTTCAATAATATTATTGGTAAAATTAAGCTTTGTCAATATCTATTTTAAAATTTTATAAAAATTTTCTTAATTTTGCATAAATAATTTGCTTTTAACTTAAATTTGCATAGCAAAGTTACAAAAAACGACATATTATATGTGGCGTATAAAATTTATCGGCTTGGAGGATTAACTTATGAGCACAAAAAAATTTGCGGTAATCGGTCACCCTATCGGACACACAATGTCACCTTTTATACATACACGGCTTTTTGCACTTTCGGGAATTGACGCTGAATATACAAAGCTCGATATTGCACCCGAAAATCTTGCACAAGAGTATCAAAAAACGCTTTTAAAGCTTGACGGATACAACATTACTATTCCTCACAAGCAGAATATTATTCCGCTTATTGATGAGATTGACAGCAAGGCAAAAATGTACGGCAGTGTGAATACCGTTGCAAACCGTGACGGTATTGCAAAGGGCTACACAACCGATCCGGACGGATTTTTAAAGGCTCTTGATGCGTCGGGCATTGTGCTTTCGGGCAGAGTTGTAATTTTAGGCTGCGGCGGTGTTGCACGCACAATGGCATATGAAGTTGCTCTTAAGAATTTACCTGTTTTGTTTGCAGTGCGTATTGAAGATGTTAAGATTGCCGAAAGTCTTTGTGAAGAGATTAAAAAGACAATTAGCGGTGCAAAGGCTGAATATTGCACAATTCCTCAGCTTGAGGGTGACATTGACGTGCTTGTAAACGCAACTCCTATCGGAATGTTCCCGAGGGTTGATGCTCAGCCTGTAAGCGACGAAATAATCAATAAATCAGCTAATGTATTTGATGCAGTTTACAATCCGCTTGAAACTGTGCTTATCAAGAAAGCTAAGGCTAACGGTGCTAATGCCGTGGGCGGAATGTCAATGCTTGTGTGGCAGGCTGTTGTTTCTCACGAGCATTGGGACGGTTCAACTTATGCAGTTGAGGATATTAACAAGCTTTGTCTTGATTCAGCAAATGAACTTATGAGCAAGTAATTTACGGAGTGATAGAATGAACAACATAGTTTTATGCGGATTTATGGGCTGCGGAAAGTCAACAGTCGGCAAAAATCTTGCACGCAAGAGCGGCAGAAAATTTGTTGATATGGATACATACATAGAAGAAAAAGCAGGAATGACCGTATCAGAGATTTTTGAAAAACACGGAGAAAACGGCTTTCGTGATATGGAACACGAGGTTTGCCTTGAGCTTGCCGAAATGAATGAACTTGTTATTGCGTCGGGCGGCGGAGCATTTACTTTTGAGAGAAATGTAAATGCTTTTAAGAATAAGGATATAATTGTTTTTCTTGATGTGCCGCTTGAAGTTATTAAAAACAGGCTTAAAAATGACAAAACCCGTCCGCTTTTACAGCGACCGGACAGGGATAAGGCGATGAAGGAGCTTTTTGACAAGCGTTATCCGATATATAAAAAAGCCGCGGATATTGTTGTTGCAGGACAACACACACCTCTTAAAACAGCGTATCAGGTTATGGATATTGTTGAAAGCCGTAAAAAATAAAGTATTATATATAACCTTAAGCTATTGAATGTAAAACTTTAAGGTGGTAAAATATAGAAATATATTATTTGCTATTAGTTTTTGAAAGGATGGTACAGAATGATTATAGTATTAAAACCGTCGACAACAGAGGAACAGTTAAATAAATTTACCAATATGCTAAAAAATGACTATCAGGTCAAGGTAAACAAGTGGGACGGTGTGCATTCAACAGTTCTCGGTCTTATCGGTGATACCACAAAGATAGATATTGAATACATTGACGCACAGGACATTGTTGAAAGTGTTAAGCGTGTTCAGGAGCCGTACAAAAAGGCTAACAGAAAATTCCACCCCGAAAACTCGATAATTAAGATTAATGACGAAATTTCTATCGGTGACGGCAGTCTGCATATTATGGCTGGTCCGTGCTCTGTTGAGAGTGAAGAGCAGATTGTCGGCATTGCAAAGGATGTCAAGGCGTCGGGCGCAACCCTTTTGAGGGGCGGTGCATTCAAGCCGAGAACCTCGCCGTATGCCTTTCAGGGCTTAAAGGCAGAGGGGCTTGATTTGCTCAAGGCTGCAAGAAAGGCAACAGGTTTGCCTATTGTTACCGAGATTATGCGTGCATCGCACATTGATATGTTTGAAAATGTTGACATCATTCAGGTCGGCGCAAGAAATATGCAGAATTTTGAGCTTTTAAAGGAGCTTGGCAAGACAAACAAGCCTATTCTTTTAAAGCGTGGCTTGTCAGCTACAATTGAAGAGTGGCTGATGAGTGCCGAATATATTATGGCTGGCGGCAATAACAATGTTATCCTCTGCGAAAGAGGAATACGCACCTATGAAACATTTACAAGAAATACGCTTGATGTGTCGGCAATTCCTATTATAAAAAGACTTTCACATCTGCCTGTTGTTGTTGACCCAAGCCACGCATCGGGCAAGTCGTGGCTTGTTGAGCCTCTTGCAATGGCTGCTGTTGCGGCAGGTGCAGACGGACTTATTATAGAGGTTCACAACGACCCGCCGCACGCACTTTCAGACGGTGCACAGTCACTTACTCCGGAGCAGTTTGACGGTGTTGCAAAAAATGTGTTTGCACTTAAGGATGCTTTGAGTAAGGTGCAGTAATTTTTTTCAATCCGCTTCAAAAGTTTGATTAATATTACAACCTTTATTCCCGAAGTTTAGACTTCTAATGTACGATAAACAGCATAATTTTACTTTAGAGCTTGTAGGGAACGGTCAAGATCATTTCCTACACTTGTTGATTAAATGTTCCGATAAACATTAATTTAACTTTAATTTAACTTTAATTAGTGAGTTATGATGTTTACCATAAAACAAAAGTAAATCTTCGGGGCGGAATGGCTACATATTAACACAAACTTATGAAGCAACTAAAAAATATGAACTCTACCATTAAACCGAAGTTTAAATTTCGGGACACTGCGTTATAAGTTGGATTAAACTTATGGAGCGGATAGAAAAAATATGAACTTCATAAATAAACAGAAGTTCAAACTTCGGGACACTGCATTAATAAATTATATCGAACTTATATAGCGGATAGAAAAAACGGAGGACTTTGCGATGAATATTGCGGTAATCGGACTCGGAATAATCGGGGGCAGCTTCTGCAAAGCAATAAAAAAATATACAGACCACTATGTAATCGGTGTTAACCGCACACTGTCTACGGCTGAAAGGGCGCTTGAAGAGGGTGCGGTTGATGAAATAGGTTCGCCTCAGTCACTTGAAAAGGCTGACCTTGTAATTTTGTGTATGTATCCGCAGGCTGATGTGGAGTTCATAGAGCAGAACGGACAATACATAAAAAAGGGTGCAATCGTGACCGATGCCGCAGGAACAAAGCGTGCAATCTGTCCGCAGCTTGTTGAGCTTTCAAAAAAGTTCGGATTTGTGTTTGTCGGAAGTCACCCGATGGCAGGCAAGGAGAAAAACGGCTTTGATGTGTCTGACGCCGATCTTTACAAAGGTGCAAGCTATATTGTTGTGCCCTGCGGTGCAGACCAAAAGTATGTTGACATTTTGTCTGACTTTGCACTGTCAATTGGGTTTGGCGGGGTAAAACTCAGCACTCCCGAAGAGCACGACAGAATGATTGCGTTTACTTCTCAACTTCCGCACGTGCTTGCCTGTGCCTATGTGCTAAGTCCGAGTTGTCCTAATCACAAGGGGTTTTCGGCAGGCAGCTATCGTGATGTGTCAAGAGTTGCAAATATTAATTCAAAATTGTGGAGCGAGCTTTTCCTCGAAAACAAGGAACCGCTTGTTGAAGAGCTTGATATACTAATTGAGAATATAACAAAAATTTCAGATGCAATTAAGGCTGATAATATAGAAAAACTTAAAGACTTGCTCGAACAGGGGCACAAGGTGAAAACCGATTTGGGTGAATAATTTTTATGAAAGGATGGGGTCGAAATGAAAACAGTTCATGTTGAAACGGGAATCCCATATGATATTTTTATAGAAAGAGGTATTCTTGACAGCTGCGGCAAGTATGTAAAGCAGTTGTCAGATGCAAAAAGAGTTACTGTTATTTCAGACTCGAATGTTGCTGCACTTTATAAGTGGCGTGTTATGAACTCACTTTCGCAGGAGGGCTTTGAGGTTACTGCCCACGTGTTTCCTGCTGGTGAGGAATCGAAAAATTTACATACTATTGCCGAAATGTACAACACGCTTGCAAATTTCGGTATGACACGCAAGGATATTGTTGTGGCTCTCGGAGGCGGTGTAACAGGTGATATGGCCGGTTTTGCGGCAGCAACATATCTGCGTGGTATTGACTTTGTGCAAATACCAACATCTCTGCTTGCACAGGTGGATTCATCCGTCGGCGGAAAAACAGGCGTTGATATTGCACAGGGCAAAAATCTTGTGGGTGCTTTCCACCAGCCAAAGGCTGTACTCATTGACCCCGATACTCTGAACACTTTGCCCGACCTTTATGTGCGTGACGGTATGGCAGAGGTTATAAAATACGGATGTATTAAGGATGCAGATTTCTTTGAAAATCTTGAGCAGACAAATGCTCTTGACCACATTGAAGATGTGATAGAGGTCTGCGTTTCAATAAAGCGTGATGTTGTCAGCCGTGACGAACGTGAATCAGGAGAGAGAATGCTCCTCAATTTCGGTCACACACTCGGTCATTCCATAGAAAAACTTTACGATTTTAAGGGAATTTCTCACGGAATGGCAGTTGCAATAGGTATGGTTTTAATATCAAGGGCAGGCGAAAAGCAGGGCATTACACAAAGCGGTACAACCGACAGAATAATTGAACTTTGTAAAAAGTACGGCTTGCCGATATCAGATAAGGCAACTTTTGCAGAAATGGCGAATGCCGCACAGAGTGACAAAAAGACGGCAGGCACTTCGATTAATCTTGTTCTGCTCAACAAAATCGGCGACAGCTTTACTAAGAAGGTAGAGCTTAATAAGCTTGAGGAGTTTATTACAGCATAATTCGTGTTAAAAAAGGAGATACATATGTCAACTGATAATGTGTTGTCAACTGACAAAAGCAGTAAACCGCACGTAAAGTACAAACCCTTTACACCTTGCGGAACTGTAAATATTCCTCCGTCAAAAAGTGATGTGCACAGGGCAATCATATGTGCGGCTCTTACAGGAGGCAAATGTACTGTTGCTCCTGTTGCATTGTCAAATGACATCAGGGCTACAATAGGTGTTATTGAAGCAATGGGCGCAAAAACGCATATTGAAAACGGCGTTCTTATAATTGACGGAACAGAAATTTTTGAAAAGGACAATCTTACTCTCGACTGCGGCGAAAGCGGCAGTGCGTTGAGATTTTTTATACCGGTTGTTGCGGCAGGCGGTATTAATGCGACCTTTGTAGGTCACGGACTTTTACCGCAGCGGCCAATCGGCATTTTTACAGAGGCTTTGCCAAAGGCGGGCGTAAAATGTCAGACAGAGGGCGGCTTGCCTCTTACAATCAGCGGCAGACTGCAAAGCGGAAAATTTGAAATTCCCGGCAACGTAAGCTCGCAGTTTATTACGGGCCTTTTGCTTGCACTGCCAATGCTTGACGGCGACAGCGACATAGTGCTTACATCGCCTATTGAGAGCGTTGGATATATAAATATGACGATTTACACAATGTCAAAATTCGGTGTTGAAATTGAAACCACTGACTATGGCTGGCACATAAAGGGAAATCAGAAATATATTCCTTGTGACTATAAAACAGACGGCGACTGGTCGCAGGCTGCATTCTTTCTTGTTGCAGGCGCAATCAGCGGCAGTGTTACGGTGAATGGAGTAAACAGGGATTCAGCACAGGGCGACAAAAAAATTGCTGAGCTTGTAGCACAGTTCGGCGCATATGTTGAGCAAACCGACACAAGCGTTAAGGTAAGAGCACAAAAACTTCACGGAATAACCATTGATGCCTCGCAAATTCCCGATCTTGTGCCGGCACTTTCAGTGTGCGCAGCATTTGCAGAGGGCAAAACTCGTATTATCAATGCCGAAAGACTTCGCATTAAAGAGTGCGACAGGCTAAAAGCAACAGCCGATTTAATTAATGCGCTCGGCGGCAAGGTTACAGAGCTTGAAGACGGACTTGAAATTGAGGGCGTAAGCAGGCTTAAGTCAGGATTTGTGCAGGGGTGCAACGACCACAGAATTGTTATGTCGGCAGGTGTGTGCGCCGCAGGACTTGACGGCGAAATCGAATGTACCTACGCACTGAGTATAAACAAGAGTTATCCTGATTTTTATATAGATTATAACAGCATTGGAGGAAAGGCAGATGTCCTCGACATACGGTGATAAAATTAAAATTTCAGTATTCGGCGAAAGCCATGGCAACGGCATAGGCGTTGTGATTGACGGACTTCCGGCAGGAGTTAAGATTGATATGGACAGGGTGCTTGTCCAGATGGCAAGACGTGCTCCCGGCAAGGATAAAACGGCAACCCCAAGGCTTGAAAAAGACTTTCCGAATGTGTTGTCGGGTATGCTTGACAACACATTGACAGGTGCGCCGCTTTGTGCCGTGATAGAAAATACAAATACACGCAGCGGCGATTACAGCAATCTTTTAAGCTGTCCCCGTCCCGGGCATTCGGATTATGCCGCTTTTGTAAAGTACAACGGTGCAAATGATATTCGTGGAGGCGGTCATTTTTCAGGCAGAATTACTGCTCCGATTGTTTTTGCTGGTGCAGTATGCAGGCAGATTCTCGAGCAGAAGGGCATAAAGATTGCCGCTCATATTGCAAGCATAGGCAATGTTACTGACGAATATTTTAATCCTGTTGAAATTGAAGATTCGTTGATTAAAAAGTTAAATTTATCTGCATTTGCGCTTATTGATGACAGTGCAGAACAGAAAATGCGTGATGAAGTCGAAAAGGCAAGAACAAGCCTTGACAGCGTCGGCGGCACTATTGAATGTGCGGTAACAGGCATTGAGGCAGGAATCGGCGACCCTATGTTTGACGGAGTTGAGGGCGTGATTGCCAAGGCTGTTTTCGGAGTGCCTGCAATCAAGGGCATTGAGTTTGGCAAGGGCTTTGAACTTGCCAAAATGCGTGGCTCGCAGTCAAATGACCCGTTCAGATATAAAGACGGCAAGGTCGTTACCGAAACCAATAATATGGGCGGAATTTTAGGCGGAATTACAAACGGTATGCCTGTAATTTTCAGAGCCGCAGTCAAGCCTACTCCATCGATTTCCCAAAAGCAAAAGACAGTTGACTTGCAGAAAAAGGAGAATGCGGAGCTTGAAATTCATGGCAGACACGACCCCTGCATTGTGCCGAGGGCAGTGCCTGTGATTGAAGCGGTTACTGCGATTGCTATCATAAATATGATGAACTAATATAAAGGATGTGTCGGAATGCGTGACCTGAGTGAAATCAGAGTTGAAATTGACAAGATAGATAATCAGATTATCGAGCTTTTTAAGCAGCGTATGGACTGCGCTAAGGATGTAGGTATATATAAGGTTTCAAAGGGTATTCCGGTGCTCAATCAGAGCCGTGAGAACGAAATCCTTAATGCAGTTGAGGAAAAGGGCGGAGAGTACGGAGCATATGCAAGACTTCTCTATTCAAATATAATGGAGTTATCCCGTGCGCTTCAGCACAACATTGTCGGCAGCGGAAAGACTCTTAAAGATGTAATAAACAATGCGTCAGGCGAATTGCCTGTTGAAAACATCAAGGTTGGTTATCAGGGCATTAAGGGTGCAAACAGCCACGAAGCAACGCTCAAACTGTTTCCGGGTGTGCAGACAGCAAACTATAAGAGCTTTGGCGATGTGTTTGAAGCGGTTGACAGGGGAGAGATTACATACGGTGTGCTCCCTGTTGAAAATTCCACAGGCGGCTCTGTATCGGCTGTGTATGACCTTATTTTAAAGCATAGATTTTATATTGTGGGAGCACTTGATTTGCCAATTGACTACTGCCTTGGCGGAATAAAGCAGTCGGAGCTTTCCGATATTGAGATTGTTTGGACGCATCCTCAGACAATTTCGCAGTGCTCAGACTATATTGCAAACCACGGTTTTGATGCTATCCCTTGTTCAAACACAGCAGTTGCGGCGAGAGATGTAGTCAAGGAAAAAAGACTCAATGTTGCGGCAATCTGTTCTTACAAGGCGGCAGAGGAGTACGGACTTAAGGTGCTTGACAATCATTTGCAGGATGACAGCTCTAATACAACACGCTTTATTGTGATTTCCAAAAAGCTCTACATTCCTGAGGGTGCAAACAAAATCAGTCTTTGTTTTTCACTTCCGCACGTTACAGGCTCGCTCTATAGTCTTTTGTGCAGATTCAATTCTCTTGGACTTAACCTTACAAAGATTGAGTCACGCCCAAGAGCTGACAAAAACTTTGAGTATTTGTTCTATCTTGACTTTTCGGGTAATGTGCACAGCGACAATGTTGTTGAGCTTATAAGCCAATTAAGCGAGGAGATGCCCGAGTTCAGTTTTCTTGGTAACTATTGCGAGATGTGATTATAAAATATAATGCAGAACCCCCCTGCACATCAAAACAGATATGCAGGGAGTGTGAAAAAAGTTAACATATTCATATGTTTGTGATAATATAATGGTGTAAAGGAACAGATTGGCTGTTTCGTGATAGTTGAATTTTTATTATAAACCGCCTTGTATCGCTACTACAGGGCGGTTTTTTTCTTTTTATGGTTCTTTATAATTTCAACAAGTACTCATAATACAATAGCAAATGCAATTAAATACAAAGTATCTTCTGTCATAAAGATATGCACCCTCTTTCAAAAGGGGCTGAAACATCCGCCGCCGTTCCTCTACTACTTAAATATATCACAAATAATAATCGCCAATTCAGATATATTTATATTGACAATTATTCATAAATGTGATAATATAATTTGTAGAAAATGCATAAACAAGGAGAACCCTCTATGAAAGCAAACATCAAAAAAATAATATCATCAGTTTTGTTTGTGTGCGTAATTATTTCAATTATGTCTGTGGGTATTGCTGTAAATGCAGCAGAACAAGTTGCGGTGTTGCCAACAGATGTAACAAAACCTGCTGATGATTGCGTATTTTTGGGAATAAAGGGCAAGTATGTCACTCAAAGTCAGAAAGCACTGGATCGCATTAACGAGATACGCTATGAAGCATGTAAACAGGGAGTGTTAAATCCCTCTACCGGAAATCCTTTAAAAACAAGTGACTATATAGCCATAAAATGGTCTTCTGATTTGGAATATATTGCAAGAATTCGTGCAGCAGAGGCATCATTAACTATGAATCATAAGCGAACAAACGGCAGAAGCATATGGGAGCTTTATGGTCCGGACGGCAACTCAAGCTGGGGCGAAGTAATTGCATGGAACTGGTCCGATAGTATGCTTCCGGGAATTGAGCAGTGGTATGGAGAAAAGGGCGATTGGGTTAATCAAAATACAAACGCAGTAACAGGTCATTATACTCAGATGATTGATCCCGAAAACAGATATGTAGGCTTGGGAACATTTTGTTCACCCACAGCAAACTATTATAATACTACAGCAGGCGAATTCTCGTCAATGAATAATATGAAAGAAATAAAGGGCAGTGCCATAAGCAATTGTATTCAGACCTTAGAGGTAAGCAAAAGCATCTTGACAAATGAGTATACATTAGGCGATAACAGAGAATGTAAGTCAGGCGAAAAAATAAATCTGGAAGTCACTACAGGAATTTCTGTGATTGATTATTGGAACGATAAATTGATTACAAATGGTCTGTTAGTACTTGATCCAATTGAATGGAGTTCCTCCGATGAATCTGTTGCATCGGTTTCTAACGGCGTGGTAACTACAAAAGATGCAGGAACTGCAACAATTACAGCCAAAACTTCAAATGGCAAAACTGCAACCTGTAAGGTGACAGTCACAAAAGTATTAGCTACTCCCACTATCACAAATCTTCAAAATACTGCTGACGGTATCAGAATCAGTTGGGATGAGGTATCGGGTGCATACGGTTACAGACTTTACTACAAATATCCGGGTAAGGACTGGAAGCGCTTTAAGGACACCACAGCGACAAGTTTTACAGACACAGGAGTAAGCGCAGGCAGAACAGAAACCTACACAATCCGTTGTATTGACAAAGACGGCAACACAATCAGCGGTTATAACTCAGGCGGCTGGTCATATAAATATGAGCCTGTTAATCCGACAATTACCAAACTTGAAAATACTTCTGACGGAATTAAGATAAGCTGGAACAAAATTGCAGGTGTATACGGCTACAGACTTTATTACAAATACCCCGGCAAGGACTGGAAACGCTTTAAGGACACCACAACAACAAGCTTTACCGACACAGGAGTAAGCATAGGCAGAACCGAAACCTACACAATCCGTTGTATTGATAAAAACGGCAACACAGTCAGCGGTTATAACTCAGGCGGCTGGTCACAAACATATTCACTTCCAAGATCAATACCGCATGTTACCAAGCTTGAAAATACATCAAATGGTATTAAGATAAGTTGGAACAAGGTTGAAGGAGTATACGGATACAGACTTTATTACAAGTATCCGGGCAAGGATTGGAAACGATTTAAGGACACCACAGCGACAAGTTTTACAGACACAGGTGTAAGTGCAGGCAGAACCGAAACCTACACAATCCGTTGCATAGACAGCAATGGCAACACATTCAGCGGTTATAACTCGGACGGTTGGTCAAAGAAGTACGAACCTGTTGCTCCGACGATTACTAAGCTTGAAAATACCTCAAACGGAGTTAAAATCAGCTGGAACAAGGTTGCAGGAGTATACGGCTACAGACTTTATTACAAATATCCCGGTCAGGATTGGAAACGCTTTAAGGATACCACCGTCACAAGCTTTACAGATACAGGTGTTAAAGCCGGCAGAACCGAAACCTATACAATTCGCTGTATAGACAAAAACGGCAATACAATAAGCGGATATAATCCAAGCGGTTGGTCAATCACTTACAGATAATATTCTATATAATTATTAGGTGCTGTCTGCTCTTTTCCAAGCAGACAGCACCGTTAAAGCAAACAACATATAAATAAAATTAGGTTCTATAATTAATGTTGGGGTAACAACAAACAGAGTCTTAATAAAGTTCTGTGTAGGGGACGGCTTCCAGACGTCCCAAAACCTTGTCACAATATGTCGTTTTTCCTGATTGCCGTTGGCAATCAGGCGGGACGTCAAGGATGCCGTCCCCTACGAACACAAAAAAATAGCTTCAATAATACTCTAAGATTCCGATTTTTTGAATAAGCTATTTTTCTTTATATTTTCACCCCAACTATTGACATTGAACCTAAAACTAAAAGCTGGCAGTTACTAAAACAGTAGCTGTCAGCTTTAATTTATATGTAATCTTATTTGTTTATTAGGGAGTTCCGATTTTGCGGAAACGCTCATAGCGTGAAGCTAAAAGCTCTTCATCGGATAAAGCCATATTTTTTTCAAATGTTCGGCTTATAAGCATTTTAAGGCTTTCAAAAATAGCCTTATCATCATCTCTTTTCGGTTGACGAATAATACGCTCAATTACGCCGAGTTTGAACAAGTCCTGAGCAGTCATTTTTAGAGCTTCGGCGGCTTCCGGAGCCTTCGTGCTGTCCTTCCAGAGAATTGACGCACATCCCTCGGGTGAGATTACGGAGTAAACGGAGTTTTCCATCATCCATACCTCATCGGCAACTGCAAGTGCAAGCGCACCGCCGCTGCCGCCTTCACCGATTACGATTGACAGAATCGGTGTTTTGAGGGTCATCATTTCCATAAGATTTTCTGCAATAGCTTGTCCCTGTCCACGTTCCTCGGCACCGATACCGGGATAAGCTCCGCTTGTATCAACAAAGCAGAGCACAGGGCGGTGAAACTTTTCAGCCTGTTTCATAAGGCGAAGTGCTTTGCGGTAGCCCTCAGGATGAGCCTGACCGAAGTTGCGCTCAACACGTTCTTTGGTGTTTCTGCCTTTTTCAATGCCGATTACAGTCACGGGTGTATTATAAAGCATTGCAATGCCTGCAACGATAGCTTTGTCGTCGGAATAACGTCTGTCGCCGTGCAGTTCAATGAAGCTGTCGCCAAACATATTTGCAATGTAGTCAACAGAAGTCAGCTTATCGGCAGCTCTTGCCGCCATAACTTTATCGTATGCTGCCATTACTCTGCCTCCTTACCGTATCCGTGAATTTTTAAAAGCTTCACGATTGTATTTTTAAGGTTGTTTCTGCTAACAACCGCATCAACAAAGCCTTTTTGGAGCAAAAATTCTGCCCTTTGGAAATCCTTGGGCAATTTCTGACGAATTGTTTGCTCAATTACTCGCTGACCTGCAAAGCCGATCAGCGTTTCAGGCTCTGCCAGTATTATATCGCCGTCCATTGCAAACGATGCTGTTACACCGCCTGTTGTTGGGTCTGTTAAAACTGTGATATACAGAAGTCCTGCATCACTGTGACGTTTGGCTGCACCAGAGGTTTTTGCCATCTGCATTAAGGACAATATGCCCTCCTGCATTCTGGCACCGCCCGAAATAGTGCAGATGATAATCGGAAGTTTATTTTCTGTAGCATACTCAAACGCACGGGTAATTTTTTCGCCAGTAACTGTACCCATTGAACCAATCATAAAATCTGAGTCCATAACGCAAAGCTCTGAGTCAATTCCGCCGATTTTACATTCACCGCATATTACAGACTCCTTACTGCCGCTTTTTCTTGCTTTCTCAAGCTTTGCCTCATATCCCGGAAAGTCAAGAATATTTGTGCTTTCAAGGTTTGCATCCTGCTCAATAAAAGAGTCGGTATCTGCAAGCATTTCAATACGCTGTCTGCCATTCATTCTGAAATGGTGGTTGCACTTTGTGCAGACATGAAGATTTTCCTCCATATCGGTTGTAAGAAGCATTGTGTTACACTTCGGACACTTAATCCACATTTCTTCCGGAATAAACGGAGTGTTCTGCTGTTCATCAGGGAGTGATTCAAGCTCGTTTTTAGGCTTTCTAAAAGAAAATAAATCCATATCAGTTCCTCATCTTTTAAGAAAAATACTGTATTGTTCAGCGTTTACTTTGAATTACGTTTTTCCTCAAATTCTGTCATAAAGTCTGTTGTATATTCACCGCTGACAAACTGTTCGTCTGAAAGAATTTCAGCTAAAATGTCACGGTTTATTTCTATTCCGTCGATTGTAAGCTCTGACAAAGCCATTTTCATCTTGCGAATTGCTTCTGCTCTTGTACGAGCCTGAACAATCAGCTTGCCAATCATTGAATCATAGAAAGGCGGCACAAAGTAATCCTGGAATATTGCTGTATCAAAACGGACAAATGAGCCTCCCGGAGTATGTAGTCTTGTAATTCTTCCGCAGCTTGGACGAAAGCTCTTATCGGGATTTTCTGCGTTAATGCGGCATTCAATTACATTACCGTGAGTAAAAATGCTGTCCTGAGTTCTTGTAAGCTTTGCGCCTGCAGCAATTCTGATTTGCCACTGAACAATGTCAAGACCGGTTACCATTTCTGTTACGCCGTGCTCAACCTGCAAACGGGTGTTCATCTCCATAAAATAGAAGTTATTGTCCATATCAAGCAAAAATTCTACAGTTCCTGCGTTTACATAGTTGACAGCCTTTGCAGCCTTTACCGCCGCAATCATCATATTCTTGCGTGTCTTTTCATCAAGAGCAGGACTTGGACTTTCTTCAATCATCTTTTGATTTTTACGCTGTACGGAGCATTCACGTTCGCCAAGACAAATCGTGTTTCCGTATTTGTCGCATAAAAGCTGCATTTCAATATGTTTTACGGGATGAATGAATTTTTCAAGGTAGCACGCACCGTCGCCGAAAGCAGACTGAGCCTCGCTTGATGCAGAGAGAAAAGCCTCTTCAAACTGTTCAATATAATCAACACGTCTGATACCCTTGCCGCCGCCGCCCGAACGAGCCTTGATAAGCAGAGGAAAGCCGATTTTTTCTGCTTCTGCCTTTGCTTCTTCTACACTTTCCACAATGTCACAGCCGGGAGTTACGGGCACTCCTGCTGCACGCATTGTTTTGCGTGCATTGTCCTTGTCACCGAGCAATTTAATCATCTCGGAAGTAGGACCTATAAACTTTATGTTACACTGCTCACACAGTGAAACAAATTTCGCATTTTCCGAAAGCAAACCGTAGCCCGGATGAATAGCCTGTGCGCCGCTTTCAACAGCAACAGTAAGAATAGCAGGCATATTCAGGTAGCTGTCAGCTACCCTGTTGCCGCCCACGCAGTAGCTTTCATCGGCAAGCTGAACATGCATAGCGTCTTTGTCTGCTTCAGAATAAATTGCAACCGTGCTTATGCCCATCTCACGACAGGCTCTGATAATTCTTACAGCGATTTCGCCACGGTTGGCAATAAGAATTTTAGAAAACATCTTTTCACTTCCAAAAATTTATTGAATATAAAGCTGATTATTTATTCTCAACAATGGCAAATGAAAGTTCACCGCTAACACAGAGTTTGCCGTCAACATAGCCCTTTGTTTCAATAAAATAGAATGCACCTCTGCTTTTTGTAAGTGTGCAGACTGTTTCAAGAGTATCACCGGGCTTTACCTGGTTTTTGAATTTTACATTGTTCATCTTTGTAAAGTACGGAGTGCAGTTCTTAACCTTGTCTGCAAGCAGGCAACAGCTTGCCTGTCCCATCATTTCACAGAGGATTACACCCGGAACAACAGGATTCCCCGGAAAATGACCGTTAAGAAAGAACTCTGTACCCTTAATTGTATATCTGCCCTTAGCAGTATTCTCATCTATGCGCTCGGCTTCCTCAACGAGGAGCATATCGTTGCGATGAGGCAAAATCTTTTTGATTTCTTCCTGATTCATAATTTTCTCCTAAAGAACTTATATTTGCTGCTGTCAAGCAGTTATAATTTTAAAATTGTAATTTATCCAATCTTAAATAAAGGCTGACCGTATTCAACAAGCTCGCCGTCCTTGACGATAACTTCGGTAATTTCTCCGTCCTCTTCAGCCTGAATTTCGTTCATACACTTCATAGCCTCAATAATGCAGACTGTATCGCCTTTTTTTACATGTTTTCCAACCGAAACATAAGGTTGTGCGTCGGGTGACGGAGCTGCATAGAACACGCCTACAATCGGCGCATTAATTGTCTTGCCTGAGTCGGCAACAGGAGCAGCTGTAGGTGCTGACTGTGCAGGAGCACTCTGCGGTGCAGGGGCAGCCTGAACAACAGAAGCAGCCTGTACTGCAACTTGCGGCTTTTCAAGACGGATTTTTGAACCATTTTCGTTCTGAAGCTCAAGAACAGAAAGCGATGAGTCCTCAAGAACAGCGATAAACTCTTTGATTTCATCTATATTATACATTCTTAAATCTCCTCATTAAATCTTCTTGAATACTATGCAGGCATCGTGACCGCCGAAGCCCAGATTTGTTGATGCCGCAACATTGACGTCACGCTTGACAGCCTTGTTTGGCGTATAGTTAAGGTCAAGTTCCTCGTCAGGTTCGTCAAGATTGATTGTCGGCGGAATTATGCCGTCTTTAAGTGTCATTATTGATACAATAGCTTCTACTGCGCCTGTTGCGCCGAGCATATGACCTGTCATTGACTTTGTTGAGCTGATGTTTGCATCATATGCCTTTTCGCCGAGAGCTTTTTTGATTGCCATTGTTTCTGTAAGGTCATTTAAGTGTGTGCTTGTTCCGTGAGCGTTGATATAGAGCTGTGCGTCATCGGCAACCTGTGCTTCATCAAATGCTATTTCAATCGCTCTTGCAAGACCTGCGCCTTCAGGATCGGGAGCAGTTACATGGTGAGCGTCGCAAGTGTTGCCGTAGCCGCATAATTCTGCATAGATTTTTGCACCCCTTGCCTTTGCGTGCTCATATTCTTCAAGAATGAGCATACCTGCACCTTCGCCCATTATAAAGCCGTCACGATCCTTGTCAAACGGACGTGAAGCCTTTTTAGGGTCTGCATTTGTTGAAAGCGCCTTGATGTTCTGGAAGCCTGCAATTGTAAGAGGAGCAATAACAGCCTCTGTACCGCCTGCGATAATTGCATCAGCATAGCCGTCCTTGACTGCATGAAAAGCTTCGCCTATTGAGTGAGTACCTGTTGCACAAGCACTCATAACTGAAAGAGAAACTCCCTTTGCACCAAAGCGGATTGCAACATTACCTGTTGCAATGTTTCCGATCATCATCGGGATAAAAAATGGGGAAACCTTCTTTGCGCCGCCCTTATCCATAGCAAGTGTGTTATTAACGAATGTGTGCAAGCCGCCGATACCTGCGCCTATATAAACGCCGAAGCGGTTTTCATCAATATTTCCTATAATTCCGCTGTCATCAACAGCTTCCTGTGCTGCTGCTATTGCATACTGACAATATAAGTCAAGCTTTCTTGCCTCTCTTTTTTCTATTCCGAAATTCTCGGGAACAAAGTCCTTTACAGTACCTGCGATATGTACCTTGAGGTCTGATGTATCAAATTCTGTGATTGTTTCGATTCCGCAAACACCGTCAACAAGATTTTTCCACATATCAGAAACATTGTTGCCGACAGGGCTTATTGCACCTAATCCTGTTACTACTACTCTTCTGCTCATATTAACCTCCAATTACATAGCAAGTCCGCCGTCAACACGGATAACTTCGCCTGTTACATAAGCTGCATCATCAGAGCAAAGGAACGCAACAACATTTGCCACATCCTCGGGAGTACCGATTCTCTTTGCAGGAATCTGAGCCTTCATAGCGTCCTTTACCTTGTCTGAAAGAGCGTTTGTCATATCTGTTCCGATATAACCGGGCGCTACTGCATTTACTGTAACACCTCTGCCTGCAAGTTCTTTTGCAACAGACTTTGTAAGACCGATAATACCTGCCTTTGAAGCAGAATAGTTTGCCTGACCTGCATTGCCGTTAAGACCAACAATGGAAGATGTGCTTACAATTCTGCCGAAACGCTTTTTCATAAAGTGCTTGTATGTATGCTTAATCATATTAAATGTACCCTTGAGGTTTACATTAATAACTGCGTCAAAATCCTTTTCGTCCATATTGAGAACAAGTTTGTCACGGGTAATTCCTGCATTGTTGATGAGAAAATCAACGCCGCCGAACTCCTCAATAACCTTGTCAATAACTTCTTTTGAAGCCTCAAAATCTGAAACATCACAAAAATACTGTTCAACCTTTGTGCCGTACTCCAAAAGCTCGTTTTTGGCATTGATGCCTTCGCTTTCGTCACCGACATATAGAATTGCAATGTTTGCACCGTTTGAAGCAAGCTTCTTTGCAATAGCAAGACCTATACCTCTTGAACCGCCTGTGATTACAGCAGTTTTGTTTTCAAAATTCATAATAAAACCTCCAAGGGTGTAATTTTTTAATTATCAATTATTGTTAGTTATATATCAAGCACCGCAATGTCGTCAGGGGTTTCAACCTTGAACGCTTTGACATCGGGGTTAATTCTTTTTATTAAGCCTGTAAGTGTTTTGCCTACGCCTACCTCAATAAATGTGTCAACACCGTCGGCAACCATATTTTCAATAATTGTCTGCCATTTTACGGGATTTTCAACCTGAGCCTTTACAAGAGCTTTGTAATCGCCCTCATACGGTTTTGCAGTGTAGTCAGAATAAATCTGAACCTGCGGCTCAGCAAAATCAATATTTTTCATATATTCGCCCAAGCCCTCTGCTGCATCAGCCATAAACGGTGAATGGAACGCACCGCTTACTGCAAGCTGCTTTGCTCTGCCGCCTGCATTCTTGACTGCCTCACAAAAAGCGTCAACTGTTTCGCTTGTTGTTGCTACAACTGTCTGTGCAGGCGAATTGTAGTTTACGGGGTATGTTTTATCAAACTGCGAGCATACCTCTTCAACCTGCTGAGGCGAAATCTTCATTACCGCAACCATTGCTCCCGGATTTTCGGTTGCCGCTTTATCCATAAGTATGCCTCTTTTGCATACAAGCTTAAACGCTTCTTCGTCTGAAAGCATTTTTGAAAAGGCAAGAGCCGAAATTTCGCCGAGCGAAAAACCTGCAACGCAGTCTGGAGTTATGCCCTTTTCAACAAGCGCATAAGCAGCAGCCAAATCAGCTGTAAAAACGCAGGGCTGTGTGTTCACCGTCTTGCAAAGTTCCTCGGTTGTGCCCTCAAAACATTGCTTTGAAGTACCCTCTCTTACTGAATCAGCCATATCATAAACAGCCTTTGCAGCGGGAGAAGCCTCATAAAGTGCCTTGCCCATTCCGCTGTACTGTGCTCCCTGTCCGGAAAAAACAAATGCTATTTTACCCATTTTGTCGCTCCGTTCAATACTTCTTCAGCCTCTGTGAACATCTCTTCAATCATTTCACGGGCAGGCTGTTCTTTTTTTACCATACTTGCAACCTGACCTGCAAGAACTGTACCGTTTGATACATCACCCTCACGAACAGCTCTTCTCAGTCTGCCGATGCCCATATTTTCAAGTTCCTCATCTGAAACCTCAGAAGAATTATATTCTGCTTTTGTATATTCTCTTGTAAAGGAGTTGCGTATTGCTCTTACGGGATGACCAAGTCTTTTGCCCGTAACAACAGTGTCAATGTCCTTTGCCTTCAGTATTTTATTTTTGTATTCCTGTGAAATTGTACATTCTGTGGCAACCAAGAATCTTGTGCCTACCTGCACTCCTACTGCGCCGAGCATAAATGCGGCTGCAATCTGTCTGCCGTCTGCAATGCCGCCTGCTGCGATAACAGGGATTGAAACTGCGTCAACAACCTGAGGAACAAGAGCCATAGTTGTGAGGTCGCCAACGTGACCGCCTGATTCGCCGCCCTCTGCTATAACCGCAAAAGCTCCGTTCTTTTCCATTTTGCGTGCAAGCGCAACGCTCGGAACAACAGGGATAACCTTGATTCCTGCTTCAAGCCACTTGGACATATACTTGCCCGGGTTGCCTGCACCTGTTGTTACAACCTTGATGCCCTCTTCGATTACAACATTTGAAACCTCGTCGGCAAACGGGCTCATAAGCATAATGTTTACGCCAAAAGGCTTGTCTGTAAGCTCTTTGCACTTGCGGATTTCCTCACGAAGCTGTTCTCCGTTGGAATTCATTGCGGCAATAAGTCCAAGACCGCCTGCGTTTGAAACGCCTGCGGCGAGGGAAGCGTCAGCTACCCAAGCCATACCGCCCTGAAAAATAGGAAACTCAAGACCGAGGCTTTGATCTATGACAGTAGAAATCATATGTACATTCTCCTTTTCTGCTACATAATGGGCTTTTTAAGATGAAGCTGATTTACAAAATTTCATCAGTCGCTCTTAAAAAGTTCCAAAGAAACCATACTAATCTATTATTATGGCATTATAATTAATACTAACTCAAATGCTTAAAAATGTCAATATATATAACCGATTTTTTGAGAATCAGGGGATTTATGTCAGCTGCAATAATCCTCGAGATATTTCTTTAAATTTTCCTTTCCTATAACCTCAATCCCTTTTTCAAGGCGCAAAATATCGCCTTTTGGCAATCCTTTTACAAGAGTTCCTGTATTCATAAAGGGATCCATAACGCCTTTTTTGTAGACTACAAGTTCTCCGTTCTCTGCTTTTATAACATACACCTGTTTATCTTCTTCATTTTTGTCGGATGCTTGCTTTTCATTATATATTATGGTTTGCTCAGTCATATTTTCTGTTTGCTGAGTTGCAGAAAATGAACTTATAAAAAGACATCCGAAAAGTATCACCGCTGTTATTGCAATAAGTTTTTTCATATTTTACCATTCCTTGCCATAGAATTTTGAAAAAATAAGTCTGTAAAATGTAATTTAAGGATAGTTTTTCCTGAAATTATGCTTTTATTCATTCTTTTACATAAAAAATCAAAGATGAAACTGTTTATTTTTTCATAAAAAATTGTATAAAGTTATTTATTTTTTCGCTTTAAGGTGCTATAATAATGAGGAATAAATTTTTTTATGCGAAAAATTTTTAACTTTAAGCAGGGAACTGTTATTGAACAGCAGTGCATAAAAGTGCGTTTTATGATGCAGTCTGTCCGTTAAGATGCAGCACATCAGGACGCTTATAATAAAAATTAAAATGTCATTTAAACTTCACCATTAGGTAGATTTGCGATTACAAAGGAGTAAATATGCGTAACAAGCGTGAAACAGACATAAGTCAATACACGGAAAAAAATAATGAGCCTATGGATTATACCGAGGAAACCGAAAGCGGCGGCAAGCGATTTTTCAAAGGCTTCGGAAGAATGATTGTCACGCTGTTGTCAGTTGTTCTTGTGGCTATGATAATTTCGGGCATTTCGCTTTTTGTTTATATCTTTACCATTGCGTCCGAGCCGACCGGTATTGACCTTAAAGCAAAATCGATGAATCAGACGAGCTTTATTATGGTTGAAAACAAAGAGAGCGGCGAGTTTGAGGAATATCAGCAGCTGTACAATACAGAAAACCGTATCTGGGTTGATAACAACAATATACCTGAATCAATGAAAGAAGCTATTGTTGCCATTGAGGACAAGCGCTTCTATGACCACAGCGGTGTTGACTGGACAAGAACTGCATCTGCTGTCATTAATCTTATGACAGGCAACGACTCATACGGCGGTTCAACGCTGACACAGCAGCTTATAAAAAATATCACGGATGATAACGAGGTTTCTATCACCCGTAAGCTCCGTGAAATCTGCAAGGCGCTGAATCTTGAAAAGGAATATACAAAGGATCAGATTCTTGAGGCTTATTTGAATGTTGTAAACTTTGGCAACAACTGTCAGGGTGTTGAGGCTGCGGCACAGCTTTATTTCGACAAGAGTATTACCGACTGCTCAATCGCAGAATGTGCGGCTATTGCAGGCATTACTCAGAATCCTTCTCTTTGGAATCCGCTTGTTTATCCCGAAAATAATAAGAAGCGCCGCGAGATTGTAATTGAAGAAATGCATGATCAGGGAAAGATCAGCGACAGTGAGTATGAAGAGGCTATGAAGGAGTCTGTCGATATGAAATTTGTCGGTTTTCAGAATGTTGATGATGACGAGGATGAAGATGACAACGGATATGTACAGAACTGGTACATTGACGAGCTTTATTACGATTTGCAGTCTGATCTTGCCGAATTTTACGGCATAAGCGAATCGGCGGCATCCGACAAGCTTTTTACAGAGGGACTTAAAATATACTGTGCAATGGACCTTGATATGCAGAATTATATCGAGGAGCAGGCACTTAAGATTGATAAAACATACGATACGAATTTACAGATCGGCTCTACACTTATGGACTTGGACGGAAGAATAATTGCAACAGTCGGCAGTTCTGAAAAAAAGGTACAGGCATTACAATGGGACAGAGCAAGAACCTCTGTATTACAGCCGGGTTCTTCAATCAAGCCCGTTATCGCTTACCCTCTTTGTATAGACAAGAAACTTCTTTACTTCTCATCCGTAATTCAGGATGAACCTATTGAAAATTATAAATATAATGAAAGCGGAGTGCTTGTTTCGGGTCCTGAAAATGCCTACCGCTACTATAAGGGCAATATGTTGCTTTCCGACGCTATAATGTGGTCTTCAAACGCAACTGCTGCTCAGGCTATACAGCTGCTCGGCGGTCCCGATGTTGCCTATGAACAGGCAGTCACTAAGATGGGCTTCCAAAATCTTTCCGAAGAAGATCAGAACTACATCGGTGCTCTTTCTATCGGTGGTATGAACGGCGGTGTCACTGTACGTGAAATGGCTGCCGCATACACATATATGGGAAACGGCGGTCTTTATTATAAACCGTACACCTATTATTACGTAACAGACTCTGAGGACAACATCATCCTTGACAACCGTTCGCAGGTGCCTAAAAAGGCTTATTCTGCTGAAACAGCAGGCATTATGAACAGACTTCTGCACTACAATATGGTAAACACAACACTTTCTATGACTAATGCCTCATATGCGAAAATTGACGGTTGGGACATTATCGGCAAAACAGGTACCACAGATGAAGATAAGGACTCATGGTTCTGCGGAGCATCTCCTTATGCTGTAATGGCAACATGGTGCGGCTTTGATACTCCTGATTCAATATCTTCAAACGGCAAAACTGTTTCATCCAAGTTCTTCTCAAATATTATGGGTAAATACCTTGAAAACAAAGAACAAAAGGATTACAAACTCTCTCCTAATCTGATTGAAGCGCAGTTTAACCCCTCTAACGGTCTTATTGTTTCAACAGATTATATATCAGGCAAGTACATTGGTTACTACACAGAGGATAATCTGCCGACATTCACAAACTATGTCAGCAATTATGGTGAAGGCGATAACTCCGACAACGATAGTGATACTGATACAGATTGGTATGACGGCAGTAACGGAGATAACGGTGAATCAGGCGGTGGTTCCGAAAACAGTGGCGGAGAAGAAGGCAGCAACGGTGGAAATAACGGAGCCGGCGGAAATCATGGAGGAGAATCAAGCGGCAATGAAGGCGGCGGTGAATCTTCAGGTAATGAGAACTCAGGCAGCCAAGGCGGAAACGAAGGCGGCGGTGAAAACAGCGGCGGAAACGAAGGCGGCAATGAAGGCGGCGGTGAAGCCGGCGGAGGAGAAGGCGGAGATGCAGCAGAGCCTGCCGCATAAATAATTAAAATTCAGTAAATATGTTTAATATTATTTTCATATAAATTGGAAAGGTAAGGTAGAGCTATGGTATCAGTAGCAATAATGGGTCACGGTGTTGTAGGTTCCGGTGTAGCCGAAATTCTGACAACACACAAGAAAAAACTTTTTGCAGGACTTGGCGAGGAAATTTATATCAAGAAAATTCTTGATCTCAGAGAGTTTCCTGACAGCCCGCTTGCAGACAGATTTACAAAGGATTTTAACGACATCCTTAACGACAGAGAAATCAGAGTCGTTGCGGAAGTTATGGGAGGCGTTAATCCTGCCTATGATTTTGTTAAAAAGTGTCTTAAATCAGGCAAAAGCGTTGTAACGTCAAACAAAGAGCTTGTTGCAGCCAAGGGTGCAGAGCTTCTTGAAATTGCAAAAGAAAATAACGTAAACTTCCTTTTTGAGGCGTCAGTAGGCGGCGGTATTCCGATTATTCGTCCTATGAGCCAGTGCCTTGTTGCAAACAATGTTGACGAGGTTGCAGGTATTTTAAACGGTACAACAAACTTTATTCTTACAAAGATGATTGCCGACGGTATGCAGTTTGACGACGCTTTAAAGCTTGCACAGGATTTGGGCTTTGCCGAAAGAAATCCTGCTGCTGACATTGAGGGTCACGATGCCTGCCGCAAAATCTGTATTCTTGCTTCTCTTGCTTATGGCAAGCATGTTTATCCTGATGCAGTACATACAGAGGGCATTACAAAAATTACTCTCGAAGATGTTAAATATGCCGAGGCATTCGGTTGCGTAATTAAGCTTATCGGCAAGGTTAAAAAGCTTGAGGACGGCAAAATTGATATTCTTGTTGCTCCTATGCTTGTTCCTAATGAAAGTCAGCTTGCAAATATTGACTATGAGTTCAACGGCATTATGGTAAGAGGCGACTGCACAGGTGATGTTGTGTTCTACGGTAAGGGTGCAGGTAAGCTGCCGACTGCAAGTGCTGTTGTAGCCGACATTGTTGACTGCTGTAAGCATCTTAAAACAAGAAAGTACCTTTACTGGACAGACGGCGACGGCAAAAATATTCTTCCGGCAGAACAATCTGTCAGCGCTATGTATGTTCGTGCAAATGGTACGGATGTTATATCCAAAGCAGAAAATATCTTCGGCAGTGTCAGCGTTATCGAGCGAGCTGATGCTGATGATACTGCATTTGTTACATCTGAAATTACTTACGGCGAATTTAATGAAAAAATTGCTTCACTTGCAAATGACGGAGTTGAGGTTCTTTCAACAATTCGCATAGGCGATTTATAATTTTATAGAGGGAGTATATAACACATGAGTTTGATAGTTCAGAAATTCGGCGGTTCTTCTGTTGCTGACGCCGAAAGAGTTATGAATGTTGCGTCTATCGTAACTGACACTTATGCAAAGGGCAATGACGTTGTAGTTGTTGTTTCTGCACAGGGTGACACAACTGACGACCTTATTGACAAGGCAAACGAAATTAATCCAAAGGCTTCAAAAAGAGAAAAGGATATGCTTCTTGCCGCAGGCGAGCAGATTTCAATTTCACTTCTTGCAATGGCTATTGAAAAGCTCGGCTACCACGCTGTTTCTCTTCTTGGCTGGCAGGCAGGCTTTGAAACATCTTCTGCACATACAAGCGCAAGAATCAAAAGAGTTGACGCTTCAAGAATCAAGCGTGAGATTGACAAGAAAAACATTGTAATTGTTGCAGGCTTTCAGGGCCTTTCAAAATACGGCGATATTACTACACTTGGCAGAGGCGGTTCAGATACAAGCGCCGTAGCTATTGCTGCTGCAATGCACGCCGACTTATGCCAGATTTTCACTGATGTTGAGGGCGTTTATACGGCTGACCCGAGAAAGGTAAAGAACGCTATGAAGCTCAGCGAGATTTCTTATGATGAAATGCTTGAGCTTGCTACACTCGGTGCACAGGTGCTTAACAACCGTTCAGTTGAAATGGCTAAAAAATATAATATTGAACTCGAGGTGCTTTCAAGTCTTAAGAAGGCTTCCGGTACTATTGTAAAGGAGAAATCTAAAATGGAAAAAATGTTAATCAGCAGTGTTGCTAAAGATACAGATGTTGCAAGAATTTCAGTTACAGGTATTCCTAATGTTCCGGGTCTTGCATTCAAGCTTTTTACAAAGCTTTCAGCAAAAGACATTAATGTTGACATCATTCTTCAGTCAATCGGTCACGACGGCAAAAAGGATATTACATTTACTATAGCTAAGGATAGAGTTGACGAAGCTGTTGAGTGTCTTAAGGCTTATGTTGAAACAATCGGTGCAAACGAAGTTCTCTATGATGACACAGTTGCAAAGGTTTCAATCGTAGGTGCAGGCATGGAAAGCCATGCAGGTGTTGCTGCAAAGATGTTTGAGGCTCTTTATGACGCACAGATTAACATCCAGATGATCAGCACAAGTGAAATCAAGGTTTCTGTTCTTATTGATGCTGCTGACGCTGACAAGGCTGTAAGCGCTATCCATGCAAAGTTCTTTGACTGATATATTTTAAGTTTCAGGGTATGCTAAGTGCATACCCTTTGCTTTTGTGAAATTAGATTAATGGGTATCGACAAAATGTGTATAAATATGATATACTTACATTAAAATAAAAAACGGAGGATTTTAAAATGGAAATTACGAAAAATTCAATCATAGGTGATGTTCTCGATAATCATCCGAATGTTGCAGACATCTTTTTCGGCATTGGTATGCATTGCCTCGGCTGTCCTGCTTCACGTGGAGAAACTATCGAAGAGGCTTGTCAGGTTCACGGTGCAGACGTTGATGCTCTTGTTGAATCACTTAACAAAGCGATTGCTGAGTAATGGGAATCAGTTCAGAGTTTAATCTTGACAACCGTTTAAGGCTTTGCGCTGATTTTGTGCGCAGTAATTCAAAATTAGCAGACATCGGCACAGACCACGCTTATTTGCCCGTGTGGCTGTGCCGTATTGGCAGATGTGTTTCTGCTGTTGCCGCCGATATTAATCCCGAACCGCTTAAACGTGGTGCAAAGACTATCAGTGAGGCAGGTCTTTGCGATACTGTTATTCCAAGGCTTTCAAACGGACTTGAACAAATCGACGCAGATGAAGCTGACGATATTGTTATTGCCGGAATGGGCGGCGAGCTTATTGCAAGAATTATTTCGGATTGCAGCTTTGCAAAGGACAGTTCAAAGCATTTTATTCTTCAGCCGATGACTAAAAGCGAAGAACTGATAAAATGGCTGTGTGAAAACGGATATGAAATTTTGAAGCAGGACTGCTGTGTGGCAGCAAACAAATGCTACACCGTTCTGCTTGTTTCATATTGCGGAGAAATTTGTGAGAGAGATGAAAGCTATTATTACATAGGAGAGCTTTCTCCGCAGACCAACAAAACACATCTTCAGTTTGTCAACAACCATATTAACAGGTTGTTAAAAAAGGCAAAGGGAGATGTGAGCTTTGCTGCGCTTGCGGAAAAGCTTAAAAATATGTGCGGCGAAAACGAGGTATAGTATGACAAAGATTAGCGATATAATGGAATATTTTGAAACTTTCGCCCCCCTTACAACGCAAATGGATTTTGATAATTCGGGTTTGCTTGTGGGTGACAGGGATAATACCGTCAAAAAAGTGCTTTTGTCGCTCGATATTACAAAAGACGTAGTGCTTGAGGCAGAAGAACTGGGATGTGAGCTTATAATAAGCCACCACCCTGTCATATTCAATCCCATAAAGCATATGGGAACTCACGACCCTTCATATCTGCTTGCAAACAAGGGAGTTTCTGCACTTTGTATGCACACTAACCTTGACCTCGGTACAGAATTTGGAGTTAATGTTGCACTTGCAAATGTGATAGGGGTACATAATGTTAAGCTTGCAGATATTGGCGAGTGCCTTTTTATCGGTTCACTTGATACTGCTGTTGAAATGAAAAACTTTGCGCAGAATGTGAAAGCAGCACTGAATTGCAGCGGACTTCGCTATACAGATTTAAAACCAAACGTAAAGACTGTTGCAGTTTCATCGGGTGCAGGAGGTTCAAATGTATTTGAAGCTGCAAAGCTCGGAGCTGATGTTCTTGTGACAGGTGAAATTAAGCACCATGAAATTAATGCGGCAAATTCTTTGAATTTAAATATTATTGACGCAGGTCACTTCAAAAGTGAAGATATTGTAATTTTACCTCTGATAAAACGACTTTCGGACAGATTTTCTAATATTATTTTTACAAAATCGAAATCATACAGCGATTTTATTAAATATGTTTAATTTCACTTGCTAATATGCAAATTATTCGTTGCATAATTTGTAATAATTTGATATAATGATATAGTTAATAACCATATTATTATTGTATCATTCTGTACTGAATGACTTTGACGAGGTATTATGAGAATACGCAAAAAGAAATGGGCAGAGCCTGAGCTTGCAGTCTGTGACTTCTTTGTGAAAAATCCCGAGGAGTATGTAGGAAATTGGAGCAAGGCTTTTAAAACTGAACAGCCGCTGTATCTCGAAATAGGCTGCGGCAAGGGCGGCTTTGCAGGTCAGCTTGCACTTGATAATCCCGATAAAAATATTATTGCGCTTGATATTAAGATTGATATGTTAGGCGTTGGCAGACGAAATATTGTAAAATTATTTGAAGAAGCAGGCAAGAATCAGGATGATATTACAAACCTGCTGCTCGTAAATTATAATGTCGAAAAGCTTGATACAATCATCACTTCGGATGATAAAATCGACAGGCTTTTTATTAATTTCTGCAATCCGTGGCCGAGGGCAAAGCATAAGAAACGCCGTCTTACATATTACAAAAAGCTTGAGATGTACAAAAGCTTTCTCAAACCCGAAAGCGAAATTCGTTTTAAAACGGATGACAGCGAATTGTTTGAGGAAAGCATTGAGTATTTTGAGCAGAGCGGCTACGAGATTATATATATTACCCGTGACCTTCACGCAGAAAATTTGCCCGATAATATTGAAACTGAGCATGAAAAAATGTTTTCTTCCGAAGGAATTAAGATTAAATATCTGATTGCAAGGCAGAAAGCATAGTTTTGAGCATAAGAACAGGAGGCGAAAGGTTTGACGCTGAAACGAGCATTGGCAGGCGGATTTTCTGCTGTACTTTCCGTGTTATTTCTCGGCGGCTGCAATATTACCGACCTTGGCGGTGAAAGTATGCTTCGCCCTCCTATGGCTATGGGCAGCGAGGCTGCCATCGAACAGCTTATTGCTGATTCTACACACAATAAATATATATTAAAATATCCGAAAAACGGCAATAACCGCAGTGCAATTACAATGGCTGATTTGAATGCCGACAAAAAAAACGAGGCTATTGCTTTTTGCAGGGAAAACGATGAAACCACAAAGATTCATATGCTTATAATGTATGAGGGCGACGGCCAGTGGCAGCTCGCAAACGACTATACGATAGAAGCGAGCGATGTTGACAGCGTTGACTTTGCTGATATTAACGGCGACAATAATCTTGAAATTCTGGTGGGATTCAGTACGTTCACACCAAATGTAAGTAAGCTGTCATGTTATTCATATTCTGACGGTACAACCTCTGAGATTACATCGGGAGAGCTGTATTCAAGCTTCTATTGCGGTGACTTTAACTCTGACGGCGATGATGAAGTTATAACATTGCTATTGTTTAATACCGAGAATGAGGCGGCAGCCTCAATGATTGATTATGACAGCGAAAAAAACACGCTGTATTCAAAAGCTACAGTGGCTATGGATCCTAATGTTGTACGTTACAGAAATGTAGTTGTGACGAAGTTTGGGAATGTAAATGCGTTGGTTGTGGACGGTGCATTTGCTGATGAACAGCTTAACACTCAAATCATATATTACAACACAGAGATGTCGCTTCTTAGAAATCCGCTTTTCAAGGAAAAGAAGCAAAACTTTACTCAGCGCAGTCTTAACGTAATTTCTACAGACATAGACAATGACTCAACGCTGGAAATTCCTGCGGCAAGCAAAATGCTCTCCCCTGCGAATACAGAGGAAGAGTGCAAAACGAACAGAGTTGACTGGTACAGCTTTGACGAGGAAAATGAGTCAACTCAGATTAAGCTGAGTATGATAGTCGATTATGACCTCGATTTTTCTTTTACTCTGCCTGAAATCTGGCAGGATAATGAGGTTACTGCTTTGTATGGAGAAGACAAAAATATTATTGAGTTTTATGAATGGAGCAAAAATTCACTTGGACAAAAGCTGTTTGAAATAAAGGCTTTTGAGGTTGCCGATTGGGACATCGGCAAGGGAATTGATGACTATGTTTTGATTTCAAAGAATGAAAAATACGCATTTGCATTTAAAAAGGAAAATGCTGACAATAAATATAATTTGGGTGATGATGATATTAAAACAGCATTTTCAGCGCTTGCTGACTCTGCTGTATAAGAAATTCAAGGAATAAATTACGCTGAAAACTGTTTGTACAATATGTGCAAACGATTTAATCGTGTCTTTCTGAGATATAAGCTCAGAATACAAAATTACAGATATTTTATACAACTTAAACGGAGGTTTTGAAATGAAAAAGATTCTTGTTTGTGAGGACGAATCTGCTATTCGTGACTTTGTCGTAATCAATCTTACCCGTGCGGGATATGATGTTGTTGAAGCTGACTGCGGTGAAATGGCACTTCAAAAATACGAAGAGCACGACGGAGATTTTGATGTTGCAATTCTTGATGTTATGATGCCCGGCATTGACGGCTTTCAGGTTTGCAAGGAATTAAGAAATAAAAACGGCAGTATCGGCATTATTATGCTGTCTGCAAAAACTCAGGAAATGGACAAGGTAACAGGTCTTATGCTTGGTGCAGACGACTATGTTGCAAAGCCGTTCTCTCCGAGTGAACTTCTTGCTCGTGTTGACTCGCTTTACAGACGAGTTGCTATTGCTCAGCAGAAAAATGAAAATAACTTTAAAGAAGAGCTTAAATCCGGAAATTTTGTTCTTAACCTCAGAAACCGTGCACTTTTAAAGGATGGGGCAATGATTGAGCTTACACAGGTTGAATTTCAGATTATGGAGTATTTCTTTTCAAATCCCGGTGAACCGCTTGACAGAATTGATATTCTCCGCCATGTCTGGGGCGACGCATATGTAGGCGAAGATAAGATTGTTGATGTAAATATCCGCAGACTTAGAATGAAGGTTGAGGACGAGCCGTCCAATCCAAAGCATATAATTACTGTCTGGGGTCTTGGCTACCGTTGGGACGCCGGAAACTGATTAAAAATCATAAAGCTATAAAATAAGGAGGACAACAGCAGATGTTTAAGGGCATTAGCAAAAGATGGATGCTTAATACGCTTAGCGTTACGCTGACTATTATCATTCTGATTGTTGTCAGTCTTATTTTTGTTGTTACATATCTTTTTCAAAGCAGTGTTGAACAAAGTCTGAACAATACAAGCAGTGAGCTTTCACTCGTATTTTCGGGATACAGAAGCGACACATCGTCTGCTTTTAACACATCTGCAAGGGATTATGTGGAAAATTTCGAGGATAAGGAAAAAATGGAAGTTATGGTAATAAATTCCTCGGGGCGAATTATTATGACTACCACAGGTTTTGTTCCGTCTGAAAAAAGCAGTATTCCTGATTTTGAAGAAGCAAAAACAAACGATGAGGGCGTTGCATTCTGGAACGGCAAGCTTGACTCGGGTGAAAACGCAATGAGCCAGACCCGCATAATAAAAAATGCAGACGATACAGTGGTCGGAGCAATACGTTATATGGTTTCAATGGATCCTGTAAACAGCCGGATTATGATTATATCTGCAATTATTATTGCAATCGGAATTATTATTATGGTGCTTGTAATCATATCGGGCGTAATGTTCCTTAGCTCAATTATAAAACCAATACGCAATCTTTCGGTAATTGCCGACCGCATAGCACACGGAGACTTTTCTGCTTCTAAAAAAATTGAGCACAAATATGATGACGAAATAGGTGATCTTTGCGATGCGATAAGCGATATGGCAAAGGATCTGGAAACAACCGAGCAGACGAAAAATGACTTTATTTCCCGTGTTTCTCACGAATTGAGAACACCGCTGACAGCAATAAAAGGCTGGGCAGAAACAATGCAGCTTTCCGACAAGGGAAAGCTTGACAGACGCACTTTTGACAAGGGTATGGGTGTTATTATAAAGGAAAGCTCGCGTCTTACAAGCATTGTTGAGGAGCTTCTTGACTTCAGCCGAATACAGAGCGGAAGAATGATTCTGATGAATGAAAAGCTTGATATTCTTGCGGAGTTTGACGAAACAGTTTATATGCTCAAGGAGCGTGCAGTAAAAGAGGGCAAGCATCTTTTGTATGATGAACCTGAAACAGTGTTCCCTGTTGTTTACGGTGACAGAAACAGGCTTAAACAGGTTTTTATAAATGTTCTTGACAATGCATTAAAATATACGCCTAAAAACGGCGTGGTTGCGGCTCAGGTAATCTATTCAAAGGATGAGCCGGATATAATTAAAATAGTAATAACCGACACAGGATGCGGTATTTCTGCCGAGGATTTGCCGAAGGTTAAAGAAAAGTTCTATAAGGCAAATCAGACTGTGGGCGGTTCGGGCATAGGTCTTGCCGTTGCGGATGAAATTATGAATCTGCACAACGGTTCACTTGAAATTGAAAGCGGAGAAGGAGTGGGCACAACCGTAACGCTCACCTTCCCTATTTACAAAGAGGGCGAAGAAACCGCTATGCCTGAAAGCATCAAATTGTAACTTTCACAGAAAGGGTTTTCCGATGGCTAAGAATATAACTAAAAAAATCACCTCAATAGGTGGCAGTGCCCTGATTGAGGGAATTATGATGAGAGGTCCCAAGCGCACAACGGTTTGCGTGCGGACCGGTGAAAATGAAATTTACAGCGAGGACATTGAAGTAAAAACGCTTTCTTCCCGCTTTAAGATATTCCGAATTCCGTTTATAAGAGGTATCGCAGGACTTATAGATTCAATGCGTCTTTCCTACAAATCCCTTATGCTGTCTGCCGACAAAGCTATTGAAGCCGGTGAAATCGAAGAAGAAGAGCCGTCAAAATTTGAAAAGTGGCTTGATGAGAAATTCGGTGACAAGCTCATAAAGGTGCTTATGGTATTTGCTTCAATACTCGGTGTTGCGCTTGCAGTAGGACTGTTCTTCTTTGTACCGTCATTCTTGTTTGATCTTAGTGCAAATTTTGTACCTGCCTTTAAGGGTGAGGGCGAGCTTGCCGTATTCTGGAAATCAGTTTTTGAGGGCGTGCTCAAAATAGTATTGTTCCTGCTTTATATTGTTGTCTGTTCACAGATGACTGAGATGAAGCGTGTATTTATGTATCACGGTGCCGAGCATAAAACGATATTCTGTTATGAAAACGATGAAGAGCTTACTGTTGAAAATGTCAGAAAACAGACTCGTTTTCATCCTCGCTGCGGCACAAGCTTTATGGTGCTTATGCTTATTGTCGGTATTGCAGTAGGTCTTTTTGTACCTGTTGCGCCGTTCGGTATAGGATTTTTAAGACCGGTTTTTAAAATTTTACTTCTTCCTATTTCCTGTGGTGTTGGTTATGAGCTGATAAAGATTTGCGGCAAGCACGACAATCTTTTTACACGCATCATTGCTGCACCGGGCTTGTGGGCTCAGCGTATCACAACTAAAAATCCCGATGACAAGATGATTGAGGTTGCAATTGAGGCAATCAAAGCTGTTATTCCTGAGGATGGCTCAGACATTGTGAACAAGTAATGACAGTTGAGCAGGCATACAGGGAATGTAAGAAATTCCTTGAAAAAACAGAAGTTATTGACCCTACATTTGAAACAATGTGCATTTTTGAACAGAGATTTTCGATTAACCGTGCAGGATTGATAACTCATGGCAGGGATGAATTTTCGGAACAAAATCTTCGGGAATTGTATCAGATTCTTGATAAAAGGGCAAAAAAACAACCTTTGCAATATATTCTCGGCAGCTGGGAGTTTTGCGGATTTGAATTTTTTGTCGGCGAGGGTGTGCTTATCCCCCGTGATGATACCGAGGTTGTTCTTAATCTCTGCCTTGAATTTCTTGATAAGCGACAAAGCAAGAAAGCTATTGACCTTTGCGCAGGCAGCGGAGCAATTTCAGTTGCGCTTAATAAGCTTGCAAATGCTGACGTAACAGCCGTTGAACTGAGCCGGGAGGCATTTGCTTATCTTGAAAAGAACAGCGTACACAACCAAGCTGATATAAATTTGATAAACGGCGATGTTTTTAAATGCTATGATGATTTTGACGACAGTCTGTTTGATTTGATTGTATCCAATCCGCCTTACATACGCTCGGAAGATCTCAAAACTTTGCAGGATGAGGTGCAGAAAGAGCCTGCGATGGCACTTGACGGCGGAGCTGACGGTTTTGATTTTTATCGTTCTATTATAAAGAACTGGAGCAGGAAGCTTAAAAAAGGCGGTGCGCTTGCCTTTGAACTCGGCGAAGATCAGGCTGATTATGTCGCAGAGCTTTTGCAGAACGAAGGCTTTAGTAATCTTAAAACGGCATATGACCTTTCAGGCATTAAGCGTGCAATAATCGGAATTCGTTTCTGATATATTTTTGATGACAAAAAATGAATTTTAATATTAAGCGGAAGTTTAAACTTCGGGACATTGCATTATAAGTTACATTAAACTTATGAAGCGGACTAAAATAAACTTTATAAACAGATGGAAGTTTAAACTTCGGGACACTACATTATAAGTTATATTAAACTTATGAAGCGGACTAAAAAACACGGAGGACTATATAATGGCAGTTGATAAGAATAAAGCGCTTGAAACAGCGTTATCTCAAATTGAAAAACAATTCGGTAAGGGTGCAGTAATGCGCCTTGGCGAAAATAAACATATGAGCGTTGACCACATATCAACAGGCTCGCTTTCACTTGATATTGCACTCGGAATAGGCGGTCTTCCACGAGGAAGAATTGTTGAAATATACGGACCTGAATCATCAGGTAAAACCACACTTTCACTTCACTGTATTGCAGAGGGACAGAAAAACGGCGGAAATGTTGCATTTATTGATGTTGAGCACGCACTTGACCCGACTTATGCGGCGGCACTCGGCGTTGATGTTGATTCACTGCTTGTATCACAGCCTGATACAGGTGAAGACGCACTTGAAATTGCCGAGGCACTCATACGAAGCGGAGCTATTGATGTTATCGTAATCGACTCAGTTGCCGCTCTTGTTCCAAAGGCAGAAATTGAGGGTGAAATGGGTGACAGCCACGTCGGACTTCACGCTCGTCTTATGTCACAGGCTTTAAGAAAGCTTGCAGGTGCAATCAACAAGTCAAACTGCGTTGCAATCTTTATCAACCAGCTTCGTGAAAAGGTTGGTGTTATATACGGCAATCCTGAGGTAACAACAGGCGGCAGGGCTCTCAAGTTTTACAGTTCTGTACGTATTGATATAAGAAAAGCCGAAACTCTTAAGGTGAACGGAGAAATCATCGGTTCACGCACAAGAGCAAAGGTTGTTAAAAATAAAATCGCCCCTCCGTTCAGAGAGGCTGAATTTGATATTATGTACGGTGAAGGTATCAGCCGTACAGGCGAGCTTCTTGATATTGCAGTAAAACTTGACATTGTCCAGAAGTCAGGTTCGTGGTTCAGCTATAACGGCACCCGTCTTGCTCAGGGGCGTGACAAGGTTAAAGAACTTCTTAAAAATGACGAAAACATTATGAAGGAAATTGAAGCTCAGGTCTGGGAAAATGTAGACAAACTCTATGTGCGCAAGCCGTCGGCTCCAAAGGCAAAAATCACGGAAATCCCTGCGGCGGACAATTCCGTAAAAGAGCCGTCAAAAAAGGATGAAGCAAAGAAAACAGCAGCAAAAATTGATGTTTTGGTTGACGACTGATGACCATTACTGCTATTGAACCGAGAAGAAAAGGACTGAGTGCGCTGTACATTGACGGCGAATTTGCTATGAAGCTCGACACTCAGACCTTGCTTGAAAACAGATTTGATGTCGGTCGTGATATAGACGATGAGGAACTGCACGAGATTATTTCTCTTAGCAATGAGCGCAGAGCCAAGGAGAAGGCACTCTGGCTTATATCATACCGTGACCACTCCAAAAAAGAGCTTGCCGACAAAATCAGGCGCACTTGTGATGAGGATTCAGCACAAAAGGCGGTTGACAGACTTGAGGAACTCGGTCTTGTAAATGACGAGGGTTTTGCCCGTCGATATGCAGAACAGCTGATATTTTCAAAGCATATGTCAAAGCGTGGGGCTTCTTACGAGTTGTCACGAAAAGGAATTGACAAGGAGCTTGCCCAAGAAATTCTTGAAGACATTGACGTGGACGAGAATGAAGAAATCAAGGCGGTTCTTGAGAAAAAATACAGGAATCTTGATGACGAAAAAACCAGACGCAGGGCGGTTGCTGCATTGCAGAGACTTGGATACGGCTGGGACAGCATCAGAAGAGCAATGGATGATTATTCAGATTATACAGAGGAAGACAGCATATGAATTATAAGGTTGGTATTGTATCTCTCGGATGTGCAAAAAATCAGGTTGATGCCGAAATGCTTTTGTTTACACTTAAGCAGCGAGGCTTTATAATAGTAAATGACCCTGCCGATGCAGACTGCGTTATTGTAAATACCTGCGGATTTATCGAAAGTGCCAAGCAGGAAAGTATTGATGAAATTATTGAGCTTGGCAAGCTGAAGCAGGAGGGAACGATTAAGGCTATTGTTGTAACAGGCTGTCTTGCACAGCGTTATCAGAATGAGATTACAAAACAGCTTTATGAGGTTGACGCCGCAATAGGAATCGGCGCAAACAGCAGGATAGCAGATGTTGTCTGTGATGTATTGAATGACAAAAAAGTTGAGATGTTTCCCGACAAATTGTGCCTTCCTCTCGAGGGCGGAAGGATTCAGTCTACTCCTCCTTACACTGCATACATAAAAATTGCAGAGGGCTGTGACAACTGCTGTACCTACTGCGCAATTCCGCAGATAAGAGGAAAATTCAGAAGCCGCAAGCCTGAAAATATTATTAAAGAGGCTGAAAGTCTTGCAAAGAACGGTGTTGTTGAGCTTAATGTTATTGCACAGGACACCACAAGATACGGCGAAGATTTGTTTGGAGAGCCATATCTTGCAAAACTTTTGCAAAAACTCTGTAAAATCGACGGATTAAAATGGATAAGAGTGCTATACTGTTATCCTGACAGACTAACGGACGAGCTTATTGATACCATTGCAAATGAAGATAAAATTGTAAAATACATAGATTTACCTCTCCAGCACTGCAACGGTGATGTGCTCAAGCGAATGAACCGTCACGGCAGTCTTAAAGAGCTTACGGAGCTTATAAATAAAATCAGGGTAAAAATTCCGGATGTTGTTTTGCGTACAACCTTTATTACGGGGTTTCCGGGAGAAACCGAAGAACAATTTGAAGAGCTTGCACAATTTGCTGCTGATATGAAGTTTGAGCGTCTTGGATGTTTTGCGTATTCTCAGGAAGAGAACACTCCTGCGGCAAAAATGCCCGACCAGATTGATGAAGAAATAAAGCAAAAGCGTGCCGACATAATTATGGAGCATCAACAGAGCGTTATGGCTGACTATTGTGAAAGTCTTATCGGCACTGAAATTGAGGTTCTTGTTGAAGGCTTTGACAAGCTTGCCGAGTGTTATTTTGGCAGAAGTTATGCAGACTCTCCGGAGGTTGACGGATGTGTATTTTTTACCTGTAAAAGCAAAAAGCCTGCAATCGGTGAATTTGTAAAGGTTAAAATTACCGACTATATGGGCTGTGACCCTGTAGGCGAAACAGAATAAAATTAATTTGGAAGGCAACAAAATGAATTTACCTAATAAACTGACAATAGGACGTATATTTCTTGTTCCTGTTTTTGTGGCTTCAATGCTTATTGAATTTCCGCTGCATAATGCGGCGGCGCTTATATTGTTTATAATTGCATCATTGACTGATATGATGGATGGAAAAATTGCAAGAAAACGCAACCTTGTAACGGATTTCGGGAAATTTGCTGACCCTCTTGCAGATAAAATTCTTGTACTTGCGGCATTCTTATGCTTTGTTCAAAACGGACTTTGCGACTGTATAGCCGTGATAATCGTACTTTTCAGAGAGTTTTCCGTTACATCTATCAGATTGATTGCCGCTTCAAAAGGTAAGGTGGTTGCCGCAAATATGTGGGGCAAGGTTAAAACCGTTACTCAGATGGTTGCAATCATTGCAATTTTAGTGATGCAGACCTTTTTTGATGTTAATGCGCTTTCAGGAATACTTTCAGCTGATACAGCTTCGCTTCTTTATAGAATATTTATACTGATCGGCGGAGCCTTGATTTGGATTTCAACAATCTTTACGATTATATCGGGTGTAATTTACATCAAACAGAATTATCGCTTTATTTCAGATATGTAACTCAAAATTGGGTGTGATACTTTGTTTAAAACCTTTAAATCAGATATTAACGCTGTGCTTGAGCGTGACCCTGCCGCAAGGAGTAAGGCAGAAGTTTTCTTTCTGTATTCAGGCTTTAAGGCTGTAAGGTCACACAGAAAAGCAAACTGGTTTTTCAGGCACAACTTAAAATTTATAGCACGTTTTATTTCTCAGAGAAGCCGTCATAAAACAGGAATTGAAATTCACCCCGGTGCCACCATAGGTAAAGGTCTTTTCATTGACCACGGTATGGGCGTTGTTATAGGCGAAACCACGGTAATCGGCGAAAACTGCACGATTTATCAGAATGTTACCCTCGGCGGTACAGGTAAGGAAACAGGCAAACGTCATCCGACCCTCGGCAACAATGTTCTTGTGGGCTCGGGTGCAAAGGTGCTCGGACCTTTCAAGGTAGGCGACAATTCCCGAATAGCCGCAGGTGCGGTGGTTCTGAGTGAAATTCCGCCGAACTCCACTGCTGTCGGTGTTCCTGCAAGGGTGGTTAAAGTCAACGGTGTAAGAAGCGAAACTCTCGACCAGATTCACGTTTCCGACCCTGTCGCACTTGCACTGTGCAATATGGAGCACAAAATTAATGTGCTTGAAAAAGAGCTTCAAGAGCTAAAGAATGATAAAGGCAAGGAGTAATCAAGATGGTATTATATAACTCTCTCGGACAGACAAGACAGGAATTTATTCCTTTTAATGATAAAGAAGTCAATATGTACACCTGCGGACCGACCGTATATCACTATGCGCATATAGGTAATCTGCGCACATATATTATGGAGGATGTCCTTGAAAAATATCTTCGCTTTTCCGGCTACAATGTAAAGCGTGTAATGAACATCACCGATGTAGGACATCTCACAAGTGATGCAGATACAGGCGAAGACAAAATGCTCAAGGGTGCAAAGCGTGAGCACAAGACGGTGCTTGAAATTGCCAAATTCTACACCGATGCATTTTTTGCCGACTGCGCAAAGCTTAACATCAAAACTCCCGATGTTGTCGAGCCTGCAACAAATTGCATTGATGATTTTATCGAAATGGTGTCAGTTCTGCTCGAAAAGGGTTATGCTTATATTGCAGGCGGAAATGTTTATTTTGATACCTCAAAGCTTGACAACTATTATGTATTCGGTAATATGAACGAGGATGACCTTGCCGTAGGTGTGCGTGAAAGCGTTGAAGAGGACGAAAATAAGCGCAATAAAGCTGACTTTGTGCTCTGGTTCACAAAGTCAAAGTTTGATGCTCAGGAGCTGAAGTGGGAAAGCCCGTGGGGAGTAGGCTATCCGGGCTGGCATATTGAGTGTTCCTGCATCAGCAAAAAGCACAACGGCGAATACCTTGACATTCACTGCGGCGGCATTGACAATGCTTTTCCGCACCATACAAATGAAATTGCTCAGTCTGAAGCTTATCTCGGTCATAAGTGGTGCAATTACTGGTTCCACGTGCTTCACCTGAATGATGCAAGAGGAAAAATGAGTAAGTCAAGCGGCGATTTCCTGACGGTTTCTTTGCTTGAGGAAAAGGGGTATAATCCGCTGGTTTACAGAATGTTCTGTTTGCAGAGCCATTACCGCAAGCCGTTGACTTTTACCTATGAAAGTCTTGACAACACGGCAAAAGCTTATGAAAAGCTTACAAAGAGAATTGCAGGTCTTTCAAAGGACGGCACAGCCGACACCGAAAAGGCAAAGCCTTATCTTGACAGCTTTAAAGAGGCTCTTGACAATGACATAAACACATCTCTCGGACTTACCTGTGTTTATGATGTGCTTAAGGCAGATATTGACGACGCAACAAAGCTGTATCTTATAGATGAATTTGATAAGGTGCTTTCACTTGACCTTACAAAAGCAAAGTCAGATAATGCAAAAATTGAAAATGAAAACAGCGGTATTAACGCTGAGGTTGAAGCTCTGATTGCACAGCGTACAAAGGCTCGTGCCGAAAAGGATTGGGCAACCGCAGATGCAATCCGTGACAAGCTAAAGGAGATGAATGTTGTCATCAAGGACACCAAGGACGGCATTGAATGGCATTTTGAAAACTAAAAATAAATTCAATTCACAAAAAGCAACGGCACCACAAATTTGTGGTGCCGTTGTAAATTTAAATATACACTTTAACAAAAATATGTTATTATATTAAAATGATTTTTCCATTTGAGGATAACTTCATCACTTCTTGCTTCTATAACACGCATAATATTATTGAGTATTTTTTCAGGAATCTGAGAATTGTTATTGCACAAGTAACATTTTCCCTTACTTGTAATCCAGACCTTTGTTGCGTTTGCAGTCGGAGAGCCTTGAGATATATGCACGTGAACAGGCTCAAGAGGTTCATTTTCATTTGACCAAAAGTATACCCAGTAAGAGCCGACTTTAAAAACCTGAGGCATTTTCAAGTCCTCCTTTTTGAGAAAACTCAAGTATCAGATGAGCTGTTGATTTTATAACGTCCAGATATTTATTTATTTCATCCTCAGAAAAGCCGTATATATTTTCCCATTCGTACTGGGGCAAATAGCAAGTAGCATAGTGAAAGCAATCTTTCTCATCAGGTTTTTCAATATATACTTTAACTTTACCGTTTTCTAACATTTCAGAATGAACAATCTCAGCATGATCGTCCAATGTCATAAAAGGATACATCATAATATCATCTCCGTTTTAGAGTTGCTATTGTTATATTTTTATTATAAACCAATGCCTTTTATTTTACAAGCAATAAATAGAATATTTAAGAATCCCCTTCATATACATTATGTGGAGGGGATTTTATGCGTCTTATAATTCTGACAAAAAGAAGTCTAATGTCAATCGGATTTTGCCTGATAATAGCCATAGCGGTGGCGGCTGTTGCCATTACCTCAACCGTGGGAGTTGTGCAGACGGCAAGCACCGAGCGTGAAATCCCGATTTATTGTGTTGAAACCGACAAAAAGCAGGTTGCATTGTCATTTGACGCTGCATGGGGAAATGAGCAGACGGACACCCTGCTTGAAATTCTTGACAAATACGATGTGAAATCCACATTTTTTCTTGTGGGCGACTGGGTTGACAAATATCCTGATGATGTAAAAAAGATTGCCGAAAAAGGGCACGATGTGGGCAATCACAGCAACACGCACCCTTATATGACAAAGCTGTCAACATCAGATATGACCGGGCAGATTCAAGCCTGCAACGAAAAAATCAAAAAAATAACAGGCGAAACTCCAACTCTGTTCAGAGCACCCTACGGTGATTATAACAATGATGTGGTGCGCTCTGTAAAAGGCTGTAATATGTATTGTGTGCAGTGGGATGTTGACAGTCTTGACTGGAAAGACCCGACACCGGAGCAGATTACAAAAAATGTTACAGGCAAGCTTAAAGACGGAAGTATTATCCTTATGCACAACGGTGCAACAAACACTCCAGAAGCATTGCCAATGGTAATTGAGGGCATAAAAAATGCAGGATATGAGATTGTACCGATTTCACAAATTCTGCTGAAATGCGATTATTATACAGATGTGCAGGGTATGATGTGCCCGAAGCAGGAATCAAGCACGGCGGCAAATACTGCTGCTCAAACCACGGCAAAACCATAAAAATTAAAGAAAGCTGACAGCTACTGTTTTAGTAACTGTCAGCTTAAATTTTATCAATAAGTAATTGACCAGCCGTTTGGATTATATCCGCTTATTGTATTGCCGTTTTTGTCTATACAGCGGATTGTATAGGTTTCTGTTCTGCCGGATTTAACACCTGTATCCGTGAAGCTTGTGCCCGCGGTATCCTTAAAGCGTTTCCAGTCCTGACCGGGATATTTGTAATAAAGTCTGTAACCGTATACTCCTGCAATCTTGTTCCAGCTGATTTTAATACCGTCAGCAGTATTTTGAAGATTTGTAATAGTAGGAGGTGTAACTATGGATTTTTCAGTCAGATTAAAAGAACTGCGTACCGACAATGATATGTCGCAGACCGAGCTTGCCCAAAAGCTTAATCTAAAGGCAAGCGCAATCTCAAAATATGAAAAAGGCATAACTCAGCCTGCCATTGAAACTTTGAAAAAGCTTGCCCAAATTTTCTGCGTTACCGTTGATTATCTGATTGGTTTGTCCGATATAAGAAATCCTTATGACATAAGCAATATTACCCCGAATGAAGTCGAGTTAGTCGAACATTTCAGGCAACTATCTTATGAAAATAAAATACGAATTGACGAGCGGATAAAGACAATAATTGACAAAGATATTCTATATGATAAATAAATGCCCTGAACAACAAATTTGATGCTCAGAGCATTTTTTTGATTTACAAGACTTTTTGTGATAATCTGACGTAATTAAAAAAATCAAACATAAAAGGCACGGATTTCCGTGCCTTTTATACTATAAGTTTATTTAATTTAGAACTTATGTAAATATAACATATTGAACTTTTAGTGTTGCATTATGAATCGTCACCATACAACCTGAGTATATATTCTGGATACAACAATCGCTTTTTTCTCTTATATAAGTGAGTTATGATGTTTACCACTAAACTGAAGTATATCTTCGGGATACAGTGGTTGCATTTTAACACAAACTTATAAAGCGTCCAAAAAACTTCGGGTTACAACGGTCACATATTAAGGAAAACTTTTGAAGCGACTAAAAATTACACATTAAATCTGAACAGTACGACGTCGCCGTCCTTCATTACATACTCCTTGCCCTCGCTTCTGACAAGTCCTTTTTCCTTAGCTGCTGTCATACTGCCACATTCAATGAGGTCGTCATACGCAATGACCTCGGCTCTGATAAATCCACGCTCAAAGTCAGTGTGAATTTTGCCTGCCGCCTGCGGTGCTTTCGTGCCGTTCTTAATTGTCCACGCACGTACTTCCTGCTTGCCTGCTGTCAGGTAGCTTATAAGTCCGAGCAGTGCATAACACTCTTTAATCAGTCTGTCAAGACCGCTTTCTGCAAGTCCCATATCGGCAAGGAACATTTCCTTTTCTTCCTTGTCCATCTCGACAATTTCTTCCTCAATCTGAGCACAAATCGGCAGTACGCCCGAATTTTCATCAGCTGCAATCTTTTGAACAGCCTTGTAGCCCTCGTTGTTGTCAATGCCGTTCGCAAAGTCATCCTCGCTCATATTTGCGGCATAAATTACGGGCTTGCTTGTCAGAAGTGCAACCTCGGCAAGCAGTGCCTTTTCGTCGTCATCACATTCAACGCTTCTTGCCGGCTTGCTTTCCTCAAGGGCTTTTAAAACTCTTTCATAAAAATCAATATCTTTCTGATATTTTTTGTCGCCCTTAAGCATTTTCTTGGTTCTGTCAATTTTTCTTTCCATCATCTCAATATCAGACAGAATAAGCTCAAGATTTATTGTTTCAATGTCACGGGCAGGGTCAATGTTACCCTCAACATGAATAATATCGTCATTTTCAAAGCATCTTACAACGTGCACAATAGCGTCGCACTCACGGATGTTTGAAAGGAACTTGTTGCCCAGTCCCTCGCCCTTTGAAGCACCCTTAACAAGACCTGCAATATCAACAAACTCGATTGATGCAGGAGTGTATTTGTCAGGGTCATACATTTCAGCAAGTACATCAAGCCTTTTATCAGGAACAGCAACAACGCCGACATTCGGCTCAATGGTACAGAACGGATAGTTTGCGCTCTGTGCACCTGCGTTTGTAATTGCATTAAAAAGTGTGCTTTTGCCGACATTCGGCAAACCTACGATTCCTAATTTCATTTTATATCAATCCCCTTTATCCATCGTTTTATACTTTATTCGACAAGTGCAGATCACTGCCTGTTTATTAGACTATTTGACTAAAGCATTAGTATTATAACATAACGGATTTTAAATCTCAATGTGTATATCAAAATAATATATATCTTATAAAACAAATCAGACAATTACTTGCCTAATTTATAATAATATAGTAAAATAATAACATATAATCATTATTCTTTACAAGAAACAGTCGGGCACATAAGTGAGTTTTTATATGATGCTGTCCGCTCGGACGAGTGCAGCCCACCGGCTGCAACAACAGAAAAGAGGGTATTATGTCAGAAAAAATATTGTCCAGAACAATAAAGGTTGAAGAGGAAAATCTCGCTGTTGCAATGGGCAGCGGCAGTTTAATGGTTTTAGCAACTCCTGCGGTGGTCGCATTAATGGAAAATGCCGCCGCAGAGCTTGCTCAGAATGAGCTTGCAAATGATGAGCTTACTACCGTCGGCACAATGATTTCTATTGAGCACACAAGTCCTACTCCGCTTGGTGCAGAAGTAACAGCAACTGCAAAACTGATAGAAACTGACGGCAGGACTTTTAAATTTGAAGTTTTTGCACAGGATAAAAAGGGAGAGATTGCCTGCGGTATGCACACAAGAGTAAGCGTGAAGGCTGAAAAATTCCAGATGAAAGCAGATGGTAAGTTTAATGAAGTATAAGTATTTTTTATTTGACCTTGACGGCACAATAAGCGAGAGTGCAGAGGGAATCAGGGAATCACTTGAACAGGCGATTCTCAGGCTTAATAAACCTCTTCCAAAACTTGATGACTACACGCTCTATATCGGCCCGCCGCTGATTGATACCTTTAAAAATGTTTGTCATTTTAATGATGAAGAATCCCATACGGGGGTTGAGTATTACCGTGAATATTACAACACAAAGGGCAAATATAGAAATAAGCTGTACAAAGGCATTGATGAAGTCCTAAAGAATCTGAAAAGGGACGGTGCAAAAATTGCCGTTTGCTCATCAAAATTTGAAAAATTCGCAGAAGAAATCGTAAGCTATCTTGATGTAAGACAATACTTTGACGCTGTCTGCGGCTCTACTATTGACGGCAGCCGTAAGGATAAAAAGGATTTAATCCCGTATGCCGTTGATGCACTCGGCGGCGATATTTTGAAAGACTGCACTGAGATTGTCATGATCGGCGACACCTTCTTTGACGCCAAAGGTGCAAGAACCTGCGGAATAGATTTTGTGGGTGTTGAATACGGATACGGAGCAAAGCAGTCAATGATTGATGAGGGTGCAGTTAATTTCGCATCTGATACAGCAGAACTCTATGATATTTTAAGCAAGTAACATTATTTTTGTTTCTGTTGCATAGTATTTATTAATACTGTGTGACGGAGTGTTAATGATGTTTGTGCTGAATATGAAGATAAGAAAAAAGCATATAATTCCTATTGTAATTGTTATTATATCAGCAGTAGTACTGTTTTTAATTGTATTTTCGTCGGGTGATGATGCACCGCACGACAGTGCTACTTGTGATGAAGCCGGCAAGTATTCGCTTGTGGCTCAGACTGTCGGAGGAGAATGCGGATTTTTGAAGCAGTTTGGTTATGAGGTAAACGCAGACAGCCGAAAATGTGAAACTGTTACTATTCCGAGCGTCTTTAATGAAACCTATGAGGAATACAACGCTTTGCAAAAGAAAATCGGTCTTGACCTTGAAGCCTTCAAGGGAAGAAAGGCGCAGAAGATAACATATATGCTTGAAAATTCAGATGAAAGATATGCTGTTATTCTCACCTTGAATGGCAGAGTAATCGGCGCACACTTAACTAACGGAGAGTATGGGGATGTAAACAAGCCCCTGATTTGATATGGACAGAATTGATAAAATACTTGTTTCGCAGGGCATAGGAAGTCGTCGTGAGGTGCAAAAACGCATAAAATCGGGTGAGGTTACCGTAAACGGCGAGATAATTCGTAAGCCCGAATTTAAAGCGAACGCTGAAAATGACAAAATTGCTGTGTTAGGCAAAGTTCTTAATTACAGTGAACATATTTATATAATGATGAACAAACCTGCCGGTGTAGTATCGGCAAGCAATGATAATCATGACAAGACGGTAATTGACATTTTACCTGACGAGTACAAACGAAAGGGACTGTTTCCTGCTGGCAGACTGGACAAGGATACCGAAGGACTTTTAATAATTACCGATGACGGTGATTTTGCCCACAGAATGTTGTCACCGAAAAAGCATGTGGACAAGCAGTATATAGCTCAGCTTGACGGGGAAATAACCGAAAAAATCATACAAAAATTTAAGCAGGGAATAATATTTGCCGACGGCACAAAATGTTTGCCTGCAAAGCTTGAAATATATAATAACGACAAAAAAACAGGACTTGTAACAATTTGTGAAGGCAAATTTCATCAAGTTAAAAAGATGTTTATATCTTGTGGATTAAATGTTGTGCATCTTCAACGAATTTCGATTGGTGATTTATACTTGGATGGCAATCTGCCTATTGGAGGGTGCAAATTGCTGACGAATTTAGATAAAAAGCTGATTTTTGTCGGCAATTTATACTAAAAACAGGTGTTGTTTTTTAACGTGTGTAGTTTTTTAATAAAATATCAATATAAAGTTTAGTTAAAATCGGTATAGTAAAGTTTGCTTTAAAGTGGTAAGATAATAAATGTAATAAAGCATTAAACTTTATTGGATTATTGGAGGTTTATATAATGGCTAATGTAAAACTTGAACATGTTTACAAAATTTATGATGGTGGCGTTACAGCTGTAACTGATTTCAATCTTGAAATTGCTGACAAGGAATTTATTATTCTTGTTGGTCCTTCCGGTTGCGGTAAGTCAACAACACTCAGAATGATTGCAGGTCTTGAAGATATTTCAAAGGGTGAGCTTTATATCGGCGATATGCTTGCAAACGATGTTGCTCCTAAGGACAGAGATATTGCAATGGTATTCCAGAACTATGCTCTTTATCCTCATATGACAGTTTACGATAATATGGCATTCGGTCTTAAACTCAGAAAGACTCCTAAGGAAGAGATTAAGCGCAGAGTTGAAGAAGCTGCTCGTATTCTCGGTATTGAACAGTATCTTGACAGAAAGCCAAAGGCTCTTTCAGGCGGTCAGAGACAGCGTGTTGCCCTCGGTCGTGCTATCGTTCGTAATCCTAAGGTATTCTTACTTGACGAACCGCTTTCAAACCTTGACGCTAAGCTTCGTGCTCAGATGCGTACAGAGATTTCAAAGCTTTATCAGAGACTCGGCACAACATTTATCTATGTAACTCATGACCAGACAGAGGCTATGACAATGGGTACAAGAATCGTTGTTATGAAGGACGGCTTCATTCAGCAGGTTGATACTCCGCAGAACCTCTACGATATGCCTTGCAATATGTTCGTTGCAGGATTTATCGGTTCACCTCAGATGAACTTTGTAAATGCTACTCTTAACAAGAGTGGTTCAAACTATACTCTTGACTTTGATAAGTACAAAATTCCTGTTCCTGCAAGTAAGGCTGCAGGCGGCAAGCTTGATGCTTATGTTGGCAAAGAAGTTGTATTTGGTATTCGTCCTGAGCATGTTCACGATGAGCCTGAATATATTGAAAAGTCAAATTGTCTGTTTGATGCAAATGTTGACGTAACAGAGCTTATGGGTGCAGAAATTTATCTTTATGTAAATATTGCAGGTATGCCTGTAACAGCTCGTGTTGAGCCGACTTCAACTGCACATCCGGGTGATAACATCAAGGTTTGCTTTGAGCTTGATAAAATTCATATCTTTGATAAGGATACAGAGCAGACAATTACAAACTGATTTTAATTTAATATAATTATTTGCGGCGGAGTACTACTTCGCCGCTTTTGGTTTTTGTGTTATAATTTAAGCTTTAAGAGTAATAAAAACTTGAAAACAGATGCAAACTTTGATATAATAAAAATAATATGCTGACATTCCATATTAATGGGGTATTCAAATGAAGAACAAAGTTATTTTTAAACGGTTTTTCAGCTTTTTTACAGTTGCTGTCATAGTGTTTTTTAGCTGTACGGCAGTCTTTGCCGTTGACCTTGACGGCGACGGTATTGATGATGAAGAACCTGCATATACTGCGGCACCGACGGAATTTGTTGAGCCTGTACAGACCGAAGCAACGACAGAATTTGTTGAGCCTGAGCCTGTACAAACCGAAGCAACGACAGAATTTGTTGAACCTGAGCCTGTACAAACAGAGGAATCAACGGAGTTTGTTGATAATCAACCTGAACAAACAGAAGAGCAGACGCAAAATGCAGCACCTGCGCCTGTTGTTCAGGAAACAACCGAATTTCAGGCTCCTACGCTTGCAAAGACTATCAGCGATAAGCAGTATTCTACAAATTATACCGCAGGCATAATTTCCTGGATTTGTGTTGCTGTGGGCATAATAGTTGTGGCGGCTGTGCTTATAAGCACAAAGGCAGGCGGCAAAAAGATTTAGTATGCAGTTGGTAAATATGGGTAAATTAAAAATAGGAAATGTCGAGCTTAAGTCAAATGCGCTTCTTGCGCCTATGGCAGGAGTAAGTGACCGTGCATATCGTGAGCTTTGTATGCGTTTCGGCGCAGGGTACTGCGTAAGTGAAATGGTCAGTTCTAAAGCTCTTTCTTTTAACAACAAAAAAAGTGAAGATTTGATGGAAACATCAGATTTTGAACGCCCTTGCGGTATACAGATTTTCGGAGATGATCCCGAATGTATGGCGGAAGCAGCACTTCACGCAATGAAGAATACGCCCGATATAATTGATATAAATATGGGCTGCCCTGCTCCGAAAATCAGTACAAACGGCAGCGGCAGTGCTTTGATGAAAAATCCCGAGCTTTGCGGTAAAATTGTTGAAGCTGTTGTCAGGACAAGCAATGTTCCGGTTACGGTCAAAATTCGCAAGGGGTGGGACGAAAACACGCCTAATGCCGTTGAGGTTGCAAAAATCTGTGAGCAGGCGGGTGCGTCTGCAATTACAGTTCACGGCAGAACACGAATGCAATACTACAAGCCGCCCGTCGATTATGACATTATAAGGCTTGTCAGGGAAGCCGTGAAAATTCCTGTAATTGCAAACGGTGATATTGACTCGGCACAAAAAGCAAAGGAAGTTATGGATAAAACAGGCTGTCAGCTTGTGATGATTGGCAGGGCGAGCCTTGGTAACCCTTGGCTTTTTGAACAGATTAATTCATATATTAAAAATCCTGATATTCCCTTGCATTATCCTACCATTGAAGAAAAACTTGATGTAATGACTGAGCATATTAAAACGATGATTGAATATAAGGGCGAGCATATGGCAATGCTTCAGGCTCGCAAATTGGTTGTCGGCTACTTCAAAGGTATGAGAGGTGCGGCTGCACTAAGAGGAGAGGCAGGCAAAATTTCTACATTTGATGATTTGTACGCATTAAAGCAAAAAGCACTTTCATTACAAAATGCGTATTAATTGCAATATATACGATAAGGAGAATTTAAAATGAGCGAAAATACTAATATTGCGTCACTTGACTACCTTAACAGCTATGATCCTGTTGTTGGAGAGGCAATGACAAACGAGCTTAAAAGACAGAGAAGAAACCTCGAGCTTATCGCAAGTGAGAACATTGTTTCTCCTGCTGTTATGGCTGCAATGGGTAGTCTGCTGACAAACAAATATGCAGAAGGTTATCCGGGCAAGCGCTATTACGGCGGATGTGAGTGTGTTGATGTAGTTGAGGAAATTGCACGTCAGAGAGCTTGTGAGCTTTTTGGTGCAGAGCACGCTAATGTTCAGCCACATTCAGGTGCACAGGCAAACACTGCCGTTTATTTTGCAATGCTTAATCCGGGTGACACCGTTATGGGTATGAACCTCAACGAGGGCGGTCACCTTACACACGGTTCGCCTGTTAATATTTCAGGTAAATATTTTAACTTTGTGCCATACGGCGTTGATGAAACTACTCACCGCATTGATTATGATAAGGTGCTTGAAATTGCCAAGGAATGCAAACCAAAGCTGATTGTTGCAGGTGCGTCTGCATATCCGAGAATTATCGACTTTGCAAAGCTTCGTGAAATTGCTGATGAGGTTGGGGCATATCTTATGGTTGATATGGCTCATATTGCAGGTCTTGTTGCAGCAGGAGTTCATCCGAACCCTGTGCCATATTGCGAGTTCGTTACAACAACAACTCACAAAACCCTTCGTGGACCACGTGGCGGTCTTATCCTCTGTCGTGAAGAATTTGCTAAGCAGATTGACAAGGCTATCTTCCCGGGTACACAGGGCGGTCCTCTTATGCACACAATCGCAGCAAAGGCTGTTTGCTTTGGAGAAGCATTAAAGCCTGAATTCAAGGAGTACGGTGCACAGATTGTTGCTAACTGTAAGGCTCTTGCCGAGGGACTTTTAAAGAGAGGAAACAAGCTTGTTTCAGGCGGTACAGACAATCATGTTCTTCTTATTGATTTGAAAGATACCGATGTTACAGGCAAGGAGCTTGAGGCTCGTCTTGATGATTGCTATATTACAGTGAACAAGAATACTATTCCGGGTGAACCACGTTCTCCGTTTGTTACAAGCGGTGTAAGAATCGGTACGGCTGCCGTTACAACAAGAGGTCTTAAGGAAGAAGATATGGACAAGATTGCCGAGTACATTACTCTTGTTATTAATGATTATGAAAACAGCAAGGATAAGGTAAGAGCAGGCGTTGAAGAAATCTGCAAAAAATATCCTCTTTATGAATAATTTTAAATCCGCTTAATAAGTTTGGATTAACATAAGAATTTTGCTCCCGAAGTTTAAATTTTATTGGTTCGGTAAAAACTTCGTACTCACTGATAAAAGTGTGTAAAATGACGATGTTTACCGTAAAAATAAAGTTAAAGCTTCGGGATACTGCTATAAGTCAGATTATACTTGTATAGTGCATTAAATTTGCGGGGTTTGGATATTTTTTATTCTATGTTGAAGTATAATATATATGTCAGGTGGGGGGAGAGGATATAATGAAAGATAAAAAGGGAATAAAAGCAAAAAAGAATGAAAAATTTTCTGACAAAACAAAAAGGATTCTGAACTATCGGGATGTGAGGGAGCACAAGGTAATAACTACCGTTTATATTGTGCTCAGAGTTATAATTGTCGGAATATTTGTATTCAGCATAATAAACGGCAGATGGGAAAATACAATGACGTGCTTTATGTCGTTTGTGTTGCTTATGATTCCGTCATTTATTGAGAGTAAGATGAAAATTGACCTTCCGAATGTGATGGAGGTCATTATGATAATGTTTGTGTTTGCTGCAAACATTATGGGTGAGATGGGCTCATTTTATGAGAAGGTACCGTTCTGGGACACTCTGCTTCATACGCTGAATGGCTTTATATGTGCAGGTGTTGGTTTTGGCTTGATTGATATTCTCAACAGAAATGAAAAAGTCAAGATGAATTTGTCACCGTTATTTGTATGTCTGTTTTCATTCTGCTTTTCTATGACGGCAGGAACAGTATGGGAATTCTTTGAATTTGGCGTTGATATGTTCTTAGGCAAAGATATGCAGAAGGATACGATTGTCAACAGCATTAATTCTGTTTTACTTTCGGGTGATACAGGCGATATAACAAGAATAAAAGGAATTACCGACACGGTTGTAAACGGAAAAAGTCTGGGTATAAACGGATATTTGGACATAGGTCTGATTGACACTATGAAGGATTTGCTTGTAAACTTTATCGGAGCAGTTGTGTTTAATATTGCCGGATACTTTTATATCAAGAACAGGGGCAAAAAGGCAGGCTTTATCAGCAATTTTGTTCCCCGAAGAATAAATGATGAAGCTAACGGAAAAGCTGAGAATAATTAAAAAACGATTATAAAAAAAGCTTACACATCCGATTTTGGTTGTGTAAGCTTTTAATATTATCATTAACAGGCTCGTAGGGAACTACCACTAAAGGTTGAGTAGAGGTTTTCCTGACAAATCGTAGGGAACGGTCTTGTGCCGTTCCTAATAAAGCAGTACTATTGTTGGAATCAGGAACGACACAGGGGTCGTTCCCTACGGAATTTGCTATTGTTGAAATTATCAGGAACACCCCACCGGTTGCCAGACCGCCGGATGTTTTTTGTTATGCTGTGTGATTAGTTATAACTTTTGCTTCATCAATTTTCTTGGAGATTTCAAGCTTTTTACCGTTTATAATGACCTCTTTTATAAACAGATATGTAACATAAGCGTAGGTTGCTGTGTAGATTATTGCAGTCAGTTTAATATCCAAAACATCGTAGGTGAACAGGTAGAAGCAATATCCCCTCAGACTGACAAGGTTGCAAAGTACGGCAAGCCATACACGCTTAAATATAAATACTGCATAAATTATTGTGAGGATATCAAGCAGATAGCCGTAACGCTCGTGCATTGATGACAGGAACATTACGCAGGTAAATACTGTCCAGATTGATGTTAAGAGGAAATTTTCACGATTCATCAGATCAATGCTCTTGTGTATTATCAGTGAAAGACCAATGCCGAGAGCAAGCACTGCAATGGCGATTGAAATTGTTTTGAATAAATAATAATATGTAGTGTCGTTTCTGTCGCAAATCAGTGCCCAGAGGTTTGGACAATTCATCTGAATTTGTTTGCCGTAGTCCGTCTGATCAACATAAATTGTAAAAATATCGGAAAAATTTCTGCCGAGAAATACCGTAGGCAGACACATAACAATATCTGTCACGGGAATCAGCAAAAAGTGCAGAATCGAAATTTTACGGTTAGAAATATAAAGATAAAGGAAAACAGGTAATATAAATACAGTTTGCAGCTTAAATGCAAATGCTGCACCAAGCAACACAAACGCAGCTATATTTTTGTGACGGTGTACAAAATAGATTGCAAGAAGGATTAATGAAACATATATTGAATCACACTGTGCCCAGAAGGATGAGTTAAAAATAACTGTAATTGAGCAGAAAACAACTGAATAGGTAAGAACTTGTCTGAGCCTTGAATTGTTGCTGTCAAATTCTTTTACAACGAGTGCAGCCGATATTGCAAGTACAAAATCAAAAAATACCGAAAAGAGTTTATAGGAATGTAGTGCTTCAAACGGAAACAATGTTAGAATATAAGTTATAATCTGATATGGAATGTTGTAGTTGCCTACCTGCTGTGCAAGTCCTTTGATTCCGCCTGCGCTGATTGCTGACCACCATGGGTTCAAAAAGCTGTTAAAATCATCACTTTGAAAGTTAAATCCGCAGTATCGTATTACTATTCCGAGAATTGTTGCAGCTATAGGTATAATATAAATAATATTATTTTTAATAAAATCAAAAAATTTTTCCTCAACCTTTGTCATATCGTCAACCCTTCATCAATTTTTGCAGCAAATAGCTATTATTACTTAGTTTTTGTATTATCTTTTTCCTTGAATGCAAAGAAACGCTGTCCAATGTAATTAAATGCAACAAACAGGCACATACCTGCAAGCATAGCAACATTTGACTGAACGGTTTCGCTATAACCCGAAAGTATCCAGACAATAAGCGGTTTTGCAAGACCGTAAGCAAGGAAATAACATATCGCAATGTTGAGAGCAAATTTTAAAGCCGGCTTTATGCCTTTTTCCTTGTTTTGGAAGGTAAAGTGTTTGTTCAGAAAATAGCTGACAATACTGCCTATAATATATCCGAGCGCAGACGATACCCAGTATCCGTCAACAACACCTGCGCTTATGTTTTTTATAGGTGTAAAATTATAAAATACGAACATCAGACCGTTGCCGATAATAGTGTTCAGAATTCCTACCAGAATAAATTTCCAGAATTTAATATCGAAAAACTGCTTAATAAAATCCTTCATTATCTAATATCCTTATCTTCTTCAAAATTTGAGTGTTTAATAATATATATAGGTCTGTCTTTTGCCTCCATATATATTCTTCCGATATATTCGCCTAAAATTCCGATTGACATTTCTGTGATACCTCCCAAAAACAAGACAGCACAGAGTGTTGTTACATAACCGGGTGTGGTAATTCCAAAAAACAAAGTCTGAATCAGAGTTATAATAATATAAATAAGTGAAATCAAGAAAATAACTGCACCCATAACGGCTGTAAAACGCAGCGGAGCAACTGAAAAGCAAGTTATGCCGTCGATTGCGTATCTGAACAGGCTTGAAAATTTCCAGGTTGATGTACCAAGCTCACGGTCAACTGTTTTAAAGGAAATCCATTTGGTATTAAAGCCGACCCAGGAGAAAATACCTTTTGAAAATCTCTGCACTTCTCCGAGTTCAAGAATTGAGTCAACCATCTGACGTGTCATCATTCGGTAATCCATTGCACCGTAGGGCATTTTGACATCAGTCATTTTATTTGAAAGCTTAAAGAAAAGTTTTGAAAATAATCCTCTGAATGCACTTTCGCCCTCACGTTCATCACGTTTTGTAGCGCAGCAGTCGTAGCCTTCTGTTTCGAGAGCTTCAATCATCTGCGGAAACAGCTTGGGCGGATGCTGTAAATCGGCGTCCATAACAACCACATAGTCAGCAGTCGTGTGCTGAAGTCCTGCGTACATTGCCGCCTCTTTACCGAAATTTCGTGAAAAAGATATATATTTTACATTTTCAAATTTTTGTGCCAGCTTTTTCATTATCAGATAAGTTTTATCCTTGCTTCCGTCATTGATTAAGATATATCTGAAACGATATTCGGGCAGAGTATCTATAACCTTGTTGGTTTCAAGCACAAAATGCTCAAGTCCTGCCTCTTCGTTGTAGCAGGGAACAACCAAATCAATAGTTTTCATAATTTATCACCGCTTTTATATTTGTTGATACATATTTTGTATTCATAGTAAATCGAAATTTGAATAAAATTTTTAAATAATAATACGCTAAAATTTGTTTTGATTTGTCCGAATTTACTTTTATTATAACAAAGCTGAATTAAAAAGTCTATTTTTTTTAATGATTTTATAAATTTTTTATTTACCTTATTAAAATTTCGTGGTAAAATGTATTAGTTAAAGAATATTTTAAGGATAAAAGTTTTTGGAGGTTTGCTTATGACCATTGCAAAACAAATTGAAAATGCCCCAAAATCAAAGGTTTCGGTTATTGAAAAAATAAAGGGCTTTTTCTCTTATAATGTATTTATTCTGCTTGCGTTTGCCGTTCCGTTTATCCTTATGGTGACAGCCTTCGGGATTATGCAGGTTTCGCCGTTTGGTGACAAACAAATTCTTGTTACTGACTTGTGGCATCAGTACTTTCCTTTTTTAGTTGACTTTCAGGACAAGCTGAAAAACGGTGAGTCTTTGTTCTGGTCATGGGCGCAGGGCGGCGGTGTGAACTATTTTGCACTTATGTCATATTATCTTGCAAGTCCGCTCAATTTCCTCTCTGTTTTTATTCCGAGTGAATGGCTCAGAGAGTTTCTGATGTTCTCGGTTGCTATCAAGATTGCGTGTGCAGGAATGTTTACGGCAATATTCTTGCGCAGTATTTTCAAGAAAAATGATTTCTCACTTGTGATTTTCGGATGCTGTTTTTCATTCTGTGCCTTTTTTATGGGCTATTATTGGAACACAATCTGGCTTGACACAGTCTGCATTACTCCGCTTGTTGCTTTGGGAATATGCAAGCTTCTGACAGAAAACAAGTTCAGACTTTTTACTGTTACTTTGGCTCTGTCTTTGCTTGCAAACTACTATATCGGTTTGTTTACCTGCATTTTTGTTTTGCTTGTTTTCATTGCATACAGTATAGTTAAGTGGGAAGGCTTTAAAAAGTTCTTTAAAAAGCTTGTGCAAACCGGCATTTTTTCAATGATTGCTATAGGAATAACGGCATTTTTCCTGTTGCCTGCGTATTTCGGACTTCAGAATACACACGCAACCTCAAGCACATTTCCAAAATCTTTTGCAATCAATATCGGAGGCTCAAATGACCTTATAGGTGTTCTTACTGCTTTGCAGAAGATTTTTTCTAATTTTATGACGTTTGCCGAGCCTGCAATAAAAGAGGCTGACGCACTGCCGAATATTGCTTGCGGTACAATTTCGATTGTTCTGGGGATCTTGTTCTTTACCTGCAAAAAGATTTCGTTTAAAGAAAAGGTTGTTGATTTGTGCCTTATCATATTTATGTTTTTAAGCTGTATCATCAGACAGCTTGACTATATATGGCACGGATTCCACTTTACAAATATGATTCCGTACCGTTTCAGCTATCTTATAAGTTTTGTGCTTGTGGTTATGGCATTCAGAGCCTTTATGCTGATTGATAAGACTTCAATGTGGGATGTTATTCTGGCTGCGCTTTTTACGGCTCTGATTATTATTATGGGAATCGGAACACAAAAGGATTATGTGCTTTACGGTACAGCGATTGTTGCAGCTATTATCTGTATTATGCTGTTGCTTTATACTAAAAGACTCATTCCTAAAACTGTGCTTTTAATTGTGCTTGCAGTTGTGGTAATCGGTGAAAGTGGTGCAACGGCATATATAGGTGTTAAAACAACAACGGTAACGGGTACGTATGATTATCCGAGAGGCGAAGAAAAAACAGCCGATATTATTAATCATATGGATTCACGTGAGCAGAACACAAAAGAGCTTTGGCGTGCAGAAATGACAACAACCCAGACTCTTAATGACGGTGCTCTTAACGGCTATAACGGTTTGTCTATGTTTAACTCAATGGCAAACGAAAATATTACAAGATTCTTTGAAAACTTCGGTATGATGGGTTGGAAGAGCGGCAACAGATATACTTATGCCGAAAGCTCACCTGTGACCAATATGTTTATGAATCTTAAGTATCTTATTTCACGCAACGGCGCATATCAAAACACATATGACCTCGAGTCTGTTTATGAGGTTGAAAATGAAAAGCTTCTGATTAATCAGCATTATATTCCTATGGGCTTTATGGTAAACAGTGATTTGCTGAAATGGGAAGAAAACGATAACGAGGATAACTTTAATCAGTTTGAACAGCAGAGCGAATTTTTCAGACTTGCTACGGGCATTCAGGATGATGTCTATACTCCGCTTGAAGTTGTATCACAGGGTCACACAAGCTATGAACAGTTTCAGGTGAACAAGACCGAGTACGGTTGCTATCAGTACAACTGTCTTGACGCATCAATTACCCCTACCGTAAAGTGGAATTACGAAGCTCCCGACGACGGACTTTATTGTATGTATGCCGACATTGACGGCGGAGATGATGTTACCGTAATGCGTAACGATGCTGCACAGCCTAACACTTACGGAATGGGACGTTCGTATATTGCCTGCATCGGAGAATTTGACAAGGGCGATAAGATTTCTGTTTATGCACAGCTAAAGCAAGGTCAGTCAGGTTCTGCAAGAGTTTATGTCTGCAAGCTTAATGAGGATGTGTTTGAAAAGGGCTATGAAGCAGTAAACCGAGATGTTATGACAACAACTAAGTGTACTGACAGTTCCATGGAAGGCACAATCAATGTGAGCGAGAACGGACTGTTCTATACCTCAATTCCTTATGAAGAGGGATGGACGGCAACTGTTGACGGCGAAGAGGTTGAGATAACTCCTGTAGGCAATTCATTGCTTGCTTTTGAGCTTTCGGAGGGTGAGCATACAATCAAGCTTAATTACTATCCGAAGGGCTTCTGGATTGGTTTTGCAGTATCAAGTGTCTGTGTAATTGCTTTTGCGTGCATATGTGTGTATGTGTATGTTTTCAAAAAACGCAGAGAAAATACACACACAGCAAAAAATGAACCGTCAGAAGAATAAGTTTTTATGAAATAATTATGGAAAAAGCGAAAGCACTCACTATTATGAAAAATAGCGAGTGCTTTTATTTTAATTCTTTTTAAACAAAATATGGACTTTTTCGACAATATCCAGTAACAATGATTGACAACATTTCACTTATATGATATATTATTATTATAATTTAATATGAGGTGATAATATGAAAAAAATAATTTCAATAATTTTAGTTTTAATTATGATTTGTTGCACAATTCCATTTACTGCGTTTGCTGCGGAAGATACTGATATAGAGTCGCTCAGAAAAGAACTTGCAATGTTGACATTTTTAGCAGAAGAACGTATTGTTAACGTAGGAGATTTAATGCCACACGCACATTCAAGCTATGAACGACTGCAGAATGGCATAGATTTTGGTGTTGATGTGTTGTATGATGAAGAATCAACTGCCGAAAATTATAATGAAGCTATTGATTTGCTCACATATGCCTTAAATCATCCGACGATTGAAACACATTATTTAAAGTATAGCTATGTATTATCAACATTTGAGCATAATGAAAACGGTTTTTATTATGAAGACGACTGGAATGATTTTTCGCAGAAAAGAGATGCCTTAAGAGATTCTTTTAAGACAAATGATGAAGAGTTTATAAGCGATGCATTTTTTGAACTTCACGAATCTTTTGTAAATATGACCTCAAAATATACACTCGCAGGTGATGTGAACAATGACGGCAAAGTGAATATTGACGACGCTACACTGGTTCAAAAATATCTCGCAGGTGAGGAAAATTTAACAGAACTGCAGAAAGCACTTGCATTATCTTATGATAATGGTTATTACGACAAACTTGATATTCCAAAACCCAATGTTGATTGCGTAACCGGATTACAAAAATGTGCGGCAGGATTGATTGAGCAACATACTTTGCCGTATTCATATGGGGTTAAGTATACCGACAGCTTTGATGTAACTTATAACACAAAACTTGTTTTGTATACACAAATATGGCCCGGTGAAGAAGAATATGACTATGTCAAATATGTCGAGGCAAAGGCTCGAGAGCTTGAAGCAGAGGGCGTTATTTAATTGAAAAAGCAATAAAAAAAGCACTCACTATGACGAATAGCGAGTGCTTTTTATTTTATATAAAATGTTTGTATTGCACAAGTTTATTATGAATTTTGGTTTTCAAAGATTTTAAGGGCAGTTTTGCCATTTTCTGCAATAGCACTTTTCAGTTCATCAATGCTTGCAAACTTTTTTTCTTCACGAATAAAGTCAATCAGTCTTACGTCAGCAGTCTGACCGTAGATTTCTTCGCCGTCATATTCGGGCATCCAGCTTTCGCACAGCGGCACGGTGCCGCCAACGGTGGGTTTTATTCCGATATTCGTAACACCGCAGTAGGTTTTGCCGCTTTCAAGTGTAACAGCCGAGACATACACGCCGAACTTCGGCACTACAAGCTCTTTGCAAAGCGGCTGATTAATTGTCGGAGTTCCTATTCGTCTGCCAAGCTGTCTGCCGTATTCAATAATTGAAGAAAATCCAAAGCGTGAGCACAACAGCTTGTTTGCAAGACTGATTTTGCCGGACTGTATAAGCGAGCGAATCAGAGTTGAAGAAACTACCTGCCCCTGCACTGTTGCAGGCGAAATAACAGTAAGTTCAATTTCGTGCTGCTTGCAAAGTTTTTCAAGCATTTCAGCATTTCCTTCGCCGTTTTTGCCAAAGTGATAGTTAAAACCGCAAAAAAGCTTTTTCGCCTGTAATTTTTTTACAAGAATTTCTTCAAAAAACAGGTGCGCAGACATATCCTTGACACTTAAAAAGTCAGCTTCAATCATATGCTCTACTCCGAGTTTTTCAAGAGTGTTCATCTTGTCGGCTTCTGTCATCAGAGCATTTGCCGGTGTTTTATTAAGAATACTTTTAGGACTTTGTGAAAATGTAAAGCAAACGGGTAAAAGTCCGTTTTGTTTTTCATTTACGGCAAGTTTAATAACATTGCGGTGACCAATGTGCAAACCGTCAAAAAATCCGAGCGCAACTGCCGTATTCTGATTTTCGGGTAATATTTCAGTGAATTTTTGCATAAATATATCTGTACCTCAAATCTTACCGCTTTCAAGCAGCATTGCTGTTTTTAAAACGGCTATTTGTGTTTTTGCATCGGGAATCTGATTGTTTAGTACCATCTCGACCGCCTTTTTAAGCGGAATTTTTTCAAGATTTACAAATTCCCCCTCATCAGGACGGCTGTCGCCGATATTTTGAATTTTGCAGGCGTACATATGGATGATTTCATTGGTGTACCCGGGGGACGGATACACCTGACCGAGCGATATATATGAGTAGCCGACGGCGCCTGTTTCCTCAAGCAATTCACGCTTGCCGTTTTCAAGGGGAGTTGAGCCTTTCTCAAGCTTGCCGGCAGGTAATTCCAGAACAACCTCCCTGTAAGGGTATCTGAACTGCCTTACAAAAAGCAGATTGTTTTCACTGTCAAGGGCGGCAATTACTACTCCTCCGGGGTGATTTACAACCTCACGCTTTGATTTTTTGCCGTCAGGAAGTTCTATGTCGTCAACGGTGATATGCAAAATTCGTCCGTCAAATACGGTGTTGCTTGAAAGAGTTTTTTCGGTTAGTTCCATAAATTTACACCTCATAAAAAGAAAGGATATTAATAAATGATTAATTATAATGTCTTGCCGGACTATAAAACACGCAATGAAATAATATCAGATCTTTGCCGTCATTATCCGTTTATAAAGCACAGCTATGCAGGCGAAAGTGTGTGCGGCAGGTGTATAGATGTGCTGCACATAGGAAGCACAAAAAGTCGTGTGCTGTACTGCGGAGGTTTTCACGGCTCGGAGTATCTGACAATATTAGCGCTCTTGAAATTTCTTGATGATTGTGCAAGGTCAATGCAGGATGAGAATGCAGTCGGTGAATACAGGGTTTCTGATTTTCTCAGAATACGAGGACTTACAGTAGTTCCCTGCGTTAATCCGGACGGCGTTGAAATTGCACTTCACGGAAGTGATGCGGCGCTTAAATACAAGCCGCTTGTTGAAAAGGTGTCCGATAACACCGATAAGTGGCAGGCAAATGCAAGAGGAGTTGATATAAACCACAATTTTAACGCAGGTTGGTGCGAGCTGAAGCAAAAAGAACTTAGCCGCAATATAAAATGTCCGTCGCCTACACGCTTCGGCGGAAACTGCCCCGAAAGTGAGCCCGAAACCAAGGCGCTCACCAAATTGTGCCGCAACATAGACTTTGAGCGTGCAGTTGCTCTGCATAGTCAAGGACGGGAAATATACTGTTCGTTTGGCGAACACACGCCTGTTCTGAGTTTTAAACTTGCATCTGTATTTTCGCAGGCAAGCGGATATAACATAGGTTTTCCTGAAGAAATTGCAACGGGCGGAGGTTTTAAGGATTGGTTTATTGAAAGATTCAAAAAGCCTGCATTAACCATTGAGATGGGACTTGGGGAAAATCCTTTGCCGCTTTCTGACCTTGAAAGCGAGTATGAAATCCTGAAAAATATATTTTGTCTTGGAGTGGTAGTTTAGAGCTGAGAAAGTTTTTCTATAGCTTCTAATATAAATCTCCGGACAGATAAAGTATAATAACCTCATAAAATTCAAGGGCAACGGTAACGCTGCCCTTTTAAGTTTTACATTTTATTTGTTATTGTCCTTGTTCTCATCGTCATAAAAGCTGATTGAATTCATAATATTGTCAACAGCTTCGTCAGAGATTACGTTAGGCTCGTCCAGATATTTTGAACGCTTTTCAATTCCGTCAAGGGTCATCTGAAGCTGCTCCTGAGGAGTTGAGGGCTTTCTTGGTGCGTCATAAATTTCTGTATCCTCAGGATTTGAAATATTGACATATTCCTCTTTTGCCTCTTCCTTTGCAGGCTCTTCTTTGCCGTCATCTTCGTTTTCTATGATTACAGACTCGTTCTCATCATCGGCTTGTTCTTCTTCTGATTGCTCGCTTTCGTCAGAATTTTCAGAGGGAATATCCTTAAAATCAGGTGCACTGTAATTGTTATCAACAGCTTCTGCTGCTTTTAAAATTACATTTCCGGGTGCGTCAATCTGTTTTTCTCTTCTTGCTTCGGCAATAGCTTTCAGCTCGTCAAGGTGATTAACAGGCTTTTCAACCTTATCTGAATCTTCGTCAAAGTAAATATCATACCATACAAGGAATACATAAACAGTCCATACACGGCGGCTGTTGTCCTCTTTGCCGCTGAAGTGCTCATCAAGCCAAGCGACAAGAGCGTCAGTGTTAAAGAATTTCTGAGCAGTTTTGCCCTCAAACTTTTTCTTTACAACATTATAATACTTTTCATCACGCAGCCATACACGAGTAGGAACAGGAAAGCCGAGTTTTTCTTTTTCGGCTGTTGCCTCAGGCATATGCTTTACAGCGGCTTTGCGCATTGCATATTTTGTGTTGCTTTTGTTACAGCGGAGGGAAGTAGGAAGTGATGATGCAACCTTGAATACTTCCTTGTCAAGGAACGGAACACGCAGTTCAAGCGAGTTAGCCATACTCATTCTGTCTGCTTTAAGAAGAATATCGCCAACCATCCACATATTAATGTCAAGATACTGCATTTTAGTGACATCATCATATTTGCGGCAGCGGTAGTAATATTTTCTGACAAAATCCTGCGGACGTGTTGCAATTGACGGGTCTTTCAGAATGTTACGTTTTTCCTTTAGGTCATACATAAAGGCGTTGCCGATATATCTATCCTCAAGCGGGTCGCAGGCACGAATAAGGTAATCTCTGCCTTTAATATCGGGGAGCTTTTTGCACACGGCTCTTATCGCCTTGCGTATGCAGTGTGGAACAATTGTCTGATAAAGTTTGAAAACCCTCGGGTCATTATAGCAGGTGTATCCGCCGAACAGCTCGTCAGCACCTTCGCCTGACAGTACAACCTTTACATACTGACTTGCAAGACGTGATACAAAGTATAGCGCAATGCAGGAAGGGTCGGCGAGCGGCTGATCCATATGGTACTGTACAGTCGGCACAGCGTCCCAGAATTCTTCGCTTGAAATAAGGTGAGTGTGATGCTCAACACCGATTTCCTTGCTTAATCTTTCAGCCCAGCTTATCTCGTTGTACTTTTCGCCAAAGTCAAAGCCTACGGTGAAAGTCTTTTGATCTGCAAAATATGTTGAAACATAGCTTGAATCAACACCGCTTGAAAGGAAACAGCCGACCTCAACATCGGCAATCTTGTGCGCATTTACCGAATTTTCAAAGATTTTTTCAATTTTCTCAACCGCTTCTTCCTCGGTCATATCCTCATCGGGATTGAATTTTGGCTCAAAATAGCGGGTAGTTTCAATTTCACCGTCACGATACCAAAGGTAGTGACCGGGCATAAGACAGTAAACATTCTCAAAAAATGTTTCGGGCGGAGCCGCATACTGGAACGAAAGATAGGTGTCCAGTGCTCTTTTATTAAACTTCTTGACAAACTTAGGATGTTCAAGAATACTTTTTATTTCACTTGCGTATACGAAATCGTTGCCGATTTTTGTATAGTGCATCGGCTTGATTCCGAAAAAGTCACGGGCAATAAACACTGATTTGTCCTGAGTGTTGTAAATTGCAAAACCGAACATACCTCTCAGCCTTGGCAGTAAATCCTCTTGCCACTCTTCAAAGCCGTGTACAAGCACCTCGCTGTCGGTGTCTGTATAAAATTTGTGTCCCTTTTCAATTAATACCTTTTTGAGTTCTTTATAGTTATATATTTCGCCGTTAAAGGTGAGTACAAGAGTTTTATCCTCGTTATAAATAGGCTGGCGGCCTGAATCAAGGTCAATAATTGCAAGTCGTCTGAAGCCCATTGAAATATAATCGTCACTGAAAAAGCCGTCGGAGTCAGGACCTCTATGGGTGATGACTTCGGTCATATTTTTAATTACATCGTCCCGGTCAATAATTTGTCCGGTAAAGCCGCAAATGCCGCACATTTCCGAAAACCCCTTTCATAAGGCACATTTATACTTTTATATTTTATCATAATTATTGCCCGAATTCAACTATATTTTTCACGCATAAGCTCTGTCGGCTATTAAATAATAATTGAGTACCGCTAAAGTCAGAAAAAGTCAAAAATATTTTAAAATTGAGCAAATTATATGAAAATACGAGATATCAAGAGAATATCAGAGAATAGGTGTTAAGATTTGACTTTTATTGACTTTGACTTTCTTTGACCTTGTGGATATAATATAATCAAAGGTTGAAAAACAAAAGGTTTCAGCCGTAGGAAATGAGGAATTAATATGAGAATGAGCGATTTAGTAGCACAATACATTCTGGAAATTCTTGAACAGCAGAATGGCAGTGCGGAAATTCAGCGTAATGAACTTGCAGGTAACTTAGGTTGTGTGCCGAGTCAGATAAATTATGTTATCACTTCACGCTTTACACCCGAACAGGGTTATATTGTCGAAAGCCGTCGTGGCGGCGGCGGATATATCCGCATAAGCCGTGTAAATATGGATAAGGGCACAGCCGTTATGCATATAATTAATTCAGTTGGCAATAACCTTGATAAAGCAACTGCCGAGGCAATGCTCAACAATATGCTTGGAAGAGGGTTGATTGATGTTTTGCCTGCAAAAATAATTGCGTCAGCGCTTTCAGACAGAACGCTTACACATATTGAGCAGGACAGGCGTGATGTTGTCAGGGCAGATTTATTTAAGAATATGCTTTTAGCACTTAATAGTTGATAGGAGGAATTGTTTTATGAAATGTCAGAAATGTGGTTCAAACAATGCAAACACACATATCAAAACCATAGTAAACGGTGAATTTAAAGAATACGACCTTTGCAGTGAATGTGCAAAGCAAATGGGTTATACAAATGTTTTCGGAGATTTTGAAAACGAGTTTTCAAACTTTTTAGGCAGCTTTTTCGGCAATGTTCTTCCTGCAAGAACACAGGCTACAAGATGTGAGTTTTGCGGCAGCAGTTATTCGGACATTGCAAAATCAGGACACGTTGGATGTGCAAACTGCTACAATATTTTCGGAGAGCAGCTTTTGCCGTCAATCAGAAGAATACACGGAAACACGGCTCACTGCGGAAAGAACAGCGGAAAAGCCGACAGACAGAGTTCAAAGCCGCAGGAAGAAACTAAGGAACAAAAGATTAAAAGGCTTAAAGCAGAGCTTGATGCGGCAATTAAAGAGCAGAATTTTGAGCACGCAGCAGAGCTGAGAGATAAAATCAAGGAAATGGAGGGTTAATAATGAGCAGCGTAGTAATTTCAACAAGAGTGCGACTAGCACGAAATCTTAAAGAATTTCCGTTTCCTTGCAGACTGAACGAGCAGGGCAGGGAAAAGGTAATTGAAAAGGTAAAGTCGGCACTTAAGGACAGCAACAGTCCGATTGCACAGGAGTTTTCATTCATAAAAATGAGCGAGCTTACACCTCAGCAGGGTGTATCGCTTGTAGAAAAAAGGCTTGTCAGTCCGGAATTTATAAGCAATACAGACGGCAGAGGCTTGCTTTTGAGCAATGACGAAAGTCTGAGCATTATGATTAACGAGGAAGACCATATCCGCTTGCAGGTTATCAAAAAAGGCTTGTCGCTTGAAGATGCATATGACACAGCCGACAAACTTGATACCTTGCTTGATGAAAATCTGGAATTTGCGTTTGACAGCAAATTAGGTTACTTAACGCAGTGCCCGACAAACCTCGGCACGGGTATGAGAGCATCGGTTATGCTTCATCTGCCGGCACTTGAAAAGAGCCGTGCGATAGGCAGAATTGCAGATAACCTTTCAAAGCTCGGACTTACAATCAGAGGTGCTCACGGCGAGGGCACAGAGCCAAAGGGTGCGCTTTATCAGCTTTCAAATCAGGTTACACTCGGCATTTCAGAAAAAGCGGCTATTGAAAATCTTAAGAGCATTACTCAGCAACTTGTAACTCAGGAAGAACAGGCAAGAGAACGCCTTTGTTCGAGAATTGAAATTCAGGACACAATAAGCCGTAGTTTAGGCATACTGAAATCTGCGCTTGTTATAAGTCACGACGAAGCGTTAAGGCTTTTGTCAAATGTAAGAACCGGCATTGAATCAGGGCAGATTGAAAATATTTCAACCGACACAATCGACGGACTTATGGTTGCGGTTGAGCCTGCCACGCTCACGGTTAAAAGCGGAAAAAATCTGAATGCAAATGAGCGTGACATTGAAAGAGCCAATATGATTAAGGCAGAGCTTTAATTTTTAGCCCGCTATATAAAACTTGTAAATCAGGCTAAAAAACAGAAGGAGGTATGTATATGTATGAATTCAGAGGTTTTACACAAAAAGCAAATAAAGCATTAAATCTTGCACTTGAAAGTGCGGAAAAAATGGGTTGCAGCTATGTAGGAACAGAGCATATACTATTGGGGTTGCTTCATGAGGGCTCGGGTGTTGCCGCTGCTGCACTCAGTGAATGCGGTGTTACAGAGGATGCACTTAAGCAGAGAATCAGTGAAGACAACAACAATAATACCGAAACAAGGCTGACACCCGACGATTTTACCCCCAGAACAAAAAGAGTGCTGAGATCCGCAATGCTTGTTTCATCAAGATTGGGTAACAGCTATGTAGGAACAGAGCATTTGCTGCTTGCAATTATCAGTGAGAATGACAGCTATGCAGTTGCTTTTCTGCGTGAAATGGGTGTAAGTGAAAATACTGTTGCGCAGGCAATTTCAAAGAGTATTCAGAATACGAATGGCGAAGGTCAGTTCGCTTCGGGCGAACAGAACTTTGGTGGTGCTGAGGGCGGTTCAAAAGGCGGCTCGGCACTTGAAAAATTCGGCAGAGATTTGACAAAGGCGGCAAAGTCGGGAGAGATTGACCCTGTTATCGGCAGAGAAAAGGAAATCGAGCGTGTTATTCAGATACTTTCACGCCGCACAAAAAATAATCCTGTATTGATCGGTGAACCGGGTGTTGGTAAAACCGCTGTTGCCGAGGGCTTGGCTTTGGCTATTGCGCACGGAGAAGTGCCCGAAATTTTAAAAGATAAAAAGGTTGTAAGTCTTGACCTTACGGGTATGATTGCAGGCGCAAAGTATAGAGGTGACTTTGAAGAGCGCATCAAGAGTGCGATTGACGAGGTTAAAAAGTCAAAGGATACTATCCTTTTTATAGATGAACTTCATACAATTGTGGGTGCAGGTGCAGCCGAGGGCAGTGCAGACGCTGCCAATATTCTTAAACCGTCGCTTGCAAGAGGTGATTTTCAGGTTATCGGTGCAACAACGCTGAACGAATATAGAAAATATATTGAAAAGGACGCAGCGCTTGAACGCCGTTTTCAGCCTGTAACAGTTGGAGAACCAACACCTGAACAAGCCGTTGAAATTCTAAAGGGTTTGCGTGACAGCTATGAGGCACACCACAAGGTTAAAATTACAGATGATGCAATTGAGACGGCTGTTACGCTGTCGTCAAGATACATTGCGGACAGATATCTGCCTGACAAGGCGATTGACCTTATAGACGAGGGTGCGTCAAAGGTAAGACTTGCATCTCTTACTTCTCCTCCCGATGTAAAAAATCTTGAGGATGAGATAGAAAAACTTGAAAAAGAAAAAGCGAGTGCTGTTAATGAGCAGGACTTTGAGCGTGCCGCAAAAATTCGTGATGAGCAAAAGAAGATTCAGATGGAACTTGATACTGCAAAGAAAGATTGGCAGGATAAGCAGAAGAGCAACTGCGGCGAGGTTACATCTGAAGATATTGCAAAGATTGTTTCCGACTGGACAGGAATTCCTGTTGTTCAGCTCACAAAAGAAGAGAGCGAACGATTGCTCAATATGGAAGAAGAACTGCACAGCAGGGTAATTGGTCAGGAGGAGGCTGTATCGGCTATTGCGAGGGCAATCAGAAGAGGCAGAGTAGGACTGAAAGACCCGAAACGTCCTGTAGGCTCGTTTATATTTCTTGGCCCGACAGGCGTAGGTAAAACAGAGCTTTGCAAGGCACTTGCTCAGACGATGTTCGGTGACGAAAGCGCAATGCTTCGCCTTGATATGAGTGAATATATGGAGAAGCACACAGTGTCAAAGCTTATCGGCTCACCTCCGGGATATGTAGGATTTGAGGAGGGCGGACAGCTGACAGAAAAAGTCAGAAGAAAGCCGTATTCTGTAGTGCTGTTTGATGAGATTGAAAAGGCTCATCCAGATGTTTTCAATATGCTTCTTCAAATTCTTGATGACGGCAGATTGACTGATTCTCAGGGCAGAACAGTTGACTTCAAGAATACAGTAATTATAATGACATCAAATGTCGGAGCAAGACTTATTACTGACGCACAGCAGAAAAATTCACTCGGATTCAAGACAGATGAAAACCCCGACGGAAAAGAAAATGATGTAAGAGAGCTTGTACTCTCAGAATTGAAAAATGTGTTCAGACCCGAATTTTTGAACCGTGTTGACGACATTATCGTATTCAATAAGCTCAGTAAAGATGAGATTAAGCAGATTGCACGCAAAATGCTTGAAACAGTCGAGCAAAGACTTGCCGATATGGATATAAAAATCAGCTTTACAGACGAGGCTGTGTCGGCTATTGCAGACGCAGGCTTTGATGAAAATTACGGTGCAAGACCTTTAAGACGAGCAATTCAGACGAAGATTGAAGATAAGCTGTCTGAGCAGATGCTCGAGGGCAAAGTGACCGAAAATAGCGAGGTTGTCTGCGACTATAGCGATAACGAATTTGTGTTTGAAACAAAGTAAATTATAGTTTAGCGACGGTGGTCGCATTACCCGTTATAAAGGTCGGATTTAATATCAGTCTCGGTATCTCGGAGTTTGAGCTGCATAAATTAAATTTTTAATTAATATGCACTTCTGTAGGGGCGGACAAGGTGCTCGGAGGAGTATATTATCCG